>CATWQA010000001.1 GCA_958352815.1 uncultured Eubacteriales bacterium
TTCCCCTTCGGGGAAACCGATTGGGGCGTTGCCCCAAACCCCATTAATAGAATTGATACGGCAAATGGGGCGGTAAGCAAACACGGTAGGCTGCCGCAGGCAGCACGTGAGGTGCGCAGTCACCGCCGCTTTAGCGGCATATTTATGATAAAAATATATAATTTACTAAGCCTTTAAAAAATAAAATAAAACAAAGGATGATAAATTATGATGAATTACATATGGGGAGGAATGATGGTCATCTCCCTGATAGTATCGGTTTTCACAGGGAGGGTAGAGCAAACGGCGGCAGCCGCAGTCAGCGGAGCCGGCGAGGCGGTCAACCTGTCCGTCTCCCTCCTTGGGATAATGTGCCTCTGGACAGGAATTTCAAAAATCGGAGAGGAAGCCGGGCTGATACAGATTATTGCGAAGGCTCTGACCCCTGTGTTAAAATTTATTTTCCCAAGGCTTGACCCTAAAGGAACGGCTTTCGGCGGCGTTGTGATGAACATTGTGGCAAACCTGCTGGGCATGGGAAACGCCGCCACGCCTCTGGGAATTAAGGCAGTGTCCGAGCTGCAAAAGCTCTCTACGGACAAGACCTCCGCCACAGACGAAATGTGCATGTTCGTGGTGCTGAACACCGCATCTATTCAGCTTATTCCCACAACCCTAATCTCTCTGCGGCAAACCTACGGGTCGGCAAGCCCCGGGGACGTTATTCTGCCCATATGGATTTGTGAGGTCTGCGCCCTCGCCTTAGGCATAACTATTGCCAAGCTGCTGGCGCGCAGGTTTGGGGAGGGTAGGCAATGGAAGTAATCTCAATGTACGCCACCCCCTGCTTTATATTTTTGTTTTTGATGTTCGGGCTGGTTAAAAGGGTGGACGTGTATGACAGCTTTGTCAGCGGTGCAAAGTCCGGGCTTGAAGCCACATTTAATATAATCCCCTCCCTAATCGGGCTGATGGCGGCAATCGCCATGTTCAGGGAGAGCGGCTGTCTTGAGCTCATAGCAAAAGCCCTGTCGCCCCTTACGAACTTGATACATATGCCCTCGGAGGTGGTTCCTCTCGGGCTGCTGCGGCCTGTTTCCGGCAGCGCGTCTCTGGCTCTGGTGACCGATATTTTCAAGAACATGGGTCCCGACTCGGTTCAAGGCAGGATTGCCTCGATTATGATGGGCTCTACCGAGACAACCTTTTACACCATCGCCGTGTATTTCGGAAGCGTGGGGATTAAGAATATTCGCTATACCCTGTTCGCCGCCCTCGCCGCCGACGCCTGCGGGATTTTACTCTCCACCGCCCTGGTGCAAGCCTTTGGAATGTAGAATGTAGAGTGTATAATGTAGAAATAATGTCGTTAAACGCTACCCCATAAAGCGAACATAAATGGACTTATGACTTTGTAAACGGCATGGTGTAGGGGGCGGATTCCCATACGCCCCGCATGTAAACCAACGTTATTATATGAATTATGCGGGATAATCGATTACCCGCGCCTGCGCGCCTCACGAGTTGCATAAAATGCGCCGTAGGCGCAAAATCGTGAAAAATCTTATGATTTTTCACGAAGAGGAGGAGCAAGGCAGCGGGCGTATGTTTTTCTTGACAAAGAAAAACGTAGCTTAGCGAACTTTGCTCCGACGACCTACCGTGCTTGCTTGCCGCATTTCCCAAATGCGGCGGCAATGTAGCCAAAGCCTTTATCAAAATTTTATTGGGGTTTGGGGCAACGCCCCAATCGGTTTCCCCGAAGGGGAAAAACCGACACCGCCCGGGTCCGGCTGTGACCCAACTTCTATGAAGTTGGACGGCTCAGGGTATTCCTTTTAAAATATCGTAACCAATGTCAATAACAGTCCTAAGTTGTTGCCGACAGGGCGGAACCGGGCTCGGCGAACATATTCTGTACTATCGTTTATCCTCACGGACAAAGGGCGGTGATACTTCCTCAGACACAAGCAGGCCGTACTTTTGCGGGCGGCGGTATGCATTGCCGTGAACCTCGTTTGCTCTGTACTCCCTTATTTCCTCCATGGGGAAGTCCGCAATATAAATTCCTTCCCTCTCTCCCGCTTCTATAACAAGGGTGTCTCTTGAGCCCGACTTGCCCACACGGTACGCCACGCCGTCAAAGGCAGAGGAATGGCCGTTGCAGTCGGGCTTTCCCAAAGGATAATTCACCGTTGCGATACCAACCATGTTCTCATATGCCCTTCCCCGAAGCTGGGACAGCCTGTTTATCTCCATGGGACAAGCGTTGGGCACAAGAATTATCTCCGCTCCTTTCAGCATCAGTATTCTTGCGCTTTCAGGGAACTCTCTGTCATAGCATATCATTGCTCCCACCCGCACCGTTCCGTGACCCGTATCAAGGTCGGCGGCATAAAAATCCTCTCCGGGGTACAGCTTGCATTCGTCTCCAAAGTCGCAGGTGTGCACCTTGGCATAGTCAAGTATTCTCTCTCCCAGACGGTTGAAAATTGTGACCGTGTTGCGGGGCATAGGCTCGTGACGCTCCAAATATGTTACGGCAATCGCCATATTAAGCTCCTTTGCCAGCTCTCCGAATGCGCCGACAAACTCTCCGTCCGCCGCCACGGCGCAGTCTTTTACCTCCTCGGCAGAACCTGATATTTCATAGCCCGCGCTCCACATTTCGGGGAACAGGGCAATATCCGCTCCCATTTCCTTTGCCTGTCTGCATGCCTTTATTCCTATTTTGAGGTTCTCCTCTGTTGTCCGCCCCGGCATTATCTGCAGCAGGGCAACCTTAAAGCTTTTCATTTGTATCACTTCCTATAATTATTAATGCGTGCTTTCTTCCTTGAATTATACCACAGATAAAAGGTAACCGCAATTAATTTCTGAAAATGCGGGGAAGAATAGAAATTGGGATAAAGGCTTTGCCTTTGAAACCATTGCCGGGTTTGGATATGTGCAGCCGTTTAAATTGTAGGGGGCGGATCCCCATACGCCACGCCGGAATTGCAACGGTTTTCATTAACCCAAACGGCTTGACTGCACCCGTATAGGAACCAATGGTTTTGCTAAAATATACGGTTTGGTCGTGCCGCTAAAGCGGCGACGCCTGCGCGCCTCACGTGTCGCCTACGGCGACCTCCCGTGCTTGCTTGCCGCATTTCCCAAATGCGGCACAATGTCGCCAAAGCCTTTATCAAAATTTTGTAGGGGTTTGGGGCGGAGCCCCAATCGGTTTCCCCGAAGGGGAAATCCGACTGCGCTCGGGGCGGAGGCGGCTGTGACCCAACTTCTTTGAAGTTGGACGGCTCACGGTATTCCGATTTGTACAAAGTATGCAATGTCAATAATAATCCTAAGTTGTCGCCGACAGAGCGCAATAGGGCGGGCGGCAGATTTCTACACCCTACATTTCTAAAAATACGGGTCGCGGCACTTGACTTATGGGGAAAAAAATAGTAAAATATACGAAAATATTAACTTAGGACAATTAGGAGGAGAGGGTCTGATGAATAAAAATAAAGAGCTTGCAGATCTGCTTTTCGGTCACATCACCGAGCAGCCGGAATACTATGAGGAAAAATACCCGTGCCGCAGCCTACCCGAGGGCACGCCTGTTACACGTATAGGTCCCAGCCCCACAGGCTTTATTCACCTGGGCAACCTGTACAACGCTATTATAGGAGAGCGGCTTGCCCACCAAAACGGCGGCACGTTCTACCTGAGGATTGAGGACACCGACGACAAGCGCAAGGTTGAGGGAGCAGTTGAGCTTATTATATCCTCAATGGACTTCTTCGGCATTCACTTTGACGAGGGAGCAACCGCAGAGGGCGAAAATGGGGATTACGGTCCCTACCGCCAGCGGCAGAGAAAGGAAATATACCAGTGCTTTGCGAAAAAGCTGGTTGAGATGGGTCTTGCATATCCCTGCTTCTGCTCGGAGAGCGACCTAAACGAAATGCGTGAGAAGCAAATTGCGGACAAGCTAAACTTCGGCTACTACGGCAAGTGGGCAAAGTGCCGCGACCTCTCCTTTGAGGAAATAAAAGAGAGAATAGAAAAGGGCGAGGAATACGTCCTCCGCTTCCGCTCACAGGGCGATGAGAACAACCATGTTGAGGTGTTTGACGGAATCAGAGGAACCCTGAACGTTTCCGAGAACTATCAGGACTTTGTGCTCCTGAAGTCTGACGGCATTCCCACCTACCACTTTGCCCATGTTGTGGACGACCACCTTATGAGAACCACTCACGTTGTCCGCGGGGAGGAATGGCTGGCGACCCTGCCCATACACGTGCAGCTGTTTGACGCTCTGGGCTTTAAACGCCCCATATACTGCCACACCGCCGTTCTCATGAAGATGGACGGGGAGACAAAGCGCAAGCTGTCAAAGAGAAAGGATCCGGAGCTGGGTCTTGACTACTACAGGGCAAAGGGCTATGCCCCCAAGGCAGTTTGGGAATATCTGCTGACGGTGCTCAACTCCAACTTTGAGGAGTGGCGGCTTGAGAACCCTGACGCTCCCATTGACGACTTTAAATTTACAACCGAGAAGATGAGCAGCTCGGGCGCATTATTTGACATTGTGAAGTTTGAGGACATCAGCCGCGAGGTTCTCCTCAGAACTCCTGCAAGCCAAATATATGATGAATTTTCTCAGTGGCTGGAGAGGTACGACCCTGAATTTTATAAAATCTTCACCCGCGACCGCCAATACTCCGAGAGCATAATCGACGTGGGCAGAAGCGGCAACAGACCAAGAAAGGACTTGACCAACTGGGAGCAGGCAAGGCAGTTCCTGTCCTTCTACTTCCCCGAGACCTTTACTGTAGAGGACGAATATCCCGAAAGAGTTTCCCCGGAGGACAAGGCGGAAATCTTAAAGCGGTACCTTGAGACCTTTGACATGAATGACGACAACTCACAGTGGTTCCAGAAGATACGGGATATTACCGGTGATTTAGGTTACGCTGTAAAGCCCAAGGACTTTAAGAAGAACCCCGACATGTACAAGGGCAGCGTCAGCGACGTCAGCGCGGTTATCCGAGTTGCCGTAACCGGAAGAACCAACTCCCCCGACCTGTGGGAGATATGCCATATACTGGGCGAGGAGGAAATGCGCCGCAGAATAAACGAGGCGTAATCCAAACCTTAAAGAAAGGAAGTCAAGACCATGGGTAAACACAAAAATAATCACGACAACCAAAATAATATGCAGTTCAGACCGAAAAAGGTCAGCGTTTTTGATATACCCCGCCCAGAGTTCCCCAAACGGGCGGTAATCACGGGAGGTATGCCCTACGGCAACAAGAAGCTTCACTTCGGTCACGTGGGCGGCGTTTTTGTTCAGGCGGATTGCCTGGCACGGTTCCTCCGTGACAGAATAGGCGAGGAGAACGTTATCTTTGTTTCGGGAACCGACTGCTACGGCTCTCCCATTGTTGAGAGCTACCGCAAGCTCATAGAGGACGGGGAGTTCGACGGAACCATTGAGGACTTTGTACGGCAGAACCACGAGAGCCAGAAGCAAACTCTCAAGGACTACGACATCAGTCTCAGCCTGTTTGCCGCCTCGGGGCTGGACGAAGCCAAGGAAATCCACGCCGAAGTCAGCCGTGAGCTTATGGAAAAATGGTACGAAAACGGTCACCTGGAGAAGCTGGTAACCTCCCAGTTCTACGATGCCAAGGCAGGGCAGTTCTTAAACGGCAGACAGGTTGTGGGGAAGTGCCCCGTTGACAAGTGCCAGAGCGACAAGGCATACGCAGACGAGTGCGCATTAGGGCACCAGTACATGCCCGAGGACCTTATCGACCCCAAGAGCACAATCACCGGTGAAACCCCGGAAATGCGGGACGTTACCAACTGGTACATCGACCTGACGAAGTTCGCAGACCTGCTTTGCGAGTACGTGGACGGCCTGCCCCAAAAGGGAAATTCCAGACCGCTGGTATACAACACAATCAAGGAATTTATGCTCCCGCCCATGATATATGTTAAGAAGGACTTTTTCGACGCATACACGGCAATCAAAGACCAAATGCCCGACCACACCTTGTCGGACGAGGACAACAAGAGCTCCTTTACCCTGACCTTTAAGGATTTGGGAGACAGGGACAAGGCTAAGAACCTGCTGAACGAAAACAACATACGGTTCCGTGCGGGAAAGACGCTGGTTCCCTTTAGGCTGACGGGTAATATTGAGTGGGGCGTTCCCTCTCCTGTTCTGGAGGGCGAGGAGGGCTTAACCATATGGGTATGGCCCGAATCCCTGTGGGCGCCCATATCATTTACGAAAACCTACCTAAAGCAGCAGGGTAAGCCCGATGACGAGTGGGAAAAGTTCTGGCTCAGCAAGGACGCAGAGGTGTTCCAGTTTATCGGTCAGGATAATATATACTTTTACGGAATTGCGGAAATGGCAATGTTCATGGCGACCCAGGGCAGGGACAATCTGACGGCGCACCCCGAAGAGGGACAGCTCACTCTGCCCACACTGGTTGCCAACAACCACATTCTGTTCTTAAACAAAAAGGCAAGCAGCAGCGGCGCAGTCAAGCCGCCCATGGCGGAAGATCTGCTGGAATACTACACGGCGGAGCAGCTCAGAGCCCACTTCCTGGGTCTGGGGCTCAGCCTTAAAAGCGTCAGCTTCCAGCCCAAGCCCCTTAACCCCACTGCCGGAGAAAAGGACGCAGACCCTGCTCAGCGTGAGGGAAAAATGCTCTCCAACGTGTTTAACCGTGTGGCGCGCTCCTGCTTCTACACAATCCAGAAGTACGGAGAGCCGATTATGCCTCTGGGCAGCGTTTCGGAGGAGGTTTTGCATGACGCAAAGGAAACTATCCTGAAATATGAGCACGCCATGTATAAATTTGAGTTCCACACAATTATGAACCTGATGGACTCCTATATCCGCAGCGCAAACAAGTTCTGGGCAAAGAACATTAAGGAGACGGAGAACGACGAGGAAAAACGCACCCAAACCCTTATCGACACCCTGCACATGGTTAAGACCGCAATGACCCTTATGCACCCAATCGCACCGAGGGGAACCGAGCTTCTGTGCGAATACCTGGGCTTTGATAAGAGCATATGGAGCTGGGATAATGTATTCGACACCTTTACAGATATATGCAAGTCAAAGGGTGAAACTGAGCATATGATGAAGTTCTTAGAGCCCAGATTTGACTTCTTCCCCATGAAGATTTAAGCAAAGCAAAGGACGCACCGTTTATGGGTGCGTCCTTTAAAACTTTGCGTCAAATTATGTGCTTGCCAAGCAAGCTTTTGATAAAAAATAAACGTCTACATTGATTATTTTCCCATATAAAGTTTGTTCTCACATTGGTTAGCCGATCCCCGCCCCGTTGCGTTTGCCTCTCTCCTCCCCAAACGCCGGGGCGGGCTTCGAGCGTGTAAACGGAATGTTCATAACAGTAAATCATGTAAATGGGGTCTTAGGGGACAGCGTCCCCTAACTCGGTTTCCCCGAAGGGGAAAGCCGACACCGCCCGGACGTGGCGGGCGGAACTGGGCTCGGCGATAGATATACCAATATAATTATATAAATCATGCGGGATAGGACACTCATGAAAAATTGTTAAATTTTTCATAAAATAGGAGTACATGCCTGTAAGCCGCTCAGGGATACTAAAAGGGCTGTCGACAAACAGCCCTTTTAAATTTTACTTCCTTATGTCTCGCAAAAAGGCTTCCATTCTGTTTAGAGCCTCGTTAATATTCTTGATCGAGTAGGCATAGGAGCACCGTATAAATCCCTCGCCGCTGTCTCCGAAAGCGTTTCCCGGCACAACCGCCAGCCGCTTGCTGTACAGCAGCTTTTCGCAAAAGTCCCCGGAGCTCATGCCCGTACTCTTTATACAAGGGAAACAATAGAAGGCTCCCTTAGGTTCAAAGCAGTCAAGCCCCATGGCGTTAAAGCCCGACACTATAATCTGCCTGCGGTAGTTATAGTCGTTGCGCATTTCCTCAATATCCGAGTCTCCGTTTTTCAGAGCTTCAATTGCCGCATACTGGGCAGTGGTGGGCGCGGACATAATTGCGTACTGGTGAACCTTGGTCATTGCCTTTATAAGCGCGGGGTGCCCTACAGCATAACCCAGTCTCCAGCCCGTCATGGCATATGCCTTTGAAAATCCGCTTACCACAACGGTTCTGTCATACATGCCGTCAATTTCCGCAATGGACACATGCCTGTCCTCTCCGTATGTAAGCTCCGCATATATCTCATCAGACAGCACAGCGATATCCGTTCCACGCAGCACATCTGCAATACCCTCCAAATCCTCTCTTGTCATAACCGCTCCCGTGGGGTTATTGGGGAAGGGCAGAACCAACACCTTGGTTTTAGGCGTAATAGCCGCCTTTAGCTCTGCGGGAGTTAAGCGAAAGTCGTTTTCCGCCTTGGTCTCAAGAGGGATCGGAACTCCGCCTGCCAGCTGCACAATGGGCTTGTAGCACACAAAGCTGGGCTCGCATACCAAAACCTCGTCTCCCGGCTCTATCACGGAGCGTATAAACAGGTCGATTGCCTCGCTTCCGCCAACCGTTACAACAACCTGGCTTAAGCCGTCATATTTCAGGTTAAACCGCCGCTCCATATAGCGGGCAATTTCCAAACGCAGCTCCTTTAAGCCTGAGTTTGAGGTATAGTGAGTGTGCCCCTTTTCCAGAGAGTATATACCCTCGTCCCTGATATGCCATGGCGTGACAAAATCAGGCTCGCCCACACCCAAGGATATACAGTCCTCCATCTCTGCGGCAACATCAAAAAACTTTCTTATTCCCGAGGGCGGCATACTGCTTACCGTTTTGTTAATCAATTTTTCAGGCTCAAAGCTCATAGGGATATTACCTCCCTGTCGTCAACCTCCGCATTGGAGCATATAACCCCGTCAAACTTGTAACGCTTCAAAACAAAGTGGGTAGCGGTTCCCACAACCGACTCCATGGGAGCAAGGTGCTGGGAAACAAACAGGGATATTTCCCGAATGTTGGCGCCCTCAACGGTTATGCCGAAGTCGTAGCTGCCGCTCATCAGGTTGACGGACTTAACCTCGGGGTACTGATAAATACGCTCCGCTATTCTGTCAAAGCCCTGATTTCTCTGAGGCGTAACCCGAAGCTCAATATAGGCGGTCACCGCGTCGGGACCCGACGCCTTGTCCCAGTTGACCTTTGCGCCGTAGCCTAAAATCGTGCCGTCCTTTTCAAGGCCGTCAATAATCGCCCCAACCTCCGCCGGAGACTTGCCCACCATTGTGGCAATCTGCTCAAGAGACAATCTGCAATCATTGTGTAAAATATCAAGGATTTTATCCTTAACCGAATAACTCGCCATACCTATCTCCTCCAAATAAATTATTTAATTCATACTACCATTTTTGCCCCCATATGTCAAGTTAATTTTCTGCGATAACGTACGTATCCCGACCCTTTTGTTTGGCTGTATATAAAATTTCGTCGGCCTCTTTATACAGCTCATCGGCGGTTTTTCCTGCTTTAATCGGGACTGCGCCTATGCTGCATGACAGTCTGTTTCCTCGAATTTCGACTTTATGAATTTTACTTAAGAACAAGTTTAAATCAGTCTCCAGACGCTCCCGAGTTGTGGGAACATAGAGCAAAACGGCAAACTCGTCTCCGCCGATTCTGCCTATTACGCCGTCGCGCCCAAAGATTGTCTTGAGCACCGCAGACATCTTCTTTAAAGCCCGATCGCCTTCGGGGTGCCCGTAACGGTCGTTTATTTCCTTAAAATAATCCATATCTATCATGATAAACCATCCCGAATTGTCTTCGTCAGGTCTAAGCGAGCCGACCATTTTTCCGCAGGCTCCGAAAAAAGCTCTTCGGGACATAACGCCGGTCAGCGCATCTGTTTTCGCTTCGTAATTCATATATGTGGTATGTTGATAATGAAATATAACAAATATAGTGAGCAGGGTTATAAGTGAAAGAACGCCTATCAAAAACTGAATTTGCAGATGAACCAAATCCGAATAATTCGCTTCGGTCAAAACAATTCCGCTTACGCTCAGCACATAGTCCATTCTATGCACAAAATATGCCGCCACAGCCGTGGTGAGGCCAAGGGTAAGTACAGTGATCGCAGCCAAAGTAAGCCCGTGATAGCTTCCGCCAAGCTGCAGCCGACGCGTCTTTTCGACTCTGTAACAAAATTGGCGCCATGCTCTGGATCTTTCGATTTTCCAAAACGCCAGCACGACCGCCGCTATGATAAGGTTGGAAACAATCTCGCCGACGCCGCCCAGATTATGAAGGGCGCTTGCTGCGCTGTAACCGGTCTCGGGGAAGAACATTCCCATAAAAGTATACACCAGCAAGGAATGAATAAATTTCCCTAAAAAGGTGACTATAAAAATTCCCACTCCGTTAAAACGAGTCTTCTTGACGCCGAGATACAATAATCCGACAACAATCCCAAACAAGACTCTGCTTCCTATGCTAAGCGCCACGCTCGCCGCAGGGCTTCCGCTTAAAAACGGAGAAAACAGCTGATCCGCCGCCATCACGTAATTCGCGCTCGCCTTCCACATACTGCAAAATCCGAATACGGCGCCTAAAATCGTAGCCTCCGCCAAGCCGCCCAGGGCTCCTGCCAGCAATACGGGAACGTAAGCTATGGTAACAGAAATCGGCTCTATATGCACATATCCCAAGAAAGAAAACGACATCAAGCATTCCACCGCCGTCAAAGCTATCAGCAGATACAGGCTCATATAATTGTTTTTATAGAAATTCGATAAAGTTTTCATATTGAACCGCTCCTTTCCTAACACAATTTGTATTGTACTATATTCAGCATGGGTTTGCCGCTGTATTTCAAATACCATGAGAAAAACCATACACAATTACATTATATGCGTTACGCTATCAAAAATCAACCCCTTAGTACTCCGAAGTTGTGCGCAACTTTGATAAAGGCTTTACCTTTGAAGCCATTGCCGAGCCCTCGTCGGAGCAAAGTACGCTAAGCTACGTTTTTCTTAATAAAGAAAAACATTCGCCCGCTGCCTTGCCCCTCCTTCTTCCCAAAAATCAGAGATTTTTGGGAAATGAGGAGCACATGCCCGTAAAGGCGTAGGCTTGGCGAACAGGCAAGCCAAGCTATGAGGGCATATTGCGACGATGCGGCGGCAATGTTGGCAAAGCCTTTATCAAAATTACTCACTCGCTATGCAGTCATAGTTAAATCTACACTTAAATTGTAACATGCTTTTATTATTTTGTAAATACGCAATCCGTATTAAACGGTGTTCAAAGCCCGAAGCTTACGGTAATATCAATATATTTTCGGAAATATATTTTAATCCTTTGTAAATATTGCAGGATTTTACATCTGTTCTTGAAATGGAGCAGCTTTTGTGATATACTCTATGGTGCGAATGAATATTATTATTAGAAAGAAAGTGGATTATTATGAAAAAGTTTTTATTGGCGTTTGCCTTATGGGCAACGCTGGCAGGGGCGTTCTGCGCCTCTTGTTATGCTGCCGCATATGTTGATGACAGCGAGCTGCGCCTTGCAACCGAGGTCTTCGGCGAAATCGGGGCGACTGTGGAATACAAATACCCCGAGAACACCCTGACCGTCAGCAAGGACGGAAAAACGGCGGTTTTGACCCTGTGCAGCAGGCTGCTGTACAGAGACGGGGAGTACTACACCTTAGACCGAGAGGTTGTTGTCTGGAACGACAGGGCATATGTTTCTCCCGACGCTGCGGAAAAAGCCTTCGGGCTGCCGCCCCAAAGGACTGTAGACCCCGCGAGACCCATGGTCTGCCTCACCTTTGACGACGGTCCCTACCCCCCGACTACCGAGAGAATACTGGACACACTGGACATGTACAACTCAAAGGCAACATTTTTCGTTTTGGGGAACATGATATGGCAGTACCCTCAAACCCTGAAAAGGGCGGATGATTTGGGTATGCAAATCGGGAACCACTCCTATTACCACCCGCACCTGCCCATGTGCACCTGGGACAAGGTTATAGACGAGATAAACATGACGAACTATGACGCAAGGCTGGTGATTGGGCACAACCTGACCATGATGCGGCCGCCTCACGGGGAGACAAACGACATGGTTCGCGAAGCAATCGGTATGCCAATCATAAAATGGTCTCTTGACACTCTGGACTGGCAGAACCTGAATTCGGGAACAATTTACAACACTATCATGGATAATGTAACCGACGGGGACATTATTCTTATGCATGACACTATTGACTGTACAGCCACGGCGGTAGAATGGATTGTGCCCGACCTTTTGGAGAGAGGGTTCCAGCTTGTGACTGTTGAGGAAATGATAAGAGCCAAGGGCTGGACAGAGGATCCGGGAGTTGAATATTACGCGGTTAGATAAACAGGAAATGAGAGTTTAAAATGAAAAATCAAAGTTTTGAAAGCACAGACAAAATTTACGGAAGAAACCCGGTTATTGAGGCTCTGACCTCAAACCGAACGGTTGACAGAATTTATATTCAGGAACATCTTAACCACTCGCTGATTGGGCAGATACGCAATCTTGCCAAGGAGCGGGGGGTGCAGTACGTCTTTGTTGACCGCCGCAAGCTTGACAAGCTGAGCGGCGGCGGAAACCATCAGGGGGTTGTTGCCTCTGTTGCCGCCCACGCCTATGTTTCCGTTGAGGAGATTTTAGGCAAGGCGGAGAGCAAGGGCGAGCCGCCATTTGTGGTAATCTGCGAGGGGATTACCGACCCCCACAACCTGGGCAGCATAATAAGAACCGCCAACGCGGCGGGAGCCCACGGGGTTATAATCCCCAAGAACCGCAGCGTGGCGCTGACCTCCACGGTTGCCAAGGTCAGCGCGGGGGCTCTGGAGCACACCTATGTGGCAAAGGTGGCAAACATTGCTTCAACCCTTGAGAAGCTGAAAAAGGCAGGCTTGTGGATTGTGGGAACAGACCTGACCGCCGCACAGAGCCACTACGACTGCGATCTTAAAGGGTCGCTGGGCATTGTTATCGGCAGCGAGGGCAGCGGCATGAGCCCCATTGTCCGCCGAAGCTGTGACTTTCTGGTTAAAATTCCCATGCTCGGAGAGGCTGAGTCTCTCAACGCCTCTGTGGCAACGGGAGTTTTGCTGTATGAAGCAGTGCGTCAGAGAGGGGAGACGAAGCAGCCATGAAAATTCTTGCAGTAGGCGACATCGTAGGCAAGCCCGGCAGAGAGTATATTTACAGGAACCTGAACAAAATCCGCGACAGGTACGGCATTGACTTTGTTATCGCCAACGGGGAGAACGCCGCCACCTCCAACGGGATCACCCCCGAGATTGCCGACGAGCTGGTAAACCGCGGAGTGGACGTTATCACCATGGGCAATCACACCTTTGCCACCAAGGCTGCGGGAGCGGCTCTTGAAGAAAACAGCCGCCTCATCAGACCCCTGAACTTCCCGCCTGAGTTTGAAGGGCGGGGCTATGTGGAGACAGACCTGGGCTTTGCCTCGGTGGCGGTTATTAATCTTATAGGCAGGGTGAACATGACCCCGGCGGACTGCCCATTCAGAGCGGCGGAAAAGGCGCTCAAGGAAATCGAAAGCGACATTATTATAGTAGATTTTCATGCCGAAACCACCAGCGAGCGGCTGGCGATGGGGAACTTTTTAGACGGAAAGGTTCAGGCGGTTTTCGGAACCCACACCCACGTTCAGACGGCGGACGAGCAGATTTTGCCAAATGGCACGGGGTACATTTCCGACCTGGGAATGACGGGGATTATGGACTCAATCCTGGGAACAAAAAAAGAAATTATTATAGACTTTTACTACAACGCGGGCAAGCGGCAGCGCTTTGAAAAAGCCGAAGATGGAGAGGTCTGGTTTAACGGCTGCATATTTGAGATTGACAACAAGACAAAAAAGACCGTCTCTGTTGAAAGACTGCGGTTCAGCAAAATTTGAGGTGGAATATGAACGGGAACTTTATTGAAGAAAAATTTCAAGACAGAGGATATATTATTCCCAAGACGTTTAAGGAAAAGGGCGTTATCAGCGGCTTTTCAAGGCGTCTCGGCGGATTTTCAAAGGGTAAAATCAGCGGGTTCAACTTCGGCTTTCGTGTGGGAGACGACCCGAATGATGTTTTGAAGAATTACATGCAGCTGGCGCAGGACTTGGGCTTTTCTGCCGAAAAAGCGGTCTGCGCCAAGCAGACCCACACCGATAACATCAGAATTGTCACCCCTGCCGACCGGGGCAAGGGCATATTTGAGATAGACAGCGATATTCAGGACACGGACGGGTTGATTACCGACCAAAGGGGCATGGCGCTGATTATATTCACTGCCGACTGCGTCCCCCTGTTGTTTTTCGACCCTGTGCGAAAGGTTGTCGCCGCCTCCCATGCGGGCTGGAGAGGGACGGCGAAAAACATAGGCGGCAAGACAATCCGCAAAATGGCGGAGCGTTTCGGCTGTGAACCTAAGAACATAATCGCCGCCATAGGCCCCTCTATCGGCAAATGCTGCTTTGAGGTGGACAGAGACACGGCGGAGCAGTTCGGCGAGGAGTACAGAATACCAAAGGAAAACGGCAAGTTCCATGTTGACCTTTGGGCTGTGAACAGAGACCAAATGACTAACCAAGGAGTTATGCCCGAGAACATCTATATTTCGGAAGAATGCACCATATGCAATTCGGACAAATATTATTCTTACAGAACTCACCGCGAGCACACGGGCAGACAGGTAGCGGTTATTGCTCTGCCTTAATCTTCAAAAACAGCTCATAGGCGCTGTTTTTGGAGATACCCAGGGTATCTGCGGCAAGCCGTGATATTTCCTTGCCCTTTAAACCCTCGTCTATATATTTTTGAATAAGCTCTTTGGCGTCGGGAACGTCCTCCCGCCGCCTTTCTTGCACCTTTTCAGGACTTAATCCCTCTATTATCAGCACAAACTCACCCTTGGGAGAAACCGCCTCAAAATGCTCTATCGCCCCCTGAATAGTGGTGCGTATATACTCCTCGTATTTTTTGGTGAGCTCCCGCGCTAAGGTAATTCTTCTGTCAAGCCCAAAGGTCTCCCCCATATCCCGCAGGGTGTAAATCAGCTTATGGGGAGCCTCGTAGAATATCATGGTTCTGACCTCGTTTTCGAGGGAGCTTAGGTGTTCACGGCGGCTCTTTTTATTTACAGACAGGAATCCTTCAAAGGTAAACCTGCCCGCAGACAGTCCCGACGCCACAAGGGCTGTGGCAAAAGCGCAGGCTCCCGGCAGGGCTTCCACGTCAATCCCCTCCTCCACGCACTGCCGCACTATATCCTCCCCCGGGTCGGAAATCCCGGGCATTCCCGCATCGGTCACTATGGCAACATCAACGCCGCTCAGCAGCTTTTCAATCAGATAGCCGCCCTTTTCCCGCTTATTGTGCTCGTAATAGCTGGTGAGGGGCTTTTTTATTTCAAAATGGTTGAGGAGCTTTTTGGTGACCCTTGTGTCCTCAGCGGCTATCAAGTCAACATTCTCCAGAGTTTCCAGGGTTCTTGCGGTTATATCCCCTAAATTCCCGATAGGCGTGGGGCACAGGTACAGCCTGCCCTTTTTGTTGTTATCCATTTATGCCGCCTCCTTGCTCTCGCTCGTAAATTCTGTTTATTTCCTCTGTGTACTCCCTGCCGTCAGGCTCGTATATATACAGGGGCGGCTCCAAAAACAGCTTTGCCCCGCCGCAGTACGCCCCCTCAAGCAAAATCATTGTTGCGGTCTTTTTGTAGGAGGGGTGAACAAACCTGAGCCGCTTGGGCTCGATTTTGTATTTCTTCATTAATATAATTAGCTCCGCCAGCCTTTCCGGTCTGTGTATCATGGACAGCTTCCCTCCGGGGCTTAAAAGCTCGGCCGATGAACGGATTATGTCCTCTGCGTTGCACATAATCTCATGGCGGGCAATGGCAGCGGACTCGTTTTCGCTGACAAGCCCTCCGCCGAACTCCTTATACGGCGGGTTGCACACTATGTTATTGAAGGAACTCTTGCCGAACAGGTTTGCCGCCTCCCGCAAATCACCGCAGACCATGGTTACCCTTTCCTCAAGGGCGTTCAGCTTAACCGTCCTCTGCGCCATTTCCGACACGGATTTTTGAATTTCGAGCCCGACAATACTCTCGGCTTGAGTTTTATGGGTGAGCAAAACCGCAACAATTCCGTTTCCCGAGCACATATCCATTACCCTTGCTCCCTTTTTGACAGACCTTGCCGCAAAATCCGCCAGCAAAACCGCATCCACCCCAAAGCAAAACTGCTCAGGATTTTGTATCAGCCTTAAATTATTCAATCCTAAATCGTCAACTCTTTCGTTTGGCTTTATTATTTCTCTGTTCATCCTATCTTAAATCCTTATTTCTGTTCATATTTTGTTCATATTTAAAGTTTTTTGTTCACAAATTATTCATATGGTAAATGTATATAATAAAAACCCAATCATATTATGCAAACTGCACAAAATCACTCTTTATTTCAGAGCTGTAACAAATCGAAAAGGCCGTAACCACGGGGTTTAGACGGGTTTTTCGGGGTATTTTCCGTTTATATTACATTTGTGTTACAATTTTGTTACAGAGCAAAATATTAGTTTTTTCGCACTGTTTTCCTGTTATAATGCCATATAAACAGTATAGCAGAAAAAGTGATTAAGCACAATAACCAAATTTGCCGACTCTTAAATAAAATTCGGAGAAATTAAGAGATTTTATTAGAAATCAGCTAAAATAAAGAGAATACACCTTATTTTCAGCCGATTTTCGGTTTAAGTTGGTTTCAGGGGTGGTGGTACTTTTTTGAATGTTTGACGAATTTACGGAATGATTATATAATAGTCGGCGTAACGGAGATAAGGACTGATATGTCCAAAAATAATATTTGAGGTGATTCGATGTTTACAAGACTGATGAGAAAGATTAACTTGTCAGCCAAAAACTGCGTAGCTGCTACGGTATGCTCTTCAATGGTTATTGCTACCTGCTGCGGCTTTGCATATGCGACTCCGAGCGCTGTTACAATTTATGACTCGGATAACGCTCCCATAACAGTTAAAACAAACAGCACAAGCGTTGAGAAAATTCTGGCAAAGCAGGGCATTACCCTGAACGCCGGTGATGAAACAAATATCGCTTTAAACGAAATCGTTTCCGATAATTCTGTTATTGAGATTTACAGATCTATGCCTGTTAAGGTTACTCTTAACGGCGTAACTTCTGAATACAACACAACCAAGAAGCTGGTTGCGGACATTCTGGCAGACGTTGGTATTCAGGCGACAGACGATGAGGTTACTCCCAGAATGACAGACGTTGTTGAAGCGGGCGATGAGATTATTGTCAGCCAAGACGACAGCCAGATTGTTACGGTTTCCGAACCTATCGCTTACGAAACCGTGGAATACGAGAACACCGATCTGAACCCCGGAGAGAGAGTCGTAACTCAAGAGGGCGCCAACGGCGAGAGAGAAATCACATATAAGATTTATTATGAAGACGGCGCAGAGGTTTCAAGAGAGAGAATCGGCGAGCTGGTTCTTGCCGAGCCTGTAAGCGAGGTTATTGAGTACTCTCCCGATGAAGAGTTCGAGGTTGGTAAAATCCCCGCAAACAGACCCACAAATTATTCAAGAGTTGAGGTCTTTACAGCTACAGCCTATGACGCTTCCTATGAGGATAACGGTCCCTGGGCAGGCGTAACATCAACGGGTATGCCTATGGGCTACGGCGTTATAGCGGTTGACCCCAAGGTTATTCCCTACGGAACAAAGATGTACATTGAGTCTTGTGACGGAAGCTATATTTACGGTTACGCTATTGCAGGCGACTGCGGCGGCGCAATCAAGGGCAAGAAGGTTGACCTGTTCTACTGGTCAAAGGCTCAGTGCAACCAGTTCGGCAGACGTGACGTTTATATTTACTTCTTAGACTAATTTGGTTTTTATTCAGAAGAGGCGTATCAATTGTGATACGTCTCTTTTGTTATGCTCTGTTTAAAACAGAAAATTTGCCGTTTTAAACAGATGTTTGGTTGTGATTAGTTTAATAATGTCAATTTGTTTTATATTGAGGATATAGGGGTGATTTTTTTGATTTGTGCAAATTTCTGCCGACAATAACTAAACCGGAACCACAAATTAAGTAAAATCCATAACCCATATCATTTCGGCATAAGCTGCCGATGAGCTACGCCCACCCTGTTGCGCTCGCCGCCTCCGCCCCGAGCGCAAATCGTTCTCCCTCCGGGAGAAACGAGTTAGGGGACGTTGTCCCCTAAAATCCCTGCAATAAACAGTAAACTTATGGAAAATTTATATTATTTTTTGAAAAGACTTTGCAATTAACAGCCCGCACTGTGCGTTTGGGGAGGAGGGCGGCAAACGCAACGGGGCGGGCGATAGGTACACCAATGTGAGGATATAGAATAACAGGAATTATAATTTAAAAGTAAAGTTTTAGTTATTACACGATAGTAGGGGTGCAATAAATGGCGCCCCTACGAATTTAATGGGTTTCACATATCCAAAGCTGTTCGTTATGTAAAAACTTTACTTTTATAAAGTAATATCACAAATAAAAAATTCCTCAGGGGAGCGCCCTGAGGAATTTTTGATTAAATCCAAATCTTATTTGATTGCCTGATAGAGGCCGTACAGCATCTTTGAAGCCTCAGCTCTTGTGGCTGAATTTACGGGGTTAAAGTTACCCATATCATCTCCGCTTGCTATACCCGCGCTGTACAGATAAGAAACAGCAGTTACCGCATAATCGCTGATTGCCGCAGAATCCGGGAACTCATGGATTTCAACTGCAGGAGATCCCTGAGTTCTGTGGATAATAACCGCAATATCCTGTCTGGTGATATAATCTCCTACGCCGAAGGTACCGTCGTCACGGCCTGTTATAATTCCGTGCTCAACCGCTGCCGCAATATAGGGAGTGTACCAGTCTCCCGCGTCGTCGCTAAAAGTTGTTGTTGCGCCGGAATTAACCGTGTATCCCATAACGCCGACAATCATCTTTGCAAACTGCTCACGGGTTACAGGGGACTGGGGATCAAACAAACCGTTACCCACACCGTTTACAATACCCATATTATAAAGGGCTGTGATTGGCTCCTTCGCCCAGCTTACATTGCCCAGGTCGGTGAAAATCTCGTTGGTGTTTGTTCCTGTATTTGTATTGCCGCCTATAACATTATTGTTATTATTGCCGCCGCCATATGTACCGCCGCCATATATACCGCCGCCGCCGCCACCGCTCGAATATGAGAAGTTGGCAACAACAGTCATCACTCCGCCCGAAACATAGTTGGGAATAGAAGCTGCCTTAATTGTTACGGCGTTACCCGATACTGTTAAAGAGCTTCCGTTCACCTTAAAGCTTGAGAGAGAATATCCGTTCTGAACCTGAATTCTGAACGTCAGAGAGCTTGTTTCGTCATAGTAAACATCCTCTATTGTCTGCTGAGTCTTTGAGCTGAAACCGTTTATTGTCTCGGAAGCAAGACCCGAAACAACAACTCTGCCGCCCTTGCCCACAGTTACGTCTATGTCGAAATACTCAACGTCCTCATCGCCGCCCATTGCTTCGGCAAGCTCCTCAAGGAGAGCCATAGTCTCGTCAAGATCCTCCTGAGCATAAATCACTTCATTTCTGGTGGTTACGCTTACAATATCGCTTGAAATCTCGGTTCTGAGCTGCTGTCTTGTCTCGTTAAGAGCCGAGAGCTGCTCCTCCGCCGTGCTGATTAAGGATTTCATCTCTCTGATGTCGCTTGAATCATAGTTTGACGAATTGTTAATATACGTTGAAGTATAATCCTTAATAGTTGTATTTGATGAGCTGTACTGGCTCGAAGCATCGTTGTAGAGCTCCTCGTCTGTCATCTCGTCAACCGTTGCATAAATAACAATGTTTGACTCGGGCATTTTTATTGTTCTTGAAATCTTATTAATGCTGCTGCCCTTAATGCTTGTCTGAGTACCGTCCTCAACCTGATAATATGCCTCGGTGTATCTGTATCCACGGCTTGTATTACCTGTGATTTCAACCTCTTCTCCTGCCGCAGCAGCAGCAGTAGGTGAGGGAGCGATTGTTGAATAGGGAACCGGGTCTACCGTAATAGAGTACTTGTTGCTCGGTGTTGCGGTTGTCTCCGGTGTTGCCGTTGCGTCAGGGTCTGCTGTTGCGTCAGGATCCGCTGTCGCGTCAGGTGTTGCTGTCACGTCGGGATCAGCCGTTGTGTCAGGAGTAGCCGTAGCGTCAGGATCTGCTGTTACGTCAGGTGTTGCTGATGCGTCAGGCTCTGCTGTAGCTGTCGCATCAGGGTCAGCTGTTGCGTCAGGATCCGCTGTAGCCGTTGCATCAGGATCGCTGTCAGTTGTGGTTGTAGTAGTTGTTGTTGTGTCAGTATCGGCGAATACTGCCGGCATAACCGAAACCATCATGCACAAAGCAATCGCCAAAGCTAAGCTTTTAAAGTATTTCATAATCAATCCTCCTAATAAAATTTGAAAATACTACACCCTATGTTTTACCACAGATTTCGCAATAAGTCAAGACAATTCTCCAATTGTTATACAAAAGAAACAAATGTAATTTATGGAAAAGTTAAATTCATTCGCCCGCCCCGTTGCGCTTGCCCCCTCCTCCCCAAGCACCGGGGCGGGCAGGGCTCCCGAAAAATCGAAGATTTTTTGGGAAAGAGGAGCGATTGCCCGTAAAAGTGCAGCCTTGCTGAGCAGGCAAGGCGCACGAAAAGGGCATATTGCGACGACGGCAAAGCCTTTATCAAAATGCGAGGGGCTTTGGATATTTGCAAATCATTACGGTGTAGGGGGCGGCTTCCCAGACGCCCCGAGCCCTTATTAACAATAAATATCATATTATGTGGATTTGGGATTTTCCTTAATTCAAAGTACCTGGTATTTTATATAATTACATTGGTTTGTTGGCGGGCGCAATAAATGGCGCCCCTACGAATTTTATAGGTTACAGATACTCCAATTTCATTTGCAAAAAAGAGGGCGGGGAAAATCCCCGCCCATATCAAATTATGCTTTGGGTTCGCAGTCAAACTTGCCGTCCTTAACGTCCACCGTTACGCTGTTGCCGGGCTTAATTTTGCCCTCCAGCATACGCTCCGCTATCATGTCCTCAATATCCGACTGGATCGCCCGCCTGAGAGGTCTTGCGCCGTAGTTATCGTCAAAGCCGTTCTCGGCTATCTTTTCTATGGCAGCGTCTGTAAACTCAACGGCTATGCCGTTGTCCTCCAGCCTCTTTGCAAGCACCTCCAGCATCTTGCCGGCTATGGCCTTGATGTTCTCGCGGGTTAGCTTATGGAACACGATAATCTCGTCAATTCTGTTAAGGAACTCGGGCTTAAACGCCTTTTTCAGCTCGCCCATAACGTCCTCTTTAATCTGCGCGTAATCCCGCTCCTTCTCCTTTTCAGCGTCTGCCGCCGCAAAGCCCAGGGGCTTGCTGCCGCCGCCTGTGATTAATCTTGCGCCCAGGTTTGAGGTCATAATTATAATCGTGTTTCTGAAATCCACACGTCTGCCCTGGCTGTCGGTCAATATTCCGTCCTCAAGAATTTGGAGCAGGATATTGAACACATCGGGATGAGCCTTTTCTATCTCGTCAAACAGGATTACCGAATAGGGCTTAGTTCTGACCTTATCGGTAAGCTGTCCGCCCTCGTCATAGCCCACATATCCCGGAGGTGAGCCTACCAGTCTTGAAACCGAGTGCTTCTCCATGTATTCGGACATATCAACGCGGATAACCGAGTCCTCATCGCCGAACATCGCCTCCGCAAGAGCCTTTGACAGCTCCGTTTTACCGACGCCTGTGGGACCCAGGAAGATAAATGAGCCTATAGGTCTCTTGGGATCCTTAAGACCCACTCTGCCTCGCCTTATAGCCTTGGCAACCGCCGTTACCGCCTCGTCCTGCCCAACCACACGGTTATGCAGAATTTCTTCCAGCTTAAGCAGTCTCTCGCTTTCGGTCTCCTCCAAATTCTTAACGGGAATACCCGTCCACAGGGACACAATCTCGGCTATTTCATTTTCGGTTACTTCCTTTGCCGCATCTGAGTTGTCGTTTGTCCAATCCTCCTTGGTCTTACGCAGCTCCTCCCGAAGCTCCTTTTCCTTGTCTCTCAGCTTTGCCGCCTTTTCGTATTCCTGAGTGGTGATTGCCGACTCCTTCTCGGTCTTTACGGCTTCAATCTTCTGCTCCAGCTCGCGCACGTCGGGGGGAGCCGTCATGCTCTTCAGCTTTAATCTTGAGGCCGCCTCGTCAACCAAATCTATTGCCTTATCCGGCAGGAATCTATCGGAGATATATCTGGTAGACAGGGTTACCGCCGCCTCCAAAGCCTTGTCGGAAATCTTCACCCTGTGGTGAGCCTCATACTTATCTCTGATACCCTTCAGGATTTCTAGCGCCTCCTCAGGGGTGGGCTCGTCAAGGGTTATGGGCTGGAAACGTCTTTCAAGGGCGGCGTCCTTTTCAATATACTTGCGGTATTCTCCCAGAGTTGTCGCGCCGACAATCTGAATTTCTCCTCTTGACAGAGCGGGCTTTAAGATGTTTGCCGCGTCGATTGCGCCCTCTGCCGCTCCCGCACCGATAATGGTGTGGATTTCGTCAATAAAGAGAATAATCTTTCCCGACTTCGCAACCTCCTCCATTGCCTTTTTCAGTCTTTCCTCAAACTCGCCTCTGTACTTAGCTCCCGCAAGCATTGAGGACATTTCAAGGGTGATAACCCTCTTGTCCTTTAGAATTTCGGGAACCTGACCGCTTGCTATTTTCTGAGCCAAACCCTCTGCCACAGCCGTCTTACCAACGCCCGGCTCGCCTATAAGGCAAGGATTGTTCTTTGAACGTCTGCTCAAAATCTGGATAACCCTTTCTATCGCCTTATCTCTGCCGATAATCGGGTCAAGCTTACCCTCTCTTGCCATTTGAGTCAAGTCCTTGCCGAACTTCATCAGGGTGGGGCAGTCGTCCCGCTTGCCCCTATGGCTGTGCTTAACGGGCTCGCCGCCCACCTGATAGCCGCCGTACTGACCGTCTGCGCCGATAGCGTCCCCTTCCTCATCGCTGAGCATGTTTATAACATCCGAATACAGCTTCTGGGGGTTGGCGTTCAGGGTTATCATGATTTTTGAGGCTATGCTTCCCGTTTCACGGAGCAGAGCAATAAGCAGGTGCTCTGTTCCCACGTAGTTATGTCCCAGCCGTCTTGCCTCAACCGCGCTGCGCTCTATAACGTACTTGGTTCTGGGAGTAAAGCTGCTTGGGGGCTGGTTTACGGGTGTTCCCGTCTCAATCATGCTCTTGATTACATCCAACACATTATCCTCATTAATATCGTTGGACTCGAGGATTTTAGCGGCAACGCCGTCACCCTCCTTTATCAAGCCCAAAAGCATATGCTCTGTTCCCACATAATTATGCCCAAGCTCCATTGCGCTCTCCGCAGCCAGGTTAATGGCATTCTGGGCGCTCTCCGTAAATCTGTTTTCAAACATAATTAACACATCCTCTCTCTGATTATCTCTCCCCGCTTTAAGTCGCGGGAGAGCTCGTTTGCTGTATTGTAATTTTTAATAATATTGGCAGGCAGTATGGAATAAGTAATTTCGTTTAGCTGCTCATAGCCTATGTCCTTTATTATGCCCAGGGCAACGCCCAAACGCACATCCGACAACCGTTTCATCGCCTCGTGAGTGGTGACTATAACGGCGTTCTTTAAAATTCCGCAGGAACGCATAATCCTGTCTTCAACTCTGTACTTGTCGTTTTTGTAAAGCAGCTTTCTCAGCTCCCGCTCGTTAGTTATAACCTCGGACACCAGCTGCTTGAGTCTCTCGGCGATTTCCTGCTCGGTCATGCCCAAGGTCAGCTGATTTGAAATCTGGAATATATTGCCCAGCCCCTTTGAGCCCTCGCCGTATATTCCCCGAACCGTTAAGCCCAGCTGGGAAAGAGAGCCCGCAAGCTCGTTGAACTTTCCCGTCAGCACATATCCCGGCAGGTGTACCATAACCGAAACTCTGAGACCTGTTCCCGCATTTGTGGGGCAGCAGGTCAGGTAACCGAAGTCCTCATCAAAGGCGTAGTCCAGCTTTTCTTCAATCACGTCGTCAAGCAGGTTGGCGTTCTCAAAACACTTGTCAATGTCCAATCCCGCCTCCATACACTGTATTCTCAGGTGATCCTCCTCGTTAATCATAATGCTGACCCTGCTGTCTCCGCTGAGGATAAGACCGCGCTTTTTGCTGTCGTCAATCATCTGGGGACTGATTAGGTGGCACTCGGATATAGCCTGCTTCTCATAATCCTTCATGTTGGACAGGTCGATATATTTAAGGTTCATTTCCTTAATGCTTTGGTGCCGCTCTGTGTCCCCCTCAATATTTGTGAGGGCGTCCGTGCACCTGTCTATAACCTCCGCCTGCTGCTTTCCCGAGGCAGCCAAGGGGAAGGGCAAGCCCTTTATGTTTCTGGCAAGTCTCACGCGGGAGGACAGAACAACGTCCCCCTCGTTACCGTAATTGTTATACCACATATCTTACGCCTCCCCTTTCAGTTCGTTAATCTCATCTCTGATTTTTGCCGCTTTTTCAAATTCCTGCTTCTGCACTGCCGCGTCAAGCTGAGCCTTGAGCCGTTCCAGCTTTCTGCTGTTTTTAAGAGCTCCGCCGCCGCGCTCGGGAATTTTCCCCACGTGCTCATAGGTGCCGTGAATTTGCCTGAGAGGTCTTAAAAGCCTGTCGTGAAAGGTTTTGTAACAGTCTCCGCAGCCCAGCTTTCCCTTTGAGACAAATGCCTCGTAGGTCATGCCGCAGCTTGGGCACTTGCTGACCGCCTTTAAAATCTCAGGCTCGCCCACTCCCTGAAGATGGCTCGCCAGGTTATAAAAGGCGGAGGTCAAATTTCCAAGGCCTGCGTTATCATACATTGAGCCGGGGACTATGCTGTCCGCGACCTGCTTTGCGCAGCTGTGACATACGTGCAGCTTGCTCTTCTTCCCGTTTATATTGCAGTAAAGCTCCTCCACTGCTTCATTATTGCCACACATCTGACATTTCATAATTATCAATCCTTTCTCAATTCTTACGCAATCGATACCAATATATTTTTCAGTATGCCCGCTCTTATTTGGTCTTGTGCGGGCTGCTTGAGAGGGAGCGCCTTTTCCGTCAGGGCGCTTACTATTATTTTTGCCTCTCTGCGGTCAAGCAAGTCGTAATCAAGACAATTTTTAACTATGGCGCAGGCGTCGGTATAGGTTATGCTGTTCCCCACCGCGTTTATGACGTGCATAAGACTTGTGCTCTTATCACCCAGGGAAACACGGGTTATCTTTACATAGCCTCCGCCTCCTCTGCGGCTCTCAACCAAGTAACCCCGTTCCGGAGAAAACCTGGTTGATATAACGTAGTTTATCTGTGACGGCACGCAGCTGAATTTGTCAGCCAGCGCATTTCTCTTAAATTCAATTTCCCCGCCGTCAGCCTCCTTTAGCATTTCGTTTATAAAGTCCTCGATAATATTGCTGAGTTTCACTTGTTAACCACTTCCTAATTCGCTTTTTACTGTAATCTTAAATTCAATTTTGACTTTGACTTTCTTTGACCTTTGACTATATTATACCACGGTTTTTTAATTTGTCAAGGGGTTTTTAAAAAAATTTTTATAAAATGCGCCGCATTTTATTATTTTCCCATATAATTTATATCCTCACATTGGTGAACCTGGCGCCCGCCCCGGAGCACCTGCCCTCTCCTCCTCAGGTGCTCGGGCGGGCGAACAATAGACAAAACCTTTATCAAAGTAAATAGGGTTGGATATATGTAAATCATTACGATGTAGGGGGCGGATTCCTATACGCCCCGCATATAAACCAATGTTATTATATGAATTAACAGGAATTATGATTTAAATAAATTCCCAAATTCGTATAATATAACGCTGACCGTTAATATATTCAGCGGGCGCAGCTGTGACCCAACATCTTTGATGTTGGTTTGCGCTAACTATCCCAAGTTATACAGAGTAACTAATGTCAATAATGATACAACATTTGTTGCTGATAAAGCGGCGCCCCTACGAATTAAAAGGATTATGTATATATTAAGTATTTTGCGTTAGCAGAAACCGTTTGTATGGCTCGGGGCGTCTGGGAAGCCGCCCCCTACTATTAAAACTTAACTTTTATACTATATCCATCTAATTTTACTTAAACAGTAAATAGCTAACCTCTGCGTTCCTATTCCCTAATCACTAATCGCTACGTTAAAAAGGAGCTGCCTTGCGGCAGCCCCTTAATTTGCTAATCAACATATCTCTCAAACTTCGCTCCCACAAATCTTGTCTTGGAGCCGTTTGCGATGTAGAAATAATATTCCTTTCCGCTCTCCACCGGAATTACACACATAACCTTTTTATTCGCCTCATCAATTTCATTGGCGTATATATTCTCTGTTGCCGGGTCTGTTGCTCCTGCGGGAACCGCATAGAACACGGCAAGGGGTGGGTTTGCCTTAACCGTTACGCCGTAAGCATACATAGTGAAAATTCCGTCTTCGGACGCTGTGTACTTCATGGCGCAGCCCGTTGCCACACCGTTTTCAGCGTCCCAGCCGCCGTTTGTATTCTTACAGGTTATTGCAAAGCTGTTGGTAAATCCGTCCGGATAAATCTTTGTGTCGGACATTGCTCTTTCAAGCTGCACCATACCGGTAAGACCGGGCATAAACTCTGTGCCCGCAGCCTTGTTCTCGTCTCCCGATTTAGCCGTCCAGCTTGAAACCAATTCAACATTGGGCGTAGGAGTTACATCTGCGTCCGGTGTGGGAGTGGGCTCTGTTGACGGGTCATAGTCGGGAACGTCCGGATCATAGTCCACATTGCGAACATAGGAGCCGTCTGCAATAGCATTGGCATATTCCTCAACATAGAGGTAACCGCCGGGAGCGATTGTTGTGGAGTCGGCAGGGTCAAACTTATCAAGACCGTTTGCGTCCTCCCACTCGTTGGGAATACCGTCGTTATCGCTGTCCTTTGCCTTTGTTCCCGTAAGCTCCGGATAGCCGCCCACATCGCTTGGGGAGTCTATTAAGCCTTTTGCACCATAGGTTGAAGTACTTGTTCTAACCTCGTTAATAACTCTTGTGTCTATGCTGTCGCGGACAACGCTTGCGCCAACACCGTTAAGTACAGACTCGTAGGCTTCCTCTGCCGTCTGAGTGGTTACGGGATAATCGTCACTATATCTAAAGTGAACCTCTTTTGCCTGGTCGGTCATGTTGCTGTCTGTCCAGATATAATAATTCTTCGCATTGCTGTCCTTATCAACGCCCTTGGTGTTATCCGCCGTCACGGATGAGTTTCCTCTGACGTAGTTACCGCTGACATACAGGTCTGTGCTCCAGGGAGACACAATACCGTTACCCGATGAAGTGAGCTGGAAAATCCTGCTTCTCACGGTGCTCTTTGTAGCGGGACCGTACTTATAGTAGCAATTTACTATGTTTACGGGCGCTCCCTCCTGACCGCCGTAAGCCGAGTTGCCGCCCCAGTTATAGATAACGTTATTCCTCAAATCCGTAAGCTGGGTCTGGGCGCTCATATCATATTCTTCGCCCAACACATAACCCGACGCAATTCTCGGATTTCTGCTGTCGTGGTGAGCCAAAAGGTTATGGTGGAAGGTTGCGTTATATCCGCCCCAGATACCGCCGTAGCCATGACTCTCCTTGGCATGCACAGAATTTTTAAGACTCTCGGAAATTATGCACCACTGCATAGTAAAGTTTGTATTGTCATAGAAAGAAGCACATTCATCAACAGACCAGCTGAAAGTACAGTGGTCGATAATAATATTATTACGGTTTCTGCCGCCGATAGTGTCCTCCTCCATTGTCATGGAGTCGCCCATTCTAAATCTTAAATAGCGGAGGATAACGTTATTTCCTGAAATATCAGTGTTGCAGTTTTTAATGCAGATACCGTCTCCGGGGGCTGTCTGACCCAAAATCGTCAGGTTATCCGCCTTTATGGTCAAGGTATCGGTAAGCTCAATGTTTCCTGCAACGTCAAACACAACAACTCTGTTAGGCTGGGAAACTGCGTCTCTAAAGGTTCCCTTGCTGCCGTCGTCGGTCAGCTTGGTTACGTGGTAAACCTCCGGCTCCGCGCTGTCTCTTGCACCGGTCGTCCACATTCCGCCGCCCTCTGCGCCGGGGAACGCCGCCAGCTGAACCTGCTGCATGGAAATAGGCTGCAGCGAACCTGCCGCCCAAACGTAATACTTAACGTCTGTGTAATCCGCCTTATTAAAGGCCAGGTTTATATCCGTTTCGGTTTCCTGAGCGGGGGGTATGTTTTCAATTACCGCGTCCGCAACCATATTGCCCTCATAAGCTGCGGCAATAAACATAAGCTCGTTACTGCTGTTGTTCAGAATTTTTGCAGTGACAGCAGCTCCGTCAAGGACGGGAGCCTCAACATAGTACACTCCGCCGTCCGCTTCACCCTCCACAGCCGACACAGGCGCGATATATATTCCCGAAAGAACAACGCACAATGCAACCAGCCACGCCAGGGCGCTTAGCCTTTTTATCTTCATTTCTGCTCCTCCTCTGTCTTTTTGTAGTTATCTTAACAGAGACATTGTACAACATTTTCAGCAATTAGTCAATCTCATAATAGTAATTTAGCAGTATGCAACAATAAATCCGTTAATATTTTTGTATTATAACAATTTTTTGGTAACAAAAAAGGGGCTTGCACCTTCGTCGCACTATGCCTGCGGAGCAGGCGCTTCTCCCCTTTGCAAACAACAATTTATCCCACATAATTTATATCCTCTCATTGGTATGCATATCGCCCGCCCTGTTGCGTTTTTATCGGCAACAACTTAGGACTGTTATTGACATTACACACTATTAACAAATCGGAATAGTGAGTGCCGTCCAACTTCAAAGAAGTTGGGTCACAGCCCTCCTCCCCAAACGCACAGGGCGGGCAAATGGTTTCAAAGGCAAAGCCGTCAAAATACAAAAGGGCGGCTGTTAAGCCGCCCCATATATTCAATTACTCTGCGTAATTTTCCTTTGACTTTCTGAGGTATACATTGTATCTCTCGGTCAAGTCTTTCTCTGCCTTGTCGAACAAGCCCTGTGCCTCGTCCGGGAAAGCTCTCAGGAGCTGGAGGTATCTGTTCTCGCCCTTCATGAATTCCTGAATGCTTCCTGTGGGAGCCTTTGAATCCAATGTGAACGGGTTTGTACCCTCCGGTGCCTGAGGATTGTATCTCCAGAGGTGCCAGTAACCTGCTTCAACAGCCTTCTTCTCCTCGGCGATTGAGTTACCCATGCCGCCCTTTGCCTTAATACCGTGGTTGATACACGGAGCGTAAGCAATAATCAGTGACGGACCCGGATAAGCTTCTGCCTCCTTGATTGCTGTGAGAGCCTGCTGCATGTTTGCGCCGAGAGCAATCTGTGCAACGTATACGTAGCCGTAGGTTGTTGCGATCATACCCAGATCCTTCTTCTTAACTCTCTTACCTGCTGCGGCAAACTTAGCGATTGCTGCTGTAGGTGTAGCCTTTGAAGCCTGACCGCCTGTGTTAGAGTAAACCTCTGTATCTACAACGAACAGGTTAATATCCTCGTTAGATGCGATAACGTGGTCGAGACCGCCGTAACCGATATCGTAAGCCCATCCGTCGCCGCCGAATACCCACTGTGAACGCTTAACCAGGAAGTCTGTTCTTTCAGCAATTTCCTTAACTGCGGGGTTAGACATATCGGCGTCCTTAATGAGAGCCTCAATCTTATCAGCAGCAGCCTTTGAAGCTTCTGCGTTGTCCTTGCCTGCAATCCACTCGTCAAAAGCGGCAGCCAAGTCGCTTGAAACAGCGTCCTTAGCCTCGTTCATGCGGCTAACCAGAGTTTCTCTGATCTTCTTGTTTGCCGCAACCATACCGAGACCGAACTCTGCGTTATCCTCGAACAGTGAGTTAGCCCATGCGGGACCTCTGCCGTTTTCATCCTTGCAGTAAGGCATTGAAGGTGCGGAACCGCCCCAGATTGAAGTACAGCCTGTTGCGTTTGCAACCATCATTCTGTCACCGAACAGCTGAGTGATAAGCTTAATATAAGGTGTCTCACCGCAGCCTGCGCATGCGCCTGAGAACTCAAGGTAAGGCATTGCGAACTGAGAGTTCTTAATGCTCTTCTTCTTGTCAACCAAGTCTGCCTTATTGGGAACAGACATAGCATACTCCCAGTTGGGCTCTTCTGCCGGAGCAACATCATCGATAGGCTTCATAACCAGAGCCTTCTCCTTTGAGGGACATACGTTCGCACAAACGCCGCAGCCCAGACAGTCAAGAGGAGCAACCTGAATTCTAAACTGGAGACCCTTAAGCTCGGGACCCATAGCGGGTTTAGCCGCAAAGCCCTCGGGAGCATTCTGAGCTTCCTCATCTGTCAACAAGACAGGACGGATAGCAGCGTGAGGACAAACAGCCGAACACTGGTTACACTGGATACAGTTCTCAATCTTCCACTCGGGAACCATAACGGCAACGCCGCGCTTCTCGTAGCGTGATGTACCTGTCTCAAAGGTACCGTCCTCTCTGTCAAGGAAAGTGCTTACGGGGAGCTTGTTACCGCGCTGTGCGTTTACAGGCTCAACTATCTTTGTGATGAACTCGGGCTTGCCGCTGTCGCAAACTTCCTCGTCAACTGCGTCTGCCCATGCAGCGGGAACGTCAACCTTGTGCAGCGCGTCAATAGCGCCGTCAACAGCGTCACAGTTCATCTTAACGATTTCGTCACCCTTCTTGCCGTAGGTCTTCTTTATAGCGTCCTTGATGTAGCCAACCGCCTCATCAAAGGGAATAACGTCTGCCAGCTTGAAGAATGCGCTCTGTGTTACCATGTTAATTCTTGTGGGGCCGAGGCCAACCTTAACGGCAACATCAACAGCGTTGATTGTATAGAACTCAATGTCATTCTGAGCAATATATCTCTTTACGTTTGCAGGGAGGTTCTTGTCCAGCTCCTCGTCTGACCATACGCAGTTGAGCAGGAACTTTCCGCCCTTCTTCAGACCCTCGAGAATGTCGTACTGGTGAACATAAGCCGGCTTGTGACATGCGATATAGTCAGCCTCGTCCAGGAGATATGTAGACTTAATGGGAGTCTTACCAAATCTCAAGTGAGACATTGTAACACCGCCGGACTTCTTTGAGTCATAGTCAAAGTAAGCCTGAGCGTACAGGTCTGTGTTATCACCGATAATCTTAATAGCGTCCTTATTAGCGCCGACGGTACCGTCACTTCCGAAGCCCCAGAACTTACAACGGGTTGTTCCCTCGGGAGCGCAGTTTACAGTCTCGCCCAGAGGCAGTGAAAGATTTGTAACATCGTCCACAATACCGATTGTGAAGTTTGACTTGGGCTCGTCTGCCTTAAGGTTGTCAAATACAGCAACGATCTGTGTGGGAGTTGTGTCCTTTGAACCCAGACCGAAACGTCCGCCCACAATCTTGGGAGCGTTTGCGCAGTCCTTATAAACATTGCAGATGTCCAGGAACAGAGGCTCGCCCAGTGAACCGGGTTCCTTTGTTCTGTCAAGAACAGCAATCTTCTCAACAGTCTCGGGCATTACGTTAAAGAAGTACTTGGGTGAGAACGGTCTGTAAAGGTGAACCTCAAGAACACCAACCTTTTCGCCCTTAGCGTTCAGGTAATCAACCGTCTCCTCAGCAGCCTCACAGACACTGCCCATAGCAACGATAACTCTTGTTGCCTCAGGATCTCCGTAGTAATTAAAGGGCTTGTAATCTCTGCCTGTAATCTTGGAGATCTCGATCATGTAGTCATTAACGATATCAGGGATAGCGTCATAGAACTTGTTTGAAGCCTCTCTGCCCTGGAAGTAAATATCGCCATTCTGAGCCGTACCGCGGAGAACAGGATGCTCGGGGTTAAGAGCGTTATCCTTAAACGCCTTGAGAGCGTCCCAATCAATCAGCTTTTTAAGGTCTTCGTAGTCCATAACCTCAATCTTCTGAATTTCGTGAGATGTTCTGAAACCGTCAAAATAGTGCAGGAAAGGAACTCTGCCCTTTATTGCTGCCAGATGAGCAACGCCGCCCAGATCCATAACCTCCTGAACGCTGTTTGAAGCCAGCATAGCGAAGCCTGTCTGACGGCAAGCCATAACATCCTGATGGTCACCGAAGATATTCAGCGCGTGAGCCGCAAGAGCTCTTGCACTAACGTGGAAAACTGTCGGTAAAAGTTCACCGGCAATCTTGTACATGTTGGGGATCATGAGAAGAAGACCCTGCGAAGCGGTAAATGTTGTGGTAAGAGCGCCTGCCTGGAGCGAACCGTGAACCGCACCTGCAGCGCCTGCCTCAGACTGCATCTCCAGCATTTCAACTGTTTCGCCGAAAATGTTTTTCTGACCCTTGGCGCTCCATTCATCAACGTACTCAGCCATAGGCGAGGACGGAGTGATGGGGTAGATAGCTGCAACTTCCGTAAACGCGTAAGCCACGTGAGCGGCAGCGCAGTTACCGTCCATTGTCTTAAATTTTGCCATTTTTTAAAATCCTCCTTGGATATAAATAAAAAATTAATTTTTTTCAAACTTTGCGGATTTCACGGAGAAAACCGAATTTCTCCGTCTCCTACTAAAGTATATCATACTATTTCAGGAATTTCAAATGTTTTTGAAGAAAAAATATAAAAATTTTTAATTTTTTTTAATAAAGCTGAAACAATACTGAATTTACGGGCTTTTCTAAACAACACCGCATAAAAATACCGGCAATAATACCAATTTTTATGCAGTAATTTTGTCATAGTCCCGCATAAATATTAACAAGACCTAAATACTATTTACTGTATTGACAATATATGTTATAATTTAAGCATCTTTGAAAAAGATACTAACAAATGTATTCCTAATATAACGTAATAGCTAAACCTTTATATTTAAACTTATCTATTTTGATAAAGGCTTTGCCCTTGAAACCAATGCCGAGCCCATATTCCGCCACACCAAGCCGCGGCGGCAATGTCGCCAAAGCCTTTATCAAAATGCACCACAGGCGTAGGGCTCCCGAAAAACCGATAGGTTTTTTGGGATTGAGGAGCATATGCCTGTAAAAGCGCGGACTTGCCGAACAGACAAGGCGAGCGACAAAAACATAATGCGACGAGGGGCTACGCCCCAAACCCCAATATAAGCAATATTGAATATTTGAACGCAATTCACAATGCCGATTTAAGAAACGCCTTATTGGCAAATTTAAATAGTGTATAGAATTAAATTACTTATCTGCGCCGGTGTAAAACGGCGGAACGGAGATTTTTATGAGAATTATAAAAGAACTTTCTAAATACTTAGGCCCATTTATATTCGCGGTTGCTCTCATCGCGGTTTATAAGACCTTCGACAACTTCGGAAATATTATGGCTCTTATAAAACATATTATAGCGCTGCTCAATCCCTTCATCATCGGATTTGTTATCGCGTACATTTTTATAACGCCATGCAACGCCATCGAGAACTTTCTCGGCAGGCGGAAAACTGCCTTTCTGAATAACCACCGCCGCGCCATAGCCGTTTCCGCAATATATATTGTGTTTGCGGGATTAATCGTTTTGGCGATTGTGGCAATCGTACCCGCGTTGGTTTCCAATCTGATTGAGTTTGCCAACAATATGCCTGCTCTTATGGCCGACTTTGCCAACTGGTTTAACGGGCTTAACCTTGGGGTCACCTTTGACGACGATACAATAAGACAGCTTCTCAATAACGAGATTTTCTCGATTGAGAGAATTATGACCTATCTTAACTTTGACAACGTGAACAAGTACGCCCGCGGCGTTATCAGCGCGGGCTCGGGGCTGTTCAACATCTTTATGGGAATAGTTATTTCCATATATATACTTATTGACAGGGCTTCTCTCAGGAACACTGCCGAAGTCCTGTTTGAAATGACCGTAAAAGAGAAAAGCCGCGTTGTTATCACCAAATATCTGAGCCGCATAAATGAATTTGCCCATAAATACATTTACTGTATGCTGGTTGACGCCATAATAATCTTTGTAGCTTCATTTATAATACTCTCGGTAGAGGGTGTGACCTACGCCCCGTTATTCGCAATGATGCTGGGACTGTTTAACCTTATCCCCTACTTCGGCGCCATTACCGCCACGGTTTTAACCTCCCTGATAACAATGTTCACAGGGTCAATCACCCAAGCGGTTGTTGCCTTAATTTCCATGATTGTCCTGCAGCAGCTTGACGCTAACTTTATACAGCCCAGGCTTCTTTCCGGCTCTCTTAAAATCAAGCCTTTTTGGGTTATCTTCGGAATACTTTTGGGCGGAGGACTGTTTGGTATTGTGGGCATATTCCTGGCCGTCCCCATTACGGCCCTGTGCAGAAGTATAATTATTGACATAGCTAAAAGCAAGACGACCCCCACCTCTTAAGGAGCGGGTTCCCGGACGCCCGCTGATATGCCAAAATAATCCGGGTTGCGATACATAATTCCCAATTATTTCGTATGGGCACGTAATAACTAAAACTTTACTTTTATACTGTACCTATGTACTTTTGATTAAATTGAATACTTTGGCAAAACGCCCGCCCCGTTGCGCTTGCCCGACCTCCCCAAGCGCCGGGGCGGGCAGGGCTCCCGAAAAGTCGTAAGACTTTTTGGGAAAAGGAGGAACGACGCAGCGGGTGACTGATTTTTGTGCAAACAAAAATCGGAGCAGAGCGGAGTCCGTTCCGGTAGAGGGCTCCCGAAAAATCGAAGATTTTTTGGGAAAAGGAGCATATGCCCGTAAGAGTGAAGCCTTGCCGAACAGGCGGGCAGGGCTCCCGAAAAGTCGTAAGACTTTTTGGGAAAAGGAGGAACGACACAGCGGGCGACTGATTTTTGTGCAAACAAAAATCGGAGCAGAGCGGAGTCCGTTCCGACGCCGTAGGTCAATTGCACCATAAATATTATTAGGTCACTGTGACATAATAATATTGAGGTGAGCTTTATGTCTAGATTAAAGAAATTGCGCAACGAGAGAGGCTATACCCAAATTAAAATGCAGATGCTCACAGGCATTGACCAGAGCGACTACTCAAAGATAGAAAACGGCAAGCGTTACTATACCTTTGAGCAGTGCAAGCGCATCGCTCTTGCCCTTGACACCAGCATGGATTATCTCGCCGGGCTCACCGACCAAAAGGAGCCTTATCCCCGCAAGGGATAGGCCGCTTCAAAACGAGGGACTTACGAAAATGAACAACAATTACCTAAGCTATAGGTTTTTCAGAAATCGACCTCTTGTTTGTTTTGCCGGACTGTTTTTATTCGGAATTGTCTTTTCAATCATTGCGGGATTGGCGGATAACGGCCTGTTGGTTTTGCTTCCAATCCTTTTCACTGTCCTTTTAATTCTTATCGTCCTGCATTTGTGCAGAAAATCTCTTTTGTCATGGATTATGTTTCTGTGCCTGTCGTTTCTGATCGGCATTTTATATCCCTGCTTATATAACTCCGCTTTCCGCAGCGACTTGCTCTCGCTAAGCGGCAGCCGGGCAACGGTATACGGCATTATTATGTCCGAACCAAAGCTCAGCTCAAGCGGCAAGACCATGACCGCAACTCTTAAAACAGATTACATAAAGACCAAAGACAAAGAATTTTCAGGCGGCGGGAAAATCATGGTCTCCATACCCCTTGGCAGCGATGTTAAGTACGGCGACGGTATAAAATTTTCCGCGCGCCTAAATCTGCCTGCGGAAAGATTAGGGGACTTTAAGTACCGCCGCTATCTTTTAACTCAAGGCTGCTGCCTTTACGGATACGCGGACAGCTTTGAAACCTATGAACCTCAAATGTCTCCCTTTGAGAAATTTTGTTATCTTGGCTACATAATTAAGGAACGGTTTTGTGACTTTGTTGACTATGCGGTTATGGACGTAAATTTAAATGCCCTGCTTAAAGGCATTATCTTAGGCGACAAAACCGACTTTTCCGACCGATTGTATTCTCAAATGTCAGGCTCCGGATTTATGCATATCGCCGCCGTGTCCGGCTTGCACATCGGCTTTCTCTGCAGCTTTATGCTGCTTATCTTCAAAAGACTTCCCCTTCGGCTGCGCTCCGCCGTTCCTTTACCTCTTTTAATATTGTTTATGTCCGTTTCAAACTTCACTCCCTCCGTAAACCGCGCAGCTATTATGGCAAGCTTTATTCTTTTGGGAAGTGTTCTGCTCCGAAATCCCGACACGACCACCTCTCTGTTTGCCGCCGGTCTTATTCTATGTCTTGTAAACCCGTACATAGTCTTTAACGTGAGCTTTATTATGTCTTTTACCGCAACTCTGTTTCTGGTGGTATTCAGCAGACCCTTTTCTCAAATCGCAAGCCATTTCAGCTTGCGTATTTCCCACAGGCTCGTAAAGCAGAACAACCGTTTGAGAACAATAATAAGCTCCGCTCTTAACCTCCTGTTTTCCTCGGCTGCTGTTTCGATTGCCAGCCAAATAGGTATCACCCCCATATCGGCATACATATTCGGTCGCATTTCCCTGCTGTCCTTCGTGGGCAACATAGCGGTTGTTCCCTGCACAATGGTGGTGTTTACCGCAGGCATAATCTGCTTCGCTCTCTACCTCGTATATCCGCCTCTTTCTCTGCCGGGAGCAGCCGTGGTTCTAAACCCGTTCCTCACAATAATTCATGAGACAGCGGACTTCTTTGCCCGCTTCTCCTGCACCCTTTCTCAAAAGCCGAGCTTTATCATAATTATAGTTTATTACCTGCTGTGCATTGCTCTGTACCGCTTAGTAATTAAGAAAACAAAGGGGCTTAACCACCCCGAACACGGCTTTTTCTTCGAAAATTAAAATATTTTATACCTGATCCCGTTTCTGACAAATTTTTTCTTGTAACTTGATTATAATACTTTCGTAATAAATTGTAACACATTTACGGAGGTATTTACAAATGAGAAACACAGAACTTATGCCTGTTGAAATGTCTCTTCAGGTGCAACAGCCCAAGAAAAGGCGAATCGATTTAAATCCCCGGGATATACCCATTCGGCTGCTGGGCGTCCTGTTCGCCGGAGCAATGCCTGTGGGCGGTCTCGCTCCATTCGGCCTGTCGTTCCTGACTCTGGATCGGAAGTTTTCCCTGAAAAGCGTCATAAATCTTATATGCGTATCCGTCGGATACCTGCTGCTGTTTGATTTTTATCTTGCTCTTAAATACATATCGGCGTGCGTCCTGTTTGAAACCGTTCTCTTTGTTATAGAGCGCAGCGAAAAGCCGTCTCTGTACTTTATCAGCGGAGCGGCGGCGCTCTGCGCCTTGGTTTGCGAAACAGCCGTCCTTATCTGGCAGGGCTTCACCGTGGCGGGGCTTATACTCATAATCTGCGACGCGACCTTAATTATGGTGGGAACCATGGTCTTTGACAGAAGCCGAGACATTCTCCTTGAAAACAAGTTCCTCACCCAAGCCCTTAAAACCGATGAGAAAATCAGCCTTTGCATCATGGCGGGAGTAATTCTCCTCAGCACCCGATATCTTACGGTAATCGGCGTCTTTAATATCGCAAACTTTCTGGCATGTATTATTCTGGGAATAATCACCCTGACCCACAAGGGAATAACCCCCGGCGCCCTGGGCGGAATTGTCTGCGGCATTATCCTCGGCATAGACGGGGACTTCCCGGAATTTGTCGCCGTATTTACTATTTTGGGGCTGTTTATGGGCGGCGCGGCTCAGATAGGAAAAAGCGTGGTTTGCATGTGCGCCGCGCTGTTCGGCTTTGGGATTTTGCTGTATCTGGGAATACCGGTGGGACAAGTCCATATGCCCAATATATACGAACTGGCTTCCGCAGCGGTGGTAATATATATTCTCCCCAAAAAGGTTATACTCTCGGTGGAACGGATTTTGGATTTCCGCATGGACACAGGAGGGGACGCCGTCCGCTTTAAGGAATACGTGGGCGAAAAACTGACTTGTATTTCCGACTCCTTTATGGAAATTTCAAAAACTTTTGAGGAAATCTCGGATAAAGAGAGCTCCACCGACATGACCGATATCTCGCTGATGTTCGACACCGCCGCTGACAGAATTTGCAAGAGCTGCGACCGGGCAGGCTATTGCTGGCAAAAGGACTTTAACGCCACCTATGCCACAATGTTTAAATTTCTTGAGATTATGGAGAGAAACGGAGGACTGCGCCTTGAGGACGTGCCCAAGAGCTTTTCCGACAAGTGCATTCGCCTGCTTCCCCTTATAACCGAAATAAACAGATTGTTTGAAGTGTACAAGGTAAACACTTCTTGGAAGGGAAAACTGCGGGAAAACCGAGAGCTGACCACCCAACAGTTCAGTCAGATTTCCCGAATTATAAAAAACGCCGCCGAGGAAATATGCGATGAAAAGACCTTTAATATAGCCGCTGCCGACGAGATTAAGGAGGCTCTGTCAAACATGGGCATAGCCGCCGAAAGAGTTGATGTTGTGTGCGACCGAAACGGAAAATATTCCGTTGAGATAAGTATTTTAAACTGCGAAGACTTCGACCTGTGCCGAAAACGCATTAAGCCCATTATCAGAAAGGTTCTGGGCATAAACGTTGCCACCCCGTACAGCCGCTGCGAAGACAGACATGACGGCAGGTGCAAAATATGCTTCTGCCAAATCGAAGGCTTTGAACCCGCAATCGGCGTTGCGAGCATGGCAAAGGGCGCAGAGAGCGGGGACAAGCACTGCGCAAACTATCTGGCAGGGGGCAAGCTCGCCGTTACCATAAGCGACGGTATGGGCACAGGGCACGCCGCCGCCCGTGAAAGCAGCGCAATAGTACGCCTCCTCGGCAGCTTTTTGGACGCAGGTTTTGACAAGGCGGTGGCGGTAAAGCTGGTTAATTCGGTTATGGTGATGAAGTCCGCCCGAGACGCCTTCGCCACGGTGGATATGTGCGTTATCGACCTGTACACCGGTCAGGTTGAATTTATCAAAAACGGCGCCGAGGCAAGCTACATCAAACACCACGAGTATACCGAAACCGTCCGCACCGCCTCTCTGCCCATAGGCATTGTTTCAATAAACGATATAGAAACCTTTGCCAGAACCCTTGAAAGCGGCTCCCTTGTGGTTATGACCAGCGACGGAGTTGTTTCCTCTCCGGAGGATAGCTGGATAAGGGAAATGATTGAGGCCGTGGACATCAGCATTTCCCCCAACGACCTTGCCAAGCTGATTTTAGACGAAGCCACCCGCCGAAACGCAGCCAAAGGAACCGAGAATGACGACATGACGGTTATCTGCGTAAAGCTGACAGACAGAGCCGGCGCAAAATACAATCCCCCGGTAAAGCTCGCCTCATAGGATATTCAAATAAAAATGCCGCAGGGGCGGCTAATGAAAAAAGTTGGATTATTTTACATAAATTGATTGTACTGTACATTTATTATAGGGGGCGTTATGTAAACCGCCCCCTACCACTGTGTAATGATTAAAACTTTATATGCCTGAACCCGTTTATTTTGATAAAGGCTTTGCCGAAAAGGTTTGCATAATATATCTGTGGAATTTATTTTTGTTTATCCATATCCAGGTAAAACTTCTTTGCCTGTTCTTCCCAGAACAGTTTATCATCATCTGTGATTTTTCTGATCACCTTGCAGGGATTACCGGCAGCAATAACGCCGTCGGGAATATCATTTGTTACCACCGAATTTGAACCGATAACAACATTGGAGCCGATTTTAACCCCGGGATTGATTACCGTATTTCCGCCGACCCAAACATCGTCCCCGATTGTGACCTCCCTGCCGTATTCCAACAGGGAGTTTCGCACATCTTTGTCGATAGGATGTCCCGCGGCGTAAACACACACTCTCGGCGCAAACATTACGTTGTTTCCGATTGTTACTCTGTTTATATCAAGAATAATACAATCATAATTGGCATAAAAATTATCGCCGACGCTGATATGGCATCCGTAGTCGCAATAAAAGGGCTTGTTAATGCAGCAATTTTCACCTACGTGTGCAAACAAGCCTCTGACCAGTTGCTCTCTTTTTTCAAAGTCACCGTAGGACGTGCTGTTAAATTCGTCCATAAACCTAACGCAGTTTCGATATAGCTTCTCTCTATACTCATCCTTTATGGCGCAGGAATACAATTCTCCCGCTATCATTCTGTCGTACTGTCTCATATTTTATCTCCTTTCTGTTCTTTGATGAAAAAACCGACAGTCAAACAGTCTGACTGTCGGTAAGCGCTCGCTCTATATTAGTCATTATCTTTAAGAAAAAGCTCTTTGGTATAGGGCAAGGTCAAAATCCAATCGCAGTACTCATGCCATTCGTCCAGCTTATGGTTGCGTCTGGCGTAATACATATTAAGCAGATTTTCGTAGTTCATGGTAACGGTGCGTTTCTGGTTATAGCTGGAGGGCAGCATCTGAATAATATCATACCAGTCCGCCTTATCCTTTGTCTCAACAAACCGCTGCCGCTTCAGCTCCATAAATTCCATATAAGCAACAAATGCCTCCATTGCCCTTGGGCTCAGCTTCTCGCATGAGAAATCGGTCTTTTCAAAGGGCTTTGAATGTATCTTATGCATGGTGCTTGTGGAATTTGCCACTGTTGCAACCTTGTATGTGTCAAACTCCTTCCACCAGTAGAGAGGCGCCGTTATATCAACGCTCACCAAAATCTGGCGTATGAACTTTCTGTGATCGCTGCCCGCGCGGCACAGCCGAACGGCAAGACTCAGGTCGTTCTCCCCTAAGACATACTCGCCCTTTTCATCATAAAAGCTGTCGCTTCTGCCCCAACTGTTCAGAGGGTTGCGCGCGCCCCGCATTGCGCCCTCCAAATTCATAACTTTTGTTTTTTCGATTAATATCAACGTAAAACCTCCATAGGTGCAAACTAAATATCAAGATTTATAACAGAGGTTCCCCGCTCCTCGATAAATCTGCGGCGGGGCTCAACCTTATCCCCCATAAGAATGGTAAAGGTCTCGTCTGCCTGCTGGGCATCGTCCAAATCCACCCGCAGCATTATTCTTGTCTCCGGGTTCATGGTTGTTTCCCAAAGCTGCTCCGGGTCCATCTCACCCAGACCCTTATAACGCTGAACCGTGGGAGCTCTGCCGTCGCTCATGGTCTCCAAAATCTCCTGCAGCTCTGCATCGGTGTAGGCATATTTATCGGTCTTACCCTTGGAAATCTTATAAAGAGGGGGCTGGGCAATATACACGTGCCCCTCCTCAATAAGAGGCTTCATATAGCGGAAGAAGAAGGTCAACAGCAGGGTTCTGATATGTGCGCCGTCCACATCGGCATCCGCCATAATAACAACCTTGCCGTATCTCAGCTTGCTAACGTCAAACTCATCGCCTACTCCTGCGCCCAGAGCGGTTATAACCGGAACCAGCTTTTCGTTTCCGTAAACCTTATCTATTCTCGCCTTTTCTACGTTGAGCATCTTTCCCCAAAGGGGCAGGATCGCTTGGAAGCGTCTGTCTCTGCCCTGCTTTGCGCTGCCCCCCGCAGAGTCTCCCTCAACGATATATATCTCGGTATAGGTATTATCTCTGTCGGAGCAGTCTGCCAGCTTGCCGGGCAGGGAACTGCTCTCCAGAGCAGACTTGCGTCTTGTGCTCTCTCTTGCCTTCTTGGCTGCCTCTCTGGCTCTGGAAGCCGTCAACGCCTTTTCCACAACAATTCTTGCCACAGCCGGATTCTCGTCAAGATACTCTCCCAGCTTCTCGTTAACCATTTTCTCAACAACGGTTCTTATTTCGCTGTTGCCCAGCTTGGTCTTGGTCTGACCCTCAAACTGCGCCTCGGTGACCTTAACGCTGATAATACAGGACAGACCCTCGCGAACATCCTCGCCCTTCAGCTTTGGGTCGCTCTCCTTGAGCATATTTGTCTTTTTGGCGTAATCGTTTATGACCTTAGTGAGAGCAGACTTAAAGCCCACCTCGTGGGTTCCGCCCTCGGTAGTGTTAATATTGTTGGCAAAGCTCAAAATCATCTCGTTATATCCGTCGTTATACTGCATGGCAACCTCCGCCTCGCAGTTTTCGCGGACGGCGTTCACATATATAACGTCCTCATGGATTGCCTCTTTATTGCGGTTTAAGTATTCCACGAACTCACGAATACCGCCGTCGTATCTAAGCTCAACCCGCTGCTTGTCCTCCGGAGCGTCGGCACGCTTGTCAACAAGGACTATCTCTATGCCCGCATTGAGGAACGCCTGCTCTCTCAAACGCCTGCGCAGCACGTCATAGTCATAAACCAGATCCTCGAAAATCTCGCCGTCCGGCTTGAAGTGGACGATAGTTCCCGTCTCGGACGTGTCGCCTATCTGCTTTAGCTCGCCGCAGCTGTGACCTCTCTCGTACTTCTGGTAGAAAACGTGTTCCCCGTTTCTTATTGTAACCTCCAGAAACTCGGACAGGGCGTTTACAACCGACGCACCAACGCCGTGGAGACCGCCGGACACTTTGTATCCGCCGCCGCCGAACTTACCGCCGGCATGAAGCTGGGTGAAAACCACCTCTACCGCCGGTATTCCCATTTTGGGGTGAATACCCGTGGGAATACCTCTGCCGTTATCCGTAACGGTGATAGAGTTGTCCTCCTCTATCTCAACCAAAATCCTTGTGCAGTATCCCGCCAGAGCCTCGTCAATAGAGTTGTCCACAATCTCATACACCAAGTGGTGCAGACCTCTTGAAGTGGTGGAGCCGATATACATTCCCGGCCGCTTCCTTACCGCTTCAAGCCCCTCCAGCACCTGTATTTGGTTCTCATCATAAGAGTCCCCCACGGGAACGCTGGTAATATGTTGTTCTTCCTGCATACTATTCATTGCCTTTCTGCCCGTTAGTTTTTGTTCCGCTGCGGCGGGCCGTCCGCATATTATTCTCGGCAGAGCTTCCCCTGCCCGATTTGCTTGTTTAATACTCGCCGCCGAAAACAGAGTACCCCGAAAAATCCTCCATTCGCTTTACTCTGCCTGCCAGCGCCTTTGAGGAGATACTGGTCACATATACAACCTCTCCGTCCTTGCTCTCGCAGACCACCACAGACTTGGGTATGTCCCCGTCAACGCTTCTGACAATCCCCCGCTCCTCGGCAGAGCGCAGAAACTCACGGGAGTTTTTGGCAATCGTAATGTTATCCATATCCAAAATCGCCACCACGTCTCCCGAGTCCACAGTTGTATTCTTGCCCAAATGTAGGTACATAACAATCTCCTTAGCTAATTTTTAGTCAGGGCTGAGCCGCCCTCTACATATATCTTGTTCATGCCTGCGTCCCCGCTGCCGATACTGTCGGTAAACTCGTCAAGGTCGGTGCAGGTGATTATTATCTGCATATCTTCGATGTTTGCCATGACAAATCTTCTGCGCCTGCGGTCAAGCTCGCTCATTATATCGTCAAGAAGCAGCACAGGAGTCTCGTTTATCTCCTGCTCAATCAGCTTTACCTCCGCCAGCTTCTCCACCAAGACTATGGTCTTTTGCTGCCCCTGGGAGGCAAAGGACTTTGCTTCCTTGCCGTTTATCTCGTATACAATATCCTCTCTGTGAGGGCTGACTATTGTCTCCCTGTTTTCGAGCTCACGACTGCGGTTTGCTTCAAGCCGCTCCCGAAGCCGCGCCTTTATATCCTCGCGGCTTATGGTCTCGCTCGGGTTCAGCCTGCCTATACAGGAGGCGTATCTCATGCCGAGCCGCTCCTTTTGAGCAGATATGTCAAGCTGGATTTCTTGGGCTATTTCTTCTATACGCCCGATAAACTCAATGCGGTACCCAATCAGCTCCGCCGACAGCTCTATGAGCTTTTCGTTCATAATGTCCAGGAGAGTTTTGTTCGGGGTCTGCATTTTAAGCAGTGCGTTCTTGCTCTCCACGACCCGCTTAAGGTGGGTAAGCGCCGAAAAGTAGTTGGGTCTCAGCTGGCTTATGAGCATGTCAAGATTGCGCCGCCGTCCCCTGGGCCCCTCCTTAACCAGACCCAAAAGCTCCGGGCCGAAGTATACCACGTTGAACTTTCCCAAAAGCTCGCTGTTCTTCTTCACGGGAATGTCATTATACACTATGGACTTTCTCTTGCTGCGGAACATCTCTATCTGAAAGAAGTTCTCGCTGCCGTAGGAGGAAAACTCCATATATATTTTCGCCCTAGGCTCTCCGTGACGGATAAGCTCACTGTCCCGAGAGGTTCTGTTTGACTTGCCCATAGAGAACATATGGACGGCCTCCAAAATATTGGTCTTGCCCTGGGCGTTGTCGCCGTAGATAATGTTTATGCCGCTGCCGAACTCAATTTCCTGCTCCTCATAGTTACGAAAGTTTGTCAGGCTCAGTTTGTTTGCCTTCATCGGCTAATTACTGCTCCTAAGTCTGATGGGCAGTATCATATACATATAATCGTCACCCTCAACGGGAGTGATAACCAGAGGGTTTATGCTTTTGTTAAACTTCATCATGATACTGTCGTCACGGATTACGTTGAACACGTCCTGCAGGTACCTATTATAAAATCCGATTTCAAGGTCGGCGCCGGGAGGCGTGTCCACAGTTATATTATCGTCAACCGAGCCCGCAGAGGTTTCGCAGGATACGTTGATGTTTCCGTCTGTGATGTTAAATCTTATGGGACCCTTTATAAGGTCGTTAATAATTATGAGCGACGCTCTCTTTACGGAGTCCGCAATCTGATGCGTGGAGCACTCCAGTTCCAGCTCATAGGACGTGGGCAAAATACGCTCATAGTTGGTGTAGCTTCCCTCGATCAGACGCGTTACCAGCTTGCAGCTTTCAAGATTGAATATAGCGTGCCCCGGAGCCGCCACAATTCGAATGTCCTCCTCCGAATCGCCGATTATACGGGCAAGCTCCGACAGGGACTTTGCGGGAATAATCATTCTCTTAGGCTCAAAGCCGCCGTCGAGGGAAACGCTTCTCCGCGCAATTCTGTACCCGTCAAGAGCGACCATGGACAAGCCGTCCTCCTTGATCTCCAAAAGAGAGCCCATTCTTGTAGGGTCGTTATCGGTTTTTGCCGCCGCAAAGCCGGTCATATCAATCATGTTCTTAAGAACATTCCCCGGCAGCACGACCGAATAATTCTCGTCAACCCGGGGCAGGTCGGGGAACTCCTCGGCGTTAATTCCGGGAATTTTTATCTTGGTCATTCCGCTCTTAATCAAAGTCAGGTTATTTTCGTCCGTCTCGATTGAAATCTCGCTGCCTGCAGGGGACGCAAGTATTCTGCCGAACAGCTTTGCGTCAAGAACAATTTCGCCGGGCTCCTTAACCTCCGCCTCTAAAACGGTCTCAATTCCGATCTCCAAATCGTTGCCGATAACGGTAACCCGTCCGTTCTCATCCGCCTTTATATAAACGCCCTCCAGCACGGCAAGACTGGACCTGCCCGAAACGGCTCTGGACGCCGTTATAACAGCTGAATTTAAGACGTCTCTGCTACACAAAATCTTCATATAAAAATCCTTTCGTTCATAAATCAATACCTATGTAATTATACCATAAGGACTTTTTTAAATCAACAGTTTTTTCAAAACTTTTATCATATAAAATAGGCATAAACGGCAGCGTCTATGTAAACAAATTTGATAAAGGCTTTGCCTTTGAAACCAATGCCGAGCCCATATTCCGCCACCATCAGCAACAGCTTAGGTTTATTATTGACATTGCATACTTTATACAAAAGGAAATACTGAGAGCTGTCCAACTTCAAAGAAGTTGGGTCACACCCAAGCCGCGGCGGCAATGTCGCCAAAGCCTTTATCAAAATGGACGGGTTTAAATATATAAAGTTTTAGTTGTTACACGGCAGTAGGGGGCGGATTCCCATACGCCCCGAATCATACTGGCAGCTTATATCATATTATACGGATTTGGAATTTACTTTAAATCTTCGCCCTGTTATTTTATATTCTCACATTGGCATGCCTGTCGCCCGCCCTGTTGCGTTTGCCCTCTCCACCCCAAACGCACAGGGCGGGCTTTAATCACATAAACGGGTTTGGATATTTGTAAATCATGACGTTGTAGGGGGCGGATTCCCATACGCCCCGCTTGTCATATTTACAGTAAATACCATATTATGTGGATTTAGGATTTTCTTAAAATCAAAGTGCCTGTAAATTTATATAATCACATTGGGTTGAATACGGGGCGTCTGGGAAGCCGCCCCCTACGAATATTTGATTTGTTGCAGTGATTATCACGTTTATGTTGATAAAGCCCGCCCCGGCGCTTGGGGAGGAGGTAGGCAAGCGCAACGGGGCGGGCGACAGGCACACCAATGTGAGAATAAAATTAAACGGAATTATGATTTAAGTAAAATACCAAATCCGTATAACATGACTACAACCGTTAGTATAGTCAGCGGGCGCGGCAAGCGGCGCCCCTACGAATATTTGATTTGTTGCAGCAATTATCACGTTTATGTTGATAAAGCCCGCCCGGCGCTTGGGGAGGAGGTAGGCAAGCGCAACGGGGCGGGCGATAGGCACACCAACGTAAATAGATAAATTATGTGGAATAAGGCACTCGGAAAAAATCATTAGATTTTTTCGAAAAAAGAAGCAAAGTGGGCTTTGCTTCAGCGCCCAGCTGTGCTTGCATTCCGCTTTTGCAAAGGCGGAACGCAAAAAATCAAATCATATTTTAATGTTAAAGCAAAATTTGCTTGACTTAGTTATTTGCCGCTGATATAATTTAAGCAAAGATTAAGCGCTTATTATCGGGCGCAAGCTCTTATTTGGATTTTGGTGGTCTGATATGAAAATTGTAATTGTTGACGGGGACAGGGAGGCAGGAAAATTTATTAAAGACTGTCTTATGACCCTCCACTTTGACTGCGAAATTGCAGGCAATGAGCGGGACGGGCTGAAAATAGCTTTAAGAGAGGATTGCGTCTGCGTTATAACAGAGGTTGTTCTGCCGGGCAGAGACGGCATTCACCTGTGCTCCGAAATCAGAAAAGAGAGGGACATACCGATTATTTTCATCTCCTCCGAGGGCGGCGACGCTTCAAAGGTTCGGGCTTTCGGCGCGGGGGCGGACGACTACATCACAAAGCCCTTTTCCATATCCGAAACGGTGGCGAGGGTGGACAGGCATATTTCCCGATATTTATATTTTTCCAAACTCCTTGAAGACAAAAATCAAAATATTACAAAAATCAGGGGTCTTGAAATCGACAAGAACTCTCACCGTGTGTTTGTTGAGGGCAGCGAAGTTATAATGCCTGTTAAGGAATACGAGTTGCTGCTGTTTCTGGCGGAGAACCCAAACATGGTGTTCAGCAAGGAGCATTTACTGGACAGGGTGTGGGGAATTGACGCCGTGGGAGACTCCTCCACCGTTACCGTCCACATACAGCGCATACGGGAAAAGATTAACCGCGGCGGAGAAACCTATATCGAAACCGTCTGGGGCGCAGGGTACCGAATGAAATCATAAGCCGCTCTTTAGGCAAATAGTTGTATTTTGACCCGTGCCGACAGGACAAATTTTACACATAAAAATATTGACCTTTGGCGAAAGAATGTTATAATATAACTAAAAGCAGACCACCCGCCATAGCGTCGCATTATGCCTTTACGCTCGCCTTACCTATTCGGCAAGGCTTAGCGTGTTCAGGCATATGCTCCTTTTTCCCCAAAAGTCTTTCGACTTTTCGGGAGCCCTCAGTGCGGGTTGCTCCGGTATAAATATATTCATGCAGACTTTAAAAATTTGGGAGGTTATTTCATGAAATACAGCGATGTTAAGGTTACAAATTCCATAAAATACATTGGCGTCAACGACCACGATTTAGATTTATTCGAGGGGCAGTATATTATCCCAAACGGCGTGGCATACAACTCCTATGTTATATTGGACGACAAAATTGCCGTTATGGATACGGTTGACAAAAGCGCCTGTGACGAATGGCTGAGCAACCTCGATGAGGTTCTGGACGGCAGGGAGCCGGACTACCTGATTGTTCAGCACATGGAACCCGACCACTCCGCAAGCATACAGGTTGCAGCAGAAAAGTTCCCCAACATGAAGATAGTGGGCAACGTAAAAACCTTTGCCATGATCGGTCAGTTCTTTGATATTGATGTTGAGGAGAAAAAGGTTGTTGTTGCCGAGGGCGACTCGCTCAGCTTGGGCTCACACACTCTTAACTTTATCATGGCGCCTATGGTGCACTGGCCGGAGGTTATGGTAACATACGAAAGCTCCGAGAAGGTTCTGTTCTCTGCCGACGGCTTCGGCAAGTTCGGCGCTCTTGATATAGATGAGGAGTGGGACTGCGAGGCGAGACGGTACTACTTCAACATTGTGGGCAAGTACGGCGCCCAGGTTCAGGCTCTGCTGAAAAAGGCGGCAGGTCTTGACATCAGCATGATTTGCCCTCTCCACGGCCCTGTGCTTTCGGAAAACCTGGAGCACTACATCGGCCTGTATGACACATGGAGCAGCTACAAGCCCGAAACCTCAGGCGTGTTTATTGCATACGCATCTGTTTACGGCAACACAAAGCAGGCTGCCGAAATTCTTGCGGAGATGCTGAAAGAAAAGGGCGTTAAGGTGGCTATATCCGACTTGGCAAGAGAGGATTGGGCAGAGGCTCTGGAGGACGCATTCAGATACGACAGGCTGGTTATCGCCTCCCCCACATACAACGCCGGCATTTTTACTGCCACAGAGGAGTTTTTAAACCATCTTGCGGCAAAGTCGTTCCAAAACAGAAAGGTTGGCATTATCGAAAACGGTTCTTGGGCGCCCATGGCGGGTAACAAGATTAAAGCCGTTTTAGGAGGAATGAAGAACATTGAAATCATCGAGCCTATGGTTACGATAAAATCCGCCGTTAAAGCGGAGACAAGAGAGGCGCTCAAAGCTCTTGCCGACGCTCTCGCATAAAAAATAACTGCCGCACGAGACGGGACACGCCCTCTCTGCGGCAGTTTTTTAATCGTCAATCATTCTTCGCATAAGAAGCATTGCAACCGCACCCACGGCAACAACCCATATCAAATACTTCCTGACCTCCGTCTTGGTAGCTTCGTCAACTATCGGCAAGAAGCTTGCCGCAATGACAATAAGCACCATAGCGAACCAGACGGCGGCAATGATATAAAAGGTCTTTCTGCTCATAACATACCTTCTTTCCCTAAAATATTTACATGATCTCCCTCAGCACCGCATAGGTCATATACGCGGCGTACATCAGAACCATTAAAATACCTGTGCCTCTTTCGATTTTGTTTCTGAGGCATACCACAACATATATTATAAGGCTCACCCCAATCAGCAGGCACAAGTCAATAACCGAAAAGCCCGCTACCTTAACAGGGCTTATAATTGCCGACAGACCGAGAACTCCCATAATATTAAATATATTGGAGCCTATAACGTTGCCCATTGCCAGGTCGTTCTCCCCCTTGCCTGTGGCAACAAGAGAGGTTACCAGCTCCGGCAGGGAGGTTCCCACCGCAAGAATTGTCAGCCCGATTATGATATCACTGAGCCCGAAGGCCTTTGCAATATCCGTTGCCGAGTCAACGACCAAATCGCCGCCTATAACTATTCCCGCAATTCCCACAGCGGTGTACAAAATACTTTTCAAGGGGGACATAACCTTTATTTCCTCCCCCTCGGGCAGGCCTGTTCTGTTCCTCATTGTGGAGTACACCAGAAATCCCAAATAACCCAGCAGCCCCAGGAACAATATCACGCCCTCCGCACGGCCTATAACAAAGCTGCCGCTGCCGCCCATCATAAAGGAGTTGACGCAGAAAAACAGCAGTACGACCGCAAACAAAATTGATAGCGGAAAATCCCGCATTTTCAAATCCTTTGAAATAGGCAGCTTTTTCATAACCGCACAGGCCCCCGCAACCATAAGAAGGTTGAACAGGTTTGAACCCAGCACGTTGCTTATAACAATATCATTGCTGCCCTTAATGGCTGCGCTGACGCTGACCGCCATTTCAGGGGCGCTTGTGCCCATGGCGACGATGGTCAGGCCGATTATAATACTCGGCACCTTGAGCAGTTTAGCGATTGACGAGGTTCCGTCCACAAAAAAGTCCGCCCCCTTTATCAAAAGCACAAAGCCGACAATAAGCCAAACATACATCAAAACATTACCCATAAGCTTCCTCCCGTAAAATTAATATACCATATTCTAACACAAACGGAGGGAGAAAACAAGGGGTTTTGCCGTATTAATCATGAAAAAGCCCGCAAAAGCAATAAAAAATGCCCGTAAGCCCTTGAAATATATGTATTTTTGTGTTAAAATACATTGATAACGATTAACAATAAACTGGGAGGTTATATACATGAAAGAACAGCTTAGCGCCATCAAGGCCAAAGCCGAAGAAAAGCTGGCTCAGGCGGACAGCCTTAATCTGCTGGAAGACCTCAGAATAAAGTTCCTCGGTAAAAAGGGCGAGCTTACCGCCGTTATGAAGGGCATGGGCAAGCTTACGCCGGAGGAACGCCCTGTTATCGGTCAGCTTGCAAACCAGGTCAGAGGCTACATTGAAGATGCCTTGGAGGAGAAAAAGCAGGCGCTTTTAAGCCTTGAAAAGGAAAGGAAGCTTGCTTCCGAAACCGTTGACGTATGCTTGCCGGGCAAACTGCCCGCCGGCGGCGGAAAGCACCCCCTTACCACCGTTTTGGACGATCTTAAGGACATCTTTATCGGCATGGGCTTTACAATCGAGGAGGGGCCTGAGGTGGAGCTTGACTATTACAACTTTGAAGCGCTCAATCTCCCTCCGGATCACCCGGCAAGAGACACTCAGGACACCTTTTATATTGATGACAACGTGGTTCTGCGTACCCAGACCTCTCCGGTCCAGGTGCGCGTTATGGAGAAGCAGAAGCCGCCTATCCGCATAATTTCACCGGGCAGGGTTTACAGAAGCGACGCTGTTGACGCAACCCATTCCCCCGTTTTCCACCAGGTTGAGGGACTGGTTATTGACGAGGGCATTACCATGGCGGATCTTAAGGGAACCTTAGAGGTGTTTGTTAAGAAGCTGTACGGCGACGATACCAGACTTCGCTTCAGACCTCACCACTTCCCCTTTACGGAACCCAGCGCAGAGGTTGACATCTCCTGCTTTAACTGCAAGGGCGAGGGCTGCCGCATATGCAAGGGCGAGGGCTGGATTGAGATTTTGGGCTGCGGAATGGTGCACCCCAAGGTTCTGGCAAACTGCAACATTGACCCGGACAAGTACTCGGGCTTTGCCTTCGGTATCGGTCTTGAGCGTGTTGCCATGTTCAGATATGATATTGACGACCTGAGACTGTTCTACGAAAATGACCTGGGCTTTTTGAAGCAGTTTGAGGTTTAACATGAAGCGCGTAATGATAGTCGGGTTTTCCGGTTCGGGGAAATCCACTATGGCGAGCAAAATCGCAGAGGCAATCGGCGTTAGCGCCACCCATTTGGACGCTGTACACTGGCTGCCCGACTGGACGGAGAACACGGTGGAGAACGAAATCTACACTCTCCGCCCGATCCTTGAGAGAGAAAGCTGGGTCATTGACGGCAATTACCGCAAGGTGTTGTTTAAGGAGCGCATGGCTCTGGCGGACACTGTAATTTTTCTTGATATAAACAGGTTTCAAAGGCTGTACAGAGTTTTTAGACGGTATTTTAAATACAGGGGCGGCTGCCGCCCGGACATAGGCGAGGGCTGCCGAGAAAAGATAGATTTTGAATTTATAAAATGGGTGCTGTATAAGGGCGTGAACCGCAAGAGATACATGGAGATTTTAGAGGATCTTAAAAGCGCTCATCCGGAGAAGCAAATATATATTCTGAAAGGCTCCGGGCAGGTACGGGATTTTATGAAGAAATCCCGGTTAAGTTAGGAGGAAACAAAAATGAATTTACCACTTTCATGGCTAAAGGATTACATGGATACCGAGGGTATTTCCGAAAAGGAGTACCAGAGCCGTCTTACCATGAGCGGTTCTATTGTTGAGGGTATCGCCAGTCCCGGAGCCGAGTTTAAAAATGTTGTAGTGGGCAAAATTACAAAGATAGAAAAGCACCCCGATGCGGACAAGCTGGTTGTGTGCCAAGTTGACGTAGGGGACGAGGAAATACAGATTGTTACCGGCGCGCCCAACGTGTTTGAGGGGGCCGTGGTTCCGGTGGCAAAGCACAAGAGCACTTTGCCCGGAGGCGTTAAGATTACAAAGGGCAAGCTAAGAGGCGTGCCCAGCTACGGCATGATGTGCTCCACGGACGAGCTGGGAATTTCTAAGGAGAGAGCCACGGGAATACTCATTCTCCCCGACGATACGCCTATCGGCGAGGATATTACGAAGACACTGGGGCTTGATGAAAGCGTTGCCGAGTTTGAGATTACCTCAAACCGCCCTGACTGCATGAGCATTATCGGTCTGGCTCGCGAGAGCGCAGCCACCTTCGGCAGAGACTTTAAGGTTCCCGAGATTAAGCCCACGGGCAACGATGAAGACGTGAACGACTACGCAAGGGTTGAGATTGCAGACCCTGCCCTGTGCTCGAGATTTGTGGCGAGGGCTGTTAAAAACGTGAAGATCGGCCCCTCTCCCAAGTGGATGCAGAACAGGCTGACCTCCTGCGGTCTCCGCGCCATAAACAACGTGGTTGACATCACAAACTATATCATGCTGGAATACGGCCAGCCCATGCACGCCTACGACCTTGACAACGTTGAGGGCAGAAAGATAATTGTCCGCAATGCGGGAGACGGGGAGATGCTTGAAACTCTGGACGATCAGCCCAGAGAGCTCAAGTCGGGCATGATCGCCATTTCCGACGAGAAGCGGGCTATAGGTGTTGCGGGAGTTATGGGCGGCGCCAACTCTGAGGTTACGGACGGCACCACAACGGTTTTGTTCGAGAGCGCATGCTTTAACCCCGTTCTGGTACGCAGAGGCGCAAAGGCTCTGGGAATGAGAACCGATGCTTCCGCCCTGTTTGAAAAGGGTCTGGACAGCGAGAACTGCCTTAACGCAATCAACCGCGCCTGTGAGCTCATTGAGGAGATGGGCGGCGGAGAAGTTGTGGGCGGAGCCATTGACGTTTACCCCGTAAAGAAGCAGAACACGGTTCTGCCCTTTGAGCCCGAAAAGATGAACAAGTTCCTTGGCACCGATATATCCGAGATCGATATGATTGACTACCTGACCCGCCTTGAGTTCAAGGTTGAGGACGGAAAGGTTGTTGTCCCCACCTTCAGAGGGGATATAGAGTCCATGGCGGACATAGCCGAGGAGGTTGCCAGACTTTACGGCTACGACAACCTGCCTACAACGATGATGAAGGGTCGCGTTGTCGTGGGCGGCAAGACCATGAAGCAAAAAATTGAGGATCGCATAAGAGACATCCTCACTGCATATGGTATGTATGAGACCATAACATATTCATTTATCGACCCCAAGGAATTTGAGATGACCCGCATTCCTATGGACAATGTTGTTAGGATAACCAACCCCTTGGGTGAGGAAAACAGCATTATGAGAACATCTATGCTGTCCTCAATAATCAAAACTCTTAAAACTAACTATAACAGGCGCACTTCCTCGGCGAAAATATTTGAGCTGGGTATGACATATATTCCCTGCGGCGAAACTCTCCCCGATGAGAAGCAGGTTGTGGCCATGGGTATGTACGGCGGCTGTGACTTCTTTGACCTTAAGGGACACGTTCAGGGCTTGCTTGAAGATTTGGGAATTAAGAAGATTACCTTTGAGACAGAGTCAGAAAACCCGTCGTACCATCCGGGCAGATGCGCAAGAGTGCTCATAAACGGCGAAACCCTGGGCGTTATGGGGCAGGTTCACCCCTCTGTTGCGGAGGAGTTTAAGATTGACGCCGAAATCTACTGTGCGGAGCTTGACTTTAACACCCTGCTGAAGCATGCCACCTTTGACAGAAAGTATAAGGCGCTGCCCAAGTTCCCCGCCTCGAGCAGAGATGTTGCTCTTGTTATTGACAACAGTATAAGCGTTGGCGAAATCGAAAAGATTATAGGCAGAAACAGGGCGAATATACTGGAGAGCTTTAAGCTGTTTGACGTGTACGCCGGAGAGCAGGTGGGCAAGAACAAAAAGAGCGTAGCATACTCTCTCACCTTCCGCGCCGCCGACAGAACTCTGACTGACGGAGAGATTAACCAGGTTGTGGACAAAATTCTGGCAGAGCTGAAAGAGAATTTAAACGCAGAGCTTAGATAATAAGTAAAATACATTAATAAAAGGCAGGTGATTGGAATGGAAAATCAGGAAACAATGAAATTTGAGGTGGACACCGAGCGCCCCGAACCCAAAAAGATTATTATGACGGTTTACGAGGCTCTGTCCGAAAAGGGCTATAACCCCATTAACCAGATTGTGGGATATATTCTGTCGGGAGACCCGTCGTATATTACGTCCTATAACGGGGCGAGAAGTCTGGTTCGTAAACTGGAGCGGGACGAAATTCTTGAGGAATTGGTGTCAAGCTACGTTGGTAAAAACGAATAAGTATATGTCGGAGCAAGGTTCCCTTTGCTCCGATTTTCTTTACAAATATCATCGTCATTACAACCGTTTAATTCGTAGGGACGGATATTATCCGTCCCGCCGACAGTCCATCAATTTTCACTATAACAAACAGGATTGGCATATACATAACTGTAAGTTTGCAAATACCCTGATAAGGGTCACAACCGCGCCTGCTGATTTCCCAACACAGTTTATACCACATTATACGGATTTGGTGTTTTGCTTAAATAAGTTTTATGGGAGGACAAACTAATTATGTTAAGAAAAATATTTTTACTTATGTTATGTTTAAATATAATGTTAATATGCAGTACTGTTTCTGCAACACAAATTGAATACACTCCCTTTGATAATACTTTGAATGATAAAGGCGGAGAAACGACTATCTCTACCGGTGCAGGATACCTAAAATGGCAATTAGCCGACAAGGATTTATCTAATGAGTTTGAAGTTTTAACATATTACAGTCAAGACAAAATCAATTGGGAACAAATTACAAATAATGATAATGCGGATATTTTACAGCGAGTATACGATGTGAATATGAATTGGGTTCAGTGTACGGCAATAGATATAGGAGAGTACATAGTTTTATCTGACCACTCTTTGCAATTTCCGTATGGAATGAGCTATTATCGTACTGCAAAATTATCCATATTAAGCAAAGAAAACTTTAGCGTGGTGAAAGAAGTCGAGTTTGATAATTCAATCGGACTGACATCATATGTTGACGGAGTGTTTTATGTTACAAAATATCTTTTATTTTATTCGGAAGATCCAAGAGATATCCCATATGAACCGTATCGCACTGTAAAGGAACAAAAGACATATTGTACAACAGATTTTGAAAACTGGTATGAATATTCTGTTGACGGCACTATACCAATTACAAACGGCAAGACAACCTTACATGTGAAAAATAGTCTTGTAACAGCGGAGGATAGGTTAAATTTTTATGAGCAAAGAAACATAGAACCGCAAAATGTTTATACATTTAATAGCAACAATAAGGATAAAGAGATAGTATATGAATCAGTAGATATCTCTCAGATATTTCCGCTTAGGGAGCTGTATATAGCGATACCGTCAACTTATGAGAAATCATTAAAAGGGAAATTTTTGGTGTCAAAAGACGGCATATATTTTAATACTGTTGATCTACCGGAAGAAAACCAAAATCTATACATGATTAGTGAAGTAAAAAACGATATGCTGTTGTGCAGCATTAATTCATATGAAAAGCGTTATCAAAATTTTGAATATGCCTATTGCAACTATAATGAATTAGAACAATTAGCGGTTGATGAACCAACCTATGTCCGCCTAAACGATAAAATCCTCGGCTTCTCCCAGCCGCCGGTTATAGAGAGTGACCGCACTTTAGTGCCGATGCGCTTCCTGTTTGAGCAAATGGGCGCAGAGGTAACCTGGGACAATGCGACACAGTCAGCGACTGCTTCCGTCCCGACCGGGGAGGGAACACCCCGCAGTGTTACCTTTGCAATAGACAATACCACTGCCACAGTCAACGGAGCCACTGCCATAATGGACGTCCCCGCCAGATTGATAAATAATCAGACCTTTGTACCTTTGCGCTTCCTCTCGGAAAACTTAGGCTATACCGTGGATTGGGACGAGGCTGCCAATACGGCGATTGTTTTAACAAAATAAATTTTGGGGTGTGGGGGGATATCACCGTATACTCCGCATATACACAACGGTTACTGTCATATTATATGGATTTGGTATTTTACTTAAATCATAATTCCGTATAATATGATATAAGCTGTCAGTATGATTCGGGGCGTATGGGAATCCGCCCCCTACAACGTCATGATTTACAAATATCCAAACCCATTTATGTGATTAAAGCCCGCCCCGGCGCTTTGGGGTGAGGGCTGTGACCCAACTTCTTTGAAGTTGGACGGCACTCATTATTCCGATTTAGTAATAGTGTGCAATGTCAATAACAGTCCTAAGTTGTTGCCGATAAAAACGCAACAGGGAGGGCGACAGACACAATAGTGTAAAAATATAAATTAACAGGGTGAACAATTAAAGTAAATCTCAAATTCGTATAATATGGTATAAGCTGTTGATATGGCTCGGGGCGTATAGGAATCCGCCCCCTACACCGCAACAATTTACAAATATCCAAACCCGATTATTTACATAAATATTTATCTAAATTCCGTGCAGCGTCTTAAAAAGACGCCATCGTTTTTCAGACATAGGTTGACACTTTTTCTCTTATGTGATAATATATAACCTGAATTTTGCTTGCTGTCTACCGCAAGCTCCGATTTAAGAAAATCAATATAGGGGGAATTAATATGCTATTTTCTTTAGATGATATAATGGAATATATCGAAGAAAATGATGTAAAGTTTATACGTTTGGTATTCTTTGATATATTCGGCAGCATGAAAAACATATCTATTATTGCTTCCGAGCTGCCCCGCGCACTGAAATACGGGGTGACCTTTGACGCATCGGAGATAAACGGGTTCATGAACATCGGCGAAAGCGACCTTATGCTGCGCCCCGACCCTGCCACAGTTGAAATCCTGCCCTGGAGACCGCAGCATTCCAGAGTGCTGCGTGTGTTCTGCGACATTTGCTATCCCGACGGCAGAACCTTTGAAGGGGACTCCAGAAACATATTAAAGCGGTCGATTGACGACTTAAACGAGATGGGGTACTATTGCGAGGTGGGCACGGAGTGCAGCTTCTACCTGTTCACCCAGGATGAGTACGGAAATCCGTCAAAAACTCCCCACGACCAGGGAACCTACTACGACGTTGCCCCGGTTGACAAGGGAGAGAATATCCGCCGTGAAATATGCCTGACCTTAGAGGAAATGGGTATTCAGCCCCAGCGTTCCCATCACGAGGAGGGTCCCGGTCAGCACGAAATTATTTTTATGCACGGCAACCCCGTTGAGGCGGCTGACCACGTTATGACCTTTAAGAACATGGTTAAGACTATTGCGGACATAAACGGACTGTTTGCCTCATTCCTGCCGAAGCCCTTGGAAAACGAGAGCGGAAGCTGTATGCACGTGAACTTTTCCTTATACAACAAAAAAAGCGGGGAGAACCTAATTAACGTAAACAACGAGATTGGCAGACACTTTATGGCCGGGGTTTTGAACCACGTCAACGAGATGACCCTGTTCCTCAACCCCACCACCAATTCATACAAGAGATTCGGCCAGTTTGAAGCGCCGCTGTTTGTCACCTGGTCCCATGAGAACCGCCAGCAGCTTATGCGTATTCCCAGCAACCTTGCCGGGGACTGCAGAATGGAGCTGCGCTCTCCGGACGGAAGCGCCAACCCCTACTTGGTTCTGGCTCTGATTATATATGCCGGAATTGACGGAATTAAAAACAAAACCGAGCTGTGCGACCCTGTAAACGTGACCTATAAAGAACACATATCAGGGCTTGAACGCTTGCCCGAGAACCTTGACGCCGCCGTTAAATACGCGGAGAAAAGCCCGTTCTTAAAGCAGGTTCTGCCCGAAAATATTTTGACGACCTACATCAACAGGAAAAAGAAAGAGTTCGAGGGTTATACTAAAGCCGAAGACAAGGAAGCATATGAAAACACATTATATTTCGGCTCGATTTAACAAGCAGCCAATCTATAGGGGGAGGTGAGCCGATGGACACAAAAATCTTAATCGTATCCGCATCCGAAAAGAGCAGCAGCGCGCTGGCACAGCTGCTTAAACGTTATACCTGGAACAACTTGGATTTTGCCTCGAACGGCGCAGAGGTAAGGAGGGCGGTGCTCCGCTACCCTTATTCGGTAATTATAATCAACGCGCCGCTTAACGATGAGCAAGGGAACAAGCTGGCTGTAGACCTTGTGCACAGCACACGTTCATCGGTTATACTTTTAGCTAAAAGCGATATTGCGGAGGTGCTTGCCTCAAATGTTGAGGGAGAGGGCGTGTTTGTGGTTCCAAAGCCTATTGCCCCGCGGCAGTTCATAAGCGCGTTAAGGCTTTCTGTTGCCTTTAACCAAAGGCTTCAAAAAATGGACGCTGAGATACTCAAAAAAGAAAAGAAGTACGAGGAGCTCAGGACTGTTTCAAGAGCCAAATGCATCTTAATAGAAAAAGAGCACCTGACGGAGCAGGAAGCCCACAAATTCATTGAGCGGCAAGCCATGAACAAACGTGAAAGCAAGCTGCAAATCTCAACGGGAATAATTAAACGATACCTATAAAAGCAAAGCACGGGGCAAGCTCCCCGTGCTTTTATTTTAAATTCCCAGAGCCTCGGCGAAAACCTGTCCTATGGGCTCTCTTATTACCAAATCGGCGCGGTTGTCCGCCTGGGTTGCGCTCTTATTTATCAATATCAGCTTATCCCCCGCAAACTCATGTATAAGCCCTGCCGCAGGGTACACGTTAAGAGAGGTTCCTCCGATGATCATAGTATCGGCGCGGCGAATGGCGTTTACGGACTGCTCCAGCACCCTTTGATCCAAACTTTCCTCGTACAGCACAACGTCCGGCTTAACAACTCCTCCGCACTTGTCGCACAGAGGAACTCCCTCCGAGCCTGTTATTTTTTCAAGACCGTAGGACTCGCCGCACTTCATGCAGAAGTTCCTGTGAACGCTGCCGTGAAGCTCATAAACCTTCCTGCTGCCCGCCGCCTGATGTAGCCCGTCTATATTCTGGGTTATGACCGCCTTGAGCTTTCCCTGCTCCTCCAGAATTGCCAGAGCCTTGTGGGCTTTGTTGGGCTTCGCCTCTGTGAAAATCATTTTTTCCTTATAAAATTCATAAAAGGCTTCCGTGTAATACTTAAAGAATGTGTGGCTGACTATCTGCTCCGGCGGGTACTTATACTTTTGGTTATAAAGTCCGTCGCTGCTGCGGAAGTCCGGAATGCCGCTCTCGGTGGAAACTCCTGCGCCTCCGAAAAACACTATGTTCTCCGAATTATCTATAATCTCCCTCAATAATTCAGCCTTGCTCATAAAACCGCTCCTTTCCCTGAAAGAAAAAGGGCAATGCCACATAGCGGCACCGCCCGATTCCATAGAATAAAATTTTAATATTTAAGGTTTCCGATATTTAAATCAGCCGCTGTTTTATGCTGATATCAATATGATACACTAAAAAAACAGTTACGTCAATACTTTGAAACACAATTGTAATAATTATTTTTAGGCTATTGTTTTTTGGAAAGTAATGTGGTAAAATAATTCAGAAAACAATATTACGGAAAGGAGATTTTTATGAAACTGAAAAAGATTACCGCGGCGGTATGCCTTGGGTTGCTTATGGCGGCTCTGCTTCTGTCGGGCTGCGGCAGTGAGAAGACCGAGACGCAGACAACCGAAATAGGCGAGCTGTCACAGGGCTCATGCACCGTGCTGTTCACCATGGAGGACGGGCAGACCTTTACGGTTAAGTGTATGCCGGAATACGCCCCCGTAACCGTTGAGAACTTCTTAAGCTTGGTTAATTCAGGATTTTATGACGGGCTGACCTTCCACAGGGTTCTTGACGACTTTGTTGCTCAGGGCGGCGACCCCAACGGAAACGGCACCGGAGGCAGCAGTGATAAAATCAGGGGTGAGTTCTCAGAGAACGGCTTTGAGCAAAACACCCTGACCCACAAGAGGGGAAGCGTGGCAATGGCAAGGTCTAACGACCCGAACTCAGCATCCAGCCAGTTCTATATCTGCTATCAGGATTTGCCAAGCCTGGACGGCAAGTATGCCGTTTTCGGTGAGGTAACAGACGGCATGGAGGTTATAGACGGATTTTTGGAAGTTCCCAGAAACAGTCAGGGAATGCCCCAAACGCCAATCACCATACAGTCCGCAAAAATTATTGACTAAACAAAAGCAGCCTCGGCGTTTTGCCGAGGCTGTCATATTATTATCTATCTTTTCTGCGCAGGAAAACCGGAACGTCAATCCCGTCATCCTCGCCAACCTTGCTGAAAAGGTTTGAGGACGGAGCAGGCTCAAAAGAGCTCTGGGGCGTGAAGCTCGGCTGCGAAAACGTCGGCTGTGCAGGCTGCTGAGGCGCGGGTTGCTGCTGGGGAGCTGAATTGTAATTCATTCCGCTTAAAAAGCTTGAGAACGGATTTTCATCCTCCTTCTCCTGCTGACCGGGAACATTACCCTTAAAACCTGTAGCGATAACCGTGATGGCAATCTCATCGCCCATGTTCTCGTCAATAATAGCACCGATGATGATGTTTGCATCCGAATCGGCAGCCTCTTCAACCAGCTCTGCCGCTGTCTTAACCTCAAGGATACCCAAATCAGCGCCGCCCGTAACATTAAGAATAACGCCCTTTGCACCCTCGATTGTGGTCTCAAGAAGCGGGCTATGTATAGCTTTCTTAGCGGCCTCTTCCGCTCTGTTCTCACCTGTAGCCCTGCCTATACCCATATGAGCAAAGCCTGTGTCCTTCATAATCGTCTTAATATCCGCAAAGTCAAGGCTGATAAGACCGGGTCTTGAAATCAAGTCCGAAATGCCCTGAACGCCCTGTCTCAAAATATCGTCAGCCATTTTGAACGACTCGGTAAGAGGCGTTCTGTTTTCCGCAATCTCCAAGAGCTTGTCGTTGGGGATAACAACAAGGGTGTCAACAGCGTTCATAAGGTTTGCAATACCTATATCGCTGTTCTTCTGTCTTGTCTTGCCCTCGAACCAAAAAGGCTTTGTGACAATACCAACGGTGAGAATACCCTCATCCTTTGCGACCTTTGCAACTATAGGAGCAGCACCGGTACCTGTTCCTCCGCCCATACCTGCGGTAACAAATACCATGTCTGCGCCCTGGACTGCCTTCTTAATATCCTCAACGCTCTCCTCTGCCGCCTTCTGACCAACCTCGGGAACAGCTCCTGCACCCAAGCCCTTTGTAATCTTCTCGCCAATCTGGATTTTCTGAGCAGCCTGCGACAAGGTGAGATCCTGCTTGTCTGTGTTGACCGCAACGAACTCAACGCACTTAACTTCTGCGTCAATCATTCTGTTGACAGCGTTATTACCGCCGCCGCCCACACCGATAACTTTTATTTTTGCGGGGTTTGTAGCTTCTGTATCGAACTGAAACACTTTATTTCCTCCTCTGTTATAATAACTCACAATAATCTACTTCGGATAATACTTTTATTATACCACGAAAATAAAATTTGTAAATAGATTTTTTCAAAGTTTATAAAAATTTATTAAGTTATTGTAACATAAGTAATAAAACATTTCAAAACACCAATATATTATTGTAAACTTTGCTCTTACTCTCTATGAAAAATCTAATGATTTTTCAATAATTTGCACTCCGGTACGTATTGTTATTTATTCGTATAATTTTTACTCTTTCTTTAGTGAACACATTGCCGAGCCCGGTTCCGCCCGCCATGCCCGGGCGGTGTCGTTTTCCCCTTCGGGAAAACCGATTGGGGCTACGCCCCAAACCCCTGTATATGCAATTGCATTATCTTATAATTTTGATAAAGGCTTTGGCGACATTGCCGCCGCGGCTTGGGTGTGACCCAACTTCTTTGAAGTTGGACAGCTCTCAGTATTTCCTTTTGTATAAAGTATGCAATGTCAATAATAAACCTAAGCTGTTGCTGATGGTGACGGAATATGGGCTCGGCATAGATTTCAATGCCAAAGCCTTTATCAAAATTATGTATATTTACTGTACTTTTGAAAATACAGATAATAGGCACATCGGAGCAAAGTATGCTTTGCTCCGATGATGCGATTTATTTTACCAGTCGGATTTTTTGACCCACGTTTATATTATCCGGGTCGGGAATGTCGTTGTCGTTTAAAATATCCTCAACCGTGGTTTTATACCGCTTTGCTATGTTCCAGAGGGTGTCGCCCTTTTGCACAAAGTATATTATGTAAGACAGCATTCCGTTTCCCTCGCTGTCGTCGCAGTGGGTCTTTTCGATTGAAGCAATCGTCTTTATTCTGTCGTTTGCCGCAATCTTTACGGATATGCCTATGAGCAGCCGCAGGTCAACGGCGTTTGCTCCCGAAATGGTGTACCCCATATGGTTCACAAAAATTTTCGCGTCGCACGCCACATTGTCGCTGTTGTTTTCAGGCATATCAAAGCTGTGCTCAAACTCTGTGGAGGTCTCAATGGGGAACAGAGGCTGGTTTTCGTCACGGGAGCTGCACAGAACCTTTACCGTAACGCTGCCCTTAACATAAACCGTGCCGTCCTTGATTTCCACATCGTCCACCGAGGTCTTCTCTATTGTTACGCGGCAAACCCCGCCTATATCCGAATCCGTAGGGCGGCGGCTTGCGGTACACTTATGTGTTATCTGGGCGGTCTTGCTGTCTATAAGCTGTTCCGGCGCCGTCTCGCGGAACTCCAGATCAAGAATATTATTTTTGGCGTCGTATGCGTCCACAATAACCCGAGGCTCCACCACCAGATAACCGCTGACTATAACGCCCACAACTACCTCTATGCCTAAAATTCTCGCTTCCCCGTCCATGTTATCCATAATCTCGGTGTATATCTCTCTTACGCAATACTCCACGTCGCACTCCATATCGTCCTGTGCCTTAGGCGCGTCAAACTGTTCCTCATAGGGAATGGAAAACTCGGCAGTGCGAATGGCTCCGCCCTTGTCACCGCCCGCCTCGCTGTCGTCCTCATACAGAACGCTGACCTTTAGGTTTCCTCTCATCCGCACGTTGCCGTTTGTGCAGACGGCTTCTTCCGGCTCCACAGAGGCGTTTGCGCATAAAACCTCGCCAATTTGCGGCAGCTTGGAGGAAATCTCATGCTGACCTCTTAAAATTACGCTGCCGTCCGAAACAAACTGCTTATCCGCCAGCCTGAGGGGCATCTCCTTAAACTGAATGGTGCCTGTTGTGCTGTCTTCCCTTTTCTCCTGTCTCGGTGAAAAGGGAAGCAAATCCGTTACGGGAAGGGCGGGCTGCACCTCCTCCCCTTCCTCTGTTCCCGTGGGGAGCTCCAGAGCTTCGGGCTTACAAATCTTAACGCCGATGTTGACCCCTATCCTGATATTAATTTTTCTGGAATTAATCAGGGTGCTGTCCGGAGCCTCTGTTTCGGACTCTGCGGTAATACGATTATCTGCAGTGACCCCCTTTGCCTCAATGGTGCAGCTGAACTCACGGCTCATATCGAGGGATTTCACTTTCCCGATTACGTCCCCGTCAGGCAGGTATAAAACCGTTGCCTTTACCGTGCCCTCAACATAAATCTTGTCCTGCCCCGGGGTCACATCTGTTATATAGCTTCTTGCCGACACATCTAAAACCTTTTTTATGTCCGGCTTCACGTCGGGCACTATTAAAGAATCGTCCACAACCGTTCTGCCGAACTTCATGGCAACCGTTCTCAATATATCAAAATTTTGGGTTTTCAATTTTACTTCCGCCATAACTATCACCTTTCCTTAATCTATATTGGTTATCCTGATAAATTATATGAAACCCAAAGCGGCAATATGTCAGGAAAATGTTTTTCAATTTTTGTAATAAATTTACTCTAAGTGGAAATAATACCCTAAGAAGTTTAAATTACGAAAGGGGATTACCTTATGCAAGAATTAAAGGGATCAAAGACAGAAGCCAACCTGCTGGCGGCGTTCGCCGGGGAGTCTCAGGCGAGAAACAAGTACACCTACTACGCAAGCAAAGCCAGAAAGGACGGCTATATCCAAATCGCCAACCTGTTTGAAGAAACAGCGGCAAACGAGAGGGAGCATGCAAAAATCTGGTTTAAGCTGCTAAAGGGCGGTGAGCTGCCGGACACGGCAACAAATCTGCTGGACGCTGCCGAGGGTGAAAACTATGAGTGGACGGATATGTACGCCGGGTTTGCCAAGGTTGCCAGAGAGGAGGGCTTTGACCAAATCGCCTCGCTCTTTGAGGGGGTTGCCAAAATCGAAAAGGAACACGAGGACAGATTCAGAAAGCTGCTGAGCAACGTCAAGGAAGGCTTGGTCTTTTCAAGAGACGGGGACGTTATCTGGCAGTGCGAAAACTGCGGTCATATTATTGTCGGAAAGCAGGCTCCGCCCATGTGCCCCATTTGCGCACATCCTCAAAGCTACTTTAGAATTAAAGCCGAAAACTATTGATAAAATGCGGAAGTGCGAAACACTTCCGCATTTTTACGGATTTGGATATTTGCAGCCGTACAATTTCGTAGAGGCGCCATTTTTATCGGCAACAACTAAGGCTTATTATTGACATTGCCTACTTTGTGCAAATTGGAATACGTCGAGCCGTCCCACTTCAAAGAAGTGGGGTCACAATTGCGCCCGCTGACTTAATTAACAGTTTATATTTTTTAGCAAGATTGACATAAACGTAGACGTACAAGTTGTAGGGGGCGGCTTCCCAGACGCCCCGCAGACTATACCAACAGTCAACGCTATAGTGTACGAATTTTTGGTTTTATTTAAATATAAATTCCGATTGATTTGTATAATTACATTGGTTTGTAAACGGGGCGTCTGGGAAGCCGCCCCCTACGAATTGGTGGGTTACTCATATATCAAACCATTTATATTAGTGGAAAACGCCGGGCAGACGATAACATACAATGATTGAAAAAGGCTGACTTTTTTGTTTTTATATGGTATAATTTGGATGAGATGCAAATATGTAATACATTAAAAATTTTTACCGACTTAAGAGCTAAATGCGGGCATGGAGCATATATGCCTTCTGTTGAGTTTAGCGACGGATATTTGCGATATTCCTTAAGAACACCGACCGGAGAAGTTAATACTCGTATAGATGCGCATAATATTTATTATACTAATGTTTATATAGACGGCATACGTCCGGCGTTTTACATAGATGAAGAAAATTCATATATAAAATCGGGAAGCGGAACAGAAGATGATCCATATGTAATGGACGGGAAAGAGAAAACAGTGTACATCAATAATATAAAAGCTGAAATAGAAGAGCCTCCTGTCACTGTTGAAGGAATTGTTATGGTTCCGATGCAGGAAACTTTTGAAAAGCTGGGCGCAAGTGTTGTATATAACGAAGAGACGCAGGCCGTAACCGCGGAACTCAACGGTAAATATATTTATACTTTATCCGACAATAAAGGAATTTTGATTAACGGAGAAAGCGGAGATATGGGCTATCCTATGACAATGATAATGGGCATGCCGTATGTTCCCCTCACTGCAATAGAGTTGTCCATTACCCTGAATGTTTTGTGGAACAATGAGCTTCAGCAGCTGAATATTTGGACAGAATAGAACAAAATATTATTCAGGCAATATTCGGACGGCGAAGCGATATGGCGGCTCATATCCGTTTCCGATCCACTCCTCCAAATCGTCTGCTTTAATCCGTCCTTCCGAAGAAGATGAATGCCACACCCTGCCATCTCCGTCATATATTCCTACATGGGTGATATTCTCCGCTCCGGGCTCGCTGCCGAAGCATATAATATCTCCCGCTCTGAGCTCCGACAGGTCGGCGGAGAAGATTTTATTTCCTGAAGCCGCCTGGTCATAGGATGTTCGGGGGATTTCTATTCCACAGTCGGCATAAACCTTCTGCACATATGCGGAGCAGTCATACATCTCCCTTGAAACCCCGTCGTAGGCCGCCGCCGTCATTGCTATCGAAGCTCCCCGGCTTTTCGGGGCGACCTGCAAAAACACAACTGCCGCAAATGCCAACAGCAAAATCCAAAGCCTGCCCCTCATGGCTCGCCCTCCCATTTCCTTTATCATTAAAATATATGTGAGAAATAAAATTTCACCACAAAAAAGACTAACCAATAAATCACCCCCAAGAGTCAGATTAAAAAATCTGACTCTTGGGGGTCGGTTTGTTCTACAGTCCTTATTTTTATTATTGACGGGTTTATGCAGCGTTTACCATATCTTAACCCTGTCCTCCGGGGCAACCCACATGCCGTCGCCCTCCTTAATTCCGAATGTCTCATAAAATTCATCGCAGTTAACAACCACACGGTTGACGCGCAGCTTTTCTGTACTGTGTACATCAGCCTGCGCCACATATTGACAATACTCTCTGCCTGCGGTCGCCGCCCAGCAGTTTGCCATACTCTTGTAAAGGGCTTCAAAATCGGGATTTTCAAGGCCTGACACGATTTCCGTAATACAAGCGACCGCGCCTTGGTCGGCAACATTTTCGCTCAGGGTCAGAGTTCCGTCCATGGGAATACCGGGAACCCCCTCTTCTCCGTCATAAAAGCTTATCATATCTTCGCAGAGCTTTTGGAACGCAGCGTAATCTTCCTCTGTCCACCAGTTCGCCGCATTGCCGTTTTCGTCAAACTTTGCGCCGTTGTTGTCAAAAGCGTGGGTAATTTCATGAGCTATAATATATCCGATACCGCCCAGGTTCTCCTCATATGAAGCGTTTACATCATACATGGGAGCCTGCAAAATAGCGGCAGGGAATGTGATATCGTTCTGCAGCGGGCTGTAGCAGGCGTTAACCGTAAACGGATACATCAGCCACACGGATTTATCCACGGGGCGGCTTTGCAAAGCAACAGTCTCCGCCTTTTGCGCAGCTGTTATTGCCAGCATATTGGTAAAGTAAGAGCCGCCCTCCTCGGCGGATTTTATCTCCGCGTTATCGATAGCGGATTTAAATTCGTCCGGGTAACCGATTTTTACGTTTATGGTGTCAAGCTTTTTTATTGCCCGTTCCTTTGTGGTCTCGCTCATCCAGTCAAGATTTTGAATTCGTGTCCGATAAACCTCAATAATATCGTCCACCATCTTTTCCACATCCTGCTTTGCCTGCTCGGAAAAATACCGTTCCACATAAAGCTCGCCTATATAATCGGGCATGGTATTTTGCAGCGTGAGAGCCGCCCGTTCCTCCGGCGAGTAGCTGCCGGACGCACCCATAAACTCTTGGTTAAAGGTGTTGCTCGCGTCTATAAATTCCTGATTAAACGCGCCGCCCCAGCCCATAAGCAGCGTAAGCTTTGCCCACGCCTTCAGTGCGTCCACATTCTCATCGGTAAAATATGAGGCAAAAGCCTTTGTCAAACCTACGTCTGCAACAATAATTTCATCCGACGGCTGCAAATCGGAGTCTGCATACACAGCGTCCATATCCACATTGGGGAACAATTCGCGGATTTCATCCATCGTGAACACATTATAGATTTTATCAACATTGCCGTTATCCTCAGTATCCAGCATATATGCCGAAAGCTCCTTTTCCTGTTCATAGCAGGCATTTGCCATTACTTCGGCGGCTTCCTCCGTTTCGCCTCCCAGAACGAACAGGGTCTTGAGGTATTTCAGATAGCTTTCTGTCTGCTGCTCGGTTCCGCTCTGATATATATCCTTTGGCAGGTTGATGGGAATAGGTGAAAAGGCAACAGTATATTTCGTGCTGTCTTTCATGTCAACTGACAAATTAAATCCCATAAACTGATAGACATAAAGCTCATCAACCAGTTTACTCTGTACCGCTATGAGGTCGCCTACGGTCTCCGCACCGTCAATCAGCTCCAAATACGGTTTAAGGGGTGCAATACCGATTTTGTTTCTGGAATCCATGTCGGCGACATTCTTATAAAAATCGGCGATTTTCTGTTCCTTGGAACCTTTTTCATATGTTCCGCCGATTATTTCGTGAAGAATAGCGTCCACCGCTTCGGTGCTTTTATCCTGCAAATCGTATAAGGAACCGCTGATTACGCGTCCGTTGCCTATGCTGAGGGTGTTCAGCTTATCCTTATTAACCGCTGCATAAAAATCATCCTTGAGATTCGTTCCGAAAAGGGAGTACACCCTTTCGATAAACAGTTCCATTTGCTTGTCGGTTACGTATTCGTTCGGCGAAAAAATCCCCTCGGAGGTTCCTGCGGCAATTCCCGCATTAAAGACATCGCTCAGTTCCGTCATCGCCCAGTCGGGAACGTCTGCAAAGTTTTCGGCAGGTATGGCAACCCTTGCATTGTGTCCCTCCGGCGCAGGGAGCTCCCCGAAAGCGCGCCTAAGCATAACAAGAGCCTCTGCCCGCGTTACTCCGTCGCTTTCCCGAAGACCGCCCTCGTCACCTTTCATTATGTCTTCTATCTGTACCGCCGGGTTGTAATCGTCTGCGGCAGCCAGAAGCATCCGCGCCGTTTCTCCCCGCGTTACAACGCTTTCGGCAAATGCAGACAGAGGAGACGCACAAGAGACGGTCATAACCGCCGATAAAACCAGAGACAATAATTTTCTGCCCATAAAATCAAATCCTTTCCTAAGTTAGATTTTACTTTGAATTTCATATTATGTATAATCATATGGATTGCCGATTTAATTCGGCGTCGGCAACCACTATTATTTTATTTGATAATCAGTTTTGTGTCAATAGCTTTTTAGCAAAAGCAATGTATAGTTGAATTTTTCATAATGGGTCACGTCTGCCCCGCTGACAAGCGGCACCGCCACTACGGTGTAAATGCTAAAACTTTACTTTTATGCTATACCCATGTAATTTTATTTATACTTGATAGTATAACTGTTCGCCGTGCCCAGTTCCGCCCGCCAGACCCGGGCGGTGTCGGTTTTCCCCTTCGGGGAAACCGATTGGGGCGTTGCCCCAAACCCCAATAAAATTTTGATAAAGGCATAGTGCGACTAGGGGCGTAGACTGTAATTTTGCAAATGGATTTGGTTATACGTAACCGTCCAAGTTGTAGGGGGCGGCTTCCCAGACGCCCCGCATGTCATTATTGATAGTAAATATCATATTATGCGGATTTGGGATTTTCTTTAATTCAAAGTACCTGCTGATTTATATAATCACATTGTTCTATCTCGGGGCGTATAGGAATCCGCCCCCTACATTGCGGTGATTTACATATATGCCAATCCACCTACAAAATGCAAAAAAGGAGCGGATAAAACCGCTCCCTTTTGGTTGTTTGGATTAGTCAACCTTGCTGAACTGATCCTTGCCGACTCCGCAGAGAGGACAGAGGAAATCCTCCGGTACATCTTCCCACTTGGTTCCTGCTGCAATTCCGTTATCGGGATCGCCTGCAACCTCGTCGTAGATATATCCGCAAACATCGCATACGTACTTCATGATTTCACCTCCGAATTTTAATTTGATTTTTGGGGCTGCCGCATATTTCTCGGCGGCAGCCTATTTTATTCTTTAGATATTATTCCCGACTTCACGGAAACAATAACATGAACTATATTAAACCTATAACAAATTACCGTTTAATTTTAAATCAATATTTGCCAATTGTCAAGGGGTTAATTATCAATCAATGGGAACCTCTTCTTTTTCGCTCACCTTTGGAACAGACTTGCCCTTTCCGGATTTCTTCACCGCCAGGGCGGCAATAAGCAAGAGCAGTCCCCCTGTCAAAAGTATTATGCCCAGGACGTACCACAGTCGGGCGGGCTTATGGAGCACCGTAAACTCCCCCTGCTGCCCCGTCTCAAACACCAAGTAGCTGCCGTCTCTCTCGGTTTCCAATATTTGAGTTTTGCCGTCCACCACAAGACCGATATAATTGCCCTTTTCCTCTTTATCACGGATATGAACCCGCATCTTGCCGCTGTAGCTCGGGGTTATCTCAAAGCTGTAGGAGGCTACGGGCTCATACCCCTGAGGGAAGTCCCCGCTGACGTCAACCTGATGAACAGCGACCTGACTGCCGTCGGGGAAATTGCCCTCCGCCAGCAAAATCGGAGGCTCCTCAGAGGTGGCAATCGTCTTTACCGCGTCAAGATACTCCGCCCTAAATACTGTGTTACGCCTGATTGGCTCGGACGTGTTATGATCCCACCGCGGGCAGAACCCGTCGCGGTACTCAAGCTGCGGCACAACGCTGGGGTCAAGAACCGTATCGTAGTCCACTACAGTTTCGTACACCGTCTCGCCGTCCACAACAAAGCTCACCTTGAATTGGAACGCCGCATACTCGGCGGACTTTGCCTTGAGCAGCGCGCCAATATACGCGGCGTCGTTCTCGCACAGAACTCTGTTTTGAGGCAGGAAGACGCCGCCGCCCGCCATGTACCAGTCGCCGCTGTTAAAGCCCTGCATTTTTTCGGGGATTATATCCGTCCCTGTAATCTCCGTGCTGTCAAGAGCCACAGCCTTGCCGTCAAAATCCGCTCCGTCAATACCGCTGAGCCCCTCCTTGATAAAGTAATTATTCAGAACAACGCCCTCCGCCGTACCTGTTATTGCACCGCTCTTTTCGATGCCTGCCGCCATTCGGGGCAGGGCGTAGCAGGTTGAGATAAGGCGCGCCTCTCCCGCTATTCCGCCTACGTATTTGGTTCCGCTCAGGTCGGAGATGGCGGCGCAGTTATATATCTTGCCGCCCGAATACCCTGCTATGCCGCCCACATATGTACCTTCATCGCAGCTCACGTTGGTTTCGGTTACCGTATTTTTGATTATTCCCATATCGGCGTTACCCACAACGCCGCCTGCGTAGCCGCTCTTTCCCTCTACCTCCCCTTGGCAAACGCAGCCGTTCACAACCGCCTTGACAATTGAGTTCCCGGAAATCACCTTGCCGCCGGGGAGGGTTATATTGTCGCCGTATTTCACGGCGGACTCTATTCCCATAGTTCCGCCTATGCCGCCCAAATCCTGCCTGCCGCTGACATGACCGCTGTTATAGCAATACAGCACAAGACCGTCGTTTATATCCTCTCCGCCCACATTTCTGTAAACATCCAAATCCACGCTGGTTATGTTTTTGAGCTCGTTTTTCAAGTCTTCTTCTTTGAGCACAAGCTCCTCATCTGCGTAGGCAGTCATGAAAAATAAATCCGAAAATCCTACTGTCTTTGAGTTCTCCGACTGCCCTATGTTATGGAGCTTTTTTCTTATTTCCTCTATTTTTTCTTTTATGTCGTTGATTTTCTCGTTTATCTCGGCAACCTGTTCCCTTGCATTATTTATTATATCCTCCGCCTGCTCAAAGGGTCCCGCAATACTGTCGGCTATATAATAGCTGTCGCTTCGCAGGGCGTTCATCGCCCGCGTTATCGCATTTAATGATGAGGTCAGGCTCTCTGTAATCGGGAACAGAACATCGTCCTGAATATAATCAAGCCTGTCGTCTAAGTCGTCAAGCTTATTCTCCATCTTATCCCAATCCCTTTGGTTATAAGCATCGTTTACGTCATTAATGAGACCGTCAATATCCCCGACGAGGGTTTCCAAAGCCCCGTTTACTCCATTCACCGTTCCCACAACGTCATCAATAGAGCTTATGGCATCGTCAATGCCCGCTTCGGTTTCTTCGCTTATGCCGTCAAGGAGGTTCACTCCCGAATCCGTAAGGCGGTTCAAATCCTCTCTTATGTCCTCAAGGCTTCCGCTTTCACCGCTGTTAATCCTGTCGCGGAGAGCGTCCAAAACCCCGCTTTGGCTTCCTGCCACCTGCGCTATGGCGCTCGCCCAAGACAAGGACACACCGCTGAGCCCTCTTAAATCCGAGAACAATCCGCCCCCGTCAAACCTGTCAAGAATATTGTTCACGTCGGAATTCAGCCGATTTCTCAAGTCGTCAATATCGCTGACCGTGTCGCGGCGGACGTTGTTCACATCATCTTTTATGTTCTCCCTGATGTCGTTTATGTCATCCTTAACCCTGTCAAGATCCTCCACAGATATGTCGGTATAGGGCTCAAATCTGCCGAATATGCCGCCCACGCTTTTGTCTCCCAGAACCGTTCCCGTGTTTTGGCACTCGCGTATGCAGCCCGTTTGGTTTCCCGCTATGCCGCCGATGTTGGTTCCTATATTCTTATAGCCTATTTCCCCGTCGTTTGTGCAGTTCACGGCGGCACCCTCGTTCATTCCGCAAATACCGCCTATATTATGGCTTTCCTCAACGGGCGAGGAATTTATCTGTCCCGAATTTCGGCATGAGACTATGCGTCCGCAGTTTTTGCCTGCGATACCGCCCAAGTTTTTCTCCCCCAAGACCGAGGAGACATTATAGCAGCATTCGATATATCCGCTGTCACTGTTCTCCCCCGCTATTCCGCCCACGGTATTTTCTCCCTCAATGCTGCCGCTGAAGGAGCAGTTTATTATCCTGCCGCAGTTCTTGCCCACTATGCCGCCCAGTAGGTTAGCCTCGCTGTTCTCTGAGGAAAGGCTTGTGTTCAGCCCTGCGTTTTTGGCAACGCTTCCGATTATTCTGTCGATTGAAGCCGCGCCGTCGCCGTTCTGCTGCGCCTTGACCTCTCCCGAAAGGTTCAGGTTTCTGATTTCTCCGCCCTCACCCAGTTCAAAGCACAACCCCTTTTGGGAGCCATCAAAGCTCAGCTTTATGCCTGTTATGCTGTGGCCGCCGCCCTCAAAGGTGCCGCAGAAAATTTTCATAGGCTCAAAGTCAACCCCTGTCATGTCTATATCATTGAGGAGGGTTACCTGCATATCCCTTGAATAGCTGTCGTACACGCAGTTCTTTGAAAGGTCGGCAAAATCCTCAGGGGAGGATATGGTTATAACCGCCCCGGCGCCCTCCTCGGCGTACGCCCCGAGACCTGCGCAAAAAACCACAAACGCTGTCGCCAGCGAGAGTATTCGTATAAGCTGCCTGTTTTTATGTATTATGTATCTCATGATCACTCTGCACCTCCTTCATTTTCATCGCTCATATTTTCCACAACCGCCTTAACATCGCCCTTAATCATGCCGTGTATTGTTCCGTTGACGTATCCGTTAACATATCCCTTAACTCTGCCGTCCACATACACAACTCCCCGACGCTCTGTTTTCTCCTTTGTCTTTATGGAAAAGGCTCCCTTTTCCACCAGCTTGTCAAAAATAACCATAATCTGGGGCAGAAGCGTCATTACCAGCACAATGGAAATCAGTGTTCCCCGACCCAGGCACACTCCCAGACCTGCAATAACCGCATTGGTGGAAATTCCGCCGATCAAGAAGCCTGCGATCATCATAATCAGTCCCGAGGTCAAAATTGTTGGGAACGCGCCGTTTATGGCAGCCACCGCCGCCTGCTTCTTCCCGATTTGGGGCTTTAGCTCAAGGTAACGATTTGTGAACACTATGGCGTAGTCTATAGTAGCGCCCATCTGGATTGAGCTTACCACCAGGTATCCCAAAAAGTACAGCTTCTCATCCATCAGATATGGGAAGGAGAAGTTTATCCAAATGCTTCCCTGAATGGTTAAGACCAGCAGCGCCGGCACTGTTGAGGACTTAAACGTAATTAGCAGAATTATTAAAACCGCCACAATGGTGAACAGGTTTATCTTCGTGTTATCGTTGCTGAAGGAGCTCTTCAGGTCAAGGGCGGAAATGGCGTTGCTCACCAAAATCGGGTCGTCATAATACTTCTCTGCTATCTCCCGCACCTTATTGTGCAGGTTGATAACCTCATCGCTTTCGTTTTTGCCCTTGTAGTTAAACACCAGTCTTGCGTAATCGCTGCCCTCCAACTGCTCACGGGCGTCGGTAACTTGGTCGTAAACTTGGTTCAGGTCGTCATTCATCTCCTCGCCCAAATCCAGAACCCCGTAATCCATCTGCTCATGGACAAACATGAGTATATCCATTATTGACACCGTATAGGAGTCCACGTCCTGAAAAATCGGAGTGTACTGCTTCTCGGAGGCGCCGTATGCCTGGAACAGCACTCTTACCGTGGAAATATCAAGGTCCGTTAAATCCGCAAACTGTCTGGGATTTACCTTATCCGTCAGGGTATAGTTATCGTCCACCTCCACGTTGGCAAGACCCAAAGCGGAGGTTATGCCCTCAAGCTCCCCAACGTCGCTTAAGATTTTCTTCTCCCTGTCATAGCTGCCCTTTGGAACCACTACCGCCAGTTGATTTCCCACATCAAAGCTGCTCTTTATCTTCTCCTCCTCCTTTTGGCTTTGGCTCATTCTTGCGCTTGACACCGAGCCCACGTCAAAGGCGTACTCGCACATGGAGGACAGCACAATCGCCGCCGCAATAATTACCGCAAAGAATATAGGCAGCACGTTTTTGGTTTTCATAACTATTCTGCCCCAGAACGAAATATCCGGAACATAATCCTTGTGCACAGTCTTATCTATCAGGTCGGAAAACATGTACAGCAGTCCCGGCATAAGGAGGAACACCGTGAGCAGAGAGCATATTATACCCTTGCACAGCACAATTCCCATATCCTTGCCTATTCCAAGCTGCATCGTCATCAGCGCCGCCAGTCCCGCAACGGTGGTAAGGCTGCTGGAGCTTATTTCAAGGATAGCCTTTGACAGAGCTGCCACTATGGCGTCGTGAGCGTTTTTATCCGCCTTTTCTTCCGCAAACCTGTGGGAGAGTATTATGGCGTAGTCTATGGCAAGGGCAAGCTGGAGCACAATCGCCACCGAATTTGATATATAAGAGATCGTGCCCAGCATATAGTTGCTGCCCATATTGAGTATGGCTGCCACAATAAATACTATGGCAAACACCGCCACGTCCATAAAGGACTTTGACGTAAACAGCAGCATGAGCACCACCACAACAGCGACGCATATGATTATCTGGTTCATCTCGGCGGCAAGGTCCTTTGACGAGGTGTCAACCGAGCTTGAATATATGTAGCAGTCGTAGTCCGAAAATTCGTCTCTGACCTCGTTCTCTATCTCAATCTCCCTGTTGTCGTCAAGACCGCTGTCCAAGGTTATGTCATACAGGGCGGAGGAATTATTATAGTGGTTGGCGCTGTCGTCAAAGGCAACCTCTTTGACTCCATCCACCCTTTCAATTCTGTCGGTCATTGCCTCGGCTCTGTCATAGGATATGTTGGAAATCATGAGAGAAAAGGTGTCGCTTGTAACGAACTGACTTTCCATTAAGTCAAGCCCCCGCTTTGTCTCGGTCTCTGCCGGCAGGTATGCGGATATGTCATTCTCCACCTGCACCTTTGGAATACACATGGCAAAGTACACCACCGCTATGGCAAACAGCAGATAAAACGCCTTCCGCTTATCAACTATGAACTCCGCAACCTTTAACATTATATTGTCACTTGAATTTTTCAAGCTATCGCTTCCTTTCACACTTAGCGCTATGTAAAAACTTTATTTAAACTCGTCTATTTTGCTAAAGGCTTTGCCTTTAAAACCATTGCCGAGCCCATATTCCGCCATGCCAAGCCGCGGCGGCAATGTCGCCAAAGCCTTTATCAAAATTTTGTTGGGGTTTGGGGCGTAGCCCCAATCGGTTTCCCCAGAGGGGAAAACGACCCCGCCCGGGTCCGGCGGGCGGAACTGGGCTCGGCAATAGTTTAAATATAAAATATAAATAAAATTACATGGATATAGCACAAAAGCAAAGTTTTAGTTATTACATAGTGTTAGCCTAACTATTAATATCATTAGTATAATCCCCCATGGCTTCCAATTCAATCTACAATTATACAACGTTTGTCTGTTATCTCTATTTTTGTATATTTTGTACATATGTACAGTTAATTTTATATCACAAATTTTCTTGACTTATGTCGGATTATATTCTATAATCTTATTATAGGATTAATGCAAAATTTATTTTGAGGTGGTTAAAATGACCGACAATAAGAAAGAAGATTTGAGGGTTCGGCGAACCAAAAAGCTCCTGTCCAACGCTCTGTTCAGCCTGATTAAAAAGAAGCCCTTTGAAAAGGTAACTGTGTGCGACATATGCGATGAGGCAATGGTGCACCGCGCCACCTTTTATTCCCACTTTGCCGACAAGTACGCTCTGTTGACCTACAGCATTGACGAGCATATCCCTCTGGAGCTTCCCGAAATTGCCGCCGACGACGGGCAGCCCTTACAGTCCTCAAAAATGGTTGAGGAAATCATCGGCTATATTGACGATAACAAGGAGATCTACACCTCTATTCTGAAAAAGAAGAACGACTATTCCATAACCGACAGGATACACGATCTTTTTGAGGACAAGCTGCTTCGCCTTATTTGTGAACTGGAAGCAAACGGCAGGAAGTTCCCGGTGAACTCCGAATTTCTCGCCCGCTTTTACGCGGGGGCGTGCCTTAATGTGGTGACCAAATGGCTGTCCGGCGAAATGCAGCTTTCCCGAGACGAGCTTATCAGTAACTTGAACACACTTTTGGGGCTGTCTCTTTATTAATATTACACATTCCACAAAAATTGCTTTTTTACTTGATTTTTTCCGAGAACCGTGTTATAATCCTGATTGTAACATTTCTGTAACAGATTTGTAACATAACATTCGGAAGGACAGACATTATGATTTTTGACATAAGAGCAATAAAAAAGCGGGCTTTAAAGGCAGCGGCTGCGCTGCTTACCTGCGCGCTGATTTTAAGCTGCGGATCCGCTTTTGCAATCGAGTCGGAATACGACTATGACTTTCAGATTGACGTTTCCATGTTTTCCAACACGGAGCTCGGAACCATATCCTCCGACACTCCCAGCGGAACCGACGCCGCTATTCGTGAAAACGGAAACACGCTTTACATAAACGGATTTGAGAAGCAGCTGGACGCCAACATGATTTACGCCAACGACGTTCTTATGGTTGCTCTCAGCTCTCTGCAGAGCTTTCTCCAGTGCAGCGTGTACTACGACCCTGCTCTGTACACCGCATATATAATTAAGGGGAACTATTCAATCCGCATCGCTCTCGGAAGCAACCTGGCAATTGTCAACAACAACTATACCGACTACTGGGATTTGCCCCTTATTAATTATGACGGAACTCTCTATGTTCCCCTAAGATCCCTTATGGCTTCCCTGTGGTACGATTTGGATACGTCGGACGGAAGGGTTAACATTATAACTCAGACCCCGGAGAAGTACAGCTACAGCTACATCGGCGGAGTTCACGTGGTCTATATTTCACCTCTCAGCTTAAAGGCGGAGGCGATAGTGAACAAGTCGGCGGAGAGCTGCGGCAAGGCAAACTACAGCAACTCAAGCTTTTTCGGCTGGGAAGCCACAGGCAATACCTACTCCGTGGGCATAATAGTGTCTGACGGGCAGGTTATCTCAAATTACATCACCCACGGCAGCCCGGTTACCACCCTTATCGTTCACTACGACGGCTCTGTTGAGGTAAAGCAGGTGTCCAACATATACGAGGAGGAAAACGTTAAGTTCGCCGTAAGCGGCTGCGGTGTTCTGCCGGAGGTAATGTCTGCGGCAGAGGGCTTCGTCGGAGCCTTTGACATAGACAGATACACCAACAGAACCTATGTGGGCTATAATCCGGACATTGACAAGATTGTCCTTTGCGTCAGCTCCTCAACAACCTTATCCCGTGCGGGGCAGGTTTTGTCAAGCCTGGGCTGCGTAGGCGGATTGGCACTGGACGGCGGCGGAAGCGCCGCTCTCGGATTGGACAACGGAACCCGATTCACCTCGGACGGAAGAAAGCAGTACGCCGTTCTCTACTGGGATTAATCGGAAAATTCCCTAAAACAACAAAATCCGCACAATTTTATTTGGTCGATTTGTATAATTTGTTGGTTGACAAAATTTTTATATAGTGATATACTGAATAAACCGAACAAAGGCGTTCGTCAGCTGATTGCAGCAGACGGGCGCCTTTTTTTATTCGGCAATTTGGAAAAAATAAGGTAATATTACAATAAGGAGGAAGTAATATGCTTTTAAGAGAAGGCGAAAACGGCAACAGAATTCCATCAGGATGTGCAATATCCGGTATATTCTCCAAAAGCGGCAAGAGAATAAACGGTGAGGCGATTATAGACTCTATCGCCGTTATGCACGACCGTTCCAACGGACTGGGCGGAGGCTTTGCCGGCTACGGTATTTATCCCGAGTACAAAAACCAATATGCCTTTCACGTTTTCTACGACAGCAACGAGGCAAAAGAGGTCTGTGAGAGGTATCTTGACCGACATTTTGACGTTATCAACCTGTCAAAAATCCCCATTACAAGAATACCCCAAATTAAGGATGAGCCGCTTATCTGGCGTTATTTTGTTGACCCGCTGCCCACAAAGCTGGCAGCGTCGCAGCTGGACGAAAAGGAGTACGTGGTTCGCTGCGTAAACAAGATTAACACAGAGCTAAAGGGCTGCTATGTATTCTCATGCGGCAAGAACATGGGCGTGTTCAAGGCGGTCGGCTTCCCCGAGGACGTGGGCAAGTTCTACAGGCTTGACGAATACGAGGGCTATTGCTGGACGGCTCACGGCCGTTATCCCACAAACACCCCCGGCTGGTGGGGCGGAGCTCATCCCTTTGCCATGCTGGACTACTCGATTGTCCACAACGGGGAGATTTCATCCTATGACGCAAACAGAAGATTTATCGAGATGTACGGCTACAGATGTAACCTGTTGACAGACACAGAGGTTATTACATACATCACCGACTATCTCTTAAGAAAGAAGAAGCTCACACTTGAGGAAATGGCAAGTGTTGTGGCAGCTCCGTTCTGGTCTACCATTGACCATATGCCCGAGCCCGAAAGGAGCAGATACAAGTTCCTGAGAAACACCTTCAGCAGCCTGCTGATTACCGGCCCCTTTTCAATTCTGCTGGGCTTCACCGGCGGAATGATGGCGCTTAACGACAGGCTAAAGCTGCGCAGCATGGTTGTGGGCGAAAAGGACGATATGGTTTATATAGCAAGCGAGGAGTGCGCTATGCGTGTTGTTGAGCCTAACCTTGACAACATCTGGTCGCCCCGCGGCGGCGAGCCCGTTATCGTGAGACTGTATGACGAAGCAATGGAAGAGATTGGAGGTGCCGAATAATGGTACGTGACTACTTATATCCCGAATACGAAGCTGTTCGTAATCCCGATTTATGTATAGGATGCCGCGCCTGCGAGCGTCAGTGCGCAAACCTGGTGCATCATTACGATAAAGACCTGGGCAAGATGGTCAGCAACAGCGCGACCTGCGTGGACTGCCAGAGATGCGTATGTCTCTGTCCCACAAACGCCCTGAAAATAGTTAAGAGCGACAACACCTTTAAGATAAATGCAAACTGGACAAACGAGGTTATAAGCGACGTTATACGTCAGGCGGGAACAGGAGCCGTTCTCCTTTCCGCAATGGGTAACCCTAAAGAATATCCCGTTTACTGGGACAAGATTTTGATTAACGCCTCCCAGGTAACAAACCCGTCTATAGATCCTCTCCGTGAGCCTATGGAAACAAAGACCTACTTAGGCAAAAAGGACGGCAAGATTGTCCGCGACAGAAACGGCAATATAATCCCCGAGACCTCGCCCCAAATTGAGCTGGAGGTTCCGATTATGTTCTCGGCCATGTCCTACGGCTCAATCAGCTACAACGCTCACAAGAGCCTGGCAACAGCCGCCGAGGAGCTGGGAATTTTATACAACACAGGCGAAGGCGGCCTCCATGAGGACTTTTACCAGTACGGCGCAAACACAATAGTTCAGGTTGCGTCAGGCCGTTTCGGCGTTCATGAGAATTACCTCAACGCAGGCGCGGCAATAGAGATTAAAATGGGTCAGGGCGCAAAGCCGGGTATCGGCGGTCACCTGCCCGGAACAAAAATCGTAGGAGATATTTCAAAGACAAGAATGATCCCCGAGGGCACAGACGCTATTTCGCCTGCTCCTCACCACGATATTTACTCAATTGAGGATTTGCGGCAGCTGGTGTTCTCCTTAAAAGAGGCATGCGACTACAAAAAGCCCGTTATTGTTAAGATTGCCGCCGTGCATAACGTTGCCGCTATTGCAAGCGGTATTGCAAGAAGCGGTGCGGACATTATCGCAATCGACGGCTACAGAGGCGGAACGGGCGCAGCCCCCAAGAGAATACGCGACAACGTGGGTATCCCCATTGAGCTGGCGCTGGCAAGCGTTGACCAGAGACTCAGAGACGAGGGCATCAGAGACCAAGTTTCGGTTGTAGTCGGCGGAAGCATCAGGAACAGCGCTGATATTGTTAAGGCAATCGCCCTGGGCGCCGACGCTGTATATATTGCAACCTCCGCTCTTATTGCGCTGGGTTGCCACCTTTGCCGCAGCTGTAACAGCGGCAAGTGTAACTGGGGTATTGCCACACAGGTTCCCGAGCTTGTTAAAAGGCTTAATCCCGAGGACGGAAAGGAACGTCTTGTTAATCTGATTCATGCCTGGACCCACGAAATCAAAGAGATGATGGGCGGCATGGGTATAAATTCAATCGAAGCCCTGAAAGGCAACAGGCTTATGCTTCGCGGTATCGGTCTTACCGAGAAGGAATTGGAGATTTTAGGAATTAAGCACGCCGGTGAATAGTGTAAAGGAGTTTTAATTATGAAAAAAGTTTATGTTAATGAAGAATGGTGTTTAGGCTGCCATTTATGCGAATATCAATGCGCCTTTGCCAACTCCGGAATAGACAACATGGTAAAGGCTCTGAAAGGTAAGGAGATCCACCCCAGAATTTGTGTTGAGGGAGACAACAGCATCAGCTTTGCGGTCAACTGCCGCCACTGCGAGGACGCTCTTTGTATAAATGGCTGTATCTCGGGCGCTTTGAGCCGTGACGAGGACGGCGTTGTGGTTATCGACAAGGAAAAATGCGTGGGCTGCTTCACATGTATTTTGTCATGCCCCTACGGCGCGATTATGCCCGCCGAAGATCACAGCGTAGTTCAAAAGTGCCAGCTCTGTACCGACAATCAGTCCGGCGAGCCGGCATGCGTAAAGGGATGTCCCAACAGAGCAATTGTGTTTGAGGACAGAGACTAAACGATTGATAATCTGATTTTAATCTGAAAGGATGAACTAAATTGAAGTATGATTATTTTATAATCGGTAACTCAACTGCTGCTGTTGGCTGTATTGAAGGAATACGCGAAATTGACAAGGAAGGCAGCATTTGCGTTGTGACCGATGAGAATTACAGAGTATACGGCCGCCCGCTTATTTCATACTACCTTTGGAACAAGACAACCGAGAAGAATATGCTGGCATACAGGCCTGAAAATTTTTATAAAAAGAACGGCGTTGACCTGATTTTAGGCACGAAAGCCGAGAAGATTGACCCTGAGAAAAAAGAGGTCAGCCTCAGCGACGGAAGCAAGCATAAGTACGGCAAGCTCCTGGTTGCCACGGGCTCATCCCCCTTTATTCCTCCTATGAACGGTCTTGACAGCGTGGAGAAAAAGTTTAACTTTATGACCTTAGACGATGCAAAGGCTCTGGATGCGGCTATAGACGGCGACAGCAGAGTGCTTATTGTGGGCGCGGGACTTATCGGCCTCAAGTGCGCCGAAGGTATAAGCGACAAGGTTAAGAGCATTACCGTTGTAGACCTGGCAAACAGAATTTTGCCCAGTATTCTTGACGTGGAGGGCTCCGAAATCGTTAAGGAGCACATTGAGGAGCACGGAGTTGAGTTTATTCTTGAGGACAGCGTTGCCGAGTTCAAGGACGGCGTTGCCACTCTGAACAGCGGAAAAACCGTTGAGTATGACGTTGTTGTTATTGCTGTGGGTGTTCGCCCCAACACAAGCCTTGTTTCCGAGGCGGGCGGCGAGGTCAACCGCGGTATTGCAACAGACCTGAAATGCCAAACCACTATCTCGGACGTATACGCGGCAGGCGACTGCGCCGAAAGCCTGAACAGCGCCACAGGCGAGCATCAGGTTCTGGCTCTGCTGCCCAACGCCTATATGCAGGGACATGCGGCAGGCGTGAGCATGGCAGGGGGCGAGGAGCTCTACGACAAGGCTATTCCCATGAACTCTATCGGCTTCTGGGGTCTCCATGTTATCACCGCAGGCGACTACAGCGGCGAGGAGATTGTTACCCGTGAAGGCAGCAAGTATAAAAAGCTGGTTGTTTCCGATAATCTCTTAAAGGGATTTATACTGATTGACAATATCGAGAGAGCCGGCATTTACACCCGTCTGGTTCGGGATAAGATAGCTCTTGACGAAATTGACTTTGAAGCTATTGCCGAAAATCCCGGCGAGATGGCATTTTCAAGGGCTGTCAGAAAAGAGGATTTGGGAGGTGTGAAGCAGTGAAAATAAACGCAGGACTTACCTATTATGATGAGATAAACAAGAAAATCCGCAGCACCCGAGACAAGAAGGTCGAGGTGGACAACTGCCTGGGTCAGAGATACATCGGCTGCGGAATTTCAGGCAAGGAGCTAACCGTTGTGGGAACTCCCGGCAACGCTCTGGGCGCATACTTAAACGGCGGAAACGTTACGGTTTACGGCAACGCTCAGGATGCAACAGGAGACACAATGAACGACGGAACAATTGCTATCCACGGTTCCTCCGGCGACGCTACGGGCTATGCAATGCGCGGCGGAAAGATTTTCGTAAAAGGCGATGTGGGCTACCGCGCCGGAATACACATGAAGGCATATAAGGATAAAATTCCCGTGCTGGTTGTGGGCGGAAAGGCAGGAAGCTTCCTGGGCGAGTATCAGGCAGGCGGATATATTATCGTTCTCGGCATAGGCTATGAGGACAGGAAAACCGTTGTGGAAAGATTTTGCGCAACGGGAATGCACGGCGGAAAGATATTCCTCCGCTGCGATGAGCTGCCCTTTGATTTGCCTCCCCAGGTAACAGCCCGCAAGGCAACAAAAAAGGATTTAAGCGAGATTGAGGAGTATATCTCGGAATATATTGATAAATTCGGGGGAGATAAGAATGTTATTATGAAGAAGAATTTCTTCGTCCTCACCCCCGACAGCAAAAATCCCTATAAGCAATTCTATACCCCCTGTTAAAAAATGCGCCCTCGGTTTTCACGCCGAGGGCACATTTTTTTGATAAAACCTTTCCCTTTTGTCAGCCCGCCCGACACATTAATCACGTAAACGAGTTTGGATATATGTGAACTCTTGCGTTGTAGGGGGCGGCTTCCCAGACGCCCCGTTTACAAATCAATGTGATTATACAAATTAATCGAAATTTATATTTAAATAAAACTAAAAATCCGTACACTATAGCGTTAACTGTTGATATAGTCTGCGGGGCGTCTGGGAAGCCGCCCCCTACAACTTGTACGTCTACGTTTATGTCAATTTTGCTAAATTATATGTAAACTGTTATTTCAGGCGAGCGTAATTGGGTGGGCGACAATTTATTCTGTCCAAATATTCAGCTGCTGAAGCTCATTGTTCCACAGAACGTTCGGAGTAACGGACAACTCTATTGCGCTTAGGGGGACATACGGCATGCCCATTATCATTGTCATGGGATAGCCCATATCTCCGCTTTCTCCGTTAATCAAAATTCCTTTATTGTCGGATAAAGTATAAATATATTTACCGTTGAGTTCCGCGGTTACGGCCTGCGTCTCTTCGTTATATACAACACTTGCGCCCAGCTTTTCAAAAGTTTCCTGCATCGGAACCATAACAATTCCTTCAACAGTGACAGGAGGCTCTTCTATTTCAGCTTTTATATTATTGATGTACACTGTTTTCTCTTTCCCGTCCATTACATATGGATCATCTTCTGTTCCGCTTCCCGATTTTATATATGAATTTTCTTCATCTATGTAAAACGCCGGACGTATGCCGTCTATATAAACATTAGTATAATAAATATTATATGCATCTATGCAAGTATTAACTTCTCCGGTTGGTGTTCTTAAGGAATATTGCAAATATCCGTCGCTAAACTCAACGGAAGACATATATGCTCCATGTCCGCATTTAGCCCTTAAGTCGGTAAAATTTTTTAATATATTACATATTTGCATTTCATCCAACAAAAATACAAAATCCGTTACACTATGTGCAGCTCCATAATATGCGAAAGGAAGCTCGCCGAAAGTATACATTATATCCCTTCCGCCATCTTGCGGTCTCCCGGGAATACTTTCTTTTATTGCCGAATATGCCGAATATGCCGTATACACTCCGTTTTCGGTCAATTCCAAATGGTCTTGAGGCAACATAGTCCATTGCGATACAGGCTTAATAACGCTTTTTTCAGTTATAGTAAAGTTCTTCTTATTTAAAAATCCCCCCTCGCTATAACTCATATAATAATTCGCCCAATCCGGCACGTATTGGCTCCAGTCGACTTTTCCGTCACCTACAGAAGAATTCAACCATTTTCGAATAAAGGACTCTTTCCAAAAATTATTGTTATTTCTATTGTCACCAAAGGGCTTAACGCAAATAATTTTGTCGCTGACAATCAACTTGCCATGTTCATCATCTGCCATATATCTCCATAATATGGGTTCTTCATTATACTCGCCTAAAGTAAAATAGTCGCCCATCTGCAATGTTTCGGCTGTCCTTGCCTCGCTTTGTGTTTCTATATTTGATTCGCTATGCACCGCTTCGGCAAAGCAAGACATACTCATAATTGACATTATCAAAATCAATAAAACCGCTGTCTTTTTCATTTTATCCCCCTCCTGTAATCTCTATTTGTCAGCTATTAATATATTTGACGGATATTTCCATAATTTTGTTCCGACAATTTTTGTTATTTACAATATTATACCATATAATATGGGTTTGGTGTTTTATTTAAACCGCAAGCCCTGTTAATTTATATCCTCACATTGGCATATCTATCGCCCGCCCTGTTGCGTTTGCCGCTCTCCTCCCCAAACGCACAGGGCGGGTTTTGATTTTTATAAACGGAGCCTCTACGAATATTTAACTTACCATACTAATTATTCCTAACGACCTTGGCGATCCATCTCTACATTAAATCGCGAATTACCAACACCATATCCGTGTCGCCGCTGCTGTTTCGGGGCGGTGCAATCGGCATTTTGGGATCTATCGCCGCCTCTGTGTACTTCCCGTTTGTAGGGTCGAACCACTGCGCTTCTTTCGGAACAAAATCTATATTCAGCCGAAACTCTCTGCCGCTGTAGTTATAGACAAGCAGGTAATCCTCCCCCGCAAAGCAGGTTATTCTGTCATATCCCCTAAAGCCTTGATTATCCGCCGCCTCAACATGACTGCCCGCAGAAAAATCAACGCTCGTCATAAGCTCGTACAAATACTTCATATGGAGAGCTCCCGGCAGGTTTATGCCCTCAGCCCAGTATTCCGGAGCATTATACGCTGCTTCCTTATCATTAGGGGAATAGAACTGCATTACCGAGTTACAGCCGTAGGTGTGACCGCAAGCCCCCTGAAACACTGACCAATAGGCATACCTGCGCACATCTCTTGCCTGCCAGAAGGGCTGGGTAAAATCATGAAGCCCCTGGGGAATATGCTCATAGGAGGGCTCCCCGTCAAGGACGGGCTTTATTGCACCATTCCTCAGCTCTTTCTCCACGTACCGCCAGTTATCCTCCCCGTAAAAATCCTCCGACTCCTTGTTGTCGTCCCACTCGCCGAGACTTGATTGATCATAGCGGCGGTGTCCCGACTGGAACATATTAAAATCAAGCAGGTCTCCAAACCAGATTGACGAACAGGTTCTGCCGAAGGGATGAAAGGTTATCAGGCGGCGGGGGTCGCAGCTTTTAAATGTCTCGCCCATTACATTCCACACATTAAAGCCCTGCTCACCCCGAATGTCTCCGCCCAGCACCCAGACAATATTGTTATACCCCTTAAACCGCTCCGCCAGAAAGCGGGCGTATGCTTCGGCGTTTTCCCCGGTCAGAAAACCGCGCTTCACCATTGAGCCCCACACCGGAAGAAACGCCATGTATATGCCGTATTTTCGAGCAAGCTCCGCCGCCTCCGCCGCCTTGCCCCAATAGCCTTGAGCGTTTTGGGGATTATTTAAATCCACAAAAATTTCTCCGCCCCAATCCACGTTATCATTGTGAACCAAAACCGACTGAACCACGTTAAAATGCCGCTCCGCCCTGTTCCTGAAATAGGCTTCGATTTCCGACATATTCAGCTTTTGCAGCAGCAACCACGCCGTATCCCCCAGCCAGAAAAAGGGCTTAAGCTCGCCTCCCGTATTTTCATATAAGTTCTTTGAATTTTTAACTGTTTTAAGCATCTTCTTCCCTCCGATTTTCATTTGCCAAACGCACAGGACCCATAAGCCCCGAGGGCTTCAGCATTATAAACCTCGAGTATTTATCCCGTTCTCTGTAGGCAGGGTTATTGGTGACGATAACTTGTATTTGGTTCCTGCCCTCTTTCAGTCTTACGGAAAAACGGTAGGGCGGGCATATTTCCGTTCCCGCAAGCTTGCCGTTGACGTACAGCTCCGCAATTTCGCCTACCTCGCCCAGGTCAATAACCGCCTGTCCGCCCTTGTGCTCAATATCGGCGGTATACCTAATCTGACCGCAGAACTTAGGCAGCTCGTCCTTGCCCGTAATATTCATAAGGGGGCTGCTCTCCTTGTATAAACTGAACTCGCCGCCCTCCTCCTTTACTTCTATGCGGCAGCGCAGGTCAAGAGTCTCATAGTTAAGCTCTTTGCTGTCGTATTCGGGAATATTTTCGGGCAGGTCTCCAAACACCACAACAGTTGCTCTGCAGGGCTCAATCCTCATTTTCAGCCCACCCTGCTTCGCCTCTGCTCTGTACAGCCTGTTATGGACAGGGTCATAAACGCCGCAGGCTCCCTCTTGTGAAAACCGAACCTCTCCGCAGAACGGCGCGTCTACTCCCTCGTTGTTTAATATATAATAGTCCGCCCCCTCACGTCTGTAGTGATAAACCCTAAGGTTCTTAAACTCGGAGCTTATGGTTACATCTGCGTACTTTTTCACGTACTCCCTGATTTTCGACAGGGGAACGGCTTTTATTCTCTCAGACTTAAATCCCTCGGGCAGGGCGTCTGCGAACACAATATCCGCCCCTCTTTCGGCAAGGCTCTCCAAAAGCGCAAGTTGTTCTCTCGGCAGTATTTGAGCATAGGGCGCCACTATGCAGGGGTAAACCGTTTCATTTATAATCACCGCTCCGTCCCTGACCTCCCCCTCGCTCAATGCGTCAAAGGGAATAATGTCGCAGTCCAGCTGACCTTGCAGCAGCTCTTTCAGGGGCTTTTGCTCGTACATATACTCGCCGCCGCACCATTCCGCCTCGGCGTGATATATTACACCTGCGCTGACAACCGCCTTGCCGCCGCTGAAAATGTGGCACATGCGGTTCATGTAATCCATCAATATTTTCAGGTACGGGTACTGAGGGTTATGCCCTCTGCCGTACAGGTGAGGCGGGCAGTCCTCGTCCCACTCCTTTGGTGAAAAGGCATGGGGGACAAAGCGGTTTATTCCCGCCGCCAGAAAATGGTCGGCAAGCCACTTCATCATAGGCAAGCCCTCTGCCCAGCCGTAGCCTCCGAACACCTCGCACAGGGCTCTGCCCTTTTTGCCCGGCTGAATATGAGCCATAGACGCCCCCAGCTTTCCCAGCGCGAAGTCGTAAAACTCCGGGTCGTTGTTCTTGGTTGAGGCAAAGACCGCATGGCTCATCTCCCCGAACCCGGGCATAATTTGGTGATACACTGCGTCAATTCCCGACATATCCTGCCCCGACAGGGCGCGGAAGTAATGCCCCGCTCCGGGTCCCAGCCTGCTGCTGACGTTCATGTCCTCCAGAATGTGACCTATGTACTCCACTCCGCGGGCGCGGCACCAGTCCCCCAGCATTTGACAGAAGTTCTCGCTGTACATTCGGGAGATTATGTCCATGTACCCGCATCTTATGCGTCTTGTGACCTCGCCGCAGTCGTACCACAGAGCCGCAAGATACTTTTCGGCAGGCAGACCGCTCGCCTCGGTTATCCGCTCTATGAGACTGTCGTTCCAGGGCATTGCCGCTCCCGCAACTCCCACGCCGTTATCATACCCCTTCGGCAGATTGCGGAAGCCCGGCTCATCAGTGAAAAATCCCGCAATGGTCTTGCCGAACTCGTGGGCATACCGCTTATAGTGGGGCTCATACACCTCAGACAGCATCAGGCGGCAGGATTTGGGGTTCAGATCGTCAATCATGTACCGACTGCGCCCCTCAACGCCGTCTCGGGTCTTTATAAACACAAACACCCGCCACACGCCCTCGGGCACGTCAAAGTACAGCATTCCGTCCTTTACGGAGCCCGTCAGGTCAATAGCTCTGCCCGTCAGGCTCTCGCCCTCGCCGCTTCTCTCCATGGCGGTCACCGCCACAATTGTTTCCTCAAACTCCTCCCGCAGCAGAGTTGACAGTATAACCGCCGCCTCCTTTTGAGGGCCGTACACGTCCATATTCCGCTCAATCAGGTGCCACTTTCTCAGGCGGGGGTATCTCTCCTCAAGGGCGCCGTTGGCGTAACCCGTAGGGAAGTGCTTATCGTCAAAAATCCATACCCGCATGTTCCGCCTGCGGCACTCGTCAATAACCGCGTCCATATTCCGCCACCAGCCCTCGCCGCAAAAGTCCTCAAAGGGACGGGACTCAACGCAGAACTCATAAATCCCCGCCATGTTTATTTTGGCGATTTCCTCGCGGATTATCTCCTCGCTCTCTCCGTGCTGCCAAAACAGGGGCAAAATATAGCTGCCGTGGCTGCCCTTTAAATTATCAAAAAGTCTGTCCATGCCTATCCTCCATAGCTTTTGTTTGTAGTCAAACAGCCCTCCGCACTTGCGAAGAGCTGCCGTCTCCTATTCCATACTGAGCTTGTTTAAAAACATCTTTGTACGCTGATTTTTAGGGTTGTCGATAACCTCCTCGGGAGTTCCCTGCTCCACAATAACCCCGTCCGCCATAAACACAATCTTGTCCGCCACGTTTCTGGCAAACTCAATTTCATGGGTTACTATAACCATAGTCTTGTGCTCCGCAGCAAGACTCTTGATTATTTTCAAGACCTCCCCCGTCAGCTCCGGGTCAAGGGCGGAGGTGGGCTCGTCAAAAAACAAAATCTTCGGGTCCTGCGCCAGCGCCCTTGCAATAGACACTCTTTGCTGCTGCCCGCCGGACAGCTCGCAGGGATAGTTGTTCATCTTATCCTTGAGCCCCACGTCCTCCAGCAGAGACATGGCGTTTTGCTCTATCTCCTTATATATTGCCGCCTTGTTGGTCTTAAAGTCCTCCCGCTCCCTTGCCAGAAGCTTAGGGGCAAGAACAACGTTCTCCAGGGCGCTGTACTGGGGGAACAGGTTAAAGGACTGGAACACCAGCCCGAAATTCAGCTGCCGCTCCCTGATTTGGGCTCGGCTCGGCTTTTCCTGAGTCGAAGCGTCAAAAACGTTCTTTCCGTCTACGAAAATCGTGCCCTTGTCGGCAATTTCCAGAAAGTTGATGCAGCGCAGCAGGGTTGTCTTTCCGCTGCCCGAGGAGCCCAGAATGACCAGAATCTCACCCTGCTCCATTGTGAAATCAACGCCTTTTAAAACCCAGGTCTTGCCGAATTTTTTATGTATATTCTTTACCTCAAGTATTGACATAGCAATCACCCTAACCCTTGTAGTAATCGAGCTTCCTTTCTATAAAGTTGAACAGGACGGTAAGGACACCGCAGAAAGCCAGGAAGAACAGACCCGTTGAGAACAGGGGCCATATAAGCCCCTGCTTGGTAAACCTCTCGGCGCACATGATTATTTCCGCAACGCCGATAATTCTCGCAAGGGATGTATCCTTAACCAGAGTGATTATCTCATTGCCCATGGCGGGCACAATACGCTTAACCACCTGAAACAAAACCACCTTGAAAAACACCTGGGGCTTGGTCATGCCCAAAACCTGACCCGCCTCGTACTGCCCTTTGGGAATACTCTCTATGCCGCCTCTGTATATCTCCGAAAAATACGCGGCATAGTTAATCACAAAGGCGATGAGCACGGCGGTAATCCTGGACTTTATGGGAATGCCAAACAGCAGCCCCGGCGCGTACAGCACAACGAACAGCTGCAGCATAAGGGGCGTGCCCCTGATTATCCAGACAAAGGTTTTGCTAAGCCACTTTATGGGCTTAAACCCTGCCATGGAACCGAAGGTTATAACCAGCCCCAGCGGCACGGCAAGCAAAATCGTACATACAAAAATCAGACAGTTATACCCAAAGCCGCCCCATAGGGACGCAGCAACCTCAAAAAATTTCTCCATCTTTAACTCCTCATAAAATTTAAGCCTGCAAACGAATAGGCTAAACGCCGCACAATCAAGCACCGGCGCTTAGCCCAAAAAGACAATCAAAGAATTACTTTAACAGAAGCAGCTCCTGCAAGCCGTACTTCTCGGCAATCTTCTCCAGTGTGCCGTCAGCGGCAACCTCCCGCATAGCCTCGTTTACCTTTTCCGTAACATCGCTGCCCTTTCTGAATGCAACGCCGTACAGGTCGCCGTCAAACTCCTTGTCAACTACAACCAAATCCGCGTAGTCCGTACCCTCGCCGATTGAACCGATTGATGTAACATAGTCAACAATAGCGACGTCGGAAGTACCTGCGGCAACGTCCATAAGAGCCTTTGCCTGAGAGTCAACAGCGGTGCACTTTGCGTTTGCAAAGAAGTCATCCGATACGGCAAGCTCGTAGCCTGTAGAGTCGACCTCAGCGGCAACGTCTGCGCCGTCAACGCTTTCAGCGTACTGCTCTGCATTCTCAGCCTTTACAATCATAACCTGTCTGTTGTTCATGTACTCATCGGTAATTGACATGTTCTCTCTTCTCTCGTCGGTAATTGTCATACCGTTCCAGATACAGTCAATATTCTTTGAGTTAAGCTCGATCTCCTTTGAGCCCCAGTCGATTTCCTGGAACTTAGGATTAACGCCCAGCTTCTCGCAAACAGCCGCTGCGAACTCTGTCTCAAAGCCTACCAGCCTATCGCCCTCTTTGTAGTTCATGGGCGCGAAAAGGGTAATACCTATAATCATCTCGCCCTTATCCGAAATGTACTGCCAGTCAGACTCGGTCGCCGCTGTGTCTGCCGTGTCCGCAGTGTCGGTTGTTCCGCAAGCGGTCAGCATAGCCGCAGCCATAACAACAGCCAGCATCAAAGCTAAAAGTTTTTTCAGTTTCATGGTTTGCAACCTCCCAAAATAATTATATGTTACATATTAACATAAACTTTACAAAAAGTCAAGAAAATATATTGCAATTTACAGAAACAGAAATTTCACAAAATGATATTGCTTTTGTTCCAAGTTTAGAATATAATATTACTTACAACAGACAAGGAGTATAAGTGTATGGAATTTATATCTGCAAGAGAAGCTGCTGAAAAATGGGGAATTTCCCAACGTAGAGTTGCTGTGCTTTGTTCAGAGAACAGAATTGCGGATGCAGCTATGGTAGGAAATATGTGGATTATTCCCGCTAACGCCCAAAAGCCTGCCGATGCAAGAATTACAAGATATAACAAAAATGACAGAAAGACTGTGAAACCCTTTTTAAAATGGGCGGGAGGAAAAGGTCAGCTTTTAAATGAAATCGAGGAATACTACCCTTTTGATAATACGAAAATTACAAAATATGCGGAACCCTTTGTAGGAGGCGGCGCAGTCTTATTTGATGTTTTGAGCAAATACGATTTAGATGAAGTCTATGTCAGCGATATAAACAGAGAGCTTATCAACGCATATCAAATTATTCGTGACGATATTAATGAACTCGTTGACATTCTTTCGGTCATGCAAGATGAATTTATCACTCTTGATACGGATAACAGAAAAAAATATTATTTAACAAGAAGAGAACGCTTTAATTTTTTAAAAGTAAAAGACGAGGAGATAAAAAATATTGAAAAAGCAGCTCTTATGATCTTTTTGAATAAGACTTGTTTCAACGGATTATTTAGAGTGAATAAAAAGGGACTTTTCAATGTGCCAATGGGTGCATATAAAAATCCGCTTATTTGCGATGCGCAGAATTTAAGAGCTATATCCATGAAGCTGCAAAATGTAAAAATTGTTTGGGGTGATTACAAAAAGTCAGCGGAATTTATAGACGGAAATACTTTTGTATATTTCGATCCTCCGTACAGACCGCTGACAGAAACTGCCGGCTTCACATCTTATACGGAAAGTCGGTTTTGTGATAACGAACAGATAGAGCTTGCAAAATTTGTGGACAAGATGAACCGAAAAGGTGCAAAAATTGTTATTAGTAATTCCGATCCGAAAAATTCTGACGAAAGCGACGATTTTTTTGACAACATCTATTCTATGTACAAAATAAAACGAGTCAGAGCCTCTCGCATGATTAACTGCAACAGCGCAGCAAGAGGAAAAATTAACGAGCTTTTAATATCTAACTTTTAAGGAGCTGAAAATAATGATAAAAAGAGATTTTAACACATGGCTAGCAGGCTTTCGTGATAGTATATCAAATTATGAATATTATGTTGATTTTAACAAAGTTCATAAAAATGTAGGTGGGATAAAAGTTGAATTGAATATTTTAAATTCGCTCATTGGTTCAAAAAATATTGAAACGGATTTCGATAACATAATTGGAAAATATCCGGAAGTATTAAAATGCATACCGATACTTTTAGCCGTTAGAGCAAACGAAATATATGCTATTGACAGCGACGGTGAGTTTACTTATGGATTTAAGAAACCAAATCTTTCTGTGGAACAATATAAAATATTTATGCGCAAAACCGGTTTGTTTGATTTAATATCTAATCACATAGTTAATAATCTTGTTGACTATGCAACGGGCGTTGAAACAGGTCTTGATTCAAACGGTCGCAAAAACAGAGGCGGACATCTTATGGAAGAGTTGGTTGAAAGTTATATTGTTAAAGCCGGATTCATTAAAGATATTACATATTTTAAAGAAATGTACATACATCAAATCACAGAAAAATGGGGTCTTGATCTGTCTGCTATATCCAATCAAGGAAAAACAGAAAAGCGTTTTGATTATGTTGTAAAAACCGACGCTCAATTATACGTGATTGAAACTAATTTTTACAGAAGCAGCGGCTCCAAATTAAACGAGACTGCGCGAAGTTACAAGCAGATATCTCAAGAAGTGGATACTATAGACGGAGTTACATTTGTTTGGTTTACAGACGGTAGAGGTTGGATAAGTGCGAGAAATAATCTTGAGGAAACATTTGATGTTATGGAACATATTTACTCAATTGATGATTTAGAGAATGGGATAATAAGTCAGATATTTAAGTAAGGAGTAAAACTCATGTTATTCAATATTCACGAAAAAACTGTTGATGAAGTAAAAGAAATGCCGTTTCAATCGGAAAAGGAGTTACAAACTCTTTGTGAAAACAATTTAAAAAATTTGATAAACTTAGATTTTGTGGATACGGAATTTTCCGTAGCAGACTTTAGATTAGATACAATTGCCTATGATAAAGAAGTAAACGCATTTGCTATTATAGAATATAAAAATCAAAGAAACGTAAGTGTTATAGACCAAGGATACACATACTTGTCAACCATGTTTAATCATAAGGCTGATTTTGTTTTGAGATATAACATAAAATTTCAAGATAAAAAGGATTTAAATGACTTTGATTGGTCGCAGTCAAGAGTTATTTTCATAAGTCCTAATTTCACTAAATATCAGATTAATTCCATTAATTTTAAAGATCTGCCTATAGAATTGTGGAAAATTAAACGTTACCGGAACAACACCCTGTCTTTTGAACAAATAGTTTCAGGAAGCTCAGATGAAAGTATAAAATCAATTGCTCCGGTATTAGATTCTGACACCAATAAGGAAGTTTCAAAAGAGACAAAGACATATACCGAAAAAGATTTGGTCGCTGTCGCAAGCGATAATATAGTTGACATATACTATGAGCTAAAAGATTATATCTTGGGATTAGATGACAATATTTCAATTAAGCCTACCAAATTGTATGTTGGCTTTAACCGCGGAAGAAAAAGTATAGTGTCTATAAAACTTCAAAAGAAATCCTTGATTATGTGGATAAATGCCGATCCAAAAACGTTTAATGATTCTAAAAACATCATTAAAGATGTTACCAATATCGGACATCACGGGAATGGCAATTCACAGATTAATATATCAAACAGTAATGATATTGGTTACATAGAGGACTTGTTAAAAAGTTTTATATCAAACATAATATGAGGTAGAAATGGCAAATAAAAAGATTAAAAAATGGGAACCCGATAATTTTGAACTCGAAATGACTACACACTGGTCTTTCCCCAAACGTGGGGACTGGGCGACACATGATGCAAAATGGCGCGGAAATTGGTCACCGTATATTCCAAGAAATATAATACTTCGCTATTCCCAAGAAGGAGATCTTATTCTCGATCAGTTTGCAGGAGGCGGCACAACCCTTGTTGAAGCAAAGCTGTTAAATCGTGATATTATAGGTGTTGATGTGAACGATATTGCTCTCGAACGTTGTAGAGAAAAAACGGATTTTGATTATGAACCGGCAAAGGGAAAAGTTTATATAAAAAAAGGGGACGCAAGAAATCTTGATTTTGTTCGCGATGAGGGTATAGACTTGATTTGCACTCATCCACCTTATGCTAATATTATTAAATACAGTGAGGATTTAGAAAATGACTTATCTCAGCTTAAAATTAATGATTTTCTTGAAGAAATGAAAAAGGTTGCTGCCGAAAGCTATCGCGTCTTAAAAAAGGACAAGTTTTGCGCCGTTCTTATGGGTGACACACGGCAAAAGGGACACATGATACCTATGTCATTTAATGTTATGAAAATCTTTCAAGACGCCGGGTTTAAGCTGAAGGAATTGATTATAAAAGAGCAGCATAATTGCAGGGCAACAGGATATTGGAAAACAAATAGTGTGAAATATAATTTTTTATTAATTGCACATGAGTATTTGTTTGTATTTAAAAAATAAGGAACAACAATTTATTAAATTAACTAAAGACGAAGTCTTTATCAGAAATAATTCAGGAGGAACCAATATGATGACAGAAAAGGAAAAGGCGGCGGCAGGATATTTATACAACGCCAACTATGACAGCGAAATACTTGAAGATATAAGCAGGTGCAACGACCTGTGCCATGAGTTTAACCAAATCAAGCCCTCGGACAGGGCTGCCCAGAGCCGTATTCTCGAAAAAATCTTCGCCAAAATGGGCAAAAACCCTATTCTCAACATTCCATTCTGGTGCGACTACGGATACAACACCACCATCGGGGACTACTTTTACGCAAACCACAACTTCTATATTCTGGACGGGGGCAAGGTCACCTTTGGAGATTATGTGTTCATAGGACCCAACTGCTGCTTCACAACGGCGGAGCACGCAATCGACCCGGAGCAGCGAAAGGAGGGCTTGGAGGTTGCCCGCCCCATTACGGTTGGCAACAATGTTTGGTTCGGAGCAGGCGTAACCGTTCTGGGCGGAGTTACAATCGGGGACAACTCAATTATAGGCGCAGGCAGCCTTGTGACCCGAGACATTCCCTCGGGCGTAATAGCCGTTGGCAACCCCTGCCGTGTCCTGAGAGAGATAACCGAAGCGGACAAAGACAGATACCCTCGATTTGAGTAAAACTTAGGGGAAATATATACAAAAATATGCACCAAAATTTTACAATAAAAGCAGTTGAATTTTATACAAATCAGTAGTATAATGGTCACATGGCAAAATAATTAATACGGAGGTTTCATAAAATGGAATATTTGGCAGAATATGAAAGATGGTTAAAGGATGCTGACCCCGAAACCGTCAAGGAGCTTGAAGGCATTAAGGGCGACGACGCTGAAATTAAAGACCGCTTCTACAAGGCTTTGGAGTTTGGTACCGCAGGTCTGAGAGGCGTTCTGGGCGCAGGCACCAACCGTATGAACGAGTACGTTGTAGGTCAGGCAACCCAGGGTCTTGCCAACCAGCTTATCAAGACAAACGGCGCAGACGCTGATTTAAGCGTTGTTATAGCTTACGACAGCCGTCATAAGTCCGATGTTTTCTCTCAGCTGGCGGCTCAGATTTTGGCGGCAAACGGAATTAAGACCTACCTGTTCGAGGAGCTCAAGCCCGTTCCCGAGCTGTCTTTCTCGGTTGGTTACTTAAAGACCACCGCCGGCATTGCCGTTACCGCAAGCCACAACCCGGCAAAGTATAACGGCTACAAGGTTTACGGCGCAGACGGCGCACAGCTCAATCCGGAGCTTGCGGCAATCGTTCTTGAAGAGATTGACAAGACCGATATGTTTACCGATGTTAAGAAGATGGACTTTGAAGAGGCAAAAGCAAAGGGTCTTATCGTTATGATCGGCGACGAGGTTGAGGACGCATATCTTGACTGCGTTCAGGAGCAGAGCGTAAATCCCGAGCTGGCAAAGGAAAAGGGCAACACCCTTAAGTTTGTTTACACCCCCTTCCACGGCGCAGGCAACAAGCCTGTCAGAAAGATTTTGAAGCGCATGGGCTTTGACAATGTTGTTGTTGTTAAGGAGCAGGAGCTCCCCGACGGCGACTTCCCCACAGTTGCTTCCCCCAATCCTGAGAACAAGGAAGGCTTTGAGCTTGCTATCGGTTACGCTAAGGAATGCGGCGCAGACCTTATTGTGGGAACCGACCCGGACAGCGACCGTGTCGGCATTCTGGTTAAGAACGACAAGGGCGAGTATGTTACATTTACAGGCAACCAGGTAGGCGCATTGCTGTCTGAGTACATTCTGTCGGCTCTGGCTGAAAAGAACGCTGTTCCCAAGGACGGCTACATCGTTAAGACAATCGTTACCACCAACATAGTAAAGGCAATTTGCGATGCTTACGGTATCGGCATGAAAGAGGTTCTGACAGGCTTTAAGTTTATCGGCGAGAAGATTAAGGAGTCCGAAGAAACAGGGGTTGGTACATACCTGTTCGGCTTTGAGGAGAGCTACGGTTACTTAAAGGGCACCTATGCCCGCGATAAGGACGCCGTTGTGGCAACAATGCTTATTGCCGAAATGGCTCTTTACTATCAAGAGAACGGAACCTCAATCTTTGAGCAGATGGATAATATATACAAGAAGTACGGCTACTATAAAGAGCAGGTTGTTTCGGTTACTCTGGAGGGTATTGAAGGACTGGCAAAAATCAAGTCCACCATGGATAAGCTCAGAGCAAATCCCCCCGCTGAGGTTGCGGGCAAAAAGGTTATCGCAATCAGGGACTACCAGACAAGCGAGAGAGTTGACCTTAAGACAGGCGAGAAGTCAGAAATTCTCCTGCCCAAGTCAAACGTTATTTACCTTGAGCTTGAGGATGATAATAACTTTATTATCAGACCTTCCGGCACAGAGCCCAAGATTAAGCTGTACTGCCTGATGAAGGGCAATACCGAAGCGGAATCAGATGAGCTTTTGGAAAAGGTAAAGACAGATATTGATAATATTATAGCGTAGCTATAAAACAAGGGCTGTCGGGATAGACAGCCCTTGTTTAGTGTAGAATGTAGAGTGTAAAAATGCGCCGCAACCGAAGCTTTTGATAAAGGCTTTGACGACATTGCCGCCGCGGCTTGGCATGGCGGAATATGGGCTCGGCAATGGTTTCAAAGGCAAAGCCTTTATCAAAAAATAAGATTTAAAACAACGTTGGTTTTAATTTGCCGCTAAAGCGGCGGGAACTGCGCGCCTCACGTGCGGTCTTGCGACCGCCTACCGTGCTTGCTATCCGCCTTTTTCAAAATGCGGTAAAATGCCTGGTAGCAGGCATAGACTCTCGATAAATCTCCGATTTTTCGGGAAGAGGAGGAGCAAGGCAGCGAGCGAATGTTTTTCTTGAAAAAGAAAAACGGAGCTTAGCGAACTTTGCTCCGACGAGGGTGGGCGAAATCAATCACTTACAGAAAGGATTACATATGAAAAACTTATTCAAAACCATGGTATTGGGATTAACTCTTATATCGGTTATTCTCAGCGGCTGCGGCCGGGAAGTCTCGAACGCTGCCACCGAGGCGGCTTCTCCTGACCGAGCCGCCCCAGTAATTCAATTCGAAGCTCAAAAAACCGCCGCTGACGGAACGGCGGAATACTATCTCTTTGACGACAACCCGGAGCATCTTAACTCAAAATTTCTGGCGGACGGCGAGGAGCCAAGCTCTATGCCCATTTCGGCGAGCTGCAGCCGGGAATATACACGGTTTTCAGCTACCACCACAGAGGCTATTCCGTTGACCTGAACGCCGATTTGTACTATGACGCGGTGTTTTCATCATCAAGCGAGGGTGAATTTGAAATCCTCAACCTGGGCATTGACCATGACTGGGACTGGAATCAGGCGTGGGCGGACTACACAGGCACAGAGGTTGTTATGCCCGAGTTTCTGCGCACATTTAACTGCACCTGCGGCGAGGATTGCCCCTGCATAAACGGCGGGGACTGCCCCGACCCAAGCTGTCCGGCAATCATCCGAAACGAAAGCCGACAGCCTAAAACGGCGGAGTTTGACAACCTTAACACGCCCAAAAAGGTTTCGGCAGGCTCTCCCCTATACCTGAGCGAGGTGGTGAGCTATATCGAAAAGAATGACGTCAATCATTTCAGATACGGAGGCTGGAACGAGCCCATGTGGATGATGCTGCGGTTCAGAGTCACCGGAGGCAGCGTTAACTTTGACACTGTTGCCTACCAAGACCAAGCCGCCCTTAAAGCGAACTTTTCCACCCTAAAGCCCGGAGCCTTTGACAACGAGCCTCAATACAAGGGAATTGCGCCCAACGCTCCTATTGTCACTGCGGAATTTGAGTACACAATAGACGACGCAACCCCTGAGGGTCCCGTACCGGTCACGGTTATAAACGCCAGAGCTCCCCAAGGAGTGACCATTCCCGACGGGGTATTTGCCACCAACGTGAACACTTGGCGGGAGGAGGCTCCCATAGCGGCGGAGTCTGACATAATGCGCCTTGAATATAAGGACGACGCCAAGTACGGCTTATACGGCAGCAATGTTGCCGAGAGCGAAAGAGATAATATTTGGCGTTTTGACCCGTATCACACCAAGCACTACGGCGGATACGACAAGGCAACCGAAAAGGCTCTCAGAGAATACGGAGTCGCCGTGGGCGAAAATTTCATACCAAACAGCAGTATTCTTGACATAAATTATCCCAAGGGCAGCGAGATCTCAACAGATGAGTTCTACGCTTATAACGCCTGCAATTTAGGCAACTTCGGCGTGACCTCAAGATATGTTATCCATTTGAAAAACTCTGGAACTGCACAGCGCACATTCAGCTTTTCAATGGAGTCCATAGCGGGGCAGGTTTACAGGTACAGCCAGATTGACGCCCAAAGCGGCGAAATTATTACCGACGACGGCGGCAAATATATAATGAAAAAGTTTGACGACGACCCAAGAGAGGATCCCGCCTCCACCTCTGACCCCAAGGAACGGCTGACCCCTGCGAGAATGGGAGACACTCTCAGCTTCGAGACGGAACCGGGCAAGGAGTATGCCATAACCATAGAGATTACCACCCTTACGGGCTGCGTTGCACCTCTCCGCAACAAGTTTGAAATAAAATAGCTCTCAAATTACAATAAATAGACTATAAATGCTAAAATTTCCGTAATTTTGTGATTGCAAATATTTCGCAAATGTGGTAGAATGGTATCAGGTTTGGGGAGTAGCAGGCGGCGTTTGTCGTTGCAGCTTTCGTCATCACGGCTTTTTGCCCGGAGGCTGCTGTCCTTAAAGGATTTGCGAGACTATAATCCGGATAAGCGTGCTTGTGCGCCTGTTTGGGTTGTGGTCTTTTTTGCTTTAAAATCACAAAGAAGAAATGTGCGCAAAAATTCTCTTATCATTTCTTGCTCCGCCGATAAGAGAAATTTATACTTAAACTATGCCGAGCGGAGCGGCGGATAGGAGATTTTTATGAAGAAGCTGTTTACAATCATTTTAGCTGCGGTAATCGGTCTTACCTCTGTGCCTGCGGTTGTGGGCGCAAACACTGAAACAAGCAGTCCTGTCACAGCTGCGGGCGCGGGCAACCTTATAGCCTTCCCCGGCGCAGAGGGCGGCGGTATGTACACCACCGGAGCCAGAGGCGCTTCAAGCCCCACAATCTATCACGTTACCAGCCTTGCCGACAGCGGTGCAGGCACCCTGCGTGACGCAGTTTCAAAAGAGGGACGTATTATCGTCTTTGACGTGGCGGGAACCATTAACCTAACCTCTCCCCTCACCCTTTCAAAGAAGAACATAACCATTCTCGGCCAAACAGCCCCCGGAGACGGCATTTGTATTTCCGGTGCGCCCACAAAAATTAATGCCGACAATATTATCATGCGCTACCTGCGCTTCAGAATGGGTGTTTACGATGAAGCCAACAAGAAGTATGACGATGACGCTCTGGGCGGCACCAACCATACCTCAAACCTGATTGTTGACCACTGCAGCATGAGCTGGTCAACAGACGAGTGCTGCTCAATCTACGCCGTTAAGGACTCCACCATTCAGTGGAGCATTATGACCGAGCCCCTCAACCGCTCTATCCACGACGAGGGCGACGGTATTCAGCAGCACGGATACGGCGGCATTTGGGGCGGCGTTAACGTTTCGTACCACCACAATATTGTATCAAGCGCCAACAACCGTTTCCCCAGAGTGGGAACCAGCGAGACCGTTAAGTCCTACAACAACACTGCCGACACCGAAAGCCTACTGGACGTTAGAAACAACGTTTTCTATAACTGGAAGTCCAACAACTCCTACGGCGGAGAGAACGGCGTTCGCGTAAACTTAGTCAACAACTATTATAAAGAAGGTCCTGCCAGCAGCTCTATAAACAGGTTCTACCAGATGATGAAGGGCAAAAAGGGCGGCGTAAAGGACTGGGGAACCGACTTGGCTATCGGCGGAAACTACTACGATTCCAAGAGCTCAAGCTCCAAGGCCGACGCTATTAACCAAGACAACACCGCGGGCGTTGACACGGCGGACTCCGCAAAGTACAATCTTGAGACTTATGACGAGAGCCAACCCGGAACCGCCACCAACCACACCCAGTATATTCACGACTATCCCATATATACCCAGACGGCTCAGGAGGCTTACGAGTCTGTCTTAGAGGGTGCGGGTGCAAGCATTGCAAGAGATGCGGTTGACGCCAGAGCCGTAAACGACATCAGAAACAGAACGGGTCTCTTGGGAACAAACGGTATTATTGACCTGGCAGACCTTAAAACCTTTGAACCCATAACCTACAGCGGAACAAAGGCACAGGACACAGACGGAGACGGTATGTCCGACACATATGAGGAGGCAAACGGCCTGAATAAGAACGACCCCTCCGACGCCCTGGTAAAAGCCACAAGCGGCGAGTACGCAGGTTACTACAACATTGAGATATATTCCTTTAACCTGGCGTCAGACGAGCCTGCTCCCACCAATGCGCCTACGCCCACAATCGACCCCACAAAGCCCACGCCTACTCCTGCGCCTACGGCAACACCCACAGCCGAACCCACCGCAACGCCTACGGCAACCCCTGAGCCTGTGTACAACATTTCCGTGGCAGATGACGTGGCAAACGGTTCTCTGGAAATAAACGGCACGGATACCAAAACGGTACACTGGGAGGCTGTCGATCATCTGGATCAAATCGGCGGAGCAAGAACGGTTAACCTCAACGGCTCGGACAGCTCCGACGGCACAATTACCATGTTTGACACAACCACCACCATATTCCTCTATGATGGGGACAGTCAGGTCAGCGCAAGGGGCGATGTCAATCCCTCAATCAGTGTTCCCGTCACCGATCAAAGCAACGTTGCGGGCAGCGTTTTCCTGCTCACACCTGCATCAGACGGAGAGATTGATCTGGAGCTCTACATTTACACAAATAAGCTCTTTAACGTATACGACAACACCAATCAAACATATATAGCCCAAGGCGAAGTTTTTGGTGCAGAGGGGCACCACACCTATACCTTTGAGGGAAAGGCAGGGAATGGGTACTACTTCTGGGCAGACGGCTCAAAAATAGGCTTAAAGTCTGCATCTGTTACAGGAGGCGGAATTGTTTCCAAGGCGGGAGAGACCATAACCGTCAACACAACCCCTGCTCAGGGCTATCGCGCTCAATATGTTACCACCACGCCGGAGACCGCTGTCACAAAGGTAGGAGAAAATGAGTTTACATTTGTTATGCCCGCCTCGGATGTGGTTGTGGACGCAGAGTTTGTGACAATCGATCAGCCTACGCCCACACCGGGCCCCACAGCGGATCCTGAGCCCACCAAACCGCCGATTTACTACAGTGCGGAGCCTGCGCTCAGCGGAACTTCCCTGACCGCTTCAATAGTGAACAGAGAGGCTAGCGAAACTGAGGGACTGCTGTTTGCAGCGGCGGCGTACGAGGCTGACGATATTTTAGCCGAGGTAAAGACGATGATTATACCGGTTGGCGAGAACCCCACAGACGTTGCCTTTGAGTTTTCAAAGGAATACGGCAATATAAAATGCTACCTGTGGTCAGCGGCAACTCTTGAACCCATGTATGATGTACTGACTCCCAAAACAAATTAATATATTATCAAATTGCCCGTCCTGCACATAGGACGGGCAATTTTTATTTCTAAAAATTTGAAATTTAAGGTTTTGTACACTCTATACTTTCATATATCTTTACAATAACCGTGAGCGACAAACATAGCCGGTATACCAACGGTATACCCAGGTTAGGTTAGGTAAGGTTAGGTTAGGTAAGTAAAGGAGAGAGTATGTCCTCTCTCACACAATAAAAAAATTAACAAGCTTGGATATATGTATTACGGTGTATGGGGCGGATTCCTATACGCCCCGCAAGTACACCAATGTGAGAATATAAATTATGCGGGATAATTATCGCATTACCCGCGACTGTGCGCCTCACGTGTCGCCTGCACTGGCAAAAACTAAGGAATATTATTGACATTAGTTACTATGGCTCAATTGGAATACTGCGAGCCATCCAACTTCAAAGAAGTGGGGTCACAGGCGACCTACCGTGCTTGCTATCCACATTTTGCAAAATGCGGCGCATGGCGTCTATAACCCAATATCCTGATGCTGAACGGCACATATTATTCCAGTTAACATAAGGTATGCAATGTCAATAACAGCCCTAAGTTGGTGCCGACAGGGCGGAACAGGGGGGCGACAAACACACCAATGCGAGTATATAAAATAACAGGGATTATGATTTAAATAAAATTCCAACAAATTTTATCTATAGGTAAAACAGGCGGGACAAGCAACGTTCCTACAAATTTTAAATCAGACCATTTGCACTATTTACAAAATTTTTTAACAACCAAAAAGGCTTATACAACACAAATAATCCTAAGAGAATATCAGTTTTAATTATAGGAACGCTGCTTGTTCCGTCTTACAAAATCCATATCCTTACACTGTAACATTCACATCATGTATTAGCAAATTCATTTCTTTTTTCTTTTACAGAAATATAATAACACAATCTTTTATCTTTGTCAATATACATCACATTAAAAGATGTGTATATTTACAACGGCACTGATTATAATCTAAATGCAGATTACAATCAGTCGCAGGTTCTGTCTTAAATGAGAATTTTCGCTCTGATTTAAAAATCAAAAAGGGAGTGAATAGACGTGATACATGAGAGAATTAAAATGTTACGTGAGCAATACAACTACAGTCAAGCAGATTTAGCAAAGAAATTGGGAATTGCGCGGACAAGCGTGCTTGCTTGGGAAAGCGAGACCTCTGTTCCGTCTATGCGCCATATTATCGAGATGGCAAAGCTGTTTCGTGTTACCACCGACTATCTTCTTGAGGTTGAGCCTAAACGCACTCTTACTCTGGACGGCTTAAATGATGAAGAAATAAGTATTATATGCGGCTTGCTGAATTATTTTGACAAAAATTGATTTGATATATAATGAACGCTAATAATCACTGCAAACATTTGTGTTTTATACCGGTTCCATATGGTATTAATTTAAGCCCATACTTTAGCATATCGCCCGACCCAACATTTAGCAGAGCGTATAGGAATCCGCCCCTACTACGTAAATATTAAAACTTTATTTTTACGCTGTACCCATGTAATTTTATTTATACTTGATAACATAATCTGTCGCCTAGCCCTGTTCCGCCCTCATCGGCAACAACTTAGGTGTATTATTGACATTGCACACTTTGTGCAATGTCAATAATATGAGCCGTCCCACTTCAAAGAAGTGGGGTCACAGCCAGACCCGGGCGGTATCGGTTTTTCCCCTTCGGGGAAACCGATTGGGGCTCCGCCCCAAACCCCAAACAAAATTTTGATAAAGGCTTTGCCTTTTTGTTTGCCCGCCCTGTGCGTTTGGGGAGGAGAGCGGCAAACGCAACAGGGCGGGCGATAGGTACACCAATGTGAGAATAAAACTTAACAGGGATTGCGGTTTAAATAAAACGCCAAACCCGTATAATGTGGTATAAATTGCCGGTATATCTGCGGGCGCAATAAATGGCGCCCCTACGAATTAAAGGGTTACATAAGCGTTAATCCGGCTGCGTTGGTAAAACCGTCGGTATGCTCGGGGCGTATGGGAATCCGCCCCCTACGAATTTGAACAGTTACACATATCCAAACTCAAATATTTTAATTGTGCATATCGGGGTTTTGGGGTTCTCATATATGCGAATTTACATACAAAAAATGCGCAGGAGCACATCTTCTTCGAAAAAGAAGGTGTGCTTCCTTTAACATATATTAACATTATCCAAATGCGATAGGTTCTGAGGAAAGCTCCTCAATATCCCCGTTTTTATATATGTTTATGGTCTTTTTGGCGTTCTCTCTGTCAATGCGCACCTGCATCTGATAAAACTCCGCTCCGCCGGAATTGGTCTGGAGAGTGAGCCCACTCAGGTCTCCGTCTATAGTAATCCCGTAAGCCTCCTCGGCTATCCTCACAGCGTCCTCAGGGGTGAACCCTGCATCCGCTGCCGGTTCTTCGGCAAGACTTTCCTGAATTTCATCATACTCCGCAAGCTGCTCATCGGTAAGGGCTTCCACGTCAACCGAGCCCAGCATTTCCCGCGCGTCATCATACATTCCCGCGCCCATAAAGGATCTTGCGTCGTCCAGTTCGGACTGAACCTTGTCCGGCATGGCGGAAGCAGCGCTTCTCGAATTTCCCGCCGTGGGTCTGGGAGTCTGAACAACTTTCGGAGTCGCAGAGGTCTCATTGTCCCCTCCGAACTTAGAGGTTGTGGTCTCTCCGGCAGAGGCTGTTGCCGCTGCCGGTTCCTCCGTCCTTTTCTCATCCTTGGACTTGCCGCAGCCGGTGACCATTGAACACGCCAGAATAAACGCCCCAAGGCACAGGGCTGCCCCCTTTAATGTGCTCATCAGTTCACCTCCTCGGCCTGTTCTTCCTGTTCCTTTTCCACCCTTGCTATGGTGGCAACCTTAACGCCGTCCGCCAGGCGCATAAGCCTTACGCCCCGGGTAACGCGGCTGTAGGTACTGATATCCTCTGTGTCAATTCTGATTATAACGCCCTCGGAGGTTATGAGAATAATATCATCCTCCGGGGATACCACCTTAATTCCTGCAAGATTGCCCGTCTCCTCGGATATTTTATAGGTAGAGCAACCCTTTCCGCCCCTGGTCTGTATCTTATACTCCTCAAGCTCGGTCTTTTTACCGTAGCCGTTTTCGGAAACCACAAGCATTTTTGAATTTTCACGGTAAATACTCATGCCCACAACATAGTCGCCGTCCTCCAGCTTAATAGCCCGAACGCCTCTTGAAATACGACCCAGCTCACGAACGTCGCGCTCGTTAAACCTAATCATCTTGCCTTGGTGAGTGCCCACAAACAGGTCTGTATTGCCATCTGTCAGCTTAACCCGCAGGAGCTCGTCCCCCTCGTCCAGCTTAATGGCAATCTTACCCCCTCTGGGAGCGTTCTGATATTCCATAATATCGGTCTTCTTGATTATTCCCTGCTTTGTGCACATGGTCAGATACTGTCCGTTATGGTACTCCTTAATGGGTATCATTGCGGAAATCTTCTCGTCCGGCGACAGTTCAAGAAGGTTTACAATAGGCGTACCCTTTGCCTGCCTGCCCGCCTCGGGTATGCGATATGCCTTTATGCGGAACATGCGGCCCGTGTTGGTAAAGAACATCACATAGGAATGGGTTGAGGATATAAACATGGTGGACACAAAGTCCTCCTCCTTAGTCTGCATTCCCACAATACCCTTGCCGCCTCTGTGCTGGCTCTTATAGGTGTCAACGGGCAGACGCTTAATGTAGCCCTGATGGGTCATGGTGACAACATTGTCCTCCTCGGCAATAAGGTCCTCAATATCAATGTCGTCAACAACAGGCTCTATTGATGTGCGCCTGTCATCGGCGTACTTTTCTCTTATCGCAAGGATCTCCTCCTTGACAATATCCAGAACCATCTGCTCGCTGCCGAGAACCTCTGTCAGGTGAGCGATTAACTCCGTCACCTCTGCCAGCTCGTTCTCAACCTTTTCCCGTTCCATTCCCGCAAGTCTGCCCAGGCGCATATCCAAAATCGCCTGCGCCTGCTCGTCCGAGAAAGCGAACCTTTCAATAAGTCTTGCCTTTGCGTCGTTATAGCTGCTTCTGATAATATTGATTACCTCATCGATGTTATCAAGGGCAATCTTTAAGCCCTCCAAAATATGCGCACGCGCCTCCGCCTTTTTCTTGTCAAAGGTAGTTCTGCGGACAATAACGTCCTTTTGGAAGTTAAGATAGTGAACAAGCACCTGCTTAAGGGACAACACCTGCGGCGAAGTTCTGTCCACAAGGGCAAGCATTATTACGCTGAATGTATCCTCAAGCTGAGTATACTTATAAAGCTGATTAAGCACCACCTGAGCGTTGGCGTCGCGTTTAAGCTCAATCACAACCCGCAGACCGTCTCTGTCCGACTCGTCGCGCAGGTCGGAAATTCCCTCTATGCGCTTCTCGTGAACCAAATCCGCAATCTTCTTAATCAATACCGCCTTATTAACTCCGTAAGGTATCTCGGTAATAACTATTCTCTCTCGGTTTTCTTTCCACTGTACTATCTCAGCCTTGGCGCGAACCTTGAGCTTGCCTCTGCCCGTGTTATATGCGGCTCTGATGCCGCTTGTACCCATAATCTGAGCCCCTGTGGGGAAGTCGGGCCCGGGGATATACTCCATAAGCTCGTCAACCGTTATGTCCGGATTGTCAATCAGGGCGACAACACCGTCAATAACCTCTCCCAGATTGTGGGGCGGAATTTTGGTCGCCATGCCAACGGCAATGCCGTCCGAACCGTTGACCAGCAGGTGGGGAAATCTGGAGGGAAGAACCTCCGGCTCCTTTCTGCTCTCATCGAAGTTCGGTACAAAGTCCACAGTCTCTTTCTCAATATTCGTCAGCATGTTCATGGACAGCTTGGACATTTTAGACTCGGTGTACCTGTACGCTGCAGGCGGGTCTCCGTCTACCGAACCAAAGTTACCGTGCCCGTCCACAGTGGGGTATCTCATGGAAAAGTCCTGCGCCATACGCACCATGGCATCATAAACCGACTGGTCACCGTGGGGATGGTATCTGCCCAGCACGTTACCCACGGTGGTGGCGCACTTTTTATAGGGTTTGTCCGGAGTAATTCCGTCCTCATACATGGAATAAAGTATCCTTCTGTGAACCGGCTTTAGGCCGTCCCGCACGTCGGGAAGCGCACGTCCCACAATAACCGACATGGAATAGTCTATATAAGACTTTTTCATCTCATTATCCAAATCAACCGGGATAATGTTCAGCTTTGCCGGGTCAAAAAGGGGCTCGCTTGTCTTATCTTTTGAAGCCATTAACTTATATCTCCTTTTTCTATGTACAGCCGATTGCCCAAAAGCAAAAAAATAGCTTTAAATCGGCTGTTTTGTATTTTTCCTTACCTTGTAATATTCTCCAAAAATCTCAAAAACCCTTTTAAAATCCAAAAAATTATATCAATTTTGTTGAATAAACTGAATATAATATTAATTTTGTGTTTGTGCGATATAATAGCACCTTTAATATATGTAAATCATTACGGTGTAGGGGGCGGCACATATTATTCCAATTAAACCACTGTAACCAATGTCAATAACAGCCCTTAGTTGTTGCCGGTCTGGGAAGCCGCCCCCTACTGCCACGTAATTCTTAAAACTTTATATAATTGAACCCACGTATTTTGATAAACAAAAGTTTTTCTCGATAGAAAACGGAGCAAAGTTCGCTTTGCTCCGTTAAATACCAATATTCTTTATTTACCCAAATAGGTGAAGTGCATATAGTCAACGGTTCCGCTTACCCATGCGTTACCGCCCCACAGCCAGCCGTACTTGGCGAAGGTCTGAACAACCACGCCAGTTGACGGGAATGAGAACACCGAGTTCACCGGGTCATAGAACGAGCCGATTTGCTGACCGCTCTTATACACGCAATAGTTCTCGTTATAGTTAAGATCTATAACCGTGCCGTAATTATGGTCGGAAATACTGCCGCCCGCCATAGGACTTCTCCAGGCATAGCCCGCCGCATCCTTTATAGGCGGCTTTAAGGGTGAGTTATATATCTCGCTGAAAATAGCCTGCACGTCCTCAGCCAGAACCGAGTTTATTCTAAAGCTGCGCCAGCCCGTTTGGAGCTGGTCTCCGTCGCCGAACTCCCATACGGGAACGGTTACCTCAACCATGTGAGCGTCTGCTTCCTCTTGGGTGGTGTATTTTGCGCCTACCGCCCCGAACACTCTGATTTCCTTATCTGTCGCCTCGCCTGTGGCAAGGGTTTCGGAATAGGTTTTGAGCCTGTACAAGCCGTCGGAATCAGGCTGCTGCAGCGGGGTTCCGCTTGGTGCGTAGCCTCCCGTGCCGTCCGGAACCGGATCGGGCTCCTGCTCTACGATTGGTTCTCCTCCGCCCACAATCTCGCCGCCGGGGGTTACAAGCTGCTTATCCGGGGCGTTGCGCAGGGCGATAACCGTACCGTTGCTCTGCATAACCGTTTTCTCAAGAGTGTATACCGTGCGTCCGTTAGAGTCGGTACCGCTCTTTAAGGCTGTTTGAATTGTGCCGTCCACATCTCTGCCGTACTTGATAAAGCAGCGGTACGCGATTATGGCAGCCTCCTCACGGGACACATAGTCAAGAGGCTTAAACAATCCCTCATAGCCCGCCATCAGGTCGTTGTCCAGCATGAAAGCCACATAGTCTCTAGCCCAGTCGCTTATCTGCCACGAGTCCTGAATATCGTCAAACACTCCCGTTGACGGGAAGTAGGGACCCAAAACTCCCGCTGCGGAAAGAGTGCTGGTTATTACCTTGCACATTTCCTCTCGGGTTATAAAATTCATGGGATAGAAATGCCCCTCACCGTCGCCGCTGATAATTCCCACATAGTACGCCATGTTCGGGAAAACATTGTCCGTATCCACAAACGGACTGTATGCGCCGGAGGTAACATTCTCCGCCGTAATCGTGGTGTAAATATTAACCGCCACGTTTATAAAATCCGACCTGGTTATAGCGTCGGTATACGGCTTGTTGCCGTACTCCGTGGAAATCAGACCGTACTGCATTGCGCCGCGCACCGTGTCCTCTGCCCACCAGTTGGGGTCGTAGGCGAGAACGCTGATGCACGAAAAGGACATGCAGAGGGTCAATAATACTGCAATTGCTCTTTTCTTCACAAAGTTCACCTCATTAATCGTTTAAATTAGATAACAAATTAAATTTGTGTGCGTAAAATCTGAGCCTATATTATACCACGTTTTTCGACTTTTCTCAAGATTTGAAACAGAATATTAATAGAATATTAACAAACTGCCTATTCGCTCTTTTTATATTCCTCAATGATATATCTGGGTCTTGCCTTTGTTTCCTTATAGATTTTTCCTATGTACTCGCCTATAACTCCGATAGAGATAAGCTGAACTCCGCCCAAGAACCAAATCGAACACATCAGGGACGCCCAGCCCTCGGAGGTATACCCGAAGAACTTGCTTATAAAGGTGTATATAGCCGCGATTATAGCAGCTGCGCACACGATTATGCCCACAGACCACAAGGTCTTTATAGGCTTAACGCTGAATGAAGTTATGCCGTCAAAGGCAAAGGACAGCATCTTTTTCAGCGGGTACTTGCTCTCTCCGGCAAACCGCTCGGCGCGGCTGTAGTACACGCTGTCGCTCTTATAACCTATAAGGGGCACAATACCTCGGAGGAACAGGTTGACTTCCTTAAAATTCGCCAAATCATTCAGGGCGCGTCTGCTCATCAGTCTGTAATCCGCATGGTTATAGACCACGTCAACCCCCATAAAGCCCATAAACTTATAAAAGCCCTCGGCAGACATGCGCTTAAAGACGCTGTCCGTCTTTCTCTCGCTCCTCACTCCGTAGACCACGTCGCAGCCGTCATCAAACTTCCTGACCATGTCGGGGATAACGTTAATATCGTCCTGCAAATCTGCGTCAATCGACACCGCGCAGTCGCACTCATCCTTTACGGTCATCAAGCCTCCCAGCAGTGCGTTCTGGTGACCTGCGTTGTGGGCAAGCTTCACTCCCCTGAAACGCTTGTCCTGCTCACACAAACTGCTGATTATGCGCCAGGTGGCATCCTTACTGCCGTCGTCCACCATAACAATCCTGCTGCCGCTGCCGATCAGACCCTCGCTCTCCATTTTGTCAAAGAGCTCATACATTCGCTTGGAGGTTTCTCCCAAAACCTCCTCCTCGTTGTAGCACGGAATAACCACAAATAACTTCGTTTCTCTCATATTAATTCTCCTATATGAATAAAAATAAGACCTCCCATAAATGGTAAAATCCTTTTAAACAAAGAGAGCGGGCAAAAGCCCACTCTCCTCCAATTTAATCAATTGTTCTATGGGCAGTTACAACCCCATTATTCGGCAGCATTCTCAGCTGCGGCAGCTGCATCGTCAGCCGCGCCTTCAACTGCTTCCGCTGTATCTTCAGTTGCGCCCTCGGCAGCTTCTGCCGCGCCTTCAACTGCGCCCTCGGCAGCTTCCGCTGTATCTTCGGCAGCATCCTCAACTGCTCCTGCTGCATCCTCCACGGTTCCCTCAACGGCGCCGTCCTCTGTAACAGTTCCGTCCTCAGCGGCAGCCTGCTCCTGCTGAGCCGCCATATCCTCTGCCGTCATAACAATGTTGCCGTTTTCATCAACAAGATTTCCTGCCTCGTCCATGGTAACATTCATAGTTGAGCTGTCGCCTGTGTCAACAGCTGCGTTCTCGCTTGAATACTTGTTTATCGAAACAACCGTCAGAACGATGGATGAGATGATAAACAAAACCGCAAATACGGCGGTAACCTTTTTCAGCATTGCGTCAACAGTTCTTCCCTTGTTCTTGCCGAAGAATGTTTCAGCTCCGCCTGCAATAGCGCCGGACAAGCCCTGCTGCTTACCGTGCTGCATCAGAACGATAACCGTCAGCACCAGAGCTATAATTACGTGGATAATGATTAAAGCTGTTTGCATTTTAAAACTTCCTCCTCATACGCAGAACGTATATATTAAGTATAGAATTTGTAAAATTTGCTTCACCCAAAGCATCAGTACGCTAAATTATAACACACCTTAAAGGAAAATGCAAGTATTTTTTTCATATTTTTTAAAAAATGCAAGAGTAAATTCCTCCCCACCCTCAAAATGAGGAGAAAGGCTAATTTGCATATGGATAAGTTTGGATATTTGTAACTATATAATTTCGTAGGGGCTCCTCTTTTATCAGCAACAGCTAAGGCGATTATTGATATTGATTACTGTAGCTAAAATGGAATAATGCGAGCCAACCAGCCTCAAAGAAGTTGGATCACAGCTGCGCCCGCCGATATGCTAACAGTTTTTGATAACGTAATTAGATTAATAGCTTTGTAAATGGTACGGTAGTAGGGGGCGGCCTCCCGGACGCCCCGAATATATAGCAACGTTTTTATCAATTTAAACGGGGCAACACAAATATTTAAATCCGTTTAATAATGCATATGTTAATGGTTTAACAGCGGGGCGTCTGGGAAGCCGCCCCCTACGGATTTAAAGGGTTAAGTATATGCCAATTCCTTTTGTGTCCATTTTATTGGGTATAGTTTAGGACATTATTTCTACACTCTACATTCTACACTATTTAGGCGGGTTCTATGATATACAGATTTTCAAAGCCCATTGCCTTTGCTCTTTTTGCAGCCTCAGCAGATTTTATACCCTTTGAGCAGAAGAAAATCAGCGTTGCACCTCTATCGTAGGACTTAATTTCCTCTATTTGTTCAAGGGGAATGTTCACCGCTCCCATAATGGTTTTGGCTTCATACTCCGCCTTACTGCGCACGTCTATAAGCGCCGCTCCCCTTGCGGCAAGGGCTTCCGCCTCGGCAAGACTTATTCTGTTCGCCTCCCGATCGTCCATGGAAATTAACGCAGATTTTCCGTCCCCCGAAAGGCTCATGCCCTCCTCGGTGATTTCCGCTTCGCGAATATCAAAATCGCATACTCTTTGCAGCTTGTTGCACTTAGGGCACGTGGTAACCGTTACCAAAACCCCGTTATCACAGGCGGCGTACAACCTGTCTTTGTGCCCCAGAATATAGTTTATGCCCAAATCCTCGGGTATTTCCTCAAGGTCGCTGACAGCAAAGGCGGTTAGATCCACATCTGTCCAGACGCCGCCCCTTGCACTTGAAGCAAGCCTTGTTTTTCCGTCTGCTGTCCGATAAAGCCTTGCAAACCCGCCTTCCCACCTTGCGGTCTGCAATGTGGTCTCACTTGGGCTTTCTCCGCCCTCATAGTCAACAATCAGCCCGCAGACAATCTTGTTGTCCGCTCCTCCGAATATGTAAACGGGTCTGCCTGCGTCTCGGATTTGGCAGCTCACCGCCGTGAGCTCTCCCGCCGCAGTTTTTCCCGACGCCAGCACTACCTTGTTCTGCCATATGAACAACTCTCTGCCGTCGCCGAAGGTGAACAGCACCGTTAAGGTGCACGGCGCTTCGGGGATGAAGAACAAGCATGCCTCTGTCTCACTGCCGCCGCTCATACGCCAGCCGTTTTTAAAGCTGAATCTTCTGCCCTTATATTCATACTCGAAAACCGCAGACTTTTTCACCAGCTGCCCGTAACCTGTCAGCCCGTTAATCTCGGGCAGCTTTTGCCGCTCGGTCTCGGTAAACATCACGTCATACGCCCTATCATCCGCAAAATATGTCACTATTCGCCTCTCCGCGGGAGCTTCATATTTATACTTGAATACAGGGGACTGCTCTTTTCCGTATTCATCCGAAACGGTCAGGTTCAGCTCCTGCCCCTGCTTCGCCTTGGTGGCAACAGTGTATTCGCCGCCGCCCGCAATCTCTGTCTGCGCATCTCCTGCCGCAAGAACTGCTTTTCCTCCGTCTTCGCTGCCCACGTACCGAACACAGACCTTAACATCTCCGTTCTCGCCGCTGCTTACTGCGGCAATTTTATAGGGGATCTCATCATTAATATCCTCATATATCAGGCGGAAGTAATCCACGTTTGCCGAGTTTGCTTGCAGAAAAATATTGCCCAAGCCGTCTCGGTCGGCAGCCCCGTCAATCCACGGGCTTATGTCAAGAGTTACCTCCCGCCAGCGGGTCCATGAGCCTGTCTCGGTTAAGACCTCCGAGGCTATGGGCTGCTTTTTATCCAAGCTGAAGTTTGCGGTCACCGCTCCCTTTTTCAGGGAATACCTTAAAACAATCTGTTTCAGGTTTGCCAGCCTTATGCCCTTGTATTCCATAAACGCCGCCCCGGTGGAGCCTGCGTTGTTTGCGCCGAAGCTGTCGCCGCTGGCGCCCTCTTTTCTGTCCTCAAGGTTAGCGCCGCCGCCGTCATCGGCGTACTCGCACTCAACCTGCATATTTACGTATATCAGTACCTCGCCGCCCATAAGGGTTTCGGCGTCCACAGCCCGCACACGAACGAGCCCGTTTGACATAACCGTCAGCTCGCCGCTGTCTTGGTTAACAGCCGCCACCCTGCGGCTTGTTCCTCCCAGAGTTTCCAGCTGCCACTTTAGCTGTGAGCCGTCAATTTCCCTGTCCCCCTCGTATACCTTAAGCCTTATACCGCTATAGGGCTTATCAAGAGTGACCGTGCCGCTTATTTCGGTTTCCGACACGTGATACGACGGTATGCCGTTATCGTTATAATCAATAGCTCCGTTTGCAATATAGGCAGGATTTTCAAGCCTTATGGTGTATACCTTTTTTATCCTGTCCATCCCCACTGCACGCATTGCCGCCATGGCTCTTTCCTCTGCTTCCCGAAGCTCCGAGAGCTTCACTGCGCAGTCAAGCTCCGGAGCGGCGGCTATGTTTTCAAGCCTTGCCAGGTTTTCAGGCGAGTACGCCTCTTTTACGTATGACCCAAGCTCTTGTTCCAGCCTTTCTCTTGCACGGGCTATGCTTCCCTTGTCCGCTCTGACATCAACACAGCTCACCACAGGGAAGCTCACCGTCTTTGCGTCATCTCCCACGGTTACCCGAGCGTAAATTGCAGTAACGCCGCTTTTGTCTCCGGCGGTTACCGTGCCGTTGCTGCTTACAACGGCAACCTGCGGGTCTCCGCTTGTGTACTCAACAGAAATCTCTTCCATGGTGCACACTCTCTCGTCCGTCATTACCGCCGATAGATTTGGGTGCACCGCATTCAAGGTCTCGCGATTTTCCCCGTCAGGGTCAACCAGCCCGTACAGAGTAATTCCGTCAGGTATTACCGCCGCGGTTTTAAGTCGGCTTTCAAGAACTCCTTTTACCGAGAAGCGAACCCCCTGCCCCAAATCATGGGAGTTAGGGGCGGCAAACAGGGTATACTCTCCCCGGGGCACATACATTTTTTGCTCCGCCTCGTCAAAAAATCTGAGCTCGTCAATATTTATCTCTGAGGTGACCTCCACGGTCTCTCCCGGCATAAGCTCCACCTTTTCAAAGGCTCTAAGCTGTATTTTAGGCAGGTCAAGCCCCTTGGGCGGCGCAACATAAAACTGCACGATCTCCTTGCCCGCAACCGCGCCTGCGTTTGTGACCTCGACCCGCGCCTTGATTGTCTCGCCCACGGCAGCTTCAGTCTTGTCAAGGCTTACGCCGCCATACTTAAATTCCGTATAGCTCAGGCCATAGCCAAAGGGATAAACCGCTTCCCCCGAATAATACTGGTAGGTTCTGCCCGGAAAACCCTTTGACGGCTTTATTTCATAGCTGTTGTAGTATCGGATTACTCCTTTATCGTCCTTTTCACCATCAACATTGATAGGCATTTTTCCCAAGTCCTTCGGGGCGTACCAGGTGGTAGTCAATTTCCCCGAGGGATTCACCGCTCCCGTCAGCACTCTGCCCAGAGCCAAGCCTTGGGTCTGACCGTTATATGATGTCCACAGCACCGCTCCCGCCTGCTCCTCAAAGGAAGAAATATCCACCTGCCCCACAGTCTGGAGCGCGACTACCGTTTTGCCCGGATATGCCCGGGCTATAATCGCCGCGTGCCCCTGACTTTCGGGCATGGCAATACTTTCCCTGTCTATAAACTCCGCCGAGTCGGACAGGGTTGTGCCCGCATATGCAATAATCACGTCCGCCTCATCCAGCTCAGACCGATATTTTTCTATTGAAAAATCCGAGCGGTTTGCCTCAAAGCTAATGTACAGGTCGGCAGTGCGGTTGTAACCTCCCGCGCTTCCCGTATATTCGCCCGTGCATAAGGCGTAAGCATCAGCTTCGTCTGTTTTCACGCTTGACGCCTCCGCAACCTGAGGGCCGCCCTCGCCGTAGAACAGCTTGAGCTTTCCGCCTATGTTTTCTCCCACGGCGATTTCCGCCGCAATCGACTCTGTATCCTCAAAGTTCACTGACGGAATAACCGCCGTGCCCCTCCTTGTTATATGGATAAATCCGCCCCTTTCAAGGGTCATTCCCGCTACGTTTTCCGCTTTTGATAAATCCAGCTCCACCTCGGAGCCGTCTGTTTTTATCAGCTTTAGGCTTTTCAGGTTCATCAAAACCGTGTCGTCGGTAACGCCGCCTATATAGTTAAGCTCCGCCCCGACCTCATTCAGCGCAGCGGCTATACCCTCGTAGGGGGTGATCTGCTGTCTCGGCGAGCCGGAATAATCGCCCAGTACCACTTGGTCTGCAAGAGCCCCTGCCAGAACCACCTTTTTGACCGATTTCCCTATAGGCAAAACCCCGTTGTTTTTCAGCAGCACCCAACTCTCCTCTGCCGCCTCTTCGGCTACGCGGATATGCTCCTCTCTTTCTATAACCTCACCTGTAATTGAGGAATACCTTGATTTCTCGTCAAACTCTCCCGTTCTCATTCTTTGAAGGAACAAATTGTAAACATTCATAGAGAGTTGGTTTTCGGTTATGTAACCCTTTTCCACTGCCTCCAAAACGTTTACGGCGGTTGCCGCACTGCCGCAGTCGGTGTCCGCCCCGTTCAAAAACGCCTTGACGATTGTTGCGGATTGCGGAATATCCCCTATATTCTCACCGGGGAACAGCGCCTGCTTATACGCGTCCACCTTGTTAAGATCCTCAAAAGCGCCGCAGTCCCCCGTTACATAGCCCGTAAAGCCCCAGTTTCTCCTGAGCAGCTCCTGCATTATATAGGGGTTGGCGTTTGACGGAATGTAGTCATACAGCAGCTTGCCGTTTCTGTACAAAGTGGTGGCGTTATAGGAGCCCATTGCCGAAGCCGGATCGGCTCCCTCAACAACACGGCGGAACACCTCTGCATAGTAGTCCCTCAGAGTGCTCTCGTTCATAACCGAGGTGCCGCCTCTGCGCTCCTTTTCCACGTTGTTTGCCACAAAGTGCTTCACGGTTGCGATGGTTTTCAGATAACGGGGGTCGTCCCCCTGCATTCCCTTAACGAATTGTATTCCCAGCTCTCCGGTAAGATAGGGATCCTCGCCGTAGGTCTCCTCGTTCCTGCCCCATCTGGGATCCCGAGCCATGTTGATTGTGGGGCTCCAATAGGACAAATTGAACTTAGAATTTTTGCCCCTCGCCTCTGTGGAGGTTATCTCCGCCGCTCTGAACACCAGATCTCTGTTCCAGGTGTTCGCCATTGCAAGACTTGTGGGGAAGCTGGTGGCTCTGCCCTGCCTTGCCACTCCGTGAAGAGCCTCTCTCCAATAGTTGTACCCGCTGACCCCCAGCCTCGGAATTGCCGGAGCAACGTTCTTCAATTGGGTAGCCTTTTCCTCCAAGGTCATTCTTGACACCAAGTCTGCTGCCCGCTCCTCAAAGGAAAGATTTTGGTCAAGAAAAGCCATAGTCTCTTTGTTCATATTCGCCGCCTCCCGAAATTCAAAAATCTACTTGTATTTTAACACATTTCAGATTATAATAAAAGACACTAAATGTATAAATTTAGTCAAAAAATGCTGTACTGAAAATTTTAGGAGGATTTTACCATGGTACCTTTTTATGAATTGCAGCCCTCCGACCTGTCGGTAATCCATAACTACCGTGAAATACGGTTCCACGCCCACCTGCACAAGCACCTGGAGATTGTCTACGTGTTTAAAGAGGGGCAGCATATGAATATTGACGGGGTGGATTACGAGATTAAGGCAGGTCAGGCGGCGATGGTGTTCCCCAATATTGTTCACAACTACTATCGTAACAACGAAAGACCTGCGGACGAGGTGCTGGTCATCTGTGCGCCAAATCTCTTTGGCGGCATATTTCCGGACATTACCTCCTGCAAGCCCATCTCCCCTATAATAACTCAAATCGATGAAGTGACCCGAACAGCCTTCGCTCAAATAGCCGACTGCACCTCCTTTTCCGAAAAGCTGGGCTGGGCGGTAGTAATTATTTCAAGGCTAATGAAGGAGGTTGACCTGAACAAGGACAAGCACATCCCCGTTGAGGACTTGGCGCAAAAAATCGTCCAGTACATAACCCTGAACTTTAAGCAGGATATTTCTCTTGATACTCTTGCCGAGGAGTTTAACGTGAGCCGATACTACATCTCCCACATATTCTCCGAGAGAATAAAAATCAACTTTCGGAACTATCTGGCTTTGGTGCGGACGGAGTACGCCGCAGGGCTTATCAGAACCACCGACGACAGCATTACCAATATATGCAGCTGCGCCGGCTTTAACAGCCAGCGCACCTTTAACCGAGCCTTTAAGCAGATATACGGCATAACCCCCAGGGAATATAAAAACAACATAAGCGAGTTCTACAACTAAACGCACATAACGTTGGGCATAACCGGGTTAATGCTCTTGCCGTCGGGGAGCTTGGGGTTGTTCATCAGCCCGGCATATGTAACGGCGTACTTGCCGTACATAGCCCTTATGTCCTCCATGGCGGTCTCTATTCGATCCCGCTTTAGCTCCCTGTTCACGTTGTCAAACATTCCTACCTGAACAGGCTCCGTATCCCTGACAAGGTTTATGGCGCGAACCGATACGGCTCTCACTTGTCGGCTCCAGTCATAGTTTTTCTTAAAAAGCTCAAAGCCCTGCTCCGCAATGTCAGCGGAGCAGCGAATGGGCTTTTTTGTTTTGCATTGGAACTCGCGGCTGCGCAGGTCTGTGTTCTTCACCGTTACCGCCACGCCCTCCGCCATGAATCCGTTTTTGCGCAGTCTGTGGGAAATGTTGCGGCACAGGGCAAACATAACCTTCCACACCTCCCTGTCGTTACCCAAATCCGAGGTGCAGGTTATACCGTGACCGATTGACTTAATGGGCGGACTGTAGCTATACTCCGCAACCCGCTCCGCACCTCTGCCGTTGGCGTAGTTCCATAGGCGCACGCCGTTAATCCCCAGCCAGCGGCGAAGATGCTCCGGCTCCGCTCCTGCCAAATCGCCTATGGTATACAGCCCGTGCCGCTCCAGCTTGCTCATGGTGGCTCTGCCTACCCCCAGCAGCTCTGAGGCGGGCAACTTCCACACAGTTTGCCGAAAGCTGTCCTCATCGATGCAGGTCACCGCGTCGGGTTTTTTCATATCCGATCCCAGCTTTGCAAAAATCTTGGTAAATGAAACCCCCACCGAAACAGTGAGCCCCAGTTCTTTCTTCATGTCCTCTCTTATGCGGTTGGCAATCTCAAAACCGCTGCCGAACAGCAGCGTGCTTCCGCTGACGTCCAGCCAGCACTCGTCAAGGCCAAAGGGCTCAATCATGTCGGTGTACCTATAGTAAATCTCCTGTGCCAGCCTTGAATACTTCATGTATTCATCAAAGTGCGGCTCAACAGTGATTAGCATGGGGCACTTCTGCCGCGCCTTCCATATAGGCTCCCCGGTCTTAACCCCCAATTCCTTTGCCTTCTGATTTTTCGCCAGGACTATTCCGTGTCTGTCCTCCTGCCGCCCGCATACCGCCACATATTTGTCCCTCAGCTCGGGATTTTTCATGCACTCCACCGAGGCATAAAAATTGTTCATATCACTGTGCAGTATTATTTTCTTCTTCAATATGCCCACCGCCTTTATGCAAGTTATTTTCGTATATGCATATTATACGCAATTTAACTTCATTTGTCAAGACTGTTTAAGTGGGTTCCGCAAAAAATATTCAAATTGACAATATTCCCGTGTCTGTTATGTAATTAGCCGTTGACACTTTCTGTTATAAATGATATAATTTAGGTACTATTTAAATTAGGAAACGGAGGAAGATTGTAATGAACCAGCTTACTGTAAACGGGCACACCGCCCTTGACTATGCCGAAATGGCATGTAAGGCATTGATGAAGAAGTTTGCGCCGGAGGATTTGCCCCCCAAGGGCAGGTTCCACTATCACCAGGGAGTTTTTCTCTCGGGAATGCAGAAAACTTATTTGCTCAGCGGCGACGAGAAGTATTATGAGTACTGCAAGGCGTGGGTTGACTCGATAATTGACGAGGACGGAAACATAACCAAGTTTGACACCACTCAGCTTGACGATATGCAGCCGGGCGTTTTGCTGTATCTCCTGTACGAAAAGACAAACGACCCAAGGTATAAAAAGGCTCTTGACACCCTCATTCCCTTGATAAAGGACTTTCCCAAGAACCCGGAGGGCGGCTTCTGGCACAAGGGAAGATACCCGGAGCAGATGTGGCTTGACGGTCTTTATATGGCAGGTCCCATTTGCGCCGAATACGCCAAGACCTTTGACGCGCCGGAGCTCTTTGACCTGTGCGCCTTCCAAGCTCTCATGATGGAGGAAAAGACCAAGGACGACAAAACAGGGCTCTGGTATCACGCATGGGATTACGCAAAGGTTCAGCCCTGGGCTAACCCTGAGAACGGTCACTCTCCCGAATTTTGGGGGCGTTCAATAGGTTGGGTTCCGGTGGCAATTTTAGAGGAGCTTGACTCCTTCCCCAAGGACCATAAGGACAGAGACGAGCTTATTCGCGCTGCCTGTGACTTGCTTAAAACGGTTGTTAAGTATCAGGACGAGGAAACGGGTCTCTGGTATCAGGTTATTGATAAGGGCGACCGCCCCGAGAACTGGCTTGAGTCCTCATGCACCTGCCTGTTTGTAGGTGCAATTTGTAAGGCAGTCCGCGAGGGATTTTTGGACGAGTCATATCTTGAGTACGCAAAGAAGGGCTATGAAGGAATTATAAACCGCCTCCGCTATGATGATGACGGGGACGTTATTATCGATAACATCTGCGTAGGCACAGGCGTCGGCGATTACGACCACTATATTGCCAGAGGCACAGGCGAAAATGACCTTCACGGCGCAGGCGCATTTCTCATTATGAGCACAGAGGTTGCTCAAACACTTTAAGTACATAGCAAAAGCAGGGCGAGGCTGCCCTGCTTTTATATCTGAGAGGTGATAATATGGATTTTAAGCCAAGACCGACCAGAAAAAAGGTGCAAGCCGGCTATAAGACATTGTATATACGGGATGAGTTAGCCGAAAAAATTAATAAGCTCGCTTCCGAAAATGACACGAGCTTTAATAATATTGTTATCAGCATTCTTGAAGATTTCTTTGATGAATTTGAAAAGGGTGAATGAGAGGAAATTAACAGTTGACTTTAATGGAAAATTAGTGTATAATATAAGCAGATAAAAGGTAAACCGAATTATCGGTTAGCCAAAAAAGTCACTATTTATATTGTAACCGTCTTTGGCTGAAGACGGTTACATTGCTTTTGTGGTGAAAACCACCAGAAATATTATAGTGAGTAACAATACTCGCAATATAAATTTCATAAGCAATCACCTCCTTATGTATCATAATGGAGATGAACACCCCCTTTCGTTATAAAGTGGGGTGGCTAACCGTCCTTCAATTACCTTTTCATCTGCTCGTATAAAATTATACACGGAATAGCAGATAATGTCAAATTAAATATGTATTACATTGTCGGAGCAAAGTTCGCTTTGCTCCGACTTTCTTTTTACAAAGAATTTCTGCGCCTGCGGCGCATTCCTCCGCCTTTTGAAAAAAGGCGGATAGCAAGCACGGTAGGTCGCCTGCGACCCAACTTCTTTGAAGTTGGATGGCTCGCAGTATTCCAATTGAGCCATAGTAACTAATGTCAATAATATTCCTTAGTTTTTGCCGGAGCAGGCGACACGTAAGGCGCGCAGTCCCCGCCGCATTAGCGGCATATTTATTTTCATGATTATTCCAAACCCATGCAATTTTTTATTAAACGGAACACTTTGGCATATCGCCCGCCCAATTGCGCTCTGTCGGCAACAACTAAGGCGTGTTATCGACATTGTTTACTTTGTGCAATTCGGAACAATGTGAGCCGTCCAACATCAAAGATGTTGGGTCACAGCCGCCTCCGCCCCGAGCGCAGATCGTTCTCCCTTCGGGAGAAACGAGTTAGGGGACGTTGTCCCCTAAAACCCCTATTGCAAATCAAACGGGGTAATCAGGGGAACAAGATTTTCTGTCCACAGATATATTTTACCCTGTGCGGGAGTCTCCGCAGCTAATTCATAGGCAGTTTTGCCCGCCTCTGTAGTAAAGCTCAGGGGTATGCAGCTCTCTAAGAGCTCTCCCGTTTCGTCATAAGAGGCAATAACTACTATTATGTTCTGCCCTGCCTCAACATCATTGGGCGCGGTTACCGTAATTTTGCCGTTGCCTATCTCTCCAATGCCCCACTCTGTGGGTTCTTCTCCGGTGCATTTCAGATTTGCCGCAAGCAAAGGCTCGTTTCCCTCAGCTACGGCAATCATGCCCCACTCTGCAAGAGTTCCGCCATAGTTCACCGTCTTTAACGCCGTGCAGGCGGCAAAAGCGTTCTTGCCGATAGCCGTTACGCCTTTGGGGATAGTTACGCTCTCGATAAAATCAGCCGCCTTAAAGGCTTCGTCTCCGATTGAGGTAACGGGTGTGTCCCCAAAGCTGTCCGGGATAACAAGGTCTACGTCATATCCGTTGTAGGCAAGTATCTTAATTCCGCTCTCTACGGCTTTAAAGTATGTCCATTCTCCATCGTTCACGGTCTCTCCCGGCTCGGGGGTCGCTGTAGGCGTAGGTAATGGAGTTGCGTCCGGATTAAAGTTCAAAGTGGCAATATAATTATCCAGTTCACTATAGCCCGATATCTGATTCCACTGTTCTTCTCTACCCATATAATATACATCTATGGAAGCTGCGGTGCAGTCTGAAAATGAGCCTCTACCAATACGTGTGACCGTAACCGGTATTGTCAGGGATTTAAGGTTTTTGCAATCCATAAATACTCCTGAATCAATCAACTCAATAGGCGGAAGAACCATTGTCTCTATACCGGAATACCAAAAGGCGGAATACTTGATCGTAGTAACAGAATCGGGAAAGTCAACCCGTTTTAGGTTTGCAGAATAGTAAAAGGCATATGGCGCAATTGTATTGACATCCTCAGGCACGGCGTAAACTTCATCTGTTTTGCCGGCGGGGTAAGTCACTAAAGTATCTCCGGACTTGCTGAATACAACTCCGTCTATGGTTAAATAGTTCTCGTTGTCCTCTGCCACAGTGTACTTTGTCAAACTTGGCATTTCACCATAGGGAACAAAGCTGCCTCCGGCGGGAATAACAATCTCCTCTAAGTAGTATGAATCAGTCTGTGATGAATTTGTATTAGTAACTGTTTCAGGTATATTATAGACCTTGTCAGGCTTGGCGATAGGATAGTAATATAAAGTTGTGCGCTTTTTATTGTATAAAACTCCGTCAATAGATGTGAGCCCCGGGTGTTCCTCCGGAGCATTAACCGCTTCAAGAACAGCTGCATTAGCAAGTATTTTATCTAATAAAGAACCGCTAAATGCTGCGGATAAGTTCAGCACTTTTAGATATTGAGTATGTGTCATTGCCTGTGAATTAATACCTGTAATATTTTCCGGCAGGGTGTACTCCTCGTCCGGCTTACAGGGGGGATATTGCATAAGAATGTTGTCTTTAAACAAAACTCCGTCAACTGAGTAATAAGCTGTGTTTTCTGCATCCACCTCAATGGAGGATACCTTTCCGCCAATGAAAATAGCGTTACCTATACTTGTAACCGAAGCGGGAATTTTTATGGTTTCGATTGCCGTTCTGCTAAAAGCAAAACGCTCAATAGTTGTAAGAGTGGATGGTAGATCTAAGGAAACAAGAGATGAACAAGATGCAAAGGCGTATCTATTAATTATAGTCAAACCCTCATTTAGGGTAACTTTTTCAAGGTTAGTGGAATTACGAAAGGCATATTGATTTATGGTAGTAACCGTTTCGGGAAAAATAACTTCTTTAACATTATCAGGATCAGCAAAAATGGATTGAGTGCTGCTTGAAGCTCCTATGGTGGTAACAGGATTTCCGTTTATTTCCGAAGGTATTTCAACAATTTCGCTTGTTCCGTTATATTTTGTTATAGTAACGCTGCCGCTTGAGGTGGTATATTCCCATTCCGCAGCAGCGGTTGTTACGCTTTCATCAGAAGCAAAAACCGCCGGTAACGCCGAAATTATCAATGCGACTACCAAAGCGATAGAAAATATCTTTTTCATAAAATTCATTCCTTTCAAATTTGAATTTTGTTATTAAAATTAATATGCTGTTTATGATATGGTCAATCGGGGCAGCTCGCCGCCGAAGCGGCGAGCCCCAAAATAGAATTAATTCAAGGAATCAACGCCAAGACTGCCAAGAGCATTGTTGCCAAAAGCGTATGCCGTGCCGTCTGCGTCGCTGGTTGCGGTTTGGTCTGATATGCTGACGATTGCTCCCTCAATGGGGCTATACCCGTCCGTAACATAGACAAACAAGCTCTTGAAGCTGACATCGCTGTTTTCATCTGCCCAAACGGGAGCAGTTCCCAGACAGGTTACAGCCATGCAAACAGCAATTAAAATGTTTAATAACTTTTTCATAATAAAACAATCCTTTCATATAAATTTTTGTTAATTTTACACTCCAAGTATACCATAACAAGCTAATTTTGTCAATAACAAACAAATTATCTTTATACTTTTTTTGAGAAATTCTACCAAACTCACTATCTTTCACCAAATGCATGTTCAGCCGTCCCGCCGAGGTCGCTTTGCACCAATCCCTAAATATTCTCTGCCAAATTTATCACCTGTTTATTTAAATCCTCGGCATATCTAATCATCCTTGTCTCTTCACCAAAATCATCCTCTGAATAAGTGACGAGTACATCGGAATTTTCAATCATATATTCATTTCTCTTTTTAATTAAATTTCTCGGAGACATCGGTTCTGTCTCAATACAGATTATCTCATCATAGCAGTCTCCCCATCTCTTCCGACCTAAATACGGAATTACAAGCACCATGCAAATATGGGGAAAAAACTTTTTTAGACCGTAAACCTTCTGCGCCGCAAACACATCAAAATCCCCATATCCTCCCAGCAAAAACCTGCTTGCGCCTTTCTCCGCCAGCTCGGTAATTACCCGCTCAAATCTATACTCTGTTTTTCGGCTAAAGCATAGGCTGCGCTGCCCGCAAAACGTTACTGTCACACATACCACCCCATAAATTTCTATTTTCGAACTAATATTTTAGTATAATCAAATTTTATCAGAATAATATTTCTGTGTCAACACATATATACTAAATTTATAGTAAGATATGTAGTATGAGGAGAGTATTAGTATGAACAACAGGATAAGAGATTTGAGAGAAGATATGGATCTAAGGCAGATAGATGTTGCCAACGCCACGGGGATTGACCAAAAGACCTTGTCCAATTACGAGACGGGAAAGACCTGCCCGGACAGCGTGGCGTTGATTAAGCTGGCGGACTTTTTCAAGGTGAGCATTGACTATCTGGTAGGCAGAATTGATTCAAACCTTATGTACAAAAAAGATGTGGTATCGGAAATCACCGAGATACAGAAAAAGCTGGAACAGATAAAGACGAGACTGTAGCAATAAAGAGGATTGCACGTCGGAGCAAAGTTCGCTTTGCTCCGATTTTTGTTTGCACAAAAATCAGTCACCCGCTGCGTCGTTCCTCCTCATTCCCAAAAAGTCTTGCGACTTTTCGGGAGCCCTGCCCGCCCTGTGCGTTTGGGGAGGAGAGGGCAAACGCAACAGGGCGGGCGACAGATGCCCCAACGTTAGGATATAAAATAACAGAGATTTACAATTAAAACAAAATCCATATCCACTATATTTCGGATATGGATTTTACCTAATTCTATTTGGGAATTGTTATTGTGTACTCTATGTAGTCCTCATTTTCATTCCGCTTTGTAACGGCCTTGACTCCGCTTTGGTTCATAAGCTCTACCGCCTTCCTTATCGTATTTGAGAAGATCCTGATGTCTCTAAAAGTTTTCGGCAGGTGGGTCGGCTGCTTCTCACTTTTCTCCGGAAGACCGGCCACGGACTTTCTTAAAACTCGCTCAACCAGAGCTTCGGTTCGGGCAACGTTCAGCCCCTTTCGGGTAATCTCGTTCAGAACCTCCATTTGCTGTTCCTCGCTGTGTAGTCTCAGCAGAGCTCTGGCATGACGCTCGGTCAGCCCAAACTCGCACAGCACGGCTCTTACCTTAACGGGCAGCTTCAATATTCTAATCTTATTGGCAACTGTGGACTGGCTTTTGCCCAGCTTTCCCGCAAGCTCCTCTTGGGTCAACCCGTGCTCTGTAATCAATGTCAGGTATGCCTCCGCCTCCTCAATATAGTTCAGGTTTTCCCGCTGAATATTCTCCACCAACGCCAATATGGCGCTGTCCGTCTCGTCCACCCTCATAATCACCGCAGGTATGTAGTCCATGCCCAGCAGTTTGCATGCCTCAAGGCGGCGGTGTCCTGCCACAAGCTCATATTCAAAGGGTATCACCTGCCGCACGGTTATGGGCTGCATAAGTCCGTAGTTTTCAATTGACGCCGCAAGCTCGTTCAGGGCGTCCTCGTCAATGTCCAGTCTGGGCTGGTTTGGATTGGGTTTTATACAGTTTATGGGAATAGACTGTGAGTTCCCGTGAGAGACAACCCTTTTGCTGCTTGTTATATTGTCCAGATTTATCTCCATATTAACTCTTTCAAGCTCGTGAACCTCACAGTCATGCTCCTCTACGGCTTCCGCGCCTCGTTTTAAATAGTCAAATAACATTTTTGTCATCCTTTCTCTTTGGTTTACGGAGCCCGCCGCCACAGCGGCAGGGACGTCTATAGTTAAATTATAGCCTAACGTATTCACCATTGCAAAAAGTTTAGTGACAAAAATTTCGACACTATTTATTTACGATAATCAGGTCATCGCCTATTTTCCCTATCTTTTCCCAGGGAATGACAATATCCTCCTCCTTGCCCAGCATTCCCAGAAAGTGATAGGCACCGGGAATGAGCAGAGCATTGACCCGCCCTGTTTCCTTGTCAAATTCCATATCGTACACAAACCCCAAACGCTCCCCGTCGGTTACGGATATAACCTCCTTTGAGCGCATATCGCTGAACTTCATAGTAATCACCGCCTAAAAAAATCACTCCATAAAATATATGAAGTGATTTTTGAATTATTCATTTAATTTAGGCTATTCAGCCTCAACAGGTTCCTCAACAACCTCCTCAGCAACCTCTTCGGTAACAGGCTCGGAATTTACGCCGAACAGCTTCTTAAGTCTATCCATAGCTTCGATTGTATTGTTCCTGTCGCCGAATGCCGTGAGACGGAAATAGCCCTCGCCGTTTTCGCCGAATCCTGCGCCCGGAGTTCCCACAACGTTAATGTTCTCCAAAAGGTAGTCAAAGAACTCCCATGACTTCATACCGTTGGGGCACTCGAGCCAGATATAGGGAGAATTAATTCCGCCGAAGTACTTAATGCCGATTTCATCCATAGTGTCGGCAATAATCTTCGCATTCTCTCTGTAGTAGTTTACGTTCGCCATTATCTGCTCTTGACCCTCGGGAGTGAATACCGCAGCGGCGCCTCTCTGCACAATGTAGGGAACGCCGTTGAACTTTGTGGTCTGGCGTCTTACCCAGAGCTTGTTAATCTCCACAACATCGCTGTCCAGCTTGAGGAGCTTCAGCTTGCTAACCTTAACCTTAAGGTCCTTAGGCACAATTGTGTATCCGCATCTGGTTCCGGTGAAGCTGGCAGTTTTTGACAGCGAGGAAAACTCGATGGCGCATCTCTTTGCTCCGTCAATTTCGTAAATGCTCCTCGGCAAAGTTTCATCCTGAATGAACACCTCATATGCCGCGTCAAACAGAATAACTGCGTCATTCTTTAAAGCGTAGTCAACCCACGCCTTAAGCTGCTCCTTGGTGTAAACAGCTCCGGTTGGGTTATTGGGAGAGCAGAGGTATATTATGTCAGCCTTAACATTGCTTTCGGGCAGAGGGCAGAATCCGTTTTCTGCATTTGCCTGCATATACTCAATCTTTCTGCCGTTCATTATGTTTGTATCCACATAAACAGGGTACACCGGGTCGGGGATAAGCACAACGTTATCCTTGTCAAACAAGTCGGTAATATTACCCACGTCGCTCTTTGCGCCGTCGCTGATAAACACCTCGTCAAGCTCAACTCTGATGGTGTTTGACTTATAGTATTCGACAATCTTTTCTCTCAGAAAGTCATAACCCTGCTCGGGGCCGTAGCCTCTGAAGGTCTCCTTAACGGCCATCTCATCAACAGCGGCATGAAGAGCCTCAACAACCGCAGGCACCAGAGGCAGAGTAACATCGCCGATGCCCAGTCTGATTATCTTCTTATCAGGGTTTTGAGCCGAATATTCATTAACCTTTCTGGCAATATCGGAAAACAGGTAGCTTTCCTTAACGTTTAGAAAATTTTCGTTTATTTTCATTTCTGTACTCCTTTATATAAATTAATTTAACACTTACCTTGCAATAGGCGGGACGTCCACTTCACCCTCGCACACAAAGGTTGCAGGACCCTTTTTTATAACCGTGCCGTCTGACATATAGGTGATTTTCAGGGTTCCTCCCCGAAGCTTAACGGTTATCTCTCTGTCTGCCTTACAGAAGCCGTTGAGGACTGCCGCAACCACAGCCGCACAGGCTCCCGTGCCACATGCCCAAGTCTCGCCGCTGCCGCGTTCCCACACGCGCATTTTTAAGGTTGACTCATTCAGCACCTGAATAAACTCTGTATTAATGCGCTCAGGGAACAGCTCGTGATTTTCAAACTTGGGTCCCAGTTCCTCCAAGTTAAGGCTGTCAATATCATCCATGAAAACCACAGCGTGAGGATTGCCCATGGAAACGCCCGTTATTTCATATTCCACTCCGTCAACCTTAATAGGTTTGCTTACGATTTGGTCATAGTCCATATTAATGGGTATCTTTTTCGGGTCGGTCTCCGCCTTACCCATGCTGACGGTTACTGAAACTACCTCATGATTTATAACGTCAAGCTCCAATGTTTTTATGCCCGAAAGGGTTTCAAGAGTTATCTCGGTCTTTTTGGTGAGCCCGTTATCATAAACATACTTGCCCACACATCTTGTGGCGTTGCCGCACATTTCAGCCTCGGAACCGTCCGCATTAAATATACGCATTTTAAAATCAGCAACCTCTGACGGCATTATGAGAACCAAGCCGTCACTTCCGATACCGAAGTGAACATCCGAAACAAATTCGGACATTTTTGACGGGTTAAATACCTCCTCCTCAAAACAGTTGATGTAAATATAGCAATTGCCTATGCCGTGCATTTTTGTAAATTTGGTCATGGTAACACCCCCGTATTATTTGCCTGAATATAAATATTTTACCACAATAGGTTTTGAATTACAATAGAAACCATCAACAAATTTTAAATAAATTAAAAATGTTCACATAAATTTTATTGTAATTTCCGCTGTTTTATGATAGAGTTAAGCTCGAGGTGAGAATTAATGGACATACTCAACAAATTCAGAGAATTTATGCAGGACAGATACGGCTACGACAAGCTGGGACTGTATATTATAATAACTTCAATAATTTTGTCGTTTTTATCGCGGCTGTTCTTCTTATGGCCGCTGAACTGGCTGTCAATAATCTTGGACGTGATTTTTATCTATCGGTTTTTGTCAAAAAAGGAGTACGCAAGGTCACGGGAAAACAGGATTTTTCTGGATTTTCTCGAAAAGGCAAAGGACTTTTTTGCAAAAAACGGTTCGGGAGTAAAATACTACAGATGCCCTGTTTGCAAAACTCGGTTCACACGGGAGGAGAGCAAGGGCGGCAAGTATACCACCAAAAAGGTTTGCCCAAAGTGCGGCAATGAATTTTGATTTTTTCAAAGGATTTTTCCTTTGAAACCTTTATGGTTCATAATTAATGATGTAAATGCAAAATACAATGGGGCTCGCGAAGAGTCGAAAGACTTTTGAGGAAGGAAGATGTACAACGCAGCAAGCAACCGATTTTTGTACAAACAACAATCAAAACGTAGCGTAGTCCCCCAACGCGCCTGCGCGCCTCACGTGTCGCCTGCATCGGCAAAATCTAAGGAATATTATTGACATTAGTTACTACGACTTAATTGGAATACTGCGAGCCAACCAACTTCAAAGAAGTTGGGTCACAGGCGACCTACCGTGCTTGCTTGCCCGCTTTTGCCAAAGCGGGCACAATGCCGCCCCAAGCGCTGAGGCAGACATAATTTTAGGCAGCAAAAAAGGAATGTGCGTGGTGCACATTCCTTTTATTATTGCAAATTACTGGATAACAAGCATATCGATTTCGGCATCGATATTCTTTGTTCTGATGAATACCTGGTTACCCTTTTCGATATCGTAGGGCTCGCCAACTATGATTTCATTCTTCTCTGTATCATAGATATACAGGTTGATACCCTGAGTAGGATATGCTCTGTAGTATCTCTTATCGTTAATGTTAGATGTTGCTACAGCATAGAAGTCAAAGACGCTTGTAATCTGACCGAATACTGTGTACAGATCATCATTTGAAATCTTGTAGCTCTCCAGGTTATCCTGGTTAATCTCAAAGTACTGGTCATCCTTACCTGCTCTCAGTGCGTAGTTAAACAAAACTCTGTACGCATACAAGTAATCATTTGAGCCAACTTCAAACTGGATAACGTCGCCTCTTACCAGCTCATCAATCTCTTTGTTATCCTTTGTTGTGAGAGAACCAAGCTGCGATACGTCATCATCGATCATGTATGAAACATACTCGCCCTTTGACCAGCCCGAAATCTCCTTAACGTTTAACATTCTCTCCTCATCCCAGACGGTTGAGAACTTGTCAACAACCAGAGTATTGGCTGTGTCGGAAACCTTTGAAGGCTCCTTCTCTTTGTTAACAATAACGTTTGCAACACCGTTTCTGATATCATAAATCTCAACAGTGTATGAACCGTTTGTCAAGTCTTCCTTCTTGCTTACGGAGTAATCCTCGTCACGGTCACGGTCAACAAAGGGAATATTGAAGATGATTGTTGAGTCGTCAACTGCGCAAGTGCTGATAAGACCGTTTGTATATCTTGCTGTATCACTAAAGTACTTACCGAAGTCAAGGTCATCAGGATCTGCAAGCTCACTTACATAATCGGCAGCTTGGTAGATTGACTTAACCTGTCCTGCTGAGTTAATATCATATACTATGAGCTGACGATCTGCAAAGGCGCCCGACTCAATAATGTACTGCGCTGTGCGCTGTCCAATCTCTGCGGGCTCCGATGCGCTCTTTCTAACGTTTGTGTTCACCTTTGTTGCTGACTCATATTCGTTAATATTGCCGTACTTATCAAGAACCTTGATTCTGAAAGTTGACTGGAACGCGTCATAATTTGAGCCAAAGTTAATCAGGTATCCGTAGTTACCGCCGGTTGAAGTTGTTGAGTTTGTTCCCAGAAGTCTGCCGTCATATGTGAGCTGGAAGTCGCTTGTAAAACCTGCTGTCAGTTCCTTTGTGCAGTAGGTTGATACAAAGTATCTGCCAACACCGTCAATCTCCACAACCTGAACTGTTCCTGAGGGATATTCCTCACTTGTAACAGTTGTAATCGTTCCGGAGATGTTGTTTCTTGATACATAACCTCTGATGTACTCGCCGTCCTTACTTACGCTGTAAGTAATAACGTCGTTCTTTACCAAATCCTCGGGCTGAATTTCAACACCGTCAAGAGTCAATCTTGTATGATAGAGAGACTCAAACTTAATCTCAGGCAGCTTGTTTGTCATGTTGTTCTGGAGAACCACCTGGTATGTTGTCTTGTTATATCTCTCAAACATACCGTCAAATTGCTCCTGAATAATAACGGCACTTGCCTTTGCGGCACTTTCGTAAGTAATAACCTTAACATTACCCTCTACAAGTTCAAGAGAAGTATCGCTAAGCTCGCTGTAAGGCTTACCGTTATATGAAACTGCGGTCGTGCCGTCAATTACAAAGGTCTTATCTCTGCCGTTCTCATCTGTGTAAACCAATTCATTCTGTGTGAAAGACGTAATGTCTCTCGCATTTATAACATACTCTCTGTTTCTGTCGCCTCTGGGCTCCATGTACGCAATGTAATTTCTTCTGTATCCTGATACATCTTCCATATAGTAGAATGTAACTTCATATCCCAGAAGATCCTCAGCGTTTGTAGAGTCCGCTACCTGATAGCACACGCCGTCAATCAGAACTTCGTTCTCAAGGTCAACTTCAACGTCTGTCAGAGTTGAGAAGTATGTACCTGTTACAAAACCTGTGTCTGTGTACATCTTGTACGTCTCTGTGAGCAATGTCTTGCTATCGCTGATTACAACCTCTGAGGTACCGTCTGCGTTGTAGATAACTGTATCCATCAGATATGCTTCCATAGCGTTTCTAACCATCTTTGACATCTGCATAGCTGTCATTGAGTCAGTGTAGCTCAGGTTTACGCCGTTATAGATACCCTGTCTCAAAGCGAAAGATGTGTAACCTGCGGGGAAGCCGCCGTTTGTCGCCTCACACGCTGTCTGGTAACCCAGTGCGCACATAAGCATCTTAGAAGCCTCGTTTACCAAAATCGGGTCGTTGGGTCTGAACTGTGAATTTCCGTCACCGCTCAAAATTCCTACCTCTGTCAGGTAGCAGATTGCGGAATAAGCCGCGCTGTTCTCATCAAGGTCAACATAAGGAGACTGACCGTATCTGGGATAGCCCGCTGTGTTTGCCTTCATCATCTTTGCTACGATTGTGGCAAAGTCCGCTCTTGTTACCTGCTGCTTCTGCCAGTAACCATCCTCCAGCATCTCAAAGAGACCCAGAGCATAGTCGAACTTATAAGCGTCCGCATACTGAACATCATCGTTGGGGAGCGACGCTAAGGTCGCTCCCGCTGCTGAGCTGACAACAGCTTCAGCAGCTTCTTGGTTTGTTGTTGTGGTTGTTACGTCGTCGGCAAAGGTTACCATGGTAGATAAGCTGAGAACCATGACAACTGCCAACAATAATGATACTACTTTTTTCAGATTACTCATTAACAGTTCCCTCCATCTCTAATAATCCATATATGATTTTAGCGGATTGAGCACGTTCAGCCGATCCCTTAGGATCAAGCATATTGCTGCCTACGCCATTTACTATTTCTGCGCAATACATCTTTTCAATCGCTTCGACAGCATAGTCACTTATATCGGACTGGTCGGCAAAGGTCTCATAGCCCTTGTTTGACGGAATATCAATTCCAAATGTGGTCATGGCTCTGTATGCCATTACCATCATGTCCTCACGTGAAATGTTATCATCAACGCCGAAATATGTCTCGTCGTTTACTGTGTAACCGTTGGTTACTCCCAGTGCCACAGCCTTTGCAATAGGCTCGTAGTACCACTCGCCTGCCTGAACATCCGCAAACGGGACATTCTCCGCGGGAGTTGTGTCTTCACCAAACGCACGCATAAGCATTGTAATGTACTCAGCTCTGGTAACGTTATCAGCGGGAGCAAATGTACGCTCTGCCACACCGTTTATAATTCCTGCCTCTGCAAGAGCGTTGATAGGCTCAACTGCCCACTGTACGTCTGCAAGATCATCGAAGTACTTATTGGTGTCAGGGTTCATTGTTGCTGTAGGTTCAGCCGTCGGCGTTGCCGTAGCGTTGGGGTCTGCTGTGGGAGCAGGTGTTGCTGTAGCGGTATTCATTCCGCCGCTTCCGCTGCCACCGCCGCCGGTAGCGCCGATAGTTCCGGGTCCGACAGGTGCGGGAGGTGTCTGGCTTGAGCTCGTGCCGTCGCCTGTGTACGCCCTAATGCTTGCAACGTTTACCCACGAATAACCATCGTTACGCGACTTGATCTGAATCTTACCTACGTTGTATGGTTCCTCAACGTCCTCACTAAATTCGCCGGCTTCGTAAATCGGCTGGCCGTCTGCATAAACCTTAACATTGTTCTGAGCCGGATTTACAACAACCTTGTATGTTACGAACTCTGCCGAGCCTAACTGATAATACCATATACCATGAAGCGTCTTATCAGTATCCGCCTGATTGGAATACTTAGCATCGCCATAGACCGTGGTATTTTTATATGTACCGAGACTGTAACCTAAACTGGGAGGAAGCACTTTGGCAGCGTCCGAATCCGATCCCGGAGTTATACCTGTCTTATAAGAACCTACAGACGTTGAGCCGAACTTCAAAGTATTGTGTTCAACCGTGCCGTCAAATCTTCCGCTACTCGTCTCGCTGATGGGCGTTGACTCACTGTCAAAGTAAATCGTAAACACTGTTTCCCAAAGAGCAGAGTTGGTTGAGTCCATATCCTCCGAGGGAAGTACGTCCTTATAGAAGTTGAGCTGGAGAGTGTTATGCTCATTCAGAGCCACCTTCTCTACGTTTTTCTGATGGTTGAGCGCATCGGTCTGCTTCTGATAGAGCAGCTTCATCTTAACCTCATAGGTAAAGGTCTCATCCTGTGTTACGGCAAGCTTGTTATCCATGTTTACACCGTGAGAGTTGGTCTCATCAAGGAGCTGCAGTACATTCTCACCTGTGTCGGGGTCAGGCGTCATGTCAACCTTTCCGCCCAGGACATACATATACTGATCTTTCAGGTATGCCGACTTTTCCTCATCAGTCATCTTCGTGAAGTCGTAATCAAAGAGTACACCTGTCGGTATTGCCGAAACAACATCCGAGGGAGTTCTGCCGTTTGCGTTAACTGCAACAACCAAGAAATAGTAGGTAACATCATTTGTAAGACCTGTTACCACCTGCTTATTGGTTCTGGCTTCAATACCTGTCAGCTTATAAGCATATGCCGAGTAGTCGCTGCCATGGTTAACTGTGTCATAGTAAATCTCATAGCCTTCGTCTGTTGCAACGTCACCTGTCCAGTTAAGTCTAACCTGATTCAGGTAGGGAACCTGGTTGGTTACCGTAGGCTTACTCGGGAGAACAACGCCCGTACTGGGGTTAATTGTTGTCTTGAAGGTCATGTTCTTCTCGTTATCGTCATTGGGGTCATATTCCGCAACGGTAACGTTACTGTTCTCATCAATAGCCGTAACCTTATAATAGTACTGGGTGTCAGGCTCAAGGTCAACCAAGGTCTGAGCATGATATGTATGGTAATAGTCCGTTGTCTCGTCATACGCAAGGATTTCCTTATTCGTATAAACGCCGGGCTCTGTGCCGTACTCCAGAACGCAGGCTGTTCTGTAATCCGTGTTCCAGAACACCTGAGCTGTTGAGTAACCCAGGTTGTTCACCTTAAAGTTCTCAATTGAAGCCGGAGTATCGTCAACTGCCAGAGGCTGGTCGTCAGCCATAAACTGGAGGTACTCCTCAAGGTAGGTATAACCTGTATCTGCGTTTACAACACTTGCCAGATGCTTATTGGTGCTCCATCCTCTGTACTCCTTGTACCAGTTAGGGATACCGTCGCCCATGCCGTCCCATGCAATCTTATATGAGGGATTGTATCTGGGATCGTCCGGATTGGTCATTCCCGGGTAATTCTCTTCTCTGTACTGATTCATAAAGTCAGCAATTTCAGGGAAGTCCTCATATACCCATTCAGCGGGAACCAAATCGGAAACCGTTCTCTCGGTTGCGACGTACTCCTGATCTTCGCTTACCAATGTATAACGAGTCTGGTCATAGTTGGGATCTGTTGTCTTAACGGTGCGGTCAAGAACGCTGTCGTACAGTGTATACGTAATCTCCTGTCCGGGAGCTCCGCAGTACTCACCCCACCAGTCGCCTATTTCAAAGTTCATAGCATTGCTGCCGTACTTTTCGGTCGCATTATAGTTGGGATTGTTCTTGTTTACATCTGTATAGTTATCCCAGTCAACCGGTTTTGTATCCGCAGCATCTGTTCCCGCGCCCTTGAGAACAGGACCTGCACCCTGCTTAACGGTCCACTTACGCTCTACCTTAAACTCGCTGTAGTCTCTGCCGGTCCTCTTTTCAAGTTCATCAAAGAAGGGTGAGACCTCCTCTGCCGACAGAGTTGCGCTGCTGTCTGTACCGCCCTTCATCTCTGTTAAGAGCATCGTATCGTAAAGGTCTCTTGCAGGTCTGGTAGCACCCATACCGTTGTCATCAAGAGCATAGCTTACAATATTGTTGTTTGAGCTTGTATTGCCGTTCTCATATACTTCCATAACGTCACCGCGAGGAGCGGGGAAGGGATAGGTCATATATGTAAATGTCGCAGCAGGCGATGACTTTCCGTTATTGTCATAGGAAGCCGGATTATTGTTCCACTCATCAAGAGTAACATTACTCAAATCACGATCCGGATTTCCAGGATTTTTATTCTCGCTGCCGAATTCGAGTTCGGTTGCGATAGCGCCGTTATTTGTTGCTTTTTCCTGCAAACCGTTTGAAGAACCCTTACCGTAGTTACCCTCAAAGTACGCCATAATACCGCCTGAATATTCACGGCCGCGGCCTGCTCTGTAAGGCGTTGCATTTGACAAGGACGGACCCTTGCGGGCATAGTTGTTATAAACGTTCATTTTTGCATTCTTGTCCTGCCACTCATAGTTAAACAGGTCATAACCGTTACCGCAGTTATAGAGGATACAGTTATAGGAGTCAACCCAGTCTGCATCCGTTATACGCGGCGAACGCTGTGTACTGTCACCTACAAAGTTCTTGGAGAAAGTAACCTTTCTTGCACCCTCATTGATCATACCGACGTACGCGTGACCGCCCTTCTCGTGAGGCGAGTTGTGGAGCAGTGACTTTGCAAAAATCGTATTCGAAATTGTGATATACTCACCTGTCGCACGGAAGTCCATATCAATAGCCCATTCCATTGAGCAGTGGTCAACAATAACTCTTCTTGAGTTACCGATACTCATGGGGTCAGACTGATAAACCTCGCCATCCGGCAAAACGTCACCGATTCTTATCTTGATGTTTCTGATAATAACGTCATGCGCACTGCTTACGGTGAGACCATAGCCCTTAAGGGTGATACCCGGATAAGGAGCCGTCTGACCTGCAATAGTAACGTTTGAATACTTTTCGCCCTTGATGGTTATGGGGCCGCCCAGAGGAGTCAAATCAATAACGCCGCCCACGTCGAACACGATTGTTCTTGCGCCCTGAACCTGTTCAAGACCGTACTTCAGCGAACCCTCGCCGTCGTGTGCAAGAGTGGTAACGTGGTAAACCTTACCGCCTCTGCCGCCGGCTGAATACGCGCCGTAGCCCTCAACGCCGGGGTATGCTTTTATAGCGTCCTCGGGAATAACCGTAAGCTCAAAGTCCTTTGAAGCCGTTGCTCCGCCTACCGTTGCCGTAACCGTGAGGATAACTGTTGCGGGAGAGTCGTCTCTGGCAGGTCTTGTAACCACTGCCGTGAAACCGTCTCTCTGAGTTGTTGTCTCGCTTTCGGCTTCGCTGCCGTCTTCTCCGCCGCCTGTAACATATTCATCATAGTTATTCTTAATCTCGATATACTCACTGTTGCTTGACGTCCAGCTCAGCTTGCTGCCGTAGTCACCGCTGTCGCCCAAGTAAAAGCTCTCCTGTCTTACGTTTGCAGGATCAATACCGCCAATCAAAGCATTGTTTGCGGCATACTGAGCCTTTTCCTGATCTGTTGTCGGCTCCAGTTCCTTAACCTGAACAGTAAACTCCTTGGTGATTGTTGCGCTGCCATTCTTAACAGTTGCCGTAATAGTAATATTCTGAACACCTGCGCCTGTGAATGCCGGATTTGTAACCGTAACTTTTCCGGTTGCATTATCAATTGTAACAGCCGGGTTTGAAGCCGTATACGTAATAGTCGAACCGTAGGTTCCCGTAACCGGCATTGTGAAGCCTTCTGTTATATTAGATACGTTCAGATTATCAGGAAGGGTTACTAACGCCGCATCTCCCTCCGCTCTTTCCTGAGATGTTGCGGGAGCTAACTCCGTAACCTTCAAGGAAAGTGAACGGGTTGCAGAAGCATCATTCTTTTTAAGCGTTGCCGTCAGAGTAACATCAACACTCAGCACACCTGTGTAAGCGGGGCGGTTTACCGTAACCTCGCCTGTTGAGTTATTAACGCTTACAACACTTTCGTTTGATGACGACCATGTAATATCGGAGCCCAACTGACCTTTAAGCGGGAGAGTGAAACCCTCTGTTATATTACCTGCGTCAACGCCTACGGGAAGAGAAAGAGCCGCTGCGTCTGCCGCAACATTAGCTGCGTCATTGGCTGCCGAATTATTATCGATAAACTTAATATTATCAACAAGAACCGTGCCCAAGCTCTTTGAGTCATCAGAAATGACAACGCCGACACCCTGAACAGCGCCCTCTGAAGCCGCAAGGTTTGCTGCGTCCAGCTGCAAATTCGGCTTTGATACAACCTCGTTACCATCTGCATCATACAGAACGAACGAATATGTTCCCGCCTCTGTATCAAGGTCAAATCTCATGGTGTACCACTGGCCAACCGAATAACCTACATTCTCATCAAGAGATCTGGAAGTATCGCTCCACGTGGACAATCCGTTAGGCTCTGTGGTTGCAGGATCCTTATCCTTGGCGCCTGTATCCCAGAAATATGCTCTGCCGAGATAAGGAACGGTTGCGCTTTCAGTTGCTGCCGCCAAATCCTCGGACTGACCATATAAGAACACGCCAAATCTTCCGGCAGCCTCAACCTTAATGTCCGCAGTAAAAGCTATATGACCATGAGCCGGATTAGGCAGGTCATGCATAGCGAGCACAGTCTCATCGCCGGCAGCCTTTCCACCCTCTGTTTTAGCGCCGTTCTTCTTCTTTTCCATTCTGAGCACGGAACCTCTTTCAGAGTCAACAACCTCAAATGTTGAGGTCTTTTCATTGCCATCTTTAGATTTTGTCGCAAACACCCAGCCATCAACCGATGTACTGCCTACAGATGCGCCTGAGAAGTCGGTCTCGTAAGCAACTTCCTCTGCCGCCAGAGTAACCTCATTCTCGTCATACTCGAAGAACGCATCGGTATCAGCCTCATAGAAGCCCCCGCTTGCGGGCTCTGCTGTTGCCACGGTGTCCCCGTCAGCATCCGAATAGTCCTCCGGCAGATCTACCTTATTGCCCTCATCATCAATGGCAAAGTTGAGAACTTCACTGTCGGTATTCTCTGTTTCCTGCGTCTGCTCTGCCGTAGGCGAAGTCTCCGCCTCGTCTGCGAAAGAATACATGGGAGCCGCTTGCAGCAAAAACATTGTTGCAACCAGCAACGCAAGAACAGCTTTAAGCCTTTTTCTTACCATTATAATTCCCCCTATGTGTATAAAAATTTAATAATTTATCGAAGCTATGCGGCCAAAAATAAAGCTACAGCCACTTACCAAACATTATATAGCCTTTTCATCAAAAAGTCAATGAAAAGGGCTATTAAACACAAATTAGTCCGAAAAGTTACAGTTATTTTGCTTAAATTTTCTTATGCTTTATTTGGGAAATATTGTATTACAGACTCACAATTCCCAAAACCTGAAGAATATTTGTCAGCACTATTGCTCCCAAGAGAATCGGGGCGATATATTTAATAACCACCACAAAGACTTTCTTCCTCTTGAACCTTGAATTAAGCTCTATCTCGTCATAAAGCGGGTCGAAGCCAACAAGCCATCCGAAAATCACGCAGGATGACAATCCCGCCAGAGGCAGCAGCAGTGAGTTTGCGATAAAGTCCATAAAATCAAGAACAGACATGCCCAAAGGCTGCACAAAATCCAGAACGCCGTAGCCCAGAGACGAGGGCAGAACCAGCAGACAAACGACAACCATTAAAATAATAACAGCGGGCGTTCTCTTAACTTTCATAACGTCGCACATTGTTGAAATAAGCACCTCATTAATAGAAATAAACGAGGTGAGCGCGGCAAAGGCAACCAGAACAAAGAACACTCCGCCGATTACTGCGCCGAAGGGAATGCTCTCAAAAACCTTGGGCAGGGTTACGAACATCAGACCTGCGCCCTGATTAAGCTGCGCCGAGTCTCCGCCGGAGAACACGAACACTGCGGGGATTATCATAAACGCTGCCAATATAGCAATTGCCGTATCGAAAATTTCTATATGGCTGACGCATTTCTCAATGTCCTGCTTTTTATCAAGGTACGAGCCGTAGGTTATCATAATACCCATGGCAAGGGACATGGAATAGAACACCTGCCCCACCGCGCTGATTACCGTTTCAAAACCGAAGTTGGAAAAGTCCGGTATTAAAATATACTTAACGCCCTCAAGAGCGCCGGGCAGGCATACAGAGTATACAGCAAGCCCCAGCGACATTGCCGCAAGCACGGGCATCAGTATCTTTCCCGCCTTTTCAATTCCGCCCTTAACGCCGCCAATCAAGATAACAAATCCCGTAAGGGCAAAGATGAGCGCATATATGATAGGCTCTCCCGTCTTGCCTATAAACGAGTTAAAGTACCCGTCCGCCGCAGCCGCTCCGCCTTGGCTCGTAAGATACACAACCATATACTTTACAACCCAGCCGCCGATTACCGCATAGTACCCTGTGATTATGGTACATATGAGAACCGTCAGCCAGCCTGCCCAGGCGTACTTCTTGCTGAACTTCTTATAGGCGCCCACAGGGCTTAAGCCTGTCCTCCTGCCTAAAGCGATTTCCAGCATCATTAATGCGTATCCGAAAGTAAAGGCGATGATTATATACACCAACAGGAATATTCCTCCGCCGTACTTGGCAACCAAATACGGAAAACGCCAAAGATTTCCCAAGCCCACGGCGCTTCCCGCCGCCGCCAGAACAAATCCGATTTTTCCGGAAAAATTATCTCTTGAACTCAATTTTCTTTCCTCCCCATGTTTTATATAATCATTTTAACATTTTTATAAGAAAATTTCAATCCTTAATTTATCAGACTTGCAATTAATTTTATATTTTGATATATTTATATAAAAAGTTTAGAACCAATTGGGGGAAGGAGCTTTCATATGGACAAAAGAGAAAAGGCAATGAACCTGTTTAAGGAGGGTTACAACTGTTCCCAGTCGGTTTTGGGCGCATTTTGCGAGGAACTGGGGATGGACTTTGATACGGCCATGAGGCTTGCCTCATCTTTTGGCGGGGGAATGGGGAGAATGCGGGAGGTCTGCGGAGCGGTTTCAGGTATGCTTATGGTTTTGGGCTTAAAGTGCGGCTACAGCGACCCGAAGGCCTTTGAGGAAAAGACTGAGCACTACAAGCGGGTTCAGGAATGCGCCGAAAAGTTCAGAGAAAAGAACGGGTCTATAGTCTGCCGTGAGCTTCTGGGGCTTAACCTTAAAAAGAATGAGGTTGACAGCTACGTTCCCGAGGCACGGACAAAGAGTTATTATAAAAAACGTCCCTGTGCAGAGATTATAGGATGTGCGGCGGAGATTCTCCAAAAAGAATTCTTTATGTAGGGGGCAGCATTCTGCCGCCCCCTACGACCCCCACTGAATTTATTGATGCACTGCATTGCAGTGCGGTGTCGGCGGTTCGACTATATTTTTATTTTTACATACAAAAAAGGCACCACACTTTCGTATGATGCCCTTGGAGCTACCTAGCGGAGTCGAACCGCCGACCTCTTCCTTACCAAGGAAGTGCTCTGCCTACTGAGCTAAGGCAGCATTGGCGATCCGGATGGGGTTCGAACCCACGACCTCCAGCGTGACAGGCTGGCATTCTAACCGACTGAACTACCGGACCACGTAAACAGCTATAACATAATAACACACTTGGTTCGGTTTTGTCAATACCTTTATTTAAATTTTTTTATTTGCCTGTTTTATTTTCTTCTGACTTCTGGGAAAAGCCTTGGGCGTTGGGCTCAGCTTCTTTATTACAGCCAGCGTTCGAACTATATCCGTTCTCGCCAGGGGAGCCTTTATTATCTCCTCAACGGTTCCGCCCAGGTTACCTATCATGGGCTTTGCCTCCTCAATTTCAGCTTCGGAATTATCCGCCTTTAGGGCTACGAAATATCCGCCCGGCTTCACATAGGGCAGGCAGTACTCGCACAGCATTCCCATTCCCGCCACCGCGCGGGACACCACATAGTCATATTTATCGCGATAGGCTCTGTCCAAAGACAGCTCCTCGGCTCTGGCGTGAATGCACTCCACTTGCCGCAAGCCCAACTCCCGCTTTACTTCATTGAGGAAGTTAATCCGCTTATTTAAGGAGTCCACAAGAGTCAGAGACATATCCTGCCTTAAAATCTTTATTGGCATCCCGGGGAACCCTGCCCCCGTGCCTATGTCCGCAATTTTTGCGCCCTCCTTGAAATCCACGTATCTCAGCGGCAGAGCGCAATCCAGAAAATGCTTTACGGCTATGCCGTCGTCATCGGTTATGGCGGTTAGGTTGATTTTCTTGTTCCATTCCTTCAGCAGCTCGGAGTATTCGGCAAATTGGTCAAGCTGCTCTTCCGAAAAGTCTATTTCAAGGTCGTTTAGACCTCTCTCTAACAATTCTCTGTTCATATTATTACCTATCACTAACCAGCGCGTAACCCAGATTGCAAATGTTGCCTGCGCCCATAGTGATTACCAAATCCCCGGGATCTGCGTTTGCTAAAATATAACGCTTCATGGCGTCCATATCGTTCATGTATACCGAACCATGTATTAACGCCGCCAAATCGCAGGAATGGATCGTTCCGTCATACTTCTCCCTGGCGGGATATACATCGGCAATCATAACCTTGTCCGCGACCGACAATGCGGAAGCAAACTCCTCAAGAAAAGCGGCGGTTCTGGTATAGGTATGGGGTTGGAATGCGACCCAAACGCGGTTATAGCCCATCTTCTTGGCAGTCTCAAGGGTGGTGCGTATCTCTGTCGGGTGGTGGGCATAATCGTCCACCACCTCAACCCCGGTCTCGGTCTTGCCCAGTCTGTCAAAGCGGCGTTTTGTTCCGCCGAACTCCTCCAAACCCCTCTTAATATATTCCGCATCTATGCCTAAAAACTCGCAGGCAGCAGTCACGCCTACAGCATTGCAGATATTATGAGTTCCCGCAACCTTTAAATCAATATGCACAACAAACCGCCCCTTATTAAATACGTCAAAGCTCGGGCATCCGTTTTCCTTAAGAACCACATTATCGGCAATATAGTCGGCATTATTATTATTTACTCCATAAGTAATGACATTTTTTTCTACATTTTGCACAATGGCACGGGTAGTATTTTCGTCAATACATACAATATTGCACCCATTATCACTTGTAAGACTTGCAAATTTTACAAAAGATGATATAATATGATTAAGGTCTTTGAAATAGTCAAGGTGATCCTCTTCGATATTGGTGATAATTGAGACGTACGGCTTAAAATTCAAAAAGCTGTCAACGTACTCACACGCCTCAAAGGGCAGGTATTCAGAGCCGCCGATACGGTAGTTACCCCCTATTTGGCTAAGCTCGCCGCCAATAAGGATTGTGGGATCCTTGTCCGCAGCAAGGAGAACCAGAGACAGCATTGAGGAGGTTGTGGTCTTGCCGTGGGTTCCGGCAACAGCAGCGGGATACTTATAAAGCTCCAGCAGCGCCCCCAGAAGCTCGGCTCTCTCCAAAACAGGAACACCCAGCTTTCTTGCAGCGACAAGCTCGGGATTATCCTCAGAGATCGCGGCGGTATAGCAAACCGCGTCCGGGCTCTTTATGTTATCCGCCGACTGACCGATAAACACTTCGGCTCCGTTCTCGCGCAGCCTGTCGGTTAAGTTACTTGCCTTAACATCACTGCCGGACACCTTATATCCCAGGCTCAGCAGCATTTCGGCAACGCCGCTCATACTTATGCCGCCAATGCCTATCATGTGTACGCAGGCGCCCTTTGGAAAATCGGAAATAGTGAAGTTGCTCATATTATTTACCCTCTTTCGATTTTGTTTATATGAGCATTATACTATATTATTTAGCGTATTTCAAGGAGTATAAACCATTTGTTTATAAATTTTAAATAATTTTACATATTCGGAGTTTTCTTCGAGAAAGGAGGAGGGACGTAATGCAGATTACTGATATCAGAATCAGAAAAGTAAACACAGAGGGCAGGATGAAAGCCGTTGTTTCTGTGACCTTTGACGACGCGTTCGTAGTTCATGACATCAAGGTTATCGAAAGTCAGGAGGGCAAGCTGTTTACGGCTATGCCCAGCAGAAAGACTCCCGACGGCGAGTACAAGGATATTGCACATCCTATAAACTCTGAGACCAGAACAGATCTGAATGAACAGATACTTGAAAAGTACCGACAGGTTCTGGACGAAACGCCTGAATTTTCTGAGCTTAGCTAAAGGCTTATGATTTTGGCCGAAATTTAAGCGGAGACATTTTGATAAATTATTTATCAAGGGTCTCCGCTTTTTTATGCCTACACAGTAAAAGCGGCGGAGCTAATCGCCCCGCCGCTTATTTAATAATTGCTAATTACTTAACTGTATAGTGTACAGCATAGAAGTTAAGTCCGCCGCCTGTACCGTAGATATATATGGGAGAACCCGCTTTAACATCAACGGTCTTGAAAGTGCTTACGTCCGCTTCTACATTCTCGGTAATAGTCTCGCCGTTATGAACTATATTCAGTGTTCTTGCAGCCCCTGAGCCTGAAGCATGTGCATAATCCACCTCAACAGTTCCGTCCGCACCGGGAATAAATGCAATAACTCTGTGGGAGTTTTCCCCGTCAAGACTTCCCGAGCCGCCCATCTTAAGACGTCCGGTATATGTGTTGCCGTTAATCTCTTTATCTTTTGTCGTATCTACCGAAAGAGTAGCGTCGGGCTTAATATAGATAGTCAAATCATCATAAATAACCGTACCCGTCAGCGAAGCGCTTGAGTCATCACCTGTTCCGTAGGATTTCAGATTTGCAGGAGTAAAAATCCAATCACTGGACGAGCTTACCGTCTTAAGAGTAGATCCCGGTTCCGGTGTCGGTACCACCTTAACGTCAAATGTCACGTTAACCGTAACATCACTTGCAGGCATTGTGAAGATGTTATCCTCGCCGACAGGTATGCTGTTTCCGTCCGCATCAACGGCTTCGATCGAAGCTACTTCATAGCCTGAGTCGGGAGTTGCGTTAACAACAATACCCTCGCCTGCATAAGCCTTTATTGCATATCCGTTTACTTCAGGCGTGCCGTTTTCGGCTGTCAGCTTAATATTATCATAGTACAGACTTCCGCTTGCCGTTCTCATAAACTTAATCTGTGCAAGAGTTGCCGTCCTGCCTGTTGTTATGGGAGCTGAGCTTGTTGTCAGCGCAGGTGTTGATGAAATACTGTCCGGATTATATTTTCCGTCGGTACCATGGAGGTAGTATGACACCGTAAGCGGGTTGCTTGAACCTGCTGTGCCGCTTATAACCACTCTGTACCACTTTCCGTTCTCAATAGCCGCAGAGCCAACCTGTGTGCCCTTTTCATCCTTTGCTCCCAGATCGCCTGTCTCACTTGTAACAAATACCTTGTTGTTTACATCAGTCATATGGAAATATGCACTGTCTGTTCCCATTGCCGTAGCCTGACCGGTGCTTTCACTGTATGGATGAGCCTCCCCATCAAGATATGTTCTGAAGGAACGGCCTGACGAGCCTTCAACATAGAAGTCATAAGAAAGCTCATATCCGCCTGAAGTGATCGGGTCGCTCAGAACATACTGAACCGCCTTGTCGGTCATCTTAAGCTTTCCTGTGCTGTTTCCGTTGATGTCGCTGTTATCCTGAACCACTGTTTCTCCAACCTTACCGTCAGAAGAAACAATCCACTTTCCGCCTGTGCCGTCTGCCATTAAGAAGTTATCGGTCGAATCGATAATATCGCGCATTGCCGCAAGCTCAGCAGTTTCGTCAGCTTCTGCCGTGGCAACGTAGGTCTTTGACAGAGTAACCGTTCCGTGCTCTGTGTTCGGAGCTGTTACCAAATGCTCAGTCGAACCGCTGTCAACAAAGATAGCAGAAATATTAACAGGTTCCGGCGGCATTGTAAAGGTAAACGTATTATCGCCTGTCTGAGTTACCTTCTGCTCAGGCTCGGTTACAATAGAGCTTGCCTTATAGCCGCTGTCAGGCTTTGTTGTTATAGTAACCGTCTGACCTGCTTTCGTTTCAAGATTTCCTGTTGACCATGTAACTCCGGCTAAACCGATCTTTGAACCTTTTGCCCAGAAATAATAATCGCCTCCGGCTTTGCACTGGAACGTAAAGTTATAAATTGCCTCGCTGTCAGTTGAGAAGTTCTCAATATACTTCTCAGCACTATTATCGTAGAGACAGAATTCCTTGTTGCTGTATATATAAAGTTTCAGGGTCAGATAGCCGTCCTTCGCCGCTTTTACACTGAACGCATTACCACCGGGTACGTTACTGATGAAAGGCGGGTTTGCGGTAGGATTGTTCTGGCTGTGAATATTATATGTATCCAAATGTCTGTTCCAGAACATATCATCGTATGCGGTGATTGTACCATCGCTGTCATCAACGCCGTTTATATTCTTGCTTTCACCCTTATCCCAAACTTTTATTGTTGTAGCACCGCCGCTATCATAGGCGTCCTCGGTTATATTCTCGGGCATGAGACTTATTGCATCCCATTCAACCGAGCTTATTTGATCGCTGGAAATTGTTCCGTTATTTACCACAACAGAACCGTTGGGAATACTCTCGTCAACCGTGATTGCATATGTCAAATTGGGATCCAATGTAGGCTCTGGTGTAGGAGGCGCTGCTGTAGGCAACGGTGAAGGTGTAACCATACCCTCGGTGAAATAATCCACAAATATACCGTATACATTTATACCCGCGTCCGGCTTTATGGTTATGGTACCGGCGCCGCCTGTGTATATAATATTACAGCTGTTAGCAGCATCTTCCAAACAGGTAAACTTAGTAAGCTCCTCAGAACCTGCAAGAACCGAATAGGTTCTATCAGCCGAACTTGCCGATACCGCATCAATGGTGATATAACAGGGACCTGTTACATCAAACGACAGGGGAACAGTACCTATCTTCAATCTTCTTGTATACTTATAACCTGAGTTACCGGGGTAATCCTCCAGTACACTAAAGGTCTTGTTGCTGCCGTCAATCGCTATATCTTCCTTGTAGCTTCCCAGAGTAAGACCATTGGTCTCTTTGCCTTGAGGAAGGGAATTCAGATCCGCAAAATCCACCGACGAGAAGTAATACAAGGGCTCTCTGGCCGGCGTTGCCGTGGGCAGAGATGAAGTTGCCGTGGGCTCCGGAGTGGGAGGCAGAATTTGTATATACTTAGGCATAATCTCAATTGTGCCGTCCTGAACATCATCGGGCATCTTAAACGAGAACGAATAAAGAGCATCCTCATTTACTGTGACACCGGTAATCTCCTTTGTCTCGCCTGTCAATGAAACATACTTAATTGTGGGAGCTTCCTCAACCTTATATGCCGCATCCGAGGTTGACGGAGGAATGATATTAATCGTAACCGTCTCACCGGGAATAGCCTTGGGAGGCACAGGGTCAATAGAGCCTGTCAGCAACTGGCCTGTGGGCACAGTCGGGATAGACACTTCCTTATCTGCATACTCAGCGTTTACCTGCCAGCCTGCATATATGATTGTGTTCTCCTTAATCGGCGTTGCGGCAAAATCAAACTTATTGCCCTCGCTGAATGAAGTGTTGCTCTTGTACCAGCCTGTGAATGTATAACCGGCACGAGTCAGCTCTACATCCGGCTCTGTAGCATAACTGCCGTTTTCAACATCCTGTCTCTCAACAGCGGGAGTTCCGTTGTTGGTCTCAAACGTAACAACCGAGCTTCCGTTAACATACCAGCCTGCATACAGGGTGATATTTGAAGTTACGGTGCTTGAGTTAAGGCTCCACTTATATGCAGAATTAAGAGCCTCGGCTGAATTCAATGATGTATACCAGCCGTCAAATATGTAGCCTTCTCTTGTGGGCTCTCCAACCTTTGAGCCTACCACGGCATTCCTTGTAACACTTATAGAAGTTGACTTTACTCCGTTTGTAAAACTTCCGCCGTTAGCGTTAAACGTAACCTTGTAGCTGTTTGATGTGCTGCCGCCCGACGAGGAGCCGCCGCCACCGCCGCCGTTACCGCCGCCCAGGTTGCCTATTCCGCCAACCGAGCCTGTGCCCACATTTGAAGATGTGGACTGGGGCTGCTCAACAGCAGTTGTAATTCCGTCCAGGATTTTTACAACCTCTGCACGGGTGATAAGATCCGCAGGTCTGAACGTACCGTCCTCATAACCGCTGATAACACCTGAACCAACCAGAGCCGTAACCGAAGTCTTTGCCCAGTCTGAAATGCTGTCGGTATCGGTAAAGCTCAAAAGACCGATTGTGTTTATTGCATATGCGCGCTGGAACATGGTTGCCGCTTCTTCACGGGTCACGCCGCTGTCCGGTCTGAAAGTACCGTCATCATAGCCGCCGATAACGCCCTGTGCCACGCACTTTCTCAAATTAGCCGCGAACCATTCGTCGCCCTGAACGTCCGTAAAGCTAATCTCGGCAAGTGTCTCATAACCCTTTTCGGCTGAGATTATCTTTGCCAGCTCCGCTCTTGTCAAATAAGCGTCAGGCGCAAAAGTACCGTCCTCGTATCCGTTAATAACTCCCGAATTGCTCCACTTGTCAATAACAGACTCCGCCCAGTGACCGGATGTGTCGCTGAAATTCGCTGCAAAAGCAGTGGTAAATCCGAAAGTTGTCAACACCATTGCCACGGCAAGAATTAACGCCAATGACTTTCTTAACTTCCTCATTACTATTCCCCCTAATATATTTAATGTAATTTTTACAAAAACATCTGAACGCTTCGCCCATAAAAATAAAGACAAAACACTCATTGTAAACGAATTTTATTATACCGCAAAGACAAATAATAGTCAATCAGCCACAAACAAAGTGGCAATTATTCCTTAGTTTTTAATAAATTTGTGCTATTGCACGGCTGCAAACACACAATAATTCGGGATACGCAAATACGTATCCCCGCAATATTTGATTGCATTACAACTCGGCATCGAGCTTTTTGATGCAGTCGTCATAAAACTGTTTCTTGTATCTTTCAACAAAAACTTCTTCAACCATAATATTTATATCGGGAACGCTGTCTTCTTCTTTTTGCTGTATAAACTGGAGAAATTTAGGACCCAGCAAGCGATGATTAAAGAAATATTCCTTGGTTTTCTGGTTACATGACACCACAAACATTATCGAAGTGAGCTGCGACCATGTCATAATAAAATGCTTATTCTCTATAACAGACATTCTGGGTGTTGAAATTCCGCATCTTTCGCCGAAAGCCTTTTGGGAAAGCTTGAGCAGCTCCCGTATTTTCGGCAGATGCTCTGCCAGCTCTATACACATCTCCCTCTTTTCCTGTTCAGTTAAATGTACCATTTACATTTCCTCCGCTAATTAAAATCTCATAATAATTAGGTTACCGTTTGACGGAACTTGTCTTGCCATTTTCCGCAACGGCGGCAACTGCGTCTATGTTATTATTTTAACATAAATCACTATTACTGTCAACATAATCCATTATAATAAATAAAATTGTTGTGTCTGTTAAATCTGAATATATAGCGTTGAACGGTAATTCAGTCAGCGGCCGCAATTGCGCCCCCGCTTCTTTGAAGCGGGATGGCTCTCGGTATTCCGATTTGTACAAGGTGTGTGTGCAATGTCAATAATAAACCTAAGTCGTTGCCGATAAAAACGGCGCCCCTACGAATTTAATCAGTTACGTATATGCATATCCCGTTTGCGCCGGCAAAAACCGTTGCATAGCTCGGGGCGTATAGGAATCCGCCCTCTACACCGTAATGATTTACGTATATCCAACTTGTTAATTTTAATAAAGCTTTAGCATTTACACAGTACTTCAGACAACAAAAAACAGGCTGCGCACGCAGCCTGTTTTGAGTTTATAAAATTATTCCTCTGTGATAACCAGAAGCTTAACGCTGCCCTGATACATATAGATCAGAACCTTTGATGGGTTAAGTCCGTCATACAGACCTGCAAGGCTGTCAAGAACAGCGGTGCGATCCTCTGTTACGTCAAGAACCTCTGTATTTCTGCCCGATGTATCATACTTCAAAATCTTAGCGTTATTAAAGCTGGAGGCTGCAATTGTGTACTGAGCCTCATCGCTGTAGTCGTCATCTGCGCCGAGCAGCGAGGGAATTACAACAACCGCTTCCGTAGAGTCTGCCGCATATACACTTCCGTAAATCACGCAGTAGTCAGCGCTGTTCCAATTTGCCGGTCTCGCGCTGCCTGTATCAATGTAACCCTCAGACGCAGGGTACAGACGATATTGCGAATCGAAGGTCAGATAACCGTCGCTGTCCTCACCTGTTCTGTAAATATCACCAATCTGCATATCACGTACAACCGCATTTGAAGATGTGGAAGCATAAGTGTCAAAGGTACCCTTTGTGTTACCTCTTGTAATCTTATAGCCGCTTACCTTGTACAGACTTGTTCCGTCAACAGATTCCTGTCCGGGATTTTCGCTTACAACGCAAACGGGAGATGTCTCATCAACCTCTGTAGAAGTGCTTCCGCCGTAAACTACGATTACCCTAGCTGAGTTTGTCTTGGAAACATCGAATGCCTCAACGCTCTCGTAGCTCTTGCCGGAACTGAAGTAGCTGCTTGCAGTTGTCTTCTTGAAGTTTTCAGAATTTCCTCTCTCGCTCTGATCGGGAACAACGAATACAACCGAGCTGCCCACACTGAGCTGAGTTCCTGTTGTACTGTTGCTCAGCTTACTGCTTGCATACGTGAGCTTAACAGTACCTCTTTCAAGCTCTGCCAGGTTATAGAGCTTATCGTTTTCAACAGTCTGTCCGCCTGTAACATCAGTATCAGCCGTTACAGTGTAGAGAGTGTCAATACAAGCGTTGCCGTTACGGGTTGAAGTTGTATACTTAACAACCTGCTGAATGCCTGTTCTTGCCGTATCGCCTGTCTTCTGGTATGAAGATCCCTCATAAAGCGCATTCAGGAAGTCCTCTGCAGTTGAGCAGGACACGCCGTTTACAGTGGTACCTTTTCTGATATGGAAGTCTGTCTTTGCGTTGTTCTGGGTCAAAATTCTAACCTGGAAGTCATCTATTGTTCCGAAAGCCGAATCACCCTCGTCATAAGCCAGAACGTATCCATAGTTTACAGAAGATGTATCTGTTGTAGACTTGCTGTACGCAAACAGGTTACCGTTTATATCAAGTGCAAATGTTCCGCTGTCAGAGGTTGTGGGCTCTTCCAGAGTTCCGTCATTTCCGTTCTCCATCCAGGGAGCAGCGTTTGAGTACTTATATGTCGTACCGTTTATAACAACCTCCTCACCTGTTCTTACAGATGAAACAGAGCCTGACGCCTTATCCGTAACAACAACCGCTCTCTTGTAGTCGGTGCCGCCGTTTCCGGTGTTGCTCTGGGCATAGCATATTACGCTGCCTGTTGTTATGGAACCAAAAGTCACTTCATTTCCGCTCTTGTCAACCAAGTCGAGGTTTGTATCCGCGTCGGGATCAAGAACGAGAGTTTTGTCTGTATTTCTTGTAGCATTGTCTACTATTGAGTATTCGCTTGATGACTTGCTGGATACATAGTAGAGTTCATAGCTCCAAATTGTTATTACGTCATACTTGTTATCCTGGTCTGAGTCAAGCAGAGTAACTGTTCCCACATTGGGAAGCATGTCAACGCTGAACGTGCTTGACGCAGCATTGGGACCATACAGCTTTCCGTTGTATATCACAATATTTTCCGACGCCAAGTTCGCATTAGAAAGAGCTGAGTTCTCGTCAGGATAATACTTAATCGCTGTTCTTGTGCACTCGTCAGGCTCAATCATTGATGCATCAAGCTCAACGATGGTATTTGACTTTACTTCGTAGCTGAACAGCGTACGTATAGAGTCTGATGTGCTCGGCTTCGGATAGAAGTAGTCAATCTGGTAGCCCAGCTTGTCCTTAAACTGAGAAGCGTCAGAAACAGTGTATGTATGAACCTCGTATGTTGTGGAACCCGGCTCCTTAGCGCGGATCTGAATTTGATTGTCGCGCAGGGTAACATCGGGATCATCAAGGCTTGTCAAATCGTTTGCCGAGATATATCCTGTGTTCTTAACGTAACCTAAGTAGTCGCCGAGAGCTGTCTTTGTTGTAACAGTTCCGTTCTCAACGAGAGGAATTTCCAATGAGTCATAAAGCATCTGCGCGATGCAGGCACGGGAAGCGGGTCTCTCAACAGAACCGATGTTCTGAGCGTTCTTTGTAATTCCAAGCTGTCTTGCCTGGTTAACAAAGTTTGAATACCAAGGAGTTGTGTCAACCGAAATACCGTTGCCGTAACCCAGACCGCAAACTATCATCTTTACGGCTTCTTCATACAGAACGTTGTCATTGGGTCTGAAGGTGTTATCCCCATAGCCGTTGATGATGCCGTTCTTATAAGCTGTGTTGATGTTGGGATAAGCCCAGGAAACATCTGTGTTATTATCATCCAAATCCGTAAAGGGAAGCTCAGCCGCAGATGTTGAACCTACAGAGCCTGCGCCCAAGGTTCTCATGAGCATAGCGGTGAACTCCGCACGCGTAACGTCGTTATCCGGCTTAAACGTGCCGTCCTCGTAACCGTTGATAATGCCCAGCTGATTAAGTGCGGAAACTGCTTCGTCATATGAGGCTGTTGCGGGAACGTCGCTGAATGCGGCGAAAACCGACATTGTTGAAACAACCATGAGAAGAGTCAGCACCAAGCAGGCAACTCTTTTGATGTTTTTCATATCAATTACCCTCCAAAAATGTATATAATTTTAATTAATTTACTATATGCTGCCGTATGAATACACCCTTCACAAGGATATCACATACATATATTGATATTCTATCACGATACTGCAAAAAAGTCAAGAGACATTCACTGATAATTTATGGTATTACCATACAAAATTATTTTTGACGTTCTGCATCCGATTATTTTCGCTCCATTCTCACAAAGGTGTCCGGCTCAAGCTTCACGTCTGTTTTTATATATACCAAGCTCTGAGGATGGTTTGCCACCTCTATCTCGTTCCCATCCCCGTCGGTCATAAACTCGATTTTTTGAGAGCAAAAGTCTCCGTAGGGTCTTAAAAACTCCACTGTGTCCCCCTTAAAGAACCGGTTTTTCTGGACGACCTTTGCCATTCCTCTCTCCTCGTCATATCCCGTAACCACGCCGACCATGTCATAATTCCTGATATATGAGCTGCTCTCGTAGTGCTGCTCGTTGCCGTCCGGCCTGCCGAAATAGAAGCCCGTTGTATAGTCCCGATGACTGACCTTTTTAACCTCATCAAGCAAGGACGGGTCAAATCGGTACTCTTCTCCGGCTTCAACAGCCTTGAAGTAGTCATCAATAGCGCGGCGGTATGCCTTAACTATGGTTGCCACGTAGAACTCGGACTTAACCCTGCCCTCTATCTTAAAGCTGCTCAAGCCGCTTTGCACCAGCTTGTCCACATGCTCCAGCATACACAAATCCTTGGAATTATAAATAAAGGTGCCCCGCTCGTTTTCATAAACCGGCATATACTCTCCCGGCCGCTGCTCCTCCATAAGGAAGTACTTCCAGCGGCAAGGGTGGGCGCATTCGCCGTGGTTGCCGTCTCTGCCCGCCATGTAGTTGCTGAGAAGGCATCTTCCCGAGTAGGAAATGCACATTGCCCCGTGAACAAAAGCTTCAAGCTCAAGCTCCTTAGGAGTCTTTTCCCGTATCTCCCTTATTTCCTCAAGAGACATCTCACGAGCGAGAATAACCCGCTTCGCTCCCATTTTGTACCAAGTCTCCGCACTTTTCCAGTTTACATTGTTCGCCTGGGTACTTACGTGAATATCAAGGTCGGGAGCAACCTCTTTCGTTATTGAGAAAATCCCCAGATCGGACAGTATAACCGCGTCTATACCCGTGTCCTTAACGCTTCTTAGGAAATCCGCGTACTCGTTTACGTCTTTGTTGTGAGGGATAACGTTAGCGGTCAAATATACCCGCCGCCCCCGCTCGTGGGCAAACTTAACGCCCTCGGCAATCTCCTCCGGGGTAAAATTGTCCGCCGCAACGCGGAGAGAAAACTCCTCACCGCCTATATACACAGCGTCCGCCCCGTATGTCACTGCGGTTTTCAGCTTTTCGAGATTTCCCGCCGGCGCAAGCAGCTCCGGCTTGTTCAGTTTTTCCATTATTGTAACTTCCTCCGTAAAATAATCATGAACGCACGGAAAGGCACATAAAATATGTGCCCGACGCCCTCTATTAAATTCGGCCGAAATCGGACGAACCGTGCGCTGTCCGTCCGATTTGTTTTTGTTTTAGTATGACACTCCGAAGTAACTGCATACGCCCTTTGCAATGCTTTCGGCATATAACTGCTGACAGGTCTTGTCTCCCAGCTTTGCCGCATCGGAAGCCGTGTCAATAAACGCTGTCTCCACAAGAACCGCCGTCATGTTGGTGTTCTTGATAACCGAGAAGCCCGCTTCCTTAACGCCTCTGTTTGATGTTCCCAGCGCGCTTACGATGTTATTCTGAATGTATGTAGCGAGCCTTCTGCCGCTTTCGCTTCCGTAGTAACAATAAGTCTCGGTTCCGCTGCCGCCGCCGGCGTTACAGTGGATTGAAACAAGCAGATCCGCACCTATATTATTCGCCAGATTATATCTGTAAGCAAGGCTGGCAGATGTGGAATCCGTTGAACAGTTATCATAAATTGAGTTACGGGTCATAACAACGTTAAAGCCCCTTGCCTCAAGGAGAGGTTTAACCTTTTCCGCAATGTACCACGTTATGTCCTGCTCTCTCAGTCCGTTTCCCACAGCGCCTGTGTCAACACCGCTGTAGTTATGTCCCGGGTCAATAACGATTGTGCGGCCGTTTGCCGATGAAGAACCGGAATTTGACGGCTTTGTTGTGTTAACAACCGGCACTCTCGTGGGAGCCGGCGTTGCTATGTTGGGAGTCGGCGCAAGAGTGGGCGCCGCCGTAGGTACAAGAGTAGGCAACGGCGTAGGCGCGTCGGTGGGGAAAGGCGTAGGCTCCGGCGTAGCCGTGGGAGGAGCAGCTGTAGGCGCCGGTGTGGCGTCAAAAATGTCCTCGCTGTCAAAGTCCGCATCGACAGACTCCTCAGGCTCTGCCGTAGGATATGCCGTATTGTTGGACAGATCCGTCGCGTCGCTTACATCCGAGCTTGTTCCGTCATCAATATCCCCGCCGTTAATAAAGCTCATGGAGTTATACACCATCTGAGCCACAAATGCTCTGTTGGCGTCCTGACCCACCGCCTTGGTGGTATCACGGAGCAAGCCGTACTTATCGGCAACGGCAACATATCCCGAATACCAATAAGGTCCAACGCTTCTCAGGCTCTCATCCCCCGCGCCTGAAGCGCAGACAACCATCTTAACAACCTGCTCGTATGTAACAGGGTCTGCCGGAGCAAAGGTTCCGTCAAGCATACCGTTTATATAGCCTCTCTCATAACAATAGGATATATAATCGTTTGCCCAATAATCGGATGAAACATCACTGAAAGGAATACCCGACGACTGATAATACTTCTCGTTATATCCCGTTGACCTGGAAAGGAAAGCGCAGAACTCTGCTCTCGTGGTCTGTGCGTCGGGAGCAAAATTGCCGTCCTCTCTGCCTTGGATAACGCCGATATTGCTCAGTTTATCTACTGCCGTGTAATAGGAGGCGGTTATAGGCACATCGGAGAACTCTCTCGCCGATACGGACGCCTGCAATCCCGCCAGCAACAATGACAACATAAGAACTATCTTTAAAGACAGACTTGCCATGTTGTGTTTTTGCATAAAATAATCACCTCATAAATTTTAGCCGGTTAAAATTAAAATGCGCAAAGCTTAACGCCGCAAAATTTTAACAACGCTTTTTAATCTCAACGCCCCTTAACTGTGCCCCCAGTATAACACGCCTGCCCTGAAAAATCAAGTAAAAACGCAATTTTTTCACAATTTGTTCATATGTCTTTCGGCAAAAAACAGACAAAAATTTCAGTAATTTTATGACCTGTTTTTGAACACAGGAAATTTTTCAATCTACATCTTGTGTTTTGATTTTTTGGGTTTCAATATATTGTGGTTATCGTTTATTACAAAAAACAAATATTTCTGTAACATTTTTGTAACATTAGGCTTTTCGGCAAACAAGCCCTTTTGTGCAAAATCACAAGAGCAGAAATACGCTGCATTTAACTATAAAAATTCCTCTGGTTTAAACTGTATGAGTTTTGGAGACAATGTTGTTAAAATATAGTAAAATTGTCTTTTTTTAGATTTGACAAAAAAATATCAAAAAAATACTTGAATAATTTTTACATTTGAGGTAAAATAATAGTGTCTGCGGATTATGCCGAGGCAATAATAAAAAACAGAAAAATAATAAACAATATATTTATTTAGGAGGTACTTTTATTATGTCAGTAAAAGTTGCTATTAATGGTTTTGGACGTATCGGACGTCTGGCTTTCAGACAGATGTTCGGCGCAGAGGGTTACGAGGTTGTTGCTATTAACGACCTGACAAGCCCCAAGATGCTCGCTCATCTCTTAAAGTATGACTCATCACAGGGTAAGTACGCTCTGGCTGACAAGGTTACAGCAAGCGAAGACTCTATTACTGTTGACGGTCAGGAGATTAAGATTTACGCTTATCCCGACGCTAACAACTGCCCCTGGGGCGAGCTGGGCGTTGACGTTGTTCTGGAGTGCTCAGGCTTCTATACATCAAAGGAAAAGGCTCAGGCTCACATTAACGCCGGCGCAAGAAAGGTTGTTATCTCTGCTCCCGCAGGAAACGACCTGCCCACAGTTGTATTTAACACAAACCATGAGACATTGAAGCCCGAGGATACAATTATCTCAGCTGCTTCTTGTACAACTAACTGCTTGGCTCCCATGGCTGACGCTCTTAACAAGTACGCAGCTATCCAGTCGGGTATCATGTGCACAATTCACGCTTACACAGGCGACCAGATGACTCTGGACGGTCCTCAGAGAAAGGGTGACCTGAGACGTTCAAGAGCTGCCGCTGTAAACATTGTTCCTAACTCAACAGGTGCGGCAAAGGCTATCGGTCTTGTTATCCCCGAGCTCAACGGCAAGCTCATCGGTTCTGCTCAGAGAGTTCCCACACCTACAGGCTCAACAACAATCCTGACAGCTGTTGTTAAGGGTTCTGATGTTTCTGTTGAGGGTATCAACGCTGCTATGAAGGCTGCTGCAAACGAGTCTTTCGGCTACAACGAGGACGAAATCGTTTCATCCGACATCGTTGGTATGACATACGGCTCACTGTTTGACGCAACTCAGACAATGGTTGCTCCTATCGGCGATGACCTCTATGAGGTTCAGGTTGTATCATGGTATGACAACGAGAACTCATACACAAGCCAGATGGTTAGAACAATCAAGTACTTCTCAGATCTTGGTTAATCAATATGGTAATAAAAACGGTCTGCTCACGCAGGCCGTTTTTTGTATGCTGTGAATATTTTAAAACCAATGTTTTCTATTATTAATAAGAATAACGTGTAGCCTGGGGCAGACGCCCCTAGTACCATGTAAATACTAAAACTTTACTTTTTGAATTATAATCCCTGTTATTTAAATATAAAGTTTTAGTTGTTACACAGCATTACACAATTTTGATTTTCTATTGCGATTATCCCAGTTACATGGATAAAAATTGTTGGTGTGACTGAATGAAAAAAGGGCTCCCGCAAAAGCAGGAGCCCCGACAGCCACTCGTTAACCTCATTCAGTTAATTTACTGCGTCAGGTTCAAGCTGACCTGAGAAGTACATGGAAAATATCGTAACTACAGCGATAACAGCCAGAACTATTGCCAGAGCGTTCAGCACTATTGCCGCAACGCCTACCCACCTGGACTTGTTTCTGCTTTCGTCAAACTTACGCGTTCCCAAAATGCCCAGAACTAGTCCTACAAGCGGCCCTACAACCGTGTTGCACAGCACAAGGCTTAAAATACCTATTACAAATCCGGCAACAGATGCGCCCACCATTTTCTTTTCATCGGGCATACTCTGAACAGGCACGGCGTCCACCGCCTGTTTCTCGCCGCAAATGGGGCATACCTCCGCACTGTCATCTATTCCGTTATTGCAGTTATTACAATATTTCATTTTTAAAACCTCTATTTAATCAAGTTTGTTATTGCGTCAATCAAATTGAACTTCATTACCAGACCTGCGAACACAATCGAAACCATGGACAGCAGCTTAATAAGAATATTAACCGAGGGACCTGATGTATCCTTAAAGGGATCGCCGACTGTATCGCCAACAACGGCAGCCTTATGGTTATCGCTGCCCTTGCCGCCAAAGTTGCCTGCCTCAATATACTTCTTCGCATTATCCCACGCTCCGCCGGAGTTTGCCATCATAATAGCAACCACGAAGCCTGAAACCAGCGCGCCTGCCAGCATGCCTACAACACCGTTGGGTCCCAGCACAATACCTACAATAATGGGAGCCAGAATACCCAAAGCGGCGGGGACAATCATTTCCTTAAGAGAGGATCTTGTGCAGATGTCAACACATGTTTTGTAGTCCGCCTCTGCCTTGCCCTCCATAAGACCCTTGATTTCCTTAAACTGGCGTCTAACCTCAACAACAATCTTCTGCGCCGCACGTCCCACAGCCTGCATCGTGAATGCACTGAACAGGAACGGCAGCATTGCGCCCACAAACAAACCGATAAGCACCGGCGGATTTGTCAATGTCAGCTCCAGAGAACCCTGGGGGAACTTCTCCGTATATGAAACGATAAGAGCCAGAGCTGTGAGAGCCGCGCTTCCTATAGCAAAGCCCTTACCTGTTGCAGCAGTTGTGTTACCCAGTGAGTCAAGAGCGTCGGTACGGTCACGAACCTCAGGCTCAAGACCTGCCATCTCCGCAATACCGCCTGCGTTATCGGCAACGGGACCGTATGCGTCGGTAGCCAGGGTGATACCCAGAGTTGCAAGCATACCTACGGCGGAAATACCTACGCCGTAAAGACCCATATTAAAGCTGTTTGCACCGCCTGCCGCAAAGTAGCTTATAAGAACCGAGAGACCCACAATTATAACCGGAATAGCCGTGGAGTTCATACCCAGAGCCAAACCGTCTATAATGATAGTTGCGCTTCCTGTCTGCGATGAGCCTGCCAGCTTCTGAGTGGGCTTGTAGGAGTCGGACGTATAATACTCGGTGAAGAAGCCGATAAGCACACCTGCAACAAGACCTGAGATAACCGCCCAGAATACGCCTGTGTTTTCGGGAAGCAGTGTGAAAATAAGCACCGCCGAAGCTATCGCCGAAATTACAGCCGCAATATATGTACCCCGTCTCAGGGAGCCCAGAAGGCTCTTCTGGTCAGCGCCCTCCTTTGTTGATACAAAGAAGGTTCCCACAATTGATGCGATAATACCTATAGCCGCAATGAGCATGGGAACAACAATTCCCTCAAAGCCCAGTCCTGCAGCCGTTGCAAGAGCGCCCGTTGAAATAATCGAACCAACGTATGACTCGTAAAGGTCAGCGCCCATACCGGCAACGTCGCCAACGTTATCGCCTACATTATCTGCTATAACAGCCGGGTTTCTGGGGTCGTCCTCAGGGATACCCGCCTCAACCTTACCAACCAGGTCGGCTCCTACATCCGCCGCCTTTGTGAAGATACCACCGCCCACACGAGCGAACAGCGCCATTGAGCTTGCGCCCATACCAAAAGTGAGCATTGCCGACATAATATCGTTGGCATCGTTGAGGATTGCTTTCAAAATAATAAACCACACGCTTATATCCAAAAGACCCAAGCCTACAACCGTGAGACCCATAACCGTTCCGCTAGAGAACGCGATCTTAAGACCTCTGTTAAGACCCTCTCTTGCGCCGTTGGCTGTTCTTGAATTAGCGTAGGTTGCAATCTTCATGCCGATAAATCCCGAAAGACCCGAGAAAAATCCGCCCGACAGGAATGCAAACGGCACAAACCACGTGAGCATACCGGCAGCCGCCATGCAGCAAATGATAATAATCATTACCACAAAGAAAATTCCAACCGTCTTGTACTGTCTCTTAAGGTACGCCATAGCGCCCTGTCTGATTTTACCGGAGATGTTTGCCATCTCTTTTGTGCCCTCGGACTGTCCCTTTACCCAGAAAAACTTGTACATAGCAAATGCCAGACCGCATATTGCCGCAGCAAGAACAACCCAAGGAGCAATACTTACAACATTCATTGTAAGACCTCCCCTTATAAAAAATAAAATGATTTTTTCACATTTACAGAACCGCCCCAACCTTTGACAATTATCTAACAAATTTAGGCAGATACGGCAACTCTTTTTGTATATTATACCCATTAAAGGCAATATCCGTCAAGAGTTTTTTCACCCTGTAACATAATTGTAGTAAAACAAGGTCATTTTTTGGCTCTATAAAGGCTCTGCCTTTATATAATCCGGGGCTGAGCCTGATGATTTTAGCAATAGTTTTATTCAATCTAAATGTTCATGTTATAGGGATGGCTTTCCAGACGCCCCGCCGATCGTTCCAAATGTAATCACCTGTTTTAACAGGATTGACATATACATAATGGTTACAACATAGATATTTACAAATATTTTAATACCGCCTACGTTGGCACAAAATGCCGGTTTGCATACGGGGCGTCTGGGAAGCCGCCCCCTACAACGCGAACTGTTACGCAATCTTAGCCCATATATATTGATAAATGCTTTGCCTTTATCAATATATGGCTTAAATACGGGTTTATCAACAGTATGAAAAAACTGCCGCGGGTTTGCGGCAGTTTTAATTACTATTCTTTTATATTATTCAGCCGATGTGTCTGATGTGCTTGATGAATCTGACGAACTCGATGAATCCGACGAGCTTGCAGCGGCTGCCTGCTCCTCCTGGAGAGCCTGTCCCGACTGCTGAACCCCGTCCATAATTCCCTTAACGGAGATGTTTTCCAAATTCTTTGTATTCTGGCTGATCTTCGCCTGTGATACCCAGTAGTTCTGGATCTCATAGAAGCCGGCAATTCTCTTGATTACGTGATAACCGTAATCCGACTTAACCGGGTCTGAAATCTCATCAATACCCAGAGCAAAAGCAGCTTCCTCAAACTCCGGAACCATTTCGCCTGTCGCAAAAGTATATCCGGCAGAGGTTTCCCCTGTGTCCTTGTTATACTGCGTCATAAGCTCATCAAAGTCCGTGCCGCTCTTTGCCAGCTCTGCAACCGTCTGAGCCGTAGCAAGACCTGTGGCGTCGTCAACAGCGTCCGGGTCGGGAGTAGCCGCGGGGTCAAGATTTGCCTCCGCAACAGTTATAAGCACGTGCTTAGCCGAGCCTCTGTCATCCTGGGTGTATTCCCCAAGGTCAACGCCCTCGGGGATATAGCTTTCAAGGTTATCCTCAACAGCCATCTGAACGCTCTGCGCCTTCATTGTTGTGGCATACATCCTTGCGTACTCGTTGGCGGAGCTGATGCCCATGCTCTTAGCTCTCAGGTTAAATCCGTCCTCGCCGAACTGCTGAACATATCCGTCAACAGTGCTCTGGATTTGCTGGTCATCCTGCTCTGTCCATGCGTCCTCGCCTGTTAATATCTCGTCAGCTTTTTGGGTTGAAACCATATCGGCAACTGCGTTCTTGTAAGCATTGTCCTTGATTATATCGGAGAGCTTTCTGCCGTCAACATCCTGATCCCAGTCAAAGCCCTCGATGTCGCCGTCTGCATCTTCGCCTGCAACCTTATAGTACTGGTTAACAGCTTCAACATAGATATAGTAGCCCATGTCTGCGTCTGTAATCTTATCGCCGTTTACCGTTGCAACGGTTTTACCCTCTGCCTTGCCGTACTTAGGCTGGTTTCCCGCATAGTTCATAATCAAAGCGACAACTATGGCAGCAACCGCAACACAGCCCACAATAATTCCGACCAAAGCGCCCACAGAGATATTTACGCTCTTTTTAGGCTTTTCTTCGGTTCTTGCGGCAACGTCCTCGGTAATATCCTTAACGGAATCTTCCAATTTTTCGGTGTTCTCCGCCGCTCTCTTGTCTGCTTCTTCAATCTCTTCTTTTATCTCGGACGCAGCATCGGCAATTTTAGCCTCCACATCATCCTTGACCTGTTGAACCTTTTCATCGTTCAAGATCTCGTTTTGATCCTTGTCCATTGTTATGTCTCCTTTTCCTATAATTAATTATTTTCAAACCATGTCTCCTAATTATACATTATACACATGCATTTTTCCATAGATGTAGCAGAAACTTATTAGAATGTTTACAAAATATTCACTTTTTACCGTAAGACGCAAGGAACTCCATAATACCCCGCAGCTCCTTCAGATAATCCCGCGAATGTAAATCCGACTTTTTCGGAGCCAGTTTTATCACAAGCTTTGGGGAGGCGGGGGTTAGTATTGACACCTTTCCCGGTCTGCTCTCTATAAGCTCCAGGCAAGCCTTCATGTCGGGAATATTATCCGGGTCAAGCTTAATCGTTATCTGCCTGCTGTTTCCGATAACCTCCGTAATGTTATACTCTGCGGCATACGCCTTTATGAGAGCCACCTCCATAAGATTCTCGGTCTCCGCGGGAACAGTTCCGTACCTGTCCTCAATCTCATCATAGGCGTCGTACAGCTCCTCCTGAGATTTTATGGCGGCAATCCTTTTGTACGCCGCAATTCTCTGACTGTGATTACCGATATACTTCTCCGAAATATACGCGGTCACAGGCAGGTCAATCTGAGTCTCGGTCTCTTTCTTAACCTCCACCCCTTGCAGCTCCGCCTTTGCCTCCTCAAGGAGCCTGCAATACATCTCATAGCCCACCGCCTCCATGTGGCCGTGCTGCTGGGCTCCGATAAGATTTCCCGTGCCTCGGATTTCCAGGTCGCGCATGGCAATCTTAAAGCCGCTGCCGAACTCTGTAAACTCCTTTATGGCAAGGAGTCGCTTTTCCGCCTCGGGGGTCAGGTTCTTGTTCCGCTTATAGGTCAAATAGGCATAGGCGGCTCTGTTTGAACGGCCGACTCTGCCCCGCAGCTGATAAAGCTGCGCCAGACCCATTCGGTCTGAGTCCTCCATGATTATGGTGTTCACATTGGGGATGTCAAGCCCTGTTTCAATTATGGTTGTGCAAACCAGAACGTCAATTTCCCCTCGTGACATGTCCAGCATTATCTGCTCCAGCTCGTTTTCATGCATTCTTCCGTGGGCGGCAGCCACTCTCGCACCGGGAGCCAGCTCCGCTATTCGATTTGCCGCCTTGAAGATGCCGTCAATCCTGTTAAACAGGTAGTACACCTGCCCGCCTCTGCCGATTTCCTTGTTGATCGCTTCCCGAACCACGTTTTCATCATATTCCAAAACATAGGTTGAAACGGGGAACCGCTCCGCCGGCGGCTCGTTGATTATGCTCATATCCCTTATTCCCGTCAGGGACATATGCAGGGTTCTGGGAATGGGGGTCGCGGTCAGGGTCAGCACGTCAACCTCCTTGCGCAGCTCCTTAATCTTCTCCTTATGGGCAACGCCGAACCTCTGCTCCTCATCTATAACCAGCAGACCCAGCTTGTTAAACCGCACCTGCTTGCCCAAAAGCTTGTGGGTTCCGATAACCACGTCAATCTCCCCTGTGGACAGACCCTTGACAATCCGCTTTTCCTCGGCGGGAGTGCAGAACCTGGACAGCATGGCGACGTTTATGGGGTAGTCCTTCATTCTCTGCTTAAAGGTGTTATAGTGCTGGTTCGCCAATATGGTTGTGGGAACCAGATATGCCACCTGATACCCCGCAGTCACCGCCTTAAAGGCTCCCCGCAGGGCTACCTCGGTCTTGCCGTAGCCCACGTCTCCGCACAGCAGTCTGTCCATGGGGTAGGGCTTTTCCATATCCCGCTTCATCTCTTCTATGCTGCGCAGCTGGTCGTCCGTCTCATCATAGGGGAACCTTGCTTCAAAGTCGCTCTGCCACTCATCGTCCTTTGGGAACGCAATTCCCGGTGTTGCGGCACGCTTGGCGTACAGGGCGATAAGCTCCTTTGCCATGTCCGCCGCAGCCGCCTTAACGCGCTGCTTGGTTCGGTTCCAATCGCCGCCCCCCAGCTTATTCATCTTTATATGGGCGCCCTCCTTGGCAATGTGCTTATATACCATGTCAAGCTGGTCTGTGGGCACATACAGAAAGTCGTCCCCCTTAAACCGTATTTTAAGGTAGTCCTTACGAACGCCCTCAACGGTCAATGTCTCAATGCCGATATACTGACCTATGCCGTAGTTCCTGTGCACCACATAATCGCCCGCATTAAGGTCGGTAAAATTATCTATCTTTTCGCCCTTGATTTTTCCGTAACGCTTTCTCTTTTTCCGCTCAAGACCGAATATTTCCTTATCCGATATTACGACCGTTCGGATTATGGGCAGCTCAAAACCGTGGGCAATGCTTCCGTGGGTAACGGTTATGCTGCCCGAGGGCGGGAGCTTATCAAGAGCGTCTGTATATCCGCAGCTTATATCTCGGCTTTCAAGCTGCTCCATCAAATTTTTTGCCCTGATCTCCGAGCCGCCCAGCAAAATTATTCTGTACGCCTTGGACTTGTAGTACTCCAGGCTCTCATACAGCAGCTCCATCTTCCCTTGAAATCCCGACAGGGACTTTGCGCCTATGGAATAGGTTCGCTTCGGGCGGTACTCCTTTGAATACCCCCCAAGACCGCTTATTCCTATAAATCTATGGCTTGCCCCAAGGCTTTTAACCGCCTTTTTAAGGGGAACTCTGTAGCTCAGCTTAGGGTCGGCAATAATCCCCCGCTCCGCCAAGTCCACGAGCTCCTCGGCGAACCTGCTCTCCTCTCCCTCGTTTGCCTCGCTTATTCTGCTTCCGTCGCACCAGAACACGATTGTGTCCTCCGCCAGGTAATCCATAATGGTGGGGATTTCACGGTATATATAGGGAATATACTTCTCGATTGAGGGGAAGCTTATTCCTTGCTTCAGCCGCTCAATATCCCTGTTTAACACCTGCACATTTTCGGGGTTCAGCTTTGCCAGCTTCTTAACCAGAGCCGCCCGCTCCTCTGAGGTCAGCACTATCTCTCCCGCAGGGGTTATTCTCGCCTCGGCGTTTTGCTCTATGGTTCTCTGGTCGGCAGGGTCGAAGGTTCTGACCGAGTCCACCTCCGTGTCGAAAAACTCAATTCTTATGGGATAGGAGCTGTGATAGGGGAAGTAGTCAAGTATGCCGCCCCGAACGCTGTACTGCCCCGCTCCTTCAACCATGTCCTCACGCTTATAGCCCAGCCTGTTCAGCTTTTCGCAAAGCTCCTCCAGTTCAATCTCGTCCCCGGGCTTTAGACTCATAACATTTTCCGAATACTTCTTATAGGGCAGCGTCCACCCAATCAAGGCCGAATAGGTTGTCACCACATAGGTTTTCCTGCCCCTGTTTGTGTATAAATAGTCCAGAACCTCCAGCCGTTTTTTCAAAACCTCGTGGCTCTTAACGTCCACATCGTAAAACAGCGGTTCTGAGGCTCCGTAATACATAACAGAGCTGCCCGAAAAGAACCGCAAATCCTCCGCCACCTCCATGGCTCCGACTTCGGTTTCGGTGACTATTAAGGCAGGGGCGTCAAATTTTTCGGACACGCAAAAAGCAAGGTGTGCCCGCCCAGAGTCTGACACACCGTTTACGTTTATGGGATTTATGCCCTTTTTAATGCCGTCGGTTAGCTCTTCAAAGTCCGCGAGCTCCTCCATAATCCCATAAAATCCATTTTTATTATCAACAGAATTACTCATAAAATCACTCATTATCCGTTATATTGCTGCATAGCGGAATGAACGTCCGTCCTGATTATTTCCTCAACCGCCTTAACCGCCCGCACAGCCGTTTCTATCAGGATTTCGGTCTCCGCCTTTGTGAACCTGCCCAGCACAAAGTTGCAAATATCCTCGTGCTCCTCCCCCTTGGGGGCGCCGATTCCCAGCTTCACCCGAGGGAATTGGTCGGAGTTCAGGCAAAGGATTATACTTTTCAGCCCGTTATGACCTCCCGCACTGCCTGACGGGCGGGTTCGCAGCTTTCCCAGCTCCATAGACTTGTCGTCGGAAATGACAATTATATTCTCGGTGGGAATATCATAGTAGTCCGCAATAGGGGCGACAGCCTCGCCGCTCAGGTTCATAAAGGTTGTGGGCTTAACGGCAATCACCTTTTCGCCGCACACAAGCCCTGTTCCGACCTCCGCCTTGAACTTGCTTGAACCAAACCTAATATTGTTCTTGGCGCAGAATGCGTCAACCACCTCGAACCCGATATTATGCCTTGTGTTCACGTACTTTCTGCCCGGGTTTCCCAGACCAACCACCATATACATCAGCATTACCTCAAAAATTACTTGTTCTTCTTGCCCTTTCTGTTTGCTGTCCACTGCTCCTTAACCACCTGCTTGGAACGGGCAATAGCCAGAGACTCTGCCGGAACCTCGTCGGTAATGGTGGAGCCTGCGGCGGTGTATGCCCCGTGTCTCACTATAACCGGAGATACCAGGTTGGTGTTGCAGCCGATAAAGCAGTCGTCCTCGATTATAGTGCGGTGCTTATGCTCGCCGTCATAGTTTACCACAACCGTGCCGCAGCCAAAGTTGACTCTCTTGCCCACATCCGCGTCTCCGATGTAGGTCAGGTGCGCCACCTTGGTGCCGTCGTCAATAGTAGAATTCTTAACCTCAACAAAGTCTCCGATTTTTACGTCGGAGCCCACACGCGTGCCCGGTCTCAAATAAGCAAAGGGACCCACGTTTGTGTCCGAGCCTATCTCGCTGTCTATGGCAACGGTTTTAAGAACGGTTGTATTGTTGCCCACCTTGCAGTTTCTGAGTGAGGTGTCCGAACCGATAACACAGTTCTCACCGATAACAGTGTCCCCCTCAAGCACCGTTCCGGGATACAGAACCGTATCCCTACCCACCTTAACGTTGGTGGTAATCTGCACCTTGTCGGGGTCGATAATAGTAACGCCGCTGAGCATAAGCGCCTCAACCTTGCGACGGTTCAAAATCTTGCCCACCTGAGCCAGCTGCAGCTTGTCGTTTACGCCTAAAATCTGCTCCAGATCCGTAACGTAAGCGCCCACCTTCTCGCCGTCGCCCAGCATTATTTCCACAACGTCCGTAATATAATATTCGCCCTGAGCGTTGTCGTTGGTAATCCTCGTCAGCGCGTCTCTCAGCTTTTCTATATCAAAGAAGTACATACCGGAGTTGATTTCCTTAATCTCCTGTTCGTCCTCGTCAGCGTCCTTCTGCTCAACAATTCTGACAATCTCTCCGTTCTCTCTCACAATTCTGCCGTAACCGTAAGGGTCGTCAATAAAGGCGGTGATAACCGTTGCCGCACGCTTTTTCTTGGTGTGATCCTCACGAACCCGCTTTAGGGTCTCCGCCTCAATCAGCGGCGCGTCGCCGTACAGCACCATAACGGTTCCGCTGACGTTTTTCAGCTTTTCTATTCCCTGCATAACCGCATGACCGGTTCCCAGCTGCTCATGCTGATAAGCGTAGGTAACCCTGTCCCCTAAGTATGCCTTAACGTCCTCCGCCTTGTGACCGATTACCACAATATTCTCATCGCTGCCCGCCTGAGTCGCAGTGTCCGTCACCCATTCAACCAAAGCCTTGCCCGCCGCCTGCTGCAAGGGCTTTGCTGTGTTGGACTTCATTCTCTTTCCCTCGCCTGCCGCAAGAATTATACTATACAAGCTCATATTCGTTCCTCCAAATAAATAATATCATAATCTATATAATACCACACTATGTACCGCTTTTCAATACCTTTATTTTTCACAAATTCATCCTAAGACATCACTATTTTTTCAATACCGCCAAAATTCTTTTTGTAGAACCTGACCGCCATTCCCACAACCACCGCCGCAATAACCGTTCCCTCACGAACGCCCTGCAGCTCACGGAACAAAATAAATGATATAATTACGGCAATAATTGTCAGAGAGGAGTCAAACGCCACCTTGGTCTTCTGCTTCGGGGGAAAGCGCTGCAAGCATAACGATCAGGCACGGCGAGCAAAAAAGGCATAGTGCGACGAGGGGCGAGCTTCATCCATTTAAACGGAATAAGTATAACAGCAAATCATCACATTGTAGGGGGCGGCTTCCCAGACGCCCCGCTGTCAAATTATTCATATATAATTAAGCGGATTTATATATTTGTATTTTCCCATTTAAACTGATAAAAACCGTTGGTATGTACACGGGGCGTCTGTGAAGCCGCCCCCTACAGATTAAACCGTTGCAAATTAAATTAATCCATTTCCGTTAGTTAAAATCGTTGGTTTGCAGGCGCGCGCAATTGTGACTCGACAAATTCATATTGCAACAACGCAACGCGGAACATCTTTACCTGAATTATACATCAAAAGGGGAAAATTGTCAATTTGCTCTGCTTTACGGGAAAAATGAAAGTTTTGAAAAGCATGTATTATTTTTCTTGTTTGGGTAACAATTTAAGTGAGGTGATAAAATGACTAACAATAACAAGAACGACAAAAACAAAGGCAGCAAGGATAACTACGACCGCAGACCGGTTGTGGATCCGCCCTCCGCTGAGGACAAGCAGGCTCCGGTTGTCTCCGCAAAGAGAAAAGGATTTTACATAATCCTTTTACTGGGGATTACCGCAATCGGAATTTACGCAATTTTAAGTTCGCTTCTAACAAAGCCCGAGCCCAACAAGCCAAACGGATTTGAGACGGGCTCCGCCATTGCCACCGCTGCGCCGGGGCGCGCCGTTCCCGCTAATGCGGCAGCGACCCCCGTCAGTGACCCGGTAGCTTCCGCTCCCGCTGCGCCGTCTCCCACGGTTGATGCCGCCGCAGCTGCCGACACGACAGACACGGGCGAGGCAACCGCGCTTGCCCAGGCTCCCGTTTCGGGAAAGATAATCAAGGATTTTTCCACAGAGGATTTGGTGTATTCCGAAACCATGAGGGATTGGCGCACCCACGGCGGAGTTGACATTGCCGCCAACCTTGACACTGTAGTAACCGCCATAAAGGACGGAACCCTGAAAAAGGTGTATGAAGACAGTCTGTTCGGCACAACCGTTGTCATTCACCATGAGGACGACGGCACCGACAGCGTATATTGCAACCTTAAAGACGCCCTGAAAGACCCAATCGGCACTGCTATCAAAACCGGGGATATGGTGGGCAGAGTGGGAAACACGGCTATAAGCGAATTAAACGACGAGCCCCATCTGCACTTTGAGATTAAGCTGGACGACACCTATCTTGACCCCAAGCAGTTTGTGAAGTTTGAGGAGGCGGATTACGTTCAGCCCGAGAGCAGCGGCGCACCCTCCGCCACGGCAGAGTCCTCAGCGGCAGCGGCTCTCACGGCAACAGAGGCTCCCTCGTCCGAGGCAAAGACCTCTGCGACGACAGCCCCCACCGCCGACCCTGAAATATACGGCGAGGACGTTGAGACTATGATAATCGACTGAATTAAAGCAAGGCGGAGTTTTCTCTCCGCCTTGCCCAACCTATAATAGATCCTATCGCCTTATGGCTAAGGCGGTTAAGCCCTGCGCTTGAAACGCAGGCTTTATTTTGCAAATGGATTGATATATATGCAACTTTTCAAATTCGTAATGTTGTGTAACAACTAAAACTTTATATTCAAATTATAATCCCTGTTATTTTATATACTCACAATGGTGCGTCTATCGCCCGCCCCATCATCGCACTATGCCTTTTTCACTCGCCATGCCTGTTCGGCAAGGCTTCGCTTTTGCAGGCATGTGCTCCTCCTTCCCAAAAAATCTTCGATTTTTGGGAGCCCTGCATCCGATTTGCCACCCTCCTCCCCAAGCGCCGGGGCGGGCTATTAATTGCAAAATCTTTTGAAAAGATAATATAAAAATTCCATAAGTTTACTGTTTTTTGCAGGGGTCTTAGGGGACAACGTCCCCTAACTCGTTTCTCCCGGAGGGAGAACGATCTGCGCTCGGGGCGGAGGCGGCTGTGACCCCACTTCTTTGAAGTGGGACGGCTCACATTGCTCCGATTTGCACAAAGTATGCAATGTCAATAATAAACCTAAGTTTTTGCCGACAGAGCGCAACAGGGTGGGCGAACGGTTTCAAAAGCAAAGCCTTTATCAAAATCACGCCGAAAACGTAAAAAAGGGGCTGCCGCACTAAAGGAAGCCCCGTCTTGGTATTGAAAAATATTAACCGTTAATAACACCCTTGATGTACTCTGCAATCTCGGGAACCTGACAATTAGCAAAGAACAGTTCCTCAAACTTCTCGCCGCTGACTGTCTTTTTCAGGAAATCCTGATCAATATTCTTGAGAATATACATAATGTCCTGATGAGTAACCTTCTTCACCTCATCCAGGATTTTTTTATTTGCCTGCTCGGGAACGGCACGCTCTTTCGGATAACCTCCGCCCATCTCGTCGGAGAACAGCTTCTCAAAGGTATAATCAAGATTAAGCTCTGCGCCCCAGCCGAAGCCCTGGGCAAAGGGCATTGCAATAGCGTTTCCGTTGTTTACCTGACCGAACAGGTATGCATCCAGAGGACTTGTAACGTGACCGCACAGAACACCCGGGAAAGAGTTCAGGGCGAGCATTGCGCCCTCGCCTGTGCCGCAGCCTGTTACAACAAAGTCAACCGCCTTTGAGTTAAGGAGGATTGCCGCAAGCAGACCGTTCATAACATAGGTAAGCTGCGCCTCGTCATCCGCGCTGTACATACCAAAGTTCAGAACCTCATGACCCTTTGCCTCAGCGGCCTTTTTAAGAGAGTTATAAATTATCTCATTTTTTGCAGCCTGTGAGTTTTCGTTAATCAATGCTATTTTCATAATTATTACGCTCCTTCAAAAAAATGTTTGTTTTTTTATTTTTTTATAGTATAATAGTAAATAAGAAGTTTGTCAACCTAAATCAAAGAGGAAATCTATCATGAAACAGTTAAATTTTTTGGCGTTGCTCACCTTTGAACATATTGATAATATCGAGCCGCTGAAGGACAGGATAACAAGTCTTTTTAAGTGCGGCTTTGACGGGTTCGTTTTAAATCCCGACGTGGGCTGCGGAGAGCTCCGCGACAGCGACCTTGCGGCGATAGACGAGGCTATTCTGTTTGCCAAGTCCCTCGGCATGGCGGCGTGGCTGGCGGTTAGCAGCAAGCTGTCCCCCGATACGGACATGCCGTTCTGCAACATTATGTGGCTGGAATACTCCGGCGGCGTTATTAAAAAGCGTTCTCTCCCGGGGAGCATTACACCCTTTCATGAGGTTTGCACCTATGAGCTTATCGCCAAGACCTACGAGCGGTATAAGACCTGCCTCTCCAAGGAGGCATTCTCGTACCTGACCGGTTTTACGGGAAAGCTCGAAAACGAAATCCCCCGCCGCGGCAGCAGCTGCGTCCCGTGGTACGACGGACTTGAAGCAGACTTCATGAACAGGTACAATATTGATATTAATCCGTTTCTAATCGAGCTTTTTGAGGACAGGGGGCATCCTGTTAAATTCAGAGCCCGCCTCAGACAAATGTTGGCGGACAGGTTTTCGGACTCGTTTTCCGCTCCCATAAACGCATGGTGCAGAGAAAACGGCAAAAAGTTCTTCCTCATGTTCAATTCGGGCATGACCCCAATAAAGCAGGTTGACGTCTGCGGCTCTCATATTCAGATGAACCGCCCCTTTGAGATACCCTCCGTCTCTATCAACAGTCCAAAGAGCAACGGCTGCTTCTATCCATACGCCGCGGGCAGTATTGCCCGCCAGTTTGGAAACGGCGAGGCGGCGGCTTCGGTTTTCACCCAAACCGGCTGGGGACTTTCTCCCGATGAGTTTGAGGACTGCCTTAGCAGGCTTATTGAAAGCGGAATTTCAACCTTTGTTATTCACAACAGTTTTCTCCGCTCGAATTATGAAGTGCTGAGCCGTCACCTTATTTCCTTCCCTGAGAACGTACCCTGGAAAAACGCTCTACCGAAAATCTTCGGCGGTCTGCGGGATATGGCAAACACAGAGCAGGTCAAGGCGCACAAAATATTGGTTGTCTGCCCCTCTCGGGGAATTTGGGAGAACTATGTTCCGGGCAGCTCCCAAGAAGATCTGCCGCAGCGGTTCAGCGACAATATTGCGGAAATCTGCGACCGCCTACGGGAAATGCAGCGACAGTTTGACGTGACCGACGAAGTCATATTTGAAAAGGACGTGGAGTTTGCAGACGAACATATGCGCCTTGGCGCTGCACAATACACCACCCTGCTCATGGCCCCGGGCTGCTCATTCTCCAAAAAGGGAATGGTGGCAATAGAAAAAGCAAAGGCTTACGGGGTTCGTATACTTAACGATATTCCCAAGTCAGATACAGAGATTATTCCTCTGGACGTAATAAAAGACGGTATGCGGGAGATTGTTCCCGTCTTAATCCACCAAGACAATTGGACTATAACACTGCCCTCCCGAAACTGTTTGCCTCTTAAAACGGAACGGACGGCAGACGGCATGATTACCTGCACCTTTAACGCTATGGAAATCCCCGATTCACCCATAACTTTGCTGGTGACCGACAGCTGCGAGACCGTCAGCATTAACAATATTCTGGCGGAGCGCGCGGACAGCGGCTCCGACGGCGGCAGCTACAGCTTAAGCGGAAACATTGTGGTGGGACGAAACCAAATCGTCCTCAGCGGCTGCCAAAACACCTTCGCGTATCTTATAGGCAGCTTTAAAGCGGAGTCTCTCAGCGGCTACCGAGGCTTTGACTCCCGCCAAATTCAGACCCATTATGACTTTGCCATAAAAAACACCGGTATTGAGGCGGAAACCAATCTTATACGCTGCGGCTATCCATTTGGTTTTGAGCCCGCTGCGGCAAAAAAGATTATATATTCGGAGGAGACGGTGAACAAGCCACGGATTAAGGCGGACTGCAGCGGCTGCTCAATGATAGAAGTTCTGTTTGACAACCAATTTATAGGCTTCGCCTACGGAGCAAAAAACATTCTGCCCCTGCCTCCCCTCACTGCAGGAGAACAGCATGTTGTGGAAATCCGCTGTTACCCCTCCGCCTTTAATATCTACGGAGACCGATACTATGTTGCGGGAGATACCGGAATTGCCCCCGACAAAAGCGACCCCGACTACAGAACGGATTTGAACATAAAGCTGGTGAACTGGAAAATCCCCCGGGACATTGAAATTATCCAGGAGTTTTAATAACAACCCTGCATATTATTCGTGTTGTATTTTTGTTTAATATGTTGATTTACAAAATATTGCCAATGTGCTATTATTAACACAGAAAGTAAATTTGAAATACAATTTTTAAATATTCAAACATTAAATTTTAAATGCATATTTGAATATTAACGATTTTACTATTAACAGAAGGGGTGTCGCATATGTTCAACGGTCACGTTTCGGATCAAAACCAAGCGGAAAATGCGCAGCTTACCACTCTTATACATAAGCACGAGGCAAACGAAAGAGAGAAGTTTATCAGAGGTCTTATGCTGGGCAGTATTCGCTTTAATCCCAAAACCGCCGCAGAGCTTGGGGTTAAGCTGTCACGCAGGCACCTTTCGGTTATTCTTGTAAGAATTAACATAACCGACGATATGCCGATCTCGGATATTCCCAGCATAATGTTTGCAATCAGAAATATCGGAGAGGAGCTCTACGGGGAATATTCCGATTGTTACGGCGTTGAGGTTGACGCCATTACCATGGGGTTTATCTCCTCCCACGGCGCAGATTCCTCATTTATAACTGAGCAGTCCTCCGACCTGAAGCGGCATGTTGTGGAACTGTTTAACGTTAAGACGACCTTATCCATGTGCAATTCATCAGACTGCACCCCCGCAGACATAAACAAGTTGTTTAACAACGCCAAGTACGCAATGCTGTACAGGCTTTCCTTTAAGCCCTATTCAATAATAGATTATGATAAGACTCGGTCTATGTCCCGCTCCAGCTGTGAATACCCTGCGATTTTGGAACGGGAAATCTTCGATTGTGTTCAGTCGAGAAACCTACCCATGCTCAAGCGAGCTGTGGGCTCCTTTGTTAACGAAATAGACAATACATCCTACGACACCATAGTTCTCCACGGCGCGCGGCTTTTAATCGGCGTTCAAAATATGATTATCAATTCCGGCCAGGAATACTCTATTCATAACAGCATTATAGAGCAAGTCAGCGCTCTTGAGTCCATAGACGACCTAGCCGTATTTGTTGAGGAAAAGTGCATCGAAGCGGCAAACATATTGGCGGCGTCTAAAACGGAAGCCAAAAAGGACTTTATTGTTACCACTGTGCTGAACTTTATTAACGAGAACTATGCAGACCCTACTCTTTCCATTGAGGTTATAGCCACAAGTGTAAAGCGCAGCTCAAACTACATTCGGAGTGTTTTTAAGGAAAGCCAGGGCATATCCATCTCGGAATATCTGGCCAACAAGCGTTTTGACCAGGTTTGCAAAATGCTAATAGAGACCAACCTGACCGCCCGCGATATAGGAAAGGCGGTAGGCCTCAACTCGGGCAGCTATTTCTACACCGCCTTTAAGAAGTATACCGGCTGCACCCCGGACAGCTACCGAAAGGCTCATAAGCCCCATAACGAATAATAATCAAAAACTGCCGAGCGGAATGCTCGGCAGTCTTTGATTACTTCAAGTCTTTCATATCAACGTGATCCATATCGTCAAAGGTCTGGTTCTCGCCAACCATACCCCAGATAAAGGTGTAGTTCCTTGTGCCTACGCCGGAATGGATTGACCAGCTGGGAGAAATAACGGCCTCCTCGTTTCTCATAACAAGGTGTCTTGTCTCCTGGGGCTCGCCCATCATATGGAATACAACATCGTCCTCGCCCAGCTCAAAATAGAGGTAAACCTCCATTCTTCTCTCATGGGTGTGGCAGGGCATTGTGTTCCAGTTGCTTCCCACATCAAGAGCCGTCATACCCATAACAAGCTGGCAGCTCCGGCATACTTCGGGGTGTATGTACTGATTAATAACTCTCTTGTTACACTCCTCAACGCTTCCCAAGGGACGCTTGTTCGCCATCTCCATTGTAATCTTCATGGTGGGGTAGGTCTTATGAGCGGGTGCGGAATTTAAGTAGAACTTAGCGGGCTTTGAGGAGTCCTTACTCTTAAAGGAAACCTCCTTAATGCCCATGCCTGCATAAAGACCGTCCTTGTAATCCAGGTCGTACTCCTCGCCGTCAAGAATAACGGTTCCTGCGCCGCCGATGTTGATAACGCCCAGCTCTCTGCGCTCCAGGAAGTAGTCAACGCCCAGCTCATGGCCTGCCTCCAGAGACAGAACTTCATTTGCGGGGCAAACGCCGCCCACAATAATTCTGTCAACGTGGCTGTAAACCAGTCTCACCTTGTCGGGGGTAAACAAATCCTGAATAAGATAGTCGTTTCTCATTCTGTCGGTTGTGTAATGCTTAGCATCATCGGGATGCCACGGGTTTCTGATTTCAATATCCATTTCTCTTTCCTCCATATAAAATTTATTTCCGTAATTTAATTTTATCACAGTCCGTTTTAATATGCAAGGCATTTCGGGATTTTTATTATTCCCCGCCCTTTAAAAAGCCGTTGTCTATGTCAATGCCTCCGCCCCTGTAGTCAAAGCCCCGCTCAATCATGGACGCCACCTTTATAACCACCAGGTTTACATCAAGCCCCAACGCCGCCGCTGCCTGCTCTGCGTCGTAGCCGTACACCTCGGTCAGCTCCCTGATTTCCTCATCGTCAATAAGCAGCTCTGCGGCAAATACGTTTGCCTCGTACTCCGGCCGCGCCGTCATGTCGTACAGCATAACATCGTGGACAACGCTGTTCACCGCAATCTCCCTGTGGAGCAGGTCGTGCCCCAGCTCGTGGGACAGCACCGTGTTGCGCATTTCTCGGCTCAGGTTGCCGTTTACGAAGATAATCCGCTTCCGCTTGATAACGGTGTACATACCGCACAGCTTCTTAAAATCATAGTTCTCAATAACCTTTATTCCTAAGCCCTGTGCAATGTCGGCAGGATTTCTGCCGTATGTCTTAACCAAACCCTCAGCCAGATTATGAGCATAATCGGCAAACATTCCCGTCACCTGCCTCTTCTCTATGTAGCTACTGCTTGAACTTTTTGGGCGCATACTTTTTGTTTTCCTCTTTCACCGCAAAATATGCGTCCGATATAGCCTTCATCGCCGCGTCCATGTCCTCATCGGGCAGGGTTCCTCCGGCAAACAGTCCGCAGACCCCATCCACCAATCGGCTTATGTCCTTCATGGCAGAGCTTCCGCCCTTGGCGTATGCCTCCAGAACCACCTCTTCGCCCTCAGTGAGAAAATAGTTCACGTCAACCCCGAAAATCTCCGCCAGCTTGTGGTAAATACTGCGGCTTTTGGGATGAATGTCCGAGTTCTCATAATTCTGAACCGTGCGCAGAGACACGCCCAGTTCCTTTGCCAGCTCGCCCTGGCTCAACCCGCGTTCAAGTCGCAGCTTCCGCAGCTTTTCTCCAAAATTCAAAACCGTCACCGCCCTTTTCTAAAACTTATCCGCACTCAAATAGAACTCGCAGCCCAGAGGGTTCAGGTCTATCTCAAGAGTGTTTCCTTTCAGCTGTACAACCTCCGGATTGGTTATGCCGTGAGCAAAGAACGCAAACTGACCCAAATCCGACAGGTCAACATCCACACGTCTCCCCTCAAAGCTGCGGTTTACAGCGCACACCGCCACGGCGTCCTTCGCCTTGTTCCCGAAAGAGTCCTTGCCGCCTGAGGTGTATCTGGCGTACACAAAAACGTCTCCCGAGGCGTACAGGGTTTTAAACCGACCCGTGGTCAGACAGACGTTGCTGTTTCGCAGCTTGCCCAAATCAGCGTACCACTGTCTGAGATCCGGGTCCACCGCTCTCCAGGGATAGGTTCCCCTGTTAAAGGGGTCCTTGCCCCCCTGCATTCCAACCTCATCGCCGTAATATATACACGGAACTCCCACAAAGGTCATCTGCACAAAGGACAGCAGCTTAACCCTGTAGGTCGCCAGTTCCTCGTTGCCGGAGGTCAGCTTTTGTGTTCCGCAGTCGTCGGAAAGCCCGCCCATAAGAGTTTTTATGCGCATGGTGTCGTGGGTTCCTATAACATTCATAAGAGCGTGAACCGTCTCTTTGGGATAGTTCTCAAATATGGACATAAGCTGCGCATTAAGCCGCCCTGCGTCTATGCTGCCCAAAAGAAATGCCAGCATGTTATCCTTAAAGGGGTAGTTCATAACGCTGTCCAGTTCCTTGCCGAACAGGTACTCCCTTTGCAGGCTGTACGCCACCTTGTTGGAAGCGTCCTCCCAAACCTCGCCCAGCACAACGGCATCCGGGTTCTCCGCCTTGACCTCTCTGCGGAGAGTCGCTATAAACTCGTCGGGGAGCTCGTCGGCAACGTCCAGTCTCCAGCCCGAAGCGCCCCTCCTGAGCCATGTTTTGACAACCGAATTTTCTCCCCTCAAAATATAGTCAAGATAAGAGGGGGTCATCTCATTTACGTTGGGCAGGTTGCTGCAGCCCCACCAGCTTTCGTAATTGGGATAGTTGGTAAACTTATACCACTCTCTGTAGGGGCTTTGCGGATTTCTGTAAGCGCCCACATTCTCGCCGTAGCTGCCGTACTTATTAAAATACACGCTGTCCGCCCCGGTGTGGCTGAACACTCCGTCAAGTATAACCCTTATATCCCTCTTTTCCGCCTCCTCGCACAGGCGAGAGAATGTCTCGTTTGTGCCGAACATAGGGTCAACATTCATGTAATCCGCCGTGTCGTACTTATGATTGGAGTATGCGTCAAAAATGGGGTTCAGGTATATAACTCCAACCCCCAGACCTTTCAGATAATCCAGCTTTTTTATAATTCCCTTTAGGTTTCCGCCGTAAAAGTCGTTGCAGGCGGGACCCATTTCAAATGGGTGGGAATTAAAGGCTATAGGTTCGTACCAATCGTTGTGTATAACATACTCGTTGCGCTTTTTGGGTATGGCGCCCCCAGTCTCACTGTGGTCACCGAAAAACCTATCGGTAAATATTTGATACATTATTCTGCCCTTGAACCAGTCGGGGGTCTTGTAGTCCTTATCATATACGGTTATTTGATAGCTCATGTTGTTGGGCGCCGTTACAATCTGACCGACGCCGCCGATACCCTCGTTGTTGTTGGTGTAGTACATCTCGTTCCCCTCAACCGACACAACGAAATAGTACCAAACAAGCTGCCCCACATCCGGCATGGTAATCTCTGCGGTGTATATAACGCCCTCATCCGTTCTAACGCGGCTCAAATCCGGGAAATCCTCTGTTGCACGGCGGACTTTCTTTTCGGGAGTCATCGGCACAAAGACCTCCTCCTCGTCAATCCAGAGCCTTATTTTAACACTGTCCGGAACCTTTTTGGAAATAACCCTAAGCCCCAGCTTCACAACGCTGCCCGCAGGGGCTGCGCCAAAGGGTGTTCTGTACACGGTATCGTGGGAATTGTGAAAAAGCTGCATACATACGTCCTCCAAAAATAGTTTTTGCAACCGTTACTGAATATAGTACAATATATGTATTATACAATATTTCGGCGAAAATTTCAATTATAATTTAAAAATTTTTTGAGTTAATCTTTATCAATACTATATTGAAATCCCCGACGGAAAATGCTATAATCAGAATAGTGATGATGCCTGCGGTGTAAAATTTTGATAAAGGCTTTGTCAACATTGCCGCCGCGGCTTGGAATGGCGGAATATGGGCTCGGCATTGGTCTCAAAGGCAAAGCCTTTATCAAAATTTGCAGGTTCGGATAATACGTAAATTTTAATATACAATCATATACATAAATATGCCGCTAACGCGGCGATGCCTGCGCGCCTCACGTGTCGCCTGTGGCGACCTGCCGTGCTTGCATGCCGCATTTCGCTAAATGCGGCATAACACTCCGCCTTGGAAAAGGCGGATAAATAAATACAATTTATAATTAATTTTGGAGGATTCATGAAATACATTATATTCGATATGGACGGAGTTATTGTAAATTCCGAGCCGATTATTATGAAAGCTGCTCTTGACGCTCTGGCGTACGGCGGAGTTGCGGCGGACAAATCTGATTTCATGCAGTTTATCGGCGCAGGGGAGGAACACTTTATTATCTTCCCCTGCCGCAGAGCGGAACGGGAGGACTTGATTGAACCCCTGACAGAGCAGATGTTTTTAAACTTTGAGAACAGTCTTGACCAGTTGGAGGTTTTTCCATCTGCCAAGTTCCTGATTGAGGGGCTGAAAGAAGCGGGCTTCACCCTGGGTCTGGTAAGCAGCGCGGCACGGCGGAAGCTTATGGCTTCCCTTAATGCAGCGCAGATTGATCCGAGCAGCTTTGACGCAATCCTGTCCGGCTCGGACGTAACCGAGAAAAAGCCGTCTCCCGCACCCTATCTTTTGGGAGCGGAGCGGCTGGGGGCAGACCCGTCCCAATGCCTTGTAATCGAGGACGCCCTCAGCGGCGTTAAGTCCGCAAAGAGCGCGGGCATGACCTGTGCGGCGGTGACCACCTCCTTTTCTGCGGAAGAGCTGAAAGAGGCGGGCGCCGACTATGTTGTTGACGATATTATAGAGGTTCTTAAAATAGTTAGCGAAGGGCAATAGCCCGAGAAACGGAGATTACTATGTTTAAAGCAGTGTACGGCGCAGCGGATTTTGACCATAACCGCTATCTGTTCCGCAAGCTCAGGGAAAACCTGCAAAGAGAAGTTAAGTCATACGTGCTGGTGCCGGAGCAGTTTTCCGTTTTTACAGAGCGCAAGGTGATGGAGGATCTGGGAGCAAAGGCTCAGAGTCTTATTGAGGTTTTGACCTTTTCCCGCCTGAGCAATCTTGTTATGAGCGAGCTGGGTCCCCTGCGCCTCAGATACATAGACGGGGCGAGCCGAGAAATTCTGGGGGCGCGGGCTATGCAGCTTATAGAAAACAAGCTGGAATACTTTAAGCCCAACGTGCACCAAAAGGGGTTCCCCCACCTCCTTGTGGAGCTGACCTCCGAATTTAAAAGGTACGGTCATCTCCCCGAAGCGCTGACCGCCGCCTCGGAGGAGGTCGATGAGGAGGAGCTCAGCCGCAAGCTGCGGGACTTGGCTCTGTTTTACGAGACCTACAACGGCTTGATTGAAAAAAGCGGCTCGGATGCAGAGGATAACCTCTCCATTATCCTGCCCAAAATTAAGGACTTCCCCACGGATAAAAACTCACGCCTGTATATTGCCGAGTTCAGAAGCTTTACGCCACTTGAATACCGTGTGCTGACAGAGCTTATGCACAAGGCTCATGAGACCGAGCTGATTTTGTGCTGCGACAGCATTAAGGCTCCCACCGACCCGTTTGTTACGGCGGCGGCAGCCTGCCGCGCCCTGTACCGATCGGCGCAGGACGCGGGGGTGGAAACCGCCCCGCCCGAAAGCCCTTGCTGCCCCAAAGAGCGGCAGTGGGACATTGCCCATACGCTTAATAACTATTTCAAAATAAAGTGGGAAAAGACGGACAAGGCACCGGAGCATATACACTTTTTGCACCCCGACACCTACTATGACGAGATCGACGCGGCGGCACAGATAATCAATCGGCTTTGCCGCACCAAAGGCTACAGCCAAAGCGATATACTTATTCTCGCCAGGAACTCTGAGGTGTACTCCGGAATTATGCCCCTTGTTTTTGAGAGCTGCGGCATTAACGTATTTCTTGACAAGCGTCGAAACATTACCGAAAACCCATATCTGCGCTGCTTAAATTCCATACTGGAAATCCTGGCGTACGGCTTTTCCTACGAACGCGCCCTCAATATTGCCCGCAGCGGCTTTTGCAAGGGAATAACCGATGAGGATATCGATGTTTTTGACAACTATATTCTTGCTGTCAGTCCAAGCCACGCCATGTGGAACGATGAGGCGGACTGGAGCTTTAACCCGGACAAGCGCACCTATAACATGGAGCGGATTAACAAGATTAAAAATACTCTGCTAAAGCCTGTATTTGACTTTAGGGCGCACCTTAAGGGCAGGAAAACGGCAGAGGAAATAACAAGTGAAATTTTTAGATGTATGGAAAGCTGCTGCCACGAGGAGCTTATGAAGGAGCTGTGCTCTGAGTACTCTAAGGAGGGACTTGTGTACTTAGCAGAGGAGTACCGCATGACCTGGAACAGCGTTGTCTCGGTGCTCAACGGAATTTCCCAAATAATGAAAGACACAGCTCTGAGCTATGAGAGGTACTACGAGCTGTTCGCCGCTTCATGCAGCGGTATTAAGGTGGGTGTGTCTCCTCAAACTATAGACGGAGTAATTTTCAGCAGTATCGATATGTTCAGAAATACCGACGCCAAGGCGGTAATCGTCTTAGGCGTAACCGACGGCGTGTTCCCCAAAGGCTATGACAGCGAGGGGCTCATAACCGACAGCGAACGCCTCCTGCTGCGCAACCATGGGATTGACCTTGCCCGGACGGCGGCGGAAAAGTCCTTTGACGAAAACGTTCTTATATACAATGTTCTTGCCTCCGCTTCAGAGGAGCTGTACCTTATGTCCCCCAAGGGGCTGGACGCAGAGGAGGAACTGCGCCCCTCAAAGCTGATTACCCGTATCAGAGATGAGCTGTTCGCCTCCGCCCCCCAAGAGGAGACGGAGGAGGCAGAGTGCGCCGAGTTTGCTCTCCGCGACCTTATGGCAGAGCTGGCAAAAAACCAAGGCAGGGCGGAGGACTTAGACGGAAGCAGCCGCGAAATATACGAATTTTTCAAGGACAGCCCCAGACTGGCTGAGTTTCGCAAGGGTATTGACGCCGCCGTTAACGGCGGAGAAATCTTGTCTAAAACCATGGCGGCAAAGCTGTACGGCAAGGACGTTATGCTCAGCGTTTCAAAACTGGAGAAGTTCAACGCCTGTGCCTTTTCGTACTTTATGCGATACGGTCTCGTAGCCAAGCCCAGAGAGGTTGCTGCCTTTGACCCGCTGCAAATGGGCAATATCCTGCACGGGGCAATGGAGCAGTATTTCTCGGCCAAAAACGCAGACACCGACTACTCTAAAATCACCAAGAACGAGTGCCGCAGGGATATTGAGCGGATAGTGGGCGAGCTGGCAAAGGGCGCAGACGAGGTTATGTACCAAAGCTCTGCTTATTACAAATATTTAGTTACCAGAATGAGCGGCATAGCAGCTGCCACAGCTTGGGAGACAATTAAGTTTTTCAGGAACTCGGATTTCAGACCCTACGGCTTTGAGATCAGAATAGGAAAGGACGGTCAAATTCCGCCCATCAGAATTGAAACACGGTACGGCAACGCCTCAATAGAGGGATTTGTGGACAGGGCGGACAGCGCTGTTATAGACGGCAAGAGATATATAAGCATTGTGGACTACAAATCATCTCCCCGCGCTCTGGACAAGGATTTGGCAGAGGCGGGAGTTCGGTTCCAGCCTCTGGTTTACGCCAACGCTCTGTGCGGGCTTGAGGAAAACGAGCCCGCCGCCATGCTGTACCAGCAGATGAACGACCCGATTATCCCCTGCGAAAAGGCGGGAAGCGAGGACGCGCTGGAAACAGAGATGAGCAGGAACGTGCGGGCTCTGGGCTGGGTGGTGGATGAGCCCTCCGCCCTCAACGCCTTTGACAAAAATCACGGTACCAAAAAGTGCTACATTAATCCGCGAAGCGCTCTGCCCGCTGAGGAGCTGAAGAGCCGACTGGAAAAGGCGGAACAAAAAATCATAGACTCCGCCGAGGGAATACTGTCGGGAGAAATTTCAATCAACCCCTATATAAAGCACGGGTTTAACCCCTGCGACTATTGCGACTACAGCGACATATGCAGCCAGACAAAGGAATAGTCCTGCCGCGCCGCATTTATCACAAGGCGGCGGAGCGTTTAAATATTATCGTTCCACCAGTCGGGAATTAGTGTTTTAAGCTTCACCGCCCGCTTTGTTTCATAGTCGCACAGAACTTCTGTTTCTCCCGCCGCCTTACCCAGCTGCATCATAAATTCCCGACATGCGCCGCACGGCATACCGGCCTTTCCATCCGGCATGACGGCGACTATTTTTTCAATTTGGCTTTCTCCGTTTGTTATCATATTGGCAATGGCGTTTCTCTCCGCGCACATTCCCAGCGAACAAGCCGTGTCAATACAAACGCCGACATAGATGTTCCCCTTTGCCGTAACAAGTGCGGCGGAAACCGCCCCCACATCAATCAACGGAGAAATCGATCTTTCATTTTGCACCTGCCTTGCAGCGATATATAACCTGTCCCATATTCCGTCAAAATCGGAAAGCGCGCGTTCTTCTGCCCTACGCACAAAATCCTCTTTCCCGTCACAATATCCGTCAATATCATAGGGGAACCTCCGAGCGAGACCTATTTTAATTTTGGCGTACTCCTCCCGTTCCTTTTCGTGGGTGCGCATATAGTCCCGAAAAGCAAGATGCCTACCGATATTGCTCCAATCATCCGCGCAGAAAATATGAATTTGGTGGGTTCGTTCATCTCCGCACTTGCGGAGATAGCGTCTGCCCGCTATGCCGAACTCCCCGAGATATTCGTAGCCTATTTTACAAAACTCCCCTGCCACATCATCTACCTTATCCAAACTCCTTACCGCCGCCATAATATCAATTATAGGTTTAGCCGCCAAGCCCGGCACCGCTGTACTGCCTATATGGTAAATAGCAAGACAGTTGTCTTTCAATATCGAGACTATTTTTTCCTTTTCGCTCTCGTATTGCTTCGGCCATTCCTTATTGTACGCCGATACGGTTATATGCTGTGCCATATTGTATTCACTCCTTATTTTTCTCAGTAATATACATGATTTTTCAAAGCATGATTTATGACCGAGAATGGTCGGTCTGCACCATTCTTCCCGTCTATACAATAAATCCGGATGCTAACGGTGAATATACATTCTTGACGTATCCGGTTCCTCATTTCCATGAACCATACACAAAAATTCCCAGCCATATTTTTCATAAAAGCCGATATGGTCAGTAAGCAAATAGATCGGCGTTATGCCTTTGGATCTCATATCTTCCACCGCCGTGTTAAGCAAACGTCCGGCGATTCCCCTGCACCGACAGTCTTTCTCCGTATAAACAGCGCATATATTGGGGGCAAGATCCCTCCTGTCATGGAAGTCATTTTCAATGACGCCGAGTCCGCCTACAATTCTTTCTCCGTCTAAGCAAAGATACCAGCCATATTCAGTTTCACTATTCAGGTAAGCGTTCATGCATTCGAGATAAGCCTCCTTCGGAACGCCCCATTTACAATAAAACCATTCAGCCGCTGCATCTTTCATCTGCGGTTTTTGCCTTAAGTTTATATATACATACTTCTCCATAGCTCATTTTCTCCGTCTGTAATTTGATTTCCCTTATTTTACCACAATTAAAAGAATGTGTAAACTAAATTTTGGGGGTTGGTTTGATGCATTTCGGACACGCAGGACGGACGCCAAATGATATTAGGTCAATATAACGTATAAAAGGTGGACGTATAAAAAGCGGAAATCCAAAATTTTACCTGCCAATTTAAAAATTTTGAAAAAAGGTCTTTACAAATTAAATTATTTGTGATATAATATATCCCGTTAGTATATGGGGGTGTAGCTCAGCTGGGAGAGCACCTGCCTTGCAAGCAGGGGGTCAGGAGTTCGATTCTCCTCATCTCCACCACCACGTCGCCGCAAGCGTCATATCGCTTGCGGCGACTTTTTTACAAAAGTCACCGTGCGCTCATTCTGCTGCGGCTCCTC
>CATWQA010000002.1 GCA_958352815.1 uncultured Eubacteriales bacterium
ACTTCCAAGTCCTCCTGGGTAAAGGTGTGCTCCGTATCAAAGTCATAGTAAAAGCCCGAATCGATTGCGGGGCCTATGGCAAGCTTTGTACCGGGATACAGCCTCTTTACCGCCTGCGCCAACACGTGTGACGCAGAATGTCTTAATGTTTGCAGTTGTTCATCCATTTTAAATTCTCCTCTCAATTAAAAAAGCGCCTCTAAAGCATAAAGCCTTAGGGGCGCAATAATTTGCACGGTTCCACCCTAATTACAGCACGGGGCTGCACTCATTAACCTTTATCGCAAGGCAGGCGGCAACGCTTAATAGGAAAGCCGTTCAGCGCGCAGCTCCGAAGTGGTCTTCACCGCCGACCCGCTCAAGAATGCTTCCAGCCCACGGCATTCTCTCTCTTGCAGCTTTTATCGGCAGCTACTGTCTTCATCAACGCTCTAAACCAATTCTAACACCAATCGGGAGCTTTGTCAAGCCCCTATTTCTAAAATCCAATAATTGCTGCCACGATAACGGAATAGATTATACCCAAGAACGCCCCGGCAGCAACCTGCAGGGGAGTATGCCCCAATATTTCCTTTAGCTTTTCCGCATTCTGAACCGGATCCTTTTCCTCCCACGCCTCAACAATCATGTTGAGGATCTTAGCGTGGTTTCCTGCAGCGCGGCGCACTCCCGCCGCATCATACATAACTATAAGAGCGATAGAGCAACACATAACAAACAACGCCGAGTCAAACCCCTCATACAGACCTACGCAGGTCGCCAGGCTTGTTACAATAGTCGAATGGGACGAGGGCATACCTCCCGCACCGAAAAACCTTGTCCAGTCAATCTTCCTGTTGCGAAACATCTCAATAAAGCCCTTTAGGACACAGGAAAACAGCCATGCGGACAACACGATAAAAAATATTTTATTATCTAAAATTTCGTTAAAAAATCTCATTCCTCATCTGCCTTTGTCTCAAATTAGCTGTCTCGGGATATAAGCATGTCCGACAGCTCACGCAGGAACCAAGCCTTTTCCCCGAAGCTGTCAAGGGCACCCACCGCCCTTTCGGTCAGCTCCTGCAGGCGGGCTTCCGCCGCCTCTATGCCAAGCATGGTAACAAAAGTATTCTTGCCCTGCTCCTCATCGCTGCCGATGGGCTTGCCCAGAGACTTCTCATCACCGACCACGTCCAGTATATCATCTTTTATCTGAAATGCCAACCCCAAATTTGAAGAAAATTCGCGGATTTTGCGGACTTCGACGGACTCCTCATCGGAATACCCTGAGACGATACAGCCCAACACAGCCGCCGCCTCAATCATGGCGCCGGTTTTCTTTCTGTGCATGGCAACAAGCTCATCCAAGGTTAAGTCCTCTCGGTTCTCCCCCTCCAGGTCGATAACCTGTCCGCCGATCATGCCCGCCGCTCCGGAAGCCCGAGACAGGCATCTTATCAGAGCCAACGCCGTCTCTCCGTCAACCTCCTTAAAGCTGCCTTCGTCCGACAGTATCTCAAAGGCCTTGTTCAAAAGCCCGTCCCCTGCCAGCAGGGCAATATTCTCGGGGAAAACCTTGTGGCATGTGGGCTTGCCCCGCCTTAAATCGTCGTTATCCATACAGGGCAGGTCGTCATGAATTAAGGAGTATGTATGGACGCACTCCAAGGCGCAGCCCGCCGTTATCCCGTCCTCCACACAGCCGCCCAGCATTTCCGCCACCGCCGCCGTCAGCACAGGGCGAATACGCTTGCCCCCGGCAAGGAGGCTGTACTCCATGGCTTCATACACCGATTTTTCAAGCACACGGGGAACCTCGGCGATTTCCTCAAGCTTTTTGTTTACGGCGTCTGTAAAGCCCGCCAGCTTCAAATCAAAATCACTCATGTTATTCACAGCGGCAAGCTACTTTTCCGCAGCCTCAAAGGGCTGCTCGGTTATCTCGCCTGTCTCCTTATTCTTTATCATAATATTTATCTTCTGTTCGGCAGAGTCAAGAGCGTCGGTGCACTCCTTTGTCAGGCGAACGCCTTTCTCAAAGTACTCCAGCATCTCGTCAAGGGACACGTTTCCCCGCTCCAGAGCCTTTACAACCCCTTCAAGCTCCTTGAGCTTTATCTCGAACAGTTCTTTTTTCTCTGTATTTTCCGTGTTATTTATATTTTCTGTATTCTCGTTCATTGGTTATCCCTCCGCAATTCTACAGCATTAACCGTGGCAGATGCGCTGCCGTCCTTTAGCAAAACTCTTATTTCGTCCCCTGCGCTAAGCTCGGCGGCGGATTTAACAACGCCGCCCTCCTCGTTCCTTGTCACCGAAAAGCCTCTGTCAAGAGAGCTCAGGGGGCTCATGGCTTCAAGGCGGGACGCTTCGATTGCCAGCCTCTGCCGTTTTTGGTTCAGTATATTCTTATAGGCGTTTTCCAAATCCTTATATAGGGTGTCAAGATAAATCCTGCCATTTTCCACAATGCTCATGGGGCTGCGCATTTCCACGCTGTTGCCCAGCATTTTCACCTTGAGCCTGTTCCGCTCAATAATCCTTGCCGCACAGCTGTACATTCTGGAGTACACATTGGCAAACTTCTCCCGAAGCTCTACCTGAGAGGGAACCACAAGCTCTGCCGCCGCACTGGGCGTAGGAGCGCGCAGGTCTGCCACAAAGTCGGCAATGGTAAAGTCTATCTCATGACCCACAGCCGACACAACGGGGATATGACTGTCATATATAGCCCTCGCCACGCATTCCTCGTTAAAGGACCACAAATCCTCGATAGAGCCTCCGCCTCTGCCTACAATCAGCACATCGGCGGAATCAGTGGCATTAAAGTAATTTATCGCCTCAACAATGCTCTGCGCCGAGTTTTCACCCTGCACCAAAACAGGGTACAGCACAACGTCCGAATAGGAAAAGCGGCGGGACAGAATGTTTAAAATATCCCTGATTGCCGCTCCCGTCGGTGCGGTGACCACGCCAATCCTCTTAGGGTACTTGGGCAGGGACTTTTTATGCTGAGTGTCAAACAGACCCTCCCTGTCCAGCTTGAGCTTGAGCTTTTCAAAGGCGGCATGAAGATCGCCTACGCCTTCCTCCTCCATATGCTCTATGTAGAGCTGATACTGGCCGTCCCGCTCATAGACGCCTATTCTGCCTCGGGCAAGAACCTTCATTCCGTTGGCAGGCCTGAAGCCCAGCCGTGAGGCGGCGCTCCTGAACATAACCGCCCGTATAACCCCGGTCTCGTCCTTTAGGGACATATACATATGCCCGGAGGAATGAGCCTTGAAGTTTGACAGCTCCCCCTTGACGAGAATGTTGTTAAGTAGGCTGTCATAGCTCAAAACCTGCTTAATATACAAATTTACTTCGGTTACGGTAAACGCTTTTCTCTCAATCATTTCTATCTCCAAACACGCCAAAAGGGGCAGCTATCTACTGCCCTCAAGCTCTCTCTGTATTGCTCCCAAAACGCCGTTCACATAGGCGGCGTTTTCCTCGCCGCCGTAGAGACGGGCAAGGGTTGTTGCCTCATTGACCGAAACGGGCAGGGGCACATCCTCAAGATACAGCATTTCGCAAACGCCCAGTCGAAGCACGGCAAGACTGACCGCCCCTAAGCGGTCAATAGTCCAGCCCTTGGCAAAGCGGGTAATCATCCCATCCACCCGCTCTATATTCTTAACCGCGCCCGACACTACTGCGCTGATATACTCCCCCTGCTTTCCCGTTTCGTATTCTTTAAAAAAGTCAGCCAGAATTTCGCTTATTTCCTCCGGCTGGAATTTGTACTGAAAGAGAATGATAAAGGCATATTCTCTCGCTTTTCTTCTGTCCATAAACAATCAGAATAACTTCTGTCCTTTCTGAAAAATATAGGCTGCTCGATTCAGAGCTTACTCGGTTTCCTCCTCAGGGGCCTCGTCAAGATTTTCTTCTATTTTATCCTCTATTTTTTCCTTAACCTCTGCCGCAAAGTCCATGGCATCATCAACCTTTTCGGAAACAACCTCCGCCGCGTCCTCAACCATGTCCGACGCCGCCTCGGCTATATCCCCGAGCTTTTCCTCAACCTTTTCGCCAACGGTCTGAGGCGGGATTTTATCCCCGTCCGCCTTGGGCACGTTTACGCCCTCAACACTGACGTTTACTGCAACAACAGTAAGCCCGGTCATTGCCTCAACCTCGCTCTTAACCTTTTCCTGAATTTCCCAGGCTACATCGGGGATTTTTGCTCCGTACTCAACGATTATGGACAAGTCCAGAGTTACATCCTTATCGGAAACGCTGACCTTAACGCCCTTTGACATATTCTTTTTACCCAAGAGCTCCGCAATGCCGCCTGATATGGAGCTTACCATACCCGAAACGCCTTTAACGCTGCTTGCGGCAAGAGAGGCAACGATTGAAACAACATCGTTTGAGATATTAATACTTCCGCTCTTTTTAACCTCTTCGTTTACCATATTTTCCTCAGACATAATAAAAACCTCCTAAATCAATTTATCTATTTAATCTGTTTAATCTTAATCTTATTTATACGCCCTGTTTTTCTCCGCCTTTGAAAAAGGCAGCATGCAAGCACGGCAGGTCGCCGCAGGCGACACTTTAGGCGCGCAGGCGTGGGTATATTGAGAATTACATCACATAATTCTGCTGTGCCGCTAAAGCGGCGGGGACTACGCACCTCACGCGCGGTCTTACGACCGCCTACCGTGTTTGTTTACCGCATTTTGCAAAATACGGCGGAAATACAACTGATTTTCTCTTTATTTGAGTATGGGTAACATCTTACCCACATTATACCATACCGATTTTAAGATTACAACAATATTTTAGGCGATTTTTATTATTTTTATTAAATTTTTACTGCTCGGAGCTTATTTTTATTTGTGAAGCCGAGACCCCCGTTTCTCCGATAATGATGTCCTTGATTTGGGCGACGGTGGGACTGTCTAAATTTCCGCCCTTGACTATGACCGAAACGCCGCTGTCTCCCACCTGGGCAAAGCAGTCGTCAAAGCCCTTGGACTTTACGTTTGTCTCTATGGCGTTTTCGTTTTCCGAGTACTTCGTCAGCTTGACAATATTATCCTCCGCCTCCTTTTTGGCAGCCTCGGTCGCCTCTTTATTGGAGGAGATTTCCTTCCATTTATCCATGGTCTCTCCCCGCAGCTTATCCCTGTCCTGTCTGGCGCGTGTTATAACGTTTACCCCCGCCTGCTCCTGATTGCCGTTTTCCTGCTGCTCCTCCCCCTTTTCCTCGTCCTCGCCTTGTTCCTTATTGTCTTTTGAGAAAAAGGCTGCCTCCTCCGCCGGGGCAGAGCTCCCCGCAACGCTGACCGCCTCCGGCTTGACCTCTCCCAAAGTCCAGCGGTAGTACCCCGCCGCAAGCACCAACGCCACAAGCCCCACCACCAGCACCTGCCTGCCGCGGAACCTGTCTTTTTTTGCCTTGGGCTTGGTTTCCTTTGCTTTTTTAATGCTCTTTCCATTCATAACATCTTCTCCTTATATTAATATGTAATTCTTATTCGGTTTGCGGGCAGACCGTAGAGCGCCTTAACCGCCTCATATATTTCGTTGCGGACGGTTTCGTTTTTAGCTCCCTCGGCAACCACCACAACCCCTGTTGGGCAGGGCAGCCTTTCCATAACCACATAGGGAGAGCCGCTTCCGCTCAGGCTGCCTGAAGAAATAATAGGGCTGGATTGGTCGGAGACAGACTCCTTGCCGTCGCTTATCTCGCTTTGCTTCTTGCTGTCCTCCGCCAGCACCTTTTCATTGGTACTGTCCACGTAAATCCTTACGCTGACCTGCCCTGCTCCGCTTATTCTTGACAGGATTTCCGTCAGCTCAGTTTCCATTCGGCTTACGTATTCAAGCTCCGTGCTCACCCCGCCGCTCTGCTCGGCGGGCTTTTCCTTTTGCCCAAAGTCCATGTTTCCCGCCAGAAAAAGCACCACAATCGCCCCGATAATTATCAGCACTGCGGCTCGGCTCACAGAGCGCTTATTCTCAGAGCCGCCTTTAAGCCTGCTCTTTAGCTCCTCTATCCTACTCACGGCGGACGGCTATATCCTTGGCAGCAAGCCCTGTCACCGCCGCCACCGCCTCTGTTATTTCAGCGGCACGGTCGCTCTCGGTCACCACCGTCACCCCCTCAAGGTTCCCAAACTCCTCTCCGCCCTCAGCCGCTGCGACCTCCACGCGGGTGACGGTTATATTCAGCTTGGACTCAAGCCTGACCTTTATGTTATTTTCAAGAGTCTCCTTATAAATTTTTATCACATCCTCTTTCTGTTTATCCTCCGCCGCCTCTCGGTTTACTCCGCTGTATTCCGCAACGCCGCCGTAATAGTCAACAAACCCGTCTATATCAAAGCCCTTATCCCAAAGTCCCGAAAAGGGGCTGAGCAAGGAAAGTATAAGCAAAAACCCCATTGTCAGGTGGATATACTTCCTGTAGGTATTTCCCGGCATAATCAGCTCGGTGAGGGTTCCGAAGACCACAAGGGCGGCTATTGAATACGCCCAGTTTCTGATTGCGTCCATGGCTGACTACACCGAAATATTTATCATGATGGTGATTATTATTATAAACATAACCGTCACCGCCACAAGCATGGAGAACGCCATGGATATGCCGTTTGCCATACAGGAAATGCACTCTGCCATGGACTTGCTCGCAACAGGCTCGCAGAAGGCGGCGGTTATCCTAAAGACCACCATTACCGATATAATATTGATTATGGGGGTCACTGCTATAAAGAACACCAGCACCACCCCTCCTATCCCCACGGCGTTTTTTATTACCGCGCTGCACCGTATAACCGTTTCCACCGAGTCGGACAGTATACCGCCCACAACGGGAATAAGGTTTGAGGAGGCGAACTTGGTGAGCTTTAAGGTCAGGGCGTCGGCTCCCGAAGCGGCAATGCTCCGCAGCCCGGCAAAGGCGGCGAAAATAGTCAGAGACACGCTTAGGCCGTACTTAACCCAGCTGTTCACAAGGGTGATGAGCCGTGTGGTCTTTAGGCTTTCGGACATGGAGTTGATTATGCCCAGCCCTGTTCCCACCATAACCAGAGGGACAAATATGTTTTTGATAAGCGCCACCGAGATTTGGATAATTCCAATCAGAGTGGGCTCTATTGCCGCCGCGCTTATTACCGCCCCGCTTGCCAGCAAAGCCGTTACCATAACCGGCACAATGCACGCCATAAACAGCCCTAAATTCTCTATGGTGGAGGCGGCGGTGCTTACGCAGTCGTAAAACGCCGAGGCAGCAAGAGCCGTTACCGTCATAAAGCAGACGTAGTACGCCGCCTTGCCCGCTCCACTTTGGCTAAAGCCGTCGGTTATCCCTGACAGCAGAGAGCTCAGCATAACCACCGCCACCACAGCCGCCATGGTTCTCGCCGCCGACACAACTCCTCCAAACAGGGCGTAGAGCAGCTCCTTTGCCAGAGCCTTGGGCTCAATGGGAATTTCCCCCGCCGCAATACGGCTTATAAGCTCAGACAGGTTAAACCCCTCGGCATAAGGAACTCCGCTACTCAGCAGCTCTCCCGCCCCCTGTTCAAGCTGCTGTCCGTACAGCTCCGAATAGCTCTGTATCAGCTCGCCGCTTATATCCTCCTCCCCCCAAACAGGCAGGGGCGCCAGAATAAACAGCACAGCACACAGAATAGCCGCCCGTTTCACCGCCTCACCTCCTATCTATTTGTGCATAATTATCTCCCTCACCAGTGACAGCAGACTGTTTATAATTGGTATGGACAGGGCAAGGATTATCAGCTTGCCCCCCAGCTCAATCTTGGCGGCGATTGCGCCCTCCCCTGCGTCCTTGCACAGCTCAGCCGATATGGAGGTCAAATACGCTATGCCTATCATCTTGAGCACCGCCTTCATGTACCCGCCGTCTATGCCAATGCTTTCCGCCAAGGCTGTCAGGTACGCCGCAATCCCGCTTAAATAGGGCATGACCCAGCCTATTACCGTAAAGGTGACCACCACCGGTATCATCATAGAAAACTCGGGGCGGGAGGTGCGGAGCAGGATTGAAATAAACCCGCCGATCAGACCTATGCCGATAATTCTGATAACCTCCATAACGTTACAGTCCGAATATATCCTTGATGGTGATAAACAGGTTGCTTATCTCCTCAATGACCATGAGCAAAACCACCACCAGCCCCGCTATTGTGGTCATCATAGCCTGGTCGTCCCGCCCTGCGCGGCACAGCAGCAGGTTCAGCACCGCCACTAAAATACCTATGGCAGCCACCTTGAAAATCAAATCCACACCGGACATATTAACCTCCAAATCTCATGCTTCATAACAGGAGCACGGTTATAAGTATGCCGCAGGCAAAGCCCAGGCTTCGATACACCGCTCCGTTCTTCTTCGCCTTTGCCGCCGCCTCGTCTCGGGCTATTTTCAGCTTGTCGCAGGCGGCGTTTATGTTGTCCCGCTCAAGCTCTCGGGTTCCGCTGCCCAGCAGGGCGGCAAAGTCTTTGACTATAGTCATTGAGCTTTCGCTGAGGCACAGCCGCTCCCTGTTCTGCTCCACGGCTCTGCTCCAAACCTCTCCGACCTCCTCCTCTCTAAGCTCCTCCAGCTCCCGCGCCGCCTGACCGAAAATATCCGCCACGACCCCGTCCCAAAGACGGGACACTCCTGCCGCCGCCTCGGAGAGAACTCTGCCGTTCATGGAAATCTCCGATTCCAAAAACCGCAGCGCGCTTATGAACCTGTCTGTCTGCTCCACCTCTTTGTCCAGACGGGACGCCATAGTAATCCCTATATACCCGCAGCCCATAACTATCACAAATCCGCACATCAGCTTAATCATCTTACCCGCCGAACCTCCCCCTCAATCACGTGGTTTTTAACGTCTCGGTATTTGAGCAGTATGAGAACATCAAAGACCCTGCGGCGGATAAGGCTGCCGATATGAGGCTTTTGCTCTATTTCCTCGAAGCTGCCGCCGTGAGCCGAGGCGACTATAGCCGCCCCGCTGCCCTTTGCGTAGTACACTGCCGCCGCCTCTTCCTCGGTTACAAGCTCGTCTGTGATTATGACCGCAGGAGACATAGTTCTGAGCAGAATGGTTATGCCCTCCGCCTTAGGGGCGTTTTCAATTACGTCGGTATTCACGCCTATGTCGCAGCCGGGCAAGCCGTGATACATGGCGGCTATCTCGCCTCTGTCGTCCGCCACGCCCACCTTTAGTCCCCGCTCGGACAGCTGCCGTGCCAAGTCCCGCAGAACCGTGGTCTTGCCCACTCCCGGAGGAGATATAATCAGTGCGCTCCTTATCCGTCCGCCTGAGACTATGCTGCCAATAATTGGGTCTGCACTGCCTATAATCTCATTGGCAACCCTTATGTTTACCGAGCTTATATCCCGAAAGTTCTCTATGACAGAGCCGCTGCCGCAGACCGCCCTACCAACAAAGCCGACCCTGTGCCCGCCCCTTATGGTTATAAAGCCGCGGCGTATCTCGTCAATGTAGGCATACACCGAGTTCTCACAAAGGGCTCTGAACAGACCGCTTATATAGGCTCTGCCCGTTATTATGCCGTCGGTTGGGTTGGGGCTTGCGCCTCCTTCCTCGGTGATGTATAAAATCCGCCCCGAGACAAATAGGGACAGAGGCCGCCCGCCCCTTATTCGTATCTCCTCGGGCTTCTCTCTTTCGATACAGCGGCTTAGGGCAGCCCTTATCCCGTCCTTGGGGAAGTAACCTAAAATCTCATCATAGCCGTTCATTAAATTTTCCTCTCACTGTCGATTGATTTGTTTGTAGTATTCTATGAGGATTTGTCCTAAGTTAGAACTATAAAAAACCGTCTTTTACCACAAGCCGGTTATCAAGCACGGCAGGCGGTCGCAAGACCGCAAGTGAGGTGCGCAGATGCGGATTTATTGCGAATTAACCATATAATTTTTATTCTCACATTGGTATGTCTATGCCGAGCCCAGTTCCGCCCGCCGGACCCGGGCGGTGTCGGTTTTCCCCTTCGGGGAAACCGATTGGGGCGTTGCCCCAAACCCCGGTAATAAGAACCCGGTTAGGATATATGTAACCTCTCTTTTCGTAGGGGGCGGCTTCCCAGACGCCCCGCATACAAACCAACATTGTTATCAGAGCAAACGTGTTTGGGTATATATAAATATCTGATTACATGAGTGAAATCTGTTGGTACATCTCGGGGCGTCTGGGAAGCCGCCCCCTACAACTTGTACGGTTACGTTTGTACCAATCCTATCAAAATAGATAAACCCCATTAATTCGGCCAGCAGGCGCAGCTGTGACCCAACATCTTTGATGTTGGGTGGCACTCATCATTCCGATTTATACAGAGTAACCAATGTCGATAATGATACAAGATTTGTTGCCTATAAAAGCGGCGCCCCTACGAATTTTGATGCAAATATTCCACATGTCCATCCCATTTCGTTGCAATAAAAAAGTCGGAGAAAAGGGGACTTTTCTCCGACAAAATAACAATTATTATCTAAAACTTTTCAAATAAACCTCTTTATACCAATCCTGCTGCCAATCCTCACTTCCTACGCCCTCACCGAAATCCATAGGCAATTTCGGCTTGTCTATTACCACACGGTTTAAATTCTCTATATACTCAACGTCACAGTCAAAGGCTTCCGCAACCGCTCTCAGCGGTACCAACGTTCTGTTTCCCACAATCTTGGGAACTGCGTCAAGGATTATCACCTCTGTTCCGTTGCCCATTTCAGGGTTGTCTATCTGCAAAACAACAGTGCGCTCGTCATTTGTTACCGTTATAACTCCGTCTCCGTCATCATAAGTAACCTCCGCACCCAGGGATTCAAATACAGCTCTCATCGGCACAAGCAGTCTGCCGTTTTCTTCTATGGGTTCTTGATCAAACTCAAGCTGCTCACCCTGAGAGAATACTGCTGCGCTCTCCTGTTCAAATTTTGCGCCTACTATATATGGATCGTACTCTGTTCCGCTGCCCGATAAAATCTGATAATTCTTTTCATTTAAGTAAAACGCCGGACGTATTCCGTATACATATGCTGAAAGATATGAACCATATCCAACATCACCGTATACATATATACCTGTTGTACGCAGTGCATATCTATTATGTTTTTCAAGGTTAATAAACTCACTGTCAAGGGCAACACTGCTTAAAGCATATTCTGTCGGAGACGCTGCGACACTTCCAAAATTACTCCACAATTTATATATTTGTCTTACATCAAGTAAAAATATTGTATCGCTTAATCTGTACATTGCCCCTTCAACATGCCCTAACTGTGTGACATCACTATACAAAAAACTTCTGTCTCCTCTTCCGTCACCATATATAAGTGCATTTTCCTGAAAACAATTTGTAACACCGTTAGTTGATAAATCTTTTCTTCGGCCGGTTAACAATTGCCATTGCGCAACCGTTTTCATCAAAGATAATTCGGTTTGTGTAAAGTTATCCTGTGATATAAAACCTGCTTCTTTATCATATGGTAGATAGGGTCCGGCAAAAAACTTATAATTAGGAATTTTATTATACGTCCATGTTACATTTTCCGCACTTTGATTAGAATTTAACCACGTACGTATTGTTGTTTCTTCCCAAAAACCGTCTCCATATTCAGCAACTTGATTTCCGGAATCAATTGCTTTATAACACAGTATCTTGTCGCTTAACATCAGTATGCCGTTTTCGTCATCTATATCAGCACACTTCCAGATAATAGGCTCATTGTTATAGCTGCCAAGCTGTATGTATTTTCCGATTGAGATTTCATTATCCGCAAATACTATATTGGATACCGCCAATATATTTACCATTATCAGAAACCCTATTGTTATTTTTTTAATCCTCATAACCCACACCTCAGATAAGCATATTAATAATTTTTATTTTAGTTTTAAATCCTATGTTAATATCTATTGGAGTTCTGCTGCATTTTCTTTATTATACCTCTAAGAATAAATAGCTGTCAACAAAATATGACATATTTTAAATTTGATAATATAGCCTAGCCCAGTTCCGCCCGCCAGACCCGGGCGGTGTCGGTTTTCCCCTTCGGGGAAACCGATTGGGGCGTTGCCCCAAACCCCAACAAAAAGTCGGGGCAAAGGAACTTTGCTCCGACGCATTTCTACACTATACACTCTACATTCTACATTAAAAACAGCCTCACCAAAATCGGTGAAGCTGTATTCCATTCTTTTAATTGTTTTCAGCCAACGTTATGCCAAAGTGGCTCAGAGCTGCGTCAAACTGATTATCAATCTCCACTGTTGTCTCTGTCAAGTCCTTATAAAGCTGCCGCTGAGTGGTCAGGTCAAGGACGCCGTAGGGGAACAGGTCGTTATACGCCTGATACTCTGTTATTGCCGCCTCCAGTTCCCCGTCAAAATAGGGATTTGTCACATCTCCCGTGTACCAGCCCCATACGGCAAAAATCGCCTTTGCCCTTGAGACATTGGGGTCGCTTATGCCCCTTTGGTACACGGCGGTATAATCAAAATCCTCATAGCTGCTGTAGTCAAAGGGTTCAGAGCCGTTTTCCACAACAGCGTCGGGTGTTACGCCGATTTTGTCGATGTTATTTCCGCTTGGAGTTAAATAATACGCCACCGTAAACTTCATAGCCTCGTCGTCCTTAAGGTTGACGCTGCTCTGGACGGTGCCCTTGCCGTAGGTTCGGGTTCCTATAACAACCCCTACCCCGTTTTCCTGAATGGCCGCCGCCAGAATTTCAGAAGCGCTGGCAGAGTTTTCGTTTACCAGTACCACCACGTCGTTTTCAGCCGTCCGCTTGTTGTCCGACTTATATACCACGTCCATCATATCAAGCTTATGGTCCTCGGTAACAATAACATTGCCCTCAGGCACAAAGAAGTTTGCAATCTCTGCCGCCGCCCCCAGGTAGCCGCCGCCGTTATCGCGGACGTCGATAACTATATCGGTTATACCCTTGCTGTCCGCCTCATCTATCGCTTCCTTAAACTGAGCGGCGGAGTTGTCCATAAAGGTGTATATTCTAATATACATAAGCTGCCGCGTTTTAGTGGGGTCGCTTTGATCAACGCCCTCGTAGACCTTGTGGTAAACCGACAGCTTCTCCCCTATTTCCTCACGGATCATAGTGAAGTACAGGGGCTCTGTATACCCCTCTCTGAGAACTCCTACAACGACCTGAGTTCCTACCTCGCCCCGAATATAATTCTGGGCTGCAGATAAGGCTATACCAATCAGGCTGTTTCCGTCGGCAGAGTATAAAATGTCTCCCGGCAAAACTCCCGCCTTTGCGGCGGGGGAGTCCTCGTAAACCGAGCCCACAACCAACGTGTCTCCCACCTCGTTAAAGGTAATACCTATGCCGCCCACGGCGCCCTCAAGCTGAGAGATGAACTGCTGAAACTCGCCGCTCTTGTAGTAAACCGAGTGCTCGTCAATTGAACTGAGCAGGGCGTTCATAACCGTCTCGTAAAGCTCCGGGTGCTGCTTGAGCACCTCTAACAGAGCGTTTTCATAAAGAGAGTCGCGGGTGACTCCCTCCTTGGCAAAAAGAGCCAGATACTCCACAATCTGCTCTACATACTCCGATATGTACTCGCCGTCATATTGGCTCTCCGCCACTGTCTCTGTGGGCTCATCGCCGTAGACCGCACTGCCGAATGGCACAGCCACCAGACATATCAGCAACACGAGCGCCGCAATTTTCTTAAAATTTTTCATCTGCCATTCTCCTCTCGACTATTCCGTCACAATTGAAATAACTCTTAACTCTCCCCCGGAAAGCCTTGCCACCGTAAGCCGAACGTCCATATCCAGAAACCAGCTCAGGGATTTCAGGTCAAGCCAGTCGCCGCCTGCGCTGCGTATGTTCCCGTCAAAGGCGGGAACCTCTGTGTACTCTATTTCCGCCGCAGCGGCAATCGCCGCTTCACCCTGAGACACAGGCTTCACATCCTTAACAACAATACTCCCGTTTTCCCAGTCGGACAGGTACAGATTTCCCGTATAGACCCACAAATCCGTGACTATCTTCTCCTCCTCCGCGCCAAAGACGGAGAACTGCCCCACAACAGTCAAGACTATTATCAGGGCTGCCATAAACTTTTTCATATACTTCCAATCCTCCAAAATTTCAACTACATTCTCTCGGGAGCCGTTATCTTAAGCATTTTCAGCACTCCCGCAATAACCTGCCTTGTGCAGTCGATAAGCTTCATTCTTGCACTGCGCAGCTCCTCATCCTCAACGTTTACGTGGCAGGAGTTATAGAAGCCGTGGAACTCCGCCGCCAGCTCCGTAACATACCTCGTCATCTTTGAGGGCTCCAATGTCTCCGCCGAAATCCGTATCTCCTCCGGCAGGTCGCTGAGCTTTTTAAGCAGACTGAGCTCCGCCTCATGGCTTAATACCTCGGGCTTGATTTGGGCATAGGGCTTAACCTCATAGCCCTCCTCCTTGAGAAGCCTTAATATGCCGCAAATCCTCGCGTGGGCATACTGAACGTAGAACACAGGGTTGTCGTTGCTCTGCTCCTTGGCAAGACCCAGGTCAAAATCCAAATGGCTTCCCGCCCCGCGCATGTTAAAGAAGAACCTTGCAACGTCAATGCTGACGTCCTCCAAAAGGTCGTTCAGAGTTATTGCCTTGCCTGTCCGCTTGGACATTCTCACAATCTCTCCGTCCTGCATAAGGCGCACAAGCTGCATGAGCACAATGTCAAGACGGCTCGAATCTATACCCACGGCGTCAAGAGCCTTTTTCATTCTGGCAACGTGACCGTGGTGGTCGGCGCCCCAGACGTTTATGGCAAGGTCGTAGCCCCTGGTTTCCAGCTTGTTTATATGGTAGGCAATATCCGCCGCAAAGTAGGTGGGTATGCCGTTCTGCCTAACCAGAACCTCGTTTTTCTCAAGACCCATTTTCTCGCAGTTAAGCCAGAGGGCGCCCTCATCCTCGTAGGTATAGCCCGCCTCGGTGAGCCTGTCTATGGCAGCCTTAACGTGACCCTCCTTGTGGAGCTTGCTCTCCCTGAACCACACGTCATAGTATATTCTGTACTTTTCAAGGTCTGCTTTAAGAGCCTTTATGTTTTTCTCAAGGGCATAATCTATAAGCGCCTGTCTGCGCTCCTCCTCGGATGTGTTTAAATACTTGTCCCCGTGAATTTCGATAAACGCCTTGGCGTGGTCGGTTATGTCCCCGCCCTGATAGCCGTCCTCGGGAAACTCTATTGCGTCCTCCCCCTTGAGCTGCTGAATATATCTTGCGCTCAGGGACTTGCCGAACTTCTCAATCTGGTTTCCCGCATCGTTAATGTAGAACTCGCGGGTTACCTCATATCCTGCGTATTCCAGCACAGAGGCAAGGCAGTCTCCCAGGGCTCCGCCTCTGGCGTTGCCCATGTGCATGGGTCCTGTGGGGTTTGCGCTGACGAACTCCACCATAACCCTTTTGCCCTTGCCTATGTCAATCCGTCCGTACTCCTCCCCCTGCTCCTCTATAGCCTTAAGGGTCTCGTAAAAGCGGGCGGGGCTTAGGTAGAAGTTAATAAACCCCGCTCCCGCAACCTGAACGTCCTCTATATATCCGTCTTTCTTTATGCGGCTTGCTATTTCCTCCCCAATCTTCCTGGGCGCTGTTTTAAGCTGCTTTGCCAAAACCATGGCAATATTGCAGGCAAAGTCCCCGTGGCTCTTGTCCTTTGGGGTCTCTAACTTTGCTATTTTCTCTATTGCCGCAGGATCTTCTCCCGCCGGCAGCGCTCCCGCCTCCTGGGCTTCCTTAAAAGCCAGGCTTATTTTCTCGATTATACTGTTCTTTATCTTATCCGTTGTAATCATCGTTTTCCCCTTTTTGTTCTGCTTTAACAGTTATGGTTATATTGTTTTTTATAAAGTTTTGATTGTCGGTATCCAAAAGGTAGTCCATGGTTAGAACCCCTCCCGCATTGCCGAAATCAAAGTCTATACTCTTTGTGGTTATCGCCGCCCCAATCTGACCGTAGGGGGTGTTCACCAAGCACAGGCACTTTTCGCCGAGCTCGTACTTCATGCTTGAGACGTACCTGCCCTTTCTGGAAACGGTGACGCAGTCCCCGCTGACCTTTATGGTAGTGGTGGAGCCGTCAAAGCCGGTCATCTTGCTTTCCTTATATATTATATAGGTCTTGCCGTTACGAACGGCGTACTTGCCCGGGGTCTCAAGCTCAATAACCTCGTCCTCGCCGTCAATCTCCTGTTTTGTCTTGATGGATATAAGCGCATTATCTTCCATAGTATATCTCCAAGCGTTAGTATTTTTCTATATCGATTTTCGACACGTCGCCCACAATCTTTTTGGACAGGAACAGACTGCCCAGTTCCGCAAAGCCGTGAACCGTATCGCTGACGTAGTATCTTGCCGTTCCCTCGTCCTCTCTGTCTGCCAGAAGCCCGCGGGATTCCATAATCACCTTTGCCTCGTCTGCCGCAGCGGCTCCCGAATCAATCAAGGTCACCTCGTCCCCGACCAGCTCTCTTATTGTGTTTCGCAGCAGGGGGTAGTGGGTGCAGCCCAGAATAATGGTGTCCACATTCTTTTTTATCATGACATCCAAATATTCCTCCGCCAGTATCCTTGCCACCTCGGTGTCCGCATAGCCGTTTTCCACAATAGGCACGAACATAGGGCACGCATTAGATATGACTTCAATTTCCGCATTTAAGTTCCTGATTTTTTGAGAATATTTTCCGCTGTTTATGGTGCCCTTTGTTCCCAAAACCCCGATACGTCCGTTTTTCGTGGCATTAACCGCCATTTTCGAGGCGGGCTCCACAACCCCGATAATGTCCGTGTCATACTCGGTTGTTATGTGAGGCAGAGCCGCACTGCTGGCTGTTCCGCAAGCGATAATTATAAATTTAATATCAAACTTCCTCAAAAAGTTGATGTCCTGCCGCACGTACTTTACAATTGTGGCAGAGCTTCGCGTGCCGTAGGGCACTCTGCCCGTGTCTCCGAAATATATAATGTCCTCGCCGGGCATTATGTTCATAACCTCTCGCACGCAGGTCAAGCCGCCCAAGCCCGAATCAAAAATACCTATGGGTCTGTTATCCAATTATATCACCCTCTAAGCCTCGTAATTTTCCATTGCATAGCCGATAAGCCTGTCAAGCAGCTCAAAATTGTCCACGCCGCTCTTTTCCCACATCATTGGATACATACTGATAGAGGTAAAGCCGGGCAGAGTGTTAATCTCGTTAAGCCTAACCGCGCCCGTTGCCTTATCCACAAAGAAGTCCACCCTTGAGAGCCCGCGGCACTCGCAAATCTTATAAGCTCTTAAGGCGTAATCCTTCAGCTTTTCTTCAACTTCCTTTTCCACCTTGGCGGGAATTGTGACAACAGAGGCGCTGTCAACATACTTGGCGTCAAAATCGTAGAACTCGTTTGCCGGGGCAATCTCCCCTATGTTCTCGGCAACGGCAGGGTCAAGGTTGCCTATAACGGCGCTCTCCACCTCTGTCGCCTTGACGAACTCCTCAATAAGCACCTTGTAGTCATGCTCAAACGCCAGCCTTATGCCGTCCTCCAGCTCCTGCCTGTTGTGCGCTTTGCTTATGCCCACGGAGGAGCCTGCGTTGGAGGGCTTAATAAAGCAGGGATAGCCCAGCTTGCTCTCGATTTGCTCAAGGTCAATCTTATCCCCGACTTTAAGGCTAACCCAATCCGCCTGGGGTATGCCCGCCTCCTTGAACAGTATTTTCGCAACGCACTTGTCCATGCACACAGAGCTGCCCAAAACACCTGAGCCCACATAGGGTATGCCCGCAATCTCAAACAAGCCCTGAATTGTTCCGTCCTCGCCGTTCTTACCGTGGAGGGCGGGGATTGCCACGTCAATATTTATCTTTTCTACGGTGCCGTCGCCGCGGAAGCGGATAATTCCCTTATCATTTCTTGAGGGGGAGATTATCGCCCTGTCAAACATACTAACGTTGTCGTCCCCGGCATACCCCTTGACGTCCTCAATGGGCTTGTCAAAGTACATCCAGTTTCCCGACTTGTCAATAAAAATCTTATGTATGTTATACTTGTCAGTGTTAAGAGAGTTGACTATCGTCACAACAGAGAGCTTGCTGATTTCGTGCTCACTGGACACGCCGCCGAAAACAACGCATACATTTAATTTTCCCATAAGATAAACCTCGCATTCAAAATTTATTGCCTATTACACTAACTACTTATTCTATCATATTTTAAGATTAATTCAATAGGTATATTCTCTAAAATTGTGTTAAAAATCTATAACAAGATATTGATTTAGTAAATCGGGAGGTAAATTATGCCGAAAATTAACTTTATCAGGGTTTTGGGAGTTGTCTGCGCAGTCACTCTTGCCGCCGCCACGCTTTTGTCCTACGTTCATCTCCAGACAGAACACATTGAGGACAGCGTGCTGCGGCTGCACATTGTGGCAAACAGCAATTCGGAGGAGGATCAGAGCCTAAAGCTGAAAATCAGGGACGAGGTCATAGACAGGTGCGGATTTCTGTTCAGGAACTGCCAAACGGCGGAGCAGTCCGTAAAGACCGCCCATGACAACATCGGCTTTATCACCTATGTGGCAAGAGAAGCAATTGCGGCGAACGGGTACGACTACCCCGTGACCTGCTCGGTGGAGCAATGCGGCTTTCCCACTAAGTATTACGAGAGCAAAAACGGCGGGGTTATTGCCCTGCCCCGAGGGGAATACAACGCGGTCAACATAAAAATCGGAGAAGCGGACGGTCAAAACTGGTGGTGCGTTATGTACCCGCCTCTGTGCTTTGTGGACGGCGTGGTCTCCGCCTCCGATGAGGCGGACAGCGCCCTCCGCTCATCCCTAACAGCCTCGGAATACAAGCTGATTACCGACGGCAGTTCCCCCTCTGTTCAGGTAAAATTCAAGATTGCGGAAATGCTCGGAAAATAAATTTTGCAAAAATTTTAAAATTTTTCAAAAAAACTCTTGCATTATGGAAAATATAGTGTTATAATGTGAAAGCTGTTGTAAAAAATCAAATCGCAATTTGTTTGGAGGTGAAATTATGCCTAACATTAAATCAGCAAAAAAGAGAGTTAAGGTTACTGCAGCAAAGACTCTCAGAAATAAGATGAACAAGTCTCAGCTGAAGACAGCCATCAAGAAGTTTGAACAATCCTTAAAGCAGGGTAAGGCAGCTGCCTCCGATGCATATAAGGAAGTTGTTAAAAAGACAGATCAGGCTGTTGCAAAGGGTATTCTGCATAAGAACACCGCTGCTCGCAGAAAGAGCCAGTATGCAAACATGCTTAACAAATTGTCATAATTAAAATTGAATTCATGGTTGCTTATGCAACGTCTAACGCTTGAAGTCAAAAATTCTACTCAAAAAAGGAGCGATAATGCTCCTTTTTTTAATTCTCATATAAATTACTGCACCACAGGTGCAGGGCTCCCGAAAAACCGATAGGTTTTTTGGGAAAGAGGAGGGATGACGCAGCGTGGTGACTGATTTTTGGCTATGCAAAAATCGGAACAAAACGTAGTCTATCCCGACGAGGGGCAACGCCCCAATCGGTTTCCCCGAAGGGGAAAATCGATGGCGCTCGGGGCGGTCGCGGCTGTGACCCCACTTCAAAGAAGTGGGATGGCTTACCGTATTCCGATTTATACAAGGTGTGCAATGTCAATAACAGCCCTTAGTTGTTGCTGACAGAGCGCAACAGGGCGGGCGATCGGCTCACCGACATGAGAATATAAATTAACAGGTACTTTAAATTCAAGAAAATCCCAAATCCGCATAATATGATATTTACTGTTAATATGGCAAGCGGGGCGTCTGGGAAGCCGCCCCCTACAACCTGAACGGTTACATATATACCAATCTATTTACAAAATACGCCGCAGCTCGGCAATTGATTTCAAAGGCAAAGCCTTTATCAAAATATTCTCAGATATATCTTTGTCTACAGACTGAAAGGAGCCACAACGGCTCATTTCACAAAATAAAATCCGACATGATTATATTCGACACATAGGCAAACTCCGGCTTTATCATTATTCTGTCACCACAGTCCGCCAGTGTCTTTGTTATCCTAATATGCTTATTTAATGGCTCAGCAAAAACCTGCTCCATGTCCGCCCCAAACCTGTCCTTAAACTCGTTCTTTGACACTCCCTCATCAAGCCTAAGCCCTAAAAACATAAATTCGCACATAAAATCAAGCTCGGAGCCGACCTCGGCTTGCCCGTCCGCCCTACCCCTTTGGGAGACAGCGACAATGTATTCCTTAACACCCCGCTCATTTGAAAACCGTCTGCCGCCAATGCAGGAATACGCCCCGGCGCCAAAGCCCACGTAGTCCTCACACTTCCAGTACAGCAGGTTATGATGTGACTTATAGCCGGGCTTTGCAAAGTTTGAAATTTCATACCGCTCATAGCCCTTTGCCGCCAAAAACTCCACCGCCCTGTCGTACATATCTCGGTTTCGGTCATCGTCCGGAACGGTCAGCTCTCCCCTTTGGTGCATTTTGTAAAAGGGAGTTCCCTCCTCGATTTTTAAGGAGTATGCCGAAATATGCTCCGGGCTCAGCTCAACCGCCTTTTTCAGAGTATCAAGCCAGATTTCCTCCGTCTGCCCGGGCAGCCCGAACATCAGGTCAAGGGATATATTGTCAAACCCCGCCTTTCTTCCGCTTTGAAAGCAGTCCATAAAATCACTGTAGCTGTGTATTCTGCCCAGAGCCTTTAAAATTCTGTCGTCCGCAGATTGAAGCCCTATGCTCAGGCGGTTTATCCCCGCCTCTCTCAGAGCTTTCAGCTTATCAAGCCCAGCCGTCCCCGGATTGCACTCTATTGTGACCTCCGCCTCTTTCTCTAACACGAAGGAGCTCCTGACCGTCTCCATAATTCGGCAAATTAATTCCTCCTCAATAAAAGTGGGGGTTCCGCCGCCGATATATACCGTGCTTAGAGGCGTGTCGGGGTTGCGCCTGCCGTAGGCGGCAATCTCCTCTGTCAGAGCGGAAACATACGAATAACTCATATCCGCCATTCCCGAATATGAGTTAAAGTCACAGTATTTACATTTCTGTTTGCAGAATGGTATGTGAATATATGCGCCTGTCATAGCTTTCCCTAATCGTCCAGCTTGAGCACGGACATAAACGCCTCCTGGGGCACCTCCACGCTTCCAACCTGACGCATACGCTTCTTACCCTCTTTCTGCTTCTCCAAAAGCTTCCGCTTTCTGCTTATATCACCGCCGTAGCACTTGGCAAGCACGTCCTTACGCATTGCCTTAACCGTCTCTCTGGCGATAATCTTTCCGCCAACCGCTGCCTGAATGGGCACCTCAAACAGCTGCCTGGGAATAACCTCCTTCAGCTTCTCCGCCATCTTCCTGCCTCGGGAGTATGCTCTGTCCTTGTGCACAATAAAGGACAGGGCGTCTACCATCTCGCCGTTTAAAAGCATATCCAGCTTAACCAAATCAGACTTGCTGTACTTCTCAAATTCATAGTCAAAGGAAGCATAGCCCCGCGTTCTGGACTTCAGAGCGTCAAAAAAGTCATAAATTATCTCGTTGAGGGGCAGCAGGTAGTTGAGCTGAACTCTGTTCTCGTCTAAGTACTCCATATCCACATAGGTTCCCCGCCTGTCCTGGCACAGCTCCATTATGCTGCCCACATACTCCTTGGGAGACAGTATGGCAGCCCTGACAATAGGCTCCTCCATATAGTCTATCTCTGAGGGCTCCGGCAGGTTGGTGGGGTTGTCTATAGTAACAACCGTACCGTCGGTTTTAATAACCTTGTATTCAACTGAGGGAGCGGTTGTCACCAAATCTAAGTTGAACTCACGCTCCAGCCGTTCCTGTATAATCTCCATGTGCAAAAGCCCCAAAAATCCGCACCTGAACCCGAAGCCCAGAGCGATTGAGGTCTCAGCCTCAAAGTTGAGAGCCGCGTCGTTCAGCTTGAGCTTTTCGAGAGCCTCCCGCAGGTCGTCATAACGGGCTCCGTCCGCAGGATATATACCGCTGTACACCATGGACTTTACCTCTTTATAGCCGGGCAGGGGCTCCGCCGCGCTGTTTGAAGCCGTTGTCACCGTATCGCCCACGTGAACGTCCTGAACGTTCTTAATGCTGGCGGTGATAAAACCAACCTCTCCGGCTAAAATCTCATCTGAGGGAACCATGCCGTTGGGGTGGAGATAACCCACGTCAACCACGTCAAATTCGCTTCCCGTTGCCATCATTTTTATTCTCTGGCCGGGCTTCAGGCTGCCGTCAACAATTCTGCAATATACAATAACGCCCTTGTATGCGTCATAGTAGGAGTCGAAAATAAGCGCCTTTAAGGGAGCGTCCTCGTCACCCTCCGGCGGGGGAATAAGCTCCACAATCTTTTCCAGAACCGCTTCTATGTTTATGCCGTTCTTTGCAGAAATCAAGGGCGCATTCTCCCCGTCAATTCCGATTACGTCCTCAATCTCCTGCTTAACTTCGTCAGGTCTTGCGCTGGGCAGGTCTATCTTGTTTATAACGGGAACAATCTCCAAATCGTGCTCCAGAGCAAGATAGGTGTTCGCCAAGGTCTGAGCTTCAATGCCCTGAGCCGCGTCCACAACCAGAACCGCGCCCTCGCAGGCAGCCAGAGAACGGGAAACCTCGTAGTTAAAGTCCACGTGCCCCGGGGTGTCAATCAGGTTCAGCTCGTACTCAACGCCGTCCTTTGCCTTGTAAATCAGCTTTACCGCCCGCGCCTTAATGGTAATTCCCCGCTCGCGCTCAAGCTCCATATTATCCAAAATCTGCGCCTGCATCTCCCTCTGGGTCAGCGCCCCGGTAAACTCCAAAAGCCTGTCCGCAAGGGTGCTCTTTCCGTGGTCAATGTGCGCTATGATAGAAAAGTTCCTAATCTTATCTCGGCGATTCATCAATATACCTCCAAGTTTAAATCATCCTCGTAATATTTTAACACAACACGCCCGGAATAGCAACATTTTTTTCAAATCAAATATAAAGCTCGTTGTTCTTTCTCTCGCTGCACGCCTCTTTTATCGCCGCTGCCACCATGCTCACAACCGCCTCATCCACCTTTCTGGCAGACTTTGGACACTTCACCATGCATCGCATACATGAAATGCACTTTTCGCTGTCCGTAACCGTTACGTCGCTTTTGCTTATGGCTCCTGCGGGACAGTTTTTCGCACACAGACCGCATTTTACGCAATCCTTTGTAGCTTTCGGCACTAAGCCTGAGCCGCCCCTCTTTTTATACGGACGGTTGCCCGGAATATTAAGCGGGCTTTCCGCCGAAGTATGTAGCTTGTCGCTGATTTGCTTTCCCAGCCTGCGCAGATCCTTTTCGTCCTCTGCGTCGGGTCTGCCCGCCGCGTATTGGTGGATAATGGAATGCTCCGCAACGGCAGCCACCGCCGCTTCAACCTTAAAGCCTGCCTCCTCCGCCCTGTCGCTCATTTCAACGAGAGTGTCCTCATAGGCTCTGTTGCCGTAAACGCACACCACAACCGTCTTTGCGTTGTTGCCCTTGATTTCCGACAAACGGTTTAAAGCAACCTCCGGCGCGCGTCCGCCAAAGGAGGGCATCGCTATGATTGCAATGCTCCCCTCCTCCAAGGAACAGCCCGCAAAATTCGGATCTGACAGGTCTATGGCAACAATGTCGCCGCCCGACTCTTCGGCGATTATGTCCGCCGCCTTTTCCGTGCCACCTGTGGGACTGAATATAATCTTGTAAACCTTCATTCTATCACCTCATAAATGTATTCAAACTAAATCGGAGCAACGCTCCGTCAGCCACATCTATATTGTAGCATATTGTTTCATATTTATCAATGATTAGATTGGGGTTTGGGGCAACGCCCCAATCGGTTTCCCCGAAGGGGAAAAACCGATACCGCCCGGGTCCGGCGGGCGGATATTATCCGCCCCTACGAAATTGGTGGGTTAAATATGAGACAATCCCGTTTGTGTCTACTTTATGGGGTATAGTTTAATCCGACGCATTTCTACACTATACACTCTACATTCTACACTATTTATACCTATCCACATCCCTCAGCGTTATCCCCCTATTGACGGCTATATTTATACCGTTGGCAACCACCGAGGAAATATCGTCTATAACCGTGTCCACATCCTTTGGGGCAACGATAAAGCTGCCGAACTTAGGTTTTATAACCTCACGGATTAAGTCATATTTTTCGTCTGCCATGTCCCCGATTATTTTTAAAATCTGTCTTGTGGGTTTATCCTTTATGGAATTTGCCTTGCCTCGGCTTGCGGCGTCGGTGAGCATATCAAGGGTATCTGCGGCAATGGTGGCGGCGTCCACAACGGTGGGCACGCCTATGGCGATAACCGGTACGCCCAGAGTTTCCTTATTAAGTCCCTTACGCTTGTTGCCCACGCCCTCTCCCGGGGTTATGCCCGTGTCGGCAATCTGAATTGTGGTGTTTACCCTCTCCATTTTTCTGGAGCAGAGAGCGTCAATGGCTATAACCAGCCTAGGCTTAATTTTTTCGGTAATGCCCCTGATTATCTCCCCGGTCTCTATTCCGGTGAGCCCCAGCACTCCCGGCTCAATCCCGCAGACCGACCGCACTCCCTCTTGGATTTCATCGGGAACATACTCCTTTAGGTGGCGGGTTATCATCAATGAGGATATTACCTTGGGTCCCAGAGCGTCGGCAGTAATATTCCTGTTGCCCAGTCCCACCACCAGTACCACGTCATCGTCACTCGTCAGGAACTTGTCCGTCAGGCTCTTTATCTCCTCAGCGCAGACGCGGCACATCTCCTCGTAAATTTTCTGCTCACCGTAAAACCTGCCCGGCATCTCTATAGTTATATAGTCGCCCTTTGGCTTTCCCAAGTTTCGCTCTCCCGCCGAGTTCTGAATTTTAACACGGGTCACCTTGATAATCCCCTGCACCGAATATTCGTCCACGGCTATTCCACTCATTTCGTCTTCTTTTTCCACACTCTCGGAGTACAGTTCCTTTGCCTCCAAAGCCAAATCACATCTTATCTGTTCTGCCACCTATATACCTCCTTAAACATATATATGTATATTTTTGCAAATTTCCCTTGAATATATGCAAAAAGGAGACTGCTTTTGCAATCTCCTTTTTAAAAACCTGTTTGAAACTGTGTTTTGATAAAGGCTTATACTGTGGAATTATAATAACTGCAAATCATCAAGCTGTAGGGGGCGGCTTCCCAGACGCCCCGCTAATATGGCAACTGTTTTCCAAAGTAAACATTGGTATACTATGCCGCTAAAGCGGCGGGGACTGCGCGCCTCACGTGCGGTCTGCGACCGCCTGCCGTGCTTGCAATCCGCCTTTTGCAAAAGGCAGATAAACGCCTGCGGTGCAAGCGCATTTCTACACTCTACACTCTACATTCTACACTACTTTATCATTCAAGTTCAAATGCGCCGGTATAAAGCTGATAATACTTACCCTTGCGGGCAATAAGCTCCTCATGGTTACCGCGCTCGATTATTCTGCCGTGTTCAAGCACCATAATCGCATCGGAATTTCTGACGGTGGACAGTCTGTGGGCTATAACAAACGTGGTTCTGCCCTTCATCAGTCCGTCCATGCCCTTTTCAATAAGAGACTCGGTTCTGGTATCGATAGAGCTTGTTGCCTCGTCCAAAATCAGTACCGGCGGGTCTGCCACCGCCGCTCTGGCTATTGCCAGCAGCTGTCTTTGACCCTGACTCAGGTTGTCGCCGTCGCCTGTGAGCATTGTATCATAACCCTGAGGCAGGTGGCTGATGAACCAGTGAGCGTTGGCAATCTTTGCCGCCTCTACGCACTCCTCATCGGTGGCGTCCAGCTTGCCGTATCTGATATTATCCATAACCGTTCCTGTGAACAGATGGGTGTCCTGAAGCACTATACCCAATGAGCGGCGCAGGTCGCTTTTCTTAATGTGGTTTATGTTTATGCCGTCATACTTAATCTTGCCGTCGGGCACGTCATAAAACCTGTTAATGAGATTGGTTATCGTTGTCTTGCCCGCTCCCGTAGAACCCACAAAGGCAATCTTCTGCCCCGGCTCGGCATAAAGAGATATATCGTTGAGCACCGTTTTCTTTCCGTCATAGCTGAAAGTAACGTGCTCAAAATCAACCTTGCCCTTAAGCTCGTTATACTTCACGGTTCCGTCCTTATCTTTTCTCTTCCACGCCCATCTTCCGGTTCTATGGGCAACCTCGGTTATGTGCCCCGTCTCGTCGTCAATAACCACTCTGGCAAGCTCCGCCTTGCCCTTGTCAACCTCGGGCTCCTGATCCAGCAGCTCAAAAATTCTCTCCGCGCCTGCCATGGCGTTAAGGATTGATGTCATCTGCTGTGAAATCTGAGTTATGGGCTGGGAGAACGAACGGGTGTACTGGAGGAACGCCGCCAGTGAGCCTACCGTCAGCGCAAGCCAGCCTGCTCCGCCGCCGTTGCCGCTGTATATAACCAAAGCCGCGCCCAGCATTGCCGTCAACGCATAGTGGACGTAGGACAGATTTCCCATAATAGGCATAAGAATACTGCCGAAGGTGTTGGCGTTGGAGGCTGCGCCTTCCAGAGCGTTGTTAATATCCGTGAACCGCTCCTTGGACTTATCCTCGTGGCAGAACACCTTTACAACCTTTTGCCCCTCAATCATCTCCTCAACGTAGCCGTTGACTGCGCCCAGAGTTCCTTGCTGCTTCTTAAAGTAGTACGCCGACCGCTTTCCCACAAACTTCACAACAAACAGCATAACAACCAGCATTGCTATAACAAGCATGGTCAGCATGGGGCTGATTACCAGCATCATAACAAACACCGATACAACCGTAAGCAATGACGAGATAAACTGGGGCACGCTCTGGGACATCATCATTCTCAAAGCGTCCGCGTCGTTGGTGTAATGGCTCATTATATCGCCGTGGGAATTGGTGTCAAAATACCTGATCGGCAGCTTCTGCATATGCTCAAACATCTGGGTGCGCACTGTATACAGTACTCCCGAAGAGATGTTAATCATAATCCTGTTATACGCAAGTGAGGAAGCCGCTCCCAGTATATATATGAAAAGCAGCAGCAGTATGGTGTATATAAACCCTGACAAATCGGGGTTCTCACTGCCGATAAACGGCATTATATAGTTGTCTATAATCGGCTCCAGCATATAGGTTCCGATTACGTTGGCGGCGCTTGACACAATAACCGCAAGCACTACTATAAACAACTGAAATTTATATTCCTTAAAATATCCGAACAGCCTTCCTGCGGTTTTTTTGGCATTTTTAGGTTTTTTTATTCCTCTGTTTCCTCTTACCGGCGGCATATTATTCAACTCCTTTCTTCTGGGACTCGTAAACCTCACGATAAATCTCGCTGGTCTCTATAAGCTCCTCGTGAGTTCCCACAGCGCTGATACGTCCGTTGTCCATAACCACAATCTTGTCCGCGTTCTCCACAGAGCTTATTCTCTGAGCGATGATTATGGTGGTGGTGTCCTTTAGCTTGGTGGCGAAGGCTTCCCGTATAGAAGCGTCTGTTGCCGTATCCACTGCGCTTGTGCTGTCGTCCAGAATAATAATCTTGGGCTTCTTCAACAGGGCGCGGGCGATACACAGTCTTTGCTTCTGACCGCCGGACACGTTTACGCCGCCCTGACCTAAATCCGTGTTGTACCCGTCGGGGAACGCCTCAATAAAGTCGTGAGCACAGGCGTCCTTGCACGCCTCGATAACCTGCTCCTTGGTGGCGTTTTCATCGCCCCAGCGCAGGTTTTCCAAAATGGTACCGCTGAACAAAACGTTGTTTTGCAGAACCATGGACACCGCGTTTCTCAGCTTATCCAGCTTGTATTCACGAACATCGTGTCCGCCGACGATTACCCGACCCTGGATTACGTCATAAAGCCTTGGTATAAGCTGAACCAGAGAGGTCTTGGCAGAGCCTGTTCCGCCGATAATTCCCACGGTCTCACCGGATTTAATGTCAAGGTCAATATGGCGAACGGCGCAGTTCATAATATCGTTGTGATAGCTGAATGCTACGTCCTCAAATACGATAGAACCGTCCTCGGGCTCCAAATTGGGATTGGCGTTTTCGTCAGTTACGTCAATCTTCTCGTTTATAACCTCAACAATTCTGTCACCGCTTGCCTTGGAGTTTACAAGCTGAATAAACGCCATGGAAATCATCATCAGCGACATAAGTATCTGACCTACATAGGAAATAAAGCTTATGAGCTGACCCGTCTGCATGTTTCCCACAATAATCAAGTTTCCGCCGAACCAGAGTATGGCAACGATACAGGCGTATATAACCATCTGCATAACAGGCATGTTTACGGAAATCAGCTTCTCCGCCGCTCTCTGCACATCTCTTACCTGGGTCGTGGTATTGTTAAACTTCTCGTTCTCGTGATTTTCCCTTACAAACGCCTTGACAACTCTCACGCCGGCAAGGTTCTCCTGAACAACGCAGTTAAGTTCGTCCATCTTTTTCAGCATAAGTCTGAACTTGGGAATTGCGAACTTCGACACAAGAGACACCATAACGACAATAACCGGCACGGCAAACAGAAATACAAGAGACAGCTCTGCGTTAATGGACACGGACATCACAAGAGCCATAACAAACATTATGGGGGCTCGAACGCACATACGCAGCACCATCATTGTTGAGTTCTGAATGTTGGTAACGTCTGTGGTAATTCTGGTTATCAGAGACGAGGTGCTGAACCTGTCAATATTTCCAAAGGAAAAGTCCTGGATTTTATAAAACAGCGCCTGTCTTATATTGGCAGCAAAGCCCGCTGATGCCACCGATGAGGTTCTGGCAGCGGCTGCTCCGAAAAACAGAGACAGCATTGCCATAAGCACCATAAGCAAGCCCATCTTTACCACATAACCTATATCCTGATTGGCAATTCCCACGTCAACTATATTTGCCATGATTAGGGGTATGGTGGTTTCCATAACAACCTCTCCAACCACCAGCAAGGGCGTGATCAGGGAATATTTTCTGTCCTTTTTGGACATTAAATTAATAAGGGTTCTAAGCATAAAACTATCTTCCTCCTTCTACATTAAATTTTAGTCGTGCTTAATACATCCGAAATTCGGTTTGGCGGCCTGCTGAAGCCTGAGCATCTCCTTATAGGAAACATTATTTTCCTTATCTCCGGTCATGTTCATGGTCATCTTGTCAAGCACCTTGCAAAATGTGTCAAGCTCCTCCTCAGGGATTGCACCGAATACCTTTCGGTCAAACTCGTCAAAAATCTCCCTGCACCGAACAACAGCCTTTATGCCGTCATCGGTTATAAACAGGTTTTTGCATCTGAGGTTGTGTTCGTCCTCCCTTTTTTCAAGAAGCCCCGCCTTTTGCAGCCGCTTGGTGGAAACCGCAATACTGGCGGCGGACACGCCTAAAAAATCGGCAAGCTCCACCTGGGTGCAGCCGTCATGATTCTTAACATATTCAAGAACATGAAGCTGCCCGATATACAGCCGTTTTTCCCCGTCACCAAACAGCCCGAACAGCAGGTTGCGCTTTATTATGATGAACTTGTCGATTTTTCTGTTTATCTCCTTGTAGTTATTCACCGTCTCACCTCCGTTTTATTCGCCGACTAATTATTAACCGTTTAATAATTATACTTGCCTATAGGATAGATGTCAATATGTAAATAGTGAATATTTTATGAACAAACTGTGAATATCCGGGCTCCGCCCCCCCCAATCGGTTTCCCCGAAGGGGAACCCGGCACCCTCCGAGCGGGTGACAGGTGTATCAATGAAAGAGTATAAATTATGTGGGATAAATTGCAATTAATCCGCGCCTGCGCGCCTCACGTGCGGTCTGCGACCGCCTACCGTGCTTGCAAGCCGCCTTTACCAAAAGGCGGCAGAATGCGCCTATGGCGCAGCTATAGATATATTACAAATTAATCAAAGCCTGACGGTGTTTGATACAAAATAACCCTTGACACATTATGCAATTTAGTATACAATATTTAGGTTAATAATTTATTGTAGAATATCATCATTTTTATAGAATTGGAGGGATTTAAATGTATCGCAAGGTATCAACCGACCTTTCCTTTGTGGACAGAGAAAAGGAAATCGTTGATTTTTGGAAGAAAAACGATATATTTAAAAAGAGCATCAAGAACCGTGAGGGAGCTGAAATATTCACTTTCTTTGACGGTCCGCCCACAGCCAACGGAAAGCCCCATATAGGTCACGTTTTGACCCGTGCCATTAAGGACTTAATTCCCAGATACCGCACCATGAAGGGCTACCTTGTTGAGCGCAAGGCAGGCTGGGACACCCACGGCCTTCCTGTTGAGCTTGAGGTTGAAAAGAGCCTTGGCATAAGCGGCAAGCCCCAGATTGAAGAATACGGCGTTGAGGACTTTATCAAAAAGTGTAAGGACAGCGTTTTTGTTTACCAGAGCGACTGGGAGGAAATGAGCGACCGCGTCGGCTTCTGGGCTGACATGGATAATCCTTACGTAACCTACCACAACGATTATATTGAGTCGGTTTGGTGGGCGCTGAAGCAGATTTGGGAAAAGGGTCTGCTTTATAAGGGGCACAAGATTATGCCCTACTGCCCCCGCTGCGGAACGGCTCTGTCCAGCCACGAGGTTGCCCAGGGATATAAGGACGTTAAAGAGAACTCTATCATAATCAAATTTAAGATTAAGGACGCTCCCGAGGGCGAGTACTTCCTGGCATGGACAACAACGCCCTGGACGCTGCCCTCAAACTGCGGTCTCTGCGTTAACCCCCATGAAACATATGCAAAGGTTCAGCTGGGCGATGAGAAGTACATTCTGGCAAAGGCACTTGTCGAGAAGGTTCTCCCTAAGGACAGCGAGTACACAATCCTTGAGGAATACGTTGGAACCGACCTGGTTGGTATGCACTACGAGCCCCTTTACAGCTATGCAAAGTTCGAGGGCGACGGTTACAGAGTTGTTGCAGACAACTATGTTACCATGGAGGACGGTACCGGTATCGTTCATATTGCTCTCGCCTTCGGTGAAGACGACAACAGAGTCGGTGTTGAAAATGACCTGCCCTTTATCAACCTGGTGAATACCCAGGGCAAGTTTGTGGAGGGCACAGGAGTTCTGGAGGGCTTGTTTGTTAAGGACGCGGACAAGGTGATTATCCGCGACCTTAAAGAGAGAAACCTGGCATATGCCGTTATCCCCTTTGAGCACAGCTACCCCTTCTGCTGGAGATGCGACACGCCTCTGCTCTACTACGCTTGCGATACATGGTTTATAAAGATGACAGCCGTTCGGGATAAGCTGCTGAAAAACAACGAGACTGTAAACTGGCTTCCCGACAACATAAAGCACGGCAGATTCGGCAACTTCCTTGAGAACATTATCGACTGGGGTCTCTCCCGTTCCAGATACTGGGGAACGCCTCTACCTATTTGGGAGTGCTCCTGCGGTCATAAGCACGTTGTGGGCTCTGTTCAGGAGCTCAAGGAAATGGGCATCAACTGCCCCGATGATATTGAGCTGCACAAGCCCTACGTGGACGAGGTTAAGCTGAGATGCCCCGAATGCGGCGGCGAGATGCAGAGAGTTCCCGAGGTTATAGACTGCTGGTTCGATTCGGGCTCCATGCCCTTTGCACAGCTCCACTATCCCTTTGAAAATAAGGAACAGTTTGAGAAGCATTTCCCGGCTGACTTTATCAGTGAAGCTATCGACCAGACAAGAGGCTGGTTCTACACCCTTATGGCTATATCCACCCTGTTGTTTGACGAGTCGCCGTACAAGAACGTTATCGTTATGGGACACGTTCAGGACGAGCACGGCAAGAAGATGAGCAAGCACTTGGGCAACGTTATTGCGCCTATGGATATTCTGAACGACCAGGGGGCGGACGCTGTTCGCTGGTATTTCTACTCCAACTCAGCGCCCTGGCTGCCCAACCGCTTCTCGGCTAAAAACGTGTCCGAGTCCCAGCGCAAGTTCCTGGGTACTCTCTGGAACACCTATGCGTTCTACGTACTGTATGCTAATATAGATAACTTTAACCCCACAGAGCATACTTTGGACGTTGACTCCCTGTCGGTTATGGATAAGTGGATTTTGTCAAAGCTCAACGGAGTTATTAAGGAGGTTGACGACAACCTGTTTAACTACAAGATTGTTGAAGCAACCCGCGCAATCAGTGAGTTTACCGATGAGTTGTCCAACTGGTACGTTCGCAGAAGCCGCGAACGTTTCTGGGCAAGCGAACTGTCGCAAGACAAGATTAATGCGTACATGACCCTTTACACCGTGCTGGTTGAGTTCTCAAAGGTATGCGCACCCTTTATTCCATTTATGACCGAGCAGATTTATCAGAACCTGGTGCTCTCGGTTGACAAGGATGCAAAGGAAAGCGTTCACATCTGCGACTATCCCGCAGTTCGTGAGGAGTTCTCGTTCCCCGAGATTGAAAAGGATATGGACGCTGTGAGAAAGATTGTTATAATGGGCAGAGCCTGCAGAAACGAGGCCAACATCAAGAACAGACAGCCTCTGCAAAAGCTGTACGTTCAGACCGAAACAGAGATTAACCCGAGCTACATCTATATCATTCTTGACGAGCTGAACATCAAGGAGGTTGAGTTTGTTGAGGACGCCAGCGGGTTCATCGCATATAAGTTCAAGCCCCAGATGAGAACCATGGGTCCCAAATACGGAAAGCTCATGCGTCCCATATTTGACGAGGTGGCAAAGCTGGACGGCAAGGAGGTTATGGCGGTTCTCAATTCGGGAGAGCCCTTAAAGCTCACAGTTCAGGACGTGGACGTTGAAATCACAAAGGACGATGTTCTCATTGAAACAGAGCAGATGAACGGCCTGGTTTCAAACGACGACGGCGGATTTACGGTTATTCTGGACACCAACCTGACAGACGAGCTTAAAGACGAAGGCTTTTTGCGTGAGATTATCAGCAAAATCCAGACTATGCGTAAGGACGCAGACTTTGAGGTTCAGGACAGAATTAATATTAAATTCTCTGCAAACGACAAAATAAAGAGCATATTTACGAAGTTCGACGGCGAGATTAAGCAGCAGACTCTTGCGGACACTGTTGAAAACACAGCAGATACCGAGGGCAAGGAATGGAACATTAACGGCGAAAAGGTTGTTATCGCCGTTGCAAAGGCTTAGTATAGCGCAGTGACCAAGGGGGAACAATCCCCTTGGTCTTTATTTTTTTAGGAAAGAGGTTTGATTATGGCACAAAAGGCATTGATTACCGGGGCAAGCTCCGGCATAGGCAGGGATATGGCAGGAGTTTTGAGCGATATGGGCTACGAGGTGATTTTGGCAGCCCGCAGCACAGATAAGCTGCAAGAGTTAGCAGAGAGCCTTAAAACAAAGGCATATGTTATCACTGCCGACCTGTCGGACAGAAACGCATGCCTTGATTTATACAACAAGACCATGGAAATCTGCTACGACGGCAGTCTTGAAGTTGTTATCAACAATGCGGGGTTTGGGCTTTTCGGTGAGTTCTCTCAAACGGATATGAATACAGAGCTAAAAATGATTGATACCAATGTTGTGGCTCTGCAAATTTTGATGAAGCTGTTTCTGAAAGAATTTATAAAGAAAAACTCAGGGTACATTCTTAATGTAGCCTCCTCCGCCGCCTTTATGCCGGGGCCGCTGATGTCGGTGTACTACTCCACAAAGGCGTATGTAATGCGGCTGACACAGGCTGTTGACAGGGAGCTTAAAAACAAGAAGTCAAGAGTATATGCGGGGGTTCTCTGCCCGGGGCCTGTTGACACCAACTTTAACAACACTGCCAACGTGCAGTTTGCCCTAAAAGGATTGAGCAGTCCTTATGTTGCAGAGTACGGAATTAAAAAGATGTTTAAGAGAAAGACGGTTATTATCCCCGGCATATCAATGAAGCTGGGCAAGTTTGGGCTTAGGCCTATTCCCGACCGCCTGATAACTAAGATTGCATATAATATACAACACAAAAAGGGCGGGGAGTAGTTTGAAAATTAACCTGTCGCCCGCCCTGTCGCGTTTGCCGCCCTCCTCCCCAAACGCACAGTGCGGGCACACTTTTATTAAAATAGACAATTATATATAAAGTTTTAACATTTACACAGTAGCACGGAAAGTAAATTTATTATATACAAAATCTACCCCATCTTCTATCATTGCGTATAATAATTCCGCATAATCTTCTGCAGCAAAAAAGGATGTGTCCGCGCGGACACATCCTTTTATTATGCTTTAATTACTCGCCGATAAGGCTTGAGAATGACTGTGCAACTCTCATGATTACTGTTGCAACCTCGGCTCTCGTTGTGTTATCCTGAGGTGCGAAGTAACCATCGCCAACACCTGACATCAGACCAACTGATGCGCAGAAGTTTACGTAAGGAACTGCATACTCTGAAATCTGGTCTGCGTCAACATAACCTGCCTGTGCAGCGCCTGAGATTTCCATACCCTTATATGCTGCGTAACGACCCATCAAAGCCGCAATCTGCTCACGGAGGATTACCTGGTCGGGAGCGTACTCTGTCTCAGAGTAACCTGTTACGATACCGTTTGCGCTTCCCCATGCAACTGCATTTGCATAGTACTCATCTGTGGGAACGTCTGTAAATGTGTAACCTGTGTTTACAGCGGGCTGACCCTCAAGTCTGTAAAGAACTGTTACGAACATACCACGTGTGATGTTCGTGTTAGGCTCAAATGTTGTAGCTGATGTACCGTTCATCAAACCTGCATCGTATACATACTTAACTGCGTCATAGAACCAGTCTGTTGTTGCAACATCTGTGAACCACTCAGAACCGGGTGCTGCTGTAGCACTGGGAGCAGGTGTAGCTGATGTACCGGGTGCGGGTGTAGCTGTTGCACCTGTGCCCCAGCTTCCGCCGCCGCCACCACCGCCGCCACCGCCGGAATTACCGGTTCTGGGGAAGGTGTATGAGAATGTAGCTGTCTTGCCATCCTCGCTGACGCTTACCGATGTAGCTGCCATGCCGTTTACATATGCAGCAGGCGCTGCCGCAAACGAAGCACTGTCGTTAGCTGTTGCTGTAACGGTTGCTGTATAAACTGTGCTGTACGCATATGTTGAGCTTACAGCAGGACTCCATGAAATCTCGCCCAGCGTGTACTTTGCGCCTGCGGGAGCTGTTGCAGTCTTTGTTACAGCCTGTCTTGCAACAGGAGCAACTATTGCCGCACTAACTTCGTTCGCTACGTATGATGTAAGAGCCTCTGTCTTAACGGGAACGTTCTCATAAATAATTGTGATTGTGTTGCCGTCAGGTGAAAGCTTTGCTGTGAAAGCGTCCTTATTATCATCATAAGCAACCTTTTCTCCGTTAACGTCTATAACGAGACCTGAAAGGTCAATTTCCTCACCCTCAGTGTAAGACAGATTAGGCTGTGTCTCGATTGTATATGTGATTTCCTCAGCAGGAGCTGCAATTGTCTTAACAGTCGCTGTTGAGTCGCTGTTCACAACAACACCCAGATCTGAAGCAACATAGTCAACAACCGTATTATCTGCTGTTACGGCAACAATTTCATATACACCTGCGGGAGCCGCACCTACGAACTCATCGCCCGATCTAACGAGAACTACCATATCCTCTGTCTCAACGTTATAGAGAACAATTTCCTGTACATCGGATGTAGCTGAAACCGCTACCTGATATGTAACAACAGAATCGTCCGTTACGTTAACAGCGATTGAAATCTCATCTGTCTGTGTGCCGGCAGCACGCGACTGAATTTCAACAGTCAGAGTCTTCTCGCCTACTGTTGTCGTTGTAGCACCGGCAACGCCGCCGAAAACGCCGTATGTTCCGCCTGCTGTAACTTTTACGCCGTCACAGGCAAGTGTGAAGTCGGGCAGATATTTATCAATATTATCATAAAGTTCCTTTGCATTTACAGAGGTTGAGATAACAATTGTAACAACATTGTTCTCAACTGTTCTTGACTCCTCCGTAAAGATACCCTGCGTATTAGCCGAGAAGCCAACCAGCTTTCCTGCCTCAAGGAACGCCTGAGGAATTTCCATGCCCTCAGCAAACTCAACCTTAACCTCAAAGGAACCGGTTACTGTAGCGGCCTCAATTGCATCAGCCATACCCAGAAGACTAAAGTTATTATATGCTCTGTCATAATATGACTTATATGCTTCACGGGCATTGCTCATGTCCAGTGTTGCAAGGTAGTCAACTTCATCGCCAACCTTTGCGTCCACCCAATCGCTTACGTACTCATCATCGCCAACACGACCCTGCAGGTCTCCGTCCACATAAACGGGAGCTGCGAAAACGGCCGTTTGGAAAATCATCAGCGCAGCGACAAGAACGCCAATAAATTTTTTCATTTTAAACCTCTCCTTATTTATATAATTTTATCTTTTTACAAATTAATAAATAGTTCTTTCAGCAGCAATTAACCACCAAAATGAATGAATTTAAAATACCAATCCCTATTTTTGACAGAATTTCAAATCCCACAAACTAATTATACCATTATTTTTTAATTTGTCAATAGCCTTTGTAACAAAATATAAAAAACATTTAATTATTTTTTAAACAAACAAAGCCAAAAAACTTAGCTATATTTGGACAACAGCTCCGCCTTTTTAAGCTTCTTTTCCTCCTCATAGGAACTGCGGATTGTGTCCACAACAGACCTGTCTCCGCCGGTTCTGTTAATCTCCGCCTCAATTTCACTGAGCAGTGAGTTCATCTTCGCATCACAGCTGCTCTCCAAAGAGGATCCAAGCTCGGCATACTTTGTCATGAGCTCCATTTTCTTCGCGGTTGTACGCTCCGCGGCAGGCAGAGAGTTTACCTCTGCCAGACCCTGTGAAATCAGAGAGTCAATAGAGCTTGTATATTCTGATTTAAGCACATACACCTTCGCCAGAAGATTTGAGACGTTTGAGGATGAACCTGCGCTTGAATTGCCGCCTTGAGCGGAACTTGAACTTGCGTTCGAGCCTGAACCGGTGCTTGTCTCTGAGCTGCCATGCTGTGTCGGAGGCTCCGCTTCCGCATTACCCTGTCCGGAAGCTTCTTCATGGGGCTCCTCTGCCGGCTCTTCCGCCTCCGTCGAATCTGCCAAATCCTCAACAGTTTCCGCCGCGCCCGTTATAAGAGCAACAGCCTGCTCCTCGGTAATCTCCCCGTTTTGGAGCATTTCGCTTTCCTCCGCCGTCAACGGACGCATTTGCTGACCTGCAAACTGGCTTACTATCTCTTGTGTCTCAGCGTCGTGATCCTCTATCTTTTGGGCTATTTCATCTTTGGAATAGCTGCCCGCATATCTGAGAGCCTCTATATTGCTTTTCTGTTTGTTCCAAACCACCGCTCCGATCACGCCCACGGCGATAACAATCACCAGAACAACTGTCAAAACAACAGGCCAAACTTTTCTTTTTCTCTTATATTGTCTCATATTTACCTCCTCAACAGAGCCGTTTTGTTTCCTTTTTCTTCCTAACAATTATAATTAGATATATTATCAAGCCCGCCAGGGCAACGCCTGTGACGAAGCCGACTGTGTCAATAAGCACGTCTCTTACGGCGGAACCCCGATTTGTAAAAATCTGAATTGTTTCATCGCAGACCGCCACCGTTATTCCCGACAACACTATCGCTCCAATCCGCTTATAGCTTTTCTTTCCGAAGCGGGCGGTTATCAGCACACCCAAAACCATAAACTCAAAGGCATGAGCAAACTTCCTGAGTAGGTGCTCCCCGCCATCCTGAGGCAGCTCATCACGGCCAAAGCTAAAAAGCCTGCCCAGCAGGTCATACACAAAGTTGCTGAACTCATGAGACTTATCAGGGTTCATCATAGAGTTTCCCCATATGAAACCTATATTTAATACAATAAGCAAAATCAGCCAATTCTTCTTATTTTTCACAGCTAAAATACCTCTACACTATGTTCAGGATTTGGGCTCCGTTTTTTTCAAACAGCTCATCTGTTACGCCGGCATCAAACTTGCGCCGGGATTTTTCCCGAGCCTCTCCCATATTGCAAGGTCGGGTGGTCATATTGTGCATATCACTTGACACAACAAACCGCCTGTCATAGGTCAGCAGCCGCTTTACAGCCCGCCTGCCCCCAAAGGACAAGAAATTTTCGGCATTTATCTGAAAAACTATGTCAAGTTCAAATATTTCAAGCTCTTCTACCGCCTTTTGGTCGTACCTGTCCACGTGAGCCAGAATAGGCTTCAGACCGACTGTGGTCAGGTTATACAGCCACTCGGCAACATTGGAATTTATAATCCCCCGGGGAAACTCCACCAGAATACAGTCGCTCCCCTCTATACACAGCCGCCCGATGTCCTTAAAATTCTTCAGGTCGCCGTTTAGGTAAACCTCAGCGCCCTGATATATTATCGGGATATGACGGAAGCCGTCTATGTACGCCGCAAAAGTCTCATAAGCGGCCTGCCTCCTTTTCAGAAATTCATCTATATCCTCATTACACTTAAGGACGCAGTGCGGAGTTGCCGCGCAATGGGTCACTCCCTGACTATAGGCGCTTTTCATCATTTCCACCGCTTCCTCTACACTTTTTGCCCCGTCGTCAATACCGGGCAGAAAATGAGTATGAAGATCAATCATGACTTATCATCTTCTTTTTCGCCGTATCCGTACTCATAGCCATACTTATAGCTGCCGTAACCGGACTTTCCTTCACGCTCCATATCGTGAAGCATGACAAAGCCCAAAATTTTTATATCGGATTTTTTCAGGTTTTCCACCGCCGTATCAAGCACATCTGTGTTCGTAACGCCGTCTCTCACAACAACCACTACCCCGGTGGCTCTTTCGGAAACCAGAACCGCATCGGTCATAATCGAAACGGGAGGCGTGTCGATTATTATGTAGTCATACTGTCCTTCAAGCTCTCCCAGCATATTCTTAAACTCCTGAGACATAAGCAATTCCGTAGGATTGGTAGTTGCCTCTCCGGAGGTTATAACATCCACACCCTGATAGACGTTGCGCTTTATCGCCTTATCAACTCCTGTAAAACCGCACAGCACGTTTGAAACACCCACGGATCTTTCAAGACTTAAATACCTGTGCACTCTTGGCTTTCTAAGGTCGCAATCCACCAACAAAACCTTTGCCCCTATCTGAGAAAAGCTTACCGCCAGGTTTATGCTGGTGGTGGTCTTACCCTCTCCGGGAGCGGCGCTTGTCAGAACTATCTTCTTGGCTGCGTCCGACTTGGGCAGAGAGAACATTAGATTGGTTCTGAACGTATTATAGGACTCTACCGCCGCAAAGCGGGAACTGCCGCTGAGCAGCCTGTCCTTTTCATCTGCAACAACTTTTTTATTTTTTAACTTGCTTTTCATAAAAAACCTCTTAAAATATATTAATGACTAAACTACTGAATAATATCTCCCAAAAACGGGATTTCGTATCTATTTACCACCTCGTCCGACGAACGGACAGTCTTATCTAACATCTTGAGAATAAAGGCGATTACCGCTCCCAGAACAAAGCCCGCCACGGCTCCGACAAGAGTTTTCTTATAAAGACCTCTTGAGTTTGGCAGTTCCGGATAAGAAGCCTCATCTATAATCTCAATGCTCCCGCTGGAAAATATTGTCCCCAGCTGCGACGGAGCCTTTTTGATAATCGCATCACAGATCTGATGGGCGTCCTCCGGATTATCCGCCGTGACAGTTATGGCAAGAAGCTCGGTCTCATTCACCGAAGAGACCGAGGTCATAGCCCCGATTTCCTCCCAGGTGTACTTATCGCCTGTGCTGCGGCTGACATATTGCAAATAAGAACGGGTGTTAAGCAGCTCCGTACAGGTGGACGCCATTATTCTGGCAGAGTCCAAATCGCTGACGTCAACAGAGTATGTGCTGGAGATAGCCCCTTCCATATGATTGCTCACATATAAAACACCGTCGGAGGTATACGTATCCACCGTGAAAAACATTGTATTTACAAACATCAGGGCAGCCGCGGCAAGAGTACACAGAGCAATAAGCCACTTGTGCGACCACAGCATATCCCATATTTCAAGCAAAGATATTTCGTTTTCGGTTACATTTCTATTTTCAACCATTGTTCCATCTCCATCTCTTTAATATGTAAAATATATTATCACATTTAGTCTATGGTGTCAACATACAACATTTTTTTCTGTACAAAAAAGCCGAACTGCACAAAACGCAACTCAGCTTTTCGTAAATTTTTACAATTTTTAATTAATTTTTCTCAAATTAATCTTTCCGTTGGGCTGGATTTCTATAATCTCAACCTTAACCATATCGCCCTCTTTGACAACATCCGTAACCTTTTCAACTCTGCCCTTTGCCAGCTTTGAAATATGGATAAGTCCGTCCGTGCCGGGAAGGATTTCAACAAAGGCGCCGAAGTCCATAATTTTAACAACCTTGCCCTCGTAAATCTCGCCGACCTCCGGATCCTTAATGATGTTTTCAATCATCGTCTTTGCCTTCTCTCCGCTTGCCGGGTCAACCGCCGCAATATAAACGCGGCCGTCGTCCTCAATGTCAATCTTTGCTCCGGTCTCGGCAATTATTCCCTGAATTGTCTTACCGCCGCTTCCGATAACGTCGCGGATCTTATCAACGGGAATCTGCATATTGATAATCTTGGGAGCATACTGAGAAATATCTTCTCTGGGCTCCGAAATCGCCTTGAGCATAACCTCATCCAAAATATAATATCTTGCGTTTCTGGTCTGCTCCAGAGCGGTCTTGATTATTGCAGGAGTCAAGCCGTCAACCTTAAGGTCCATCTGAATTGCCGTGATACCCTTTTTGGTTCCGGCAACCTTAAAGTCCATATCTCCGAAAAAGTCCTCCAGACCCTGAATATCAACCATTGTCATAAAGTTATCATCGTCCTCCGGATCGGTTATAAGACCAACGGAGATACCCGCAACGGGAGCCTTAATGGGAACGCCTGCGTCCATTAGAGAAAGGGTGGAGCCGCAGATACTTCCCTGAGAGGTTGAACCGTTTGAGCTCAGCACCTCGGAAACCACTCTGATTGCATAGGGGAACTCGTCAACGCTGGGCAGCACGGGCAGCAGAGCGCGCTCCGCCAAAGCGCCGTGACCGATTTCACGTCTGCCGGGACCTCTTGAAGGTCTGGTCTCGCCAACGCTGTATGAGGGGAAATTGTACTGGTGCATATATCTCTTGGACTCCTCAAGACCCAAACCGTCAATAATCTGAGCCTCGCCTACGGGAGCCAGAGTTGTTACGGACAGACACTGAGTCTGACCTCTGCTGAACAGACCGCTTCCGTGAGCTCTGGGCAGCAGACCTACCTCTGCCGACAGGGGACGGAGCTCCAGAATACCTCTGCCGTCCACACGCTTCTTGTCATACATGAGCCAGTTTCTCACAACCGTCTTTTGCAGCTTGTAGAGCGCCTCGTCTATCTGAGCCTTGTACTCCTCCTGGGGGTACTTGTCCTCAAAGTGCACATACACATCCTCATACACAACCAAAAGTCTTGCGTCTCTGACCGTCTTATCGTCTGTGTCGAGAGCCTGCTTAACCTGCTCCTCGGCGTAGTCTCTGATGTCGTCAAACAAGCCCTGGTCTACAACCATGTGCTCATACTCAAACTTGGGCTTTCCGATTTCATCAACAATCTTCTTGAGGAATGCGCAGATCTTCTTTATCTCCTCGTGAGCGAACATGATTGCGTTGTACATATCCGCCTCGGAAACCTCATTGGCTCCCGCCTCAATCATAACAACCTTTTCGGACGAGCCTGAAACAATCAGGTTAAGGTCGCTCTTCTCTCTCTCTTCAACCGTGGGGTTAATCACGAAGTTACCGTCAATCAAGCCCACATATACAGCGGCAACGGGACCGTTAAAGGGAATGTCCGAAACAGAAACCGCAATTGACGAACCGATCATAGCGCAGAACTCGGGAGAGTTATCCTGTTCAACCGAAACCACTGTTGAAACAATAGAAACATCGTTTCTCAAGTCCTTAGGGAACAGGGGGCGCATGGGTCTGTCAATAACACGTGAGGTCAAAATTGCGTGCTCCGACGGCTTGCCCTCACGTCTGGTAAAGCCTCCGGGGATCTTGCCCACTGCGTACATCTTCTCCTCATAGTCAATGCTGAGGGGGAAGAAGTCTATTCCCTCTCTGGGCTTGTCCGAAGCCGTTGCGCAGGAAATCACCGCCGTATCGCCGTATCTTACTATAACCGAGCCGTTTGCAAGCCCTGCAACCTTGCCGAATTCCAGAGACAGTGTTCTGCCGGCAACTTGTGTTTCATAAATTTTTGACATTTTATATCCTCCTTTAAAATTTCTTAAAAGAGAGGCTTGCTTAGCACTTAAAAACAGACACCCGGCAGATGTATATTTTTAACTGCTAAAGTAAGCGTTCTCTTTTATTTTAGATTAGTAAAATCAAAGGCAACCCATGCCCCAAGCATAAAGGAACACAGGCTGCCCGTTGTTTTTAGTGTCTCAGACCGAGCTTCTCAACGATAGCACGATATCTATTAATATCCTTCTTCTCAAGATACCGCAAAAAGCTACGTCTAACGCCGACCATCTTAAGCAGACCACGTCTTGAGTGGTGATCCTTCTTGTGAACCTTAAGATGCTCGTTCAGATGATTAATTCTGTAGGTCAGCAATGCAATCTGAACCTCCGGAGAACCTGTGTCCCCCTCATGAGTAGCGTACTTCTCAATAATCTCCTGCTTTACGTCCTTATCCATTGATGTGTCACCTCCATATTAATATTATCCCCGTAAAGCCTTGTTTGGGGCGGTGAATCCATATCCCCAGACTAAGCAATAGGTTATTACCAAATGGTATGATAACACAATCAGATATCCTTGTCAAGCATTTTTTTCAATTCTTGTTCATCTATTACGGCAATGCCAAGGCTTTCCGCCTTGTCAAGCTTGCTTCCCGCCGCTTCTCCCGCCAGGAGATAGTCGGTTTTCTTGGACACGCTGCCCGTCACCTTGCCGCCGTTGTCCTCAATGAGCTTTTTAGCCTCGCTCCGCTTCATTGTGGGCAGGGTTCCCGTTATAACAAACACCTTTCCCAAAAGCGTGCTGCCCGCAGTCTCTGTCTCATAGGTCATGTCAACTCCCAGTTCCCTGAAGCTTTCCACAAGCTCGAGAGAGGCTTCTTCCTTAAAGTAATGAACAATACTCTCCGCCATCTTTTCGCCTATATCGGGAACCGAGGAAATCTCCTCGGCGTCCGCCTCTATGATTTTATCAATTGAGCCGAACCGCCCTGCAATAAGCTGCGCCGCTCTCTGACCTATCAGCCGTATTCCCAGCCCGAACAGGAGCCTGTCAAGACCTCTGCTCTTTGACCTGTCTATGGCATTTATCAGATTGTCTGCAGATTTATCCTTAAAGCCTTCAAGATTTATTAAATCCTCTTTTTTGAGCCTATACAAATCCGCCGCATTGGCAATCAACCCTTCGTCGATGAGCTTTTCTACAATGGCGGGACCCAGCCCGTCTATTTCCATTGCCCCCTTTGAGGCAAAGTGAATAACGCTTCTCAGCTGCTGAGCAGGACAGTTGGAGTTGGTGCACCTGGTCGCCGCCTCGTCCTGCACTCTTTCCAGTTTTTCTCCGCAAACAGGGCACTCCTCGGGCATGTGATACTCCTCAAGCCCCGGGCGGCGCTTGCTCAAAACGACCTCCGCCACCTCAGGGATAACATCTCCCGCCTTGCGAACCATAATATAGTCCCCGATTCGTATATCCTTAGCGTGGATATAGTCTATGTTATGAAGGGTGGCTCTGGACACTGTTGACCCTGCAATTCTGACGGGAGTAAACACAGCGTTAGGGGTCACAACTCCCGTTCTGCCCACCTGGAGGGCAATATCCAGCAGCTCTGTCTCCTTCTGCTCGGGGGGATACTTAAACGCCGCCGCCCACTTTGGGGTCTTCGCCGTTGAGCCTAAAATGTTCCGCTCCTCTAAGCTGTTTACCTTAACAACAGCACCATCTATGTCAAAGCCCAGCTCGCCGCGCACAGAGCCGATCCGCATTATTTCGGCATAGGCCTCATCAATGCCTTTTTGCACTCCGCCGTCCTCAATAACCTTAAAGCCCAGCTTTCTCAAATAGTCCAGGCTCTCGGAATGGGTGGAAAACTCCCTGCCCACTATATCCTGCACGTTGAACACGAATATGTCCAGATTTCTGCCTGCGGTGACCTTGCTGTCAAGCTGCCTTAAGGAGCCCGCCGCCGCGTTTCTCGGGTTTGCAAAAAGGGGTTCTCCCGCCAGCTCTCTAAGCTCGTTGAGCTTTAAAAACGAGCTTTCCGGCATAAACACCTCTCCCCGCACCTCCAAATACTCAACGGGCTCAGAAAGCCTCAGCGGTATGCTGCCTACGGTTTTCAGGTTGTTGGTAACGTCCTCCCCGTTTCTGCCGTCGCCTCTGGTAGAGCCCCTGAAAAATACTCCGTTCCTATATTCCAGGGAAACGGACAGCCCGTCAATCTTCATTTCCGTGACGTACTCCACTTCATCTACGCCCAGCGCCGCTTTTGTGCGGTTGTCAAACTCCACAAGCTCCTCCTTGCTGAACACGTCGGCAAGGCTCTGCATGGGCACGGCATGCTCAACAGGGACAAAGCCCTCTAAAACCTGCCCGCCCACCCGAACCGTGGGTGAATTTTCACTTTTAAACCGGGGGAACTCCTCCTCCAGCTCTATCAGCTCCCGCAAAAGCCTGTCATACTCAAAGTCGCTGATTTGAGGGTTATCCATAACGTAATAGTCATGGTTCGCCTTTTCAAGGATTTCACGGAGTCGGTTAATTCTCTCTAATGCTTGATTTTCGTTCATATCTTCCACCTGTAATTTGGTTTAAAAATTAAGACGTCCTTGTCGTAAAGGCAAGGGATAGCTTGGATAATATTATAACCTAAAACATGAAATCAATCAAGAGTTAAAAATTAAGTTGCGGATTTGGAATTTAATTGGAATGTCCGCAACAGAAAATCAAATATTTCATAGGGGCTATGTAAATGCTAAAACTTTATTTAAATCCGTCTATTTTAACAAGTTTGTATATATGTAAATCACCACGGTGTAGGGGGCGGCTTCCCGATTAACAACAACTAAGGAATGTTATTGACATTGCCTACTTTGTATAAATAGGACTATTGCGAGCCGTCCAACTTCAAAGAAGTTGGGTCACAGACGCCCCGCATGTAAACCAATGTGATTATATGAATTTATCGGGATTTTGATTTAAAGAAAATCCCAAATCCGCATAATATAATATTTACTGTTAATATGACGAGCGGGGCGTATAGGAATCCGCCCCCTACAACCTGAACGGTTACATATAACTAAATCCATTCGTAAAATTATACTCCACGCCTCGAGCCCAACGGGCTAGGCGATATTAATATACAAATATACTAACCTTTCGGTTTATGGGCAGCCGGCAGCTCCACAATAAACTCGGTAAACTTATCGGGCTCGCTCTTCAGCTTAATATCCCCCTTATGAGAGACGGCGATGGTCTTAGCAATTGCCAGACCTAAGCCGTAGCCCCCGCTCTGCCTTGACCTTGACTTATCCGAACGATAAAACCTGTCAAAAATCTTAGCCGCGTCCTCCGCCTTTATGCCCTCGCCTGTGTTCTTTACCGAGAGCCTTGCCTTACCCTCAGACCTGCTTAAGGTCACCTCTACGGAGCCGCCTTCGTTTGTATACTTAACCGCATTATCAAGCAAAATCATTATCAGTTGCTTAAGCTGTCCCAGATCGCCCTTTACATATACGTTCTCCTCTATGCTGTCAGTCAGGAACAGGTTTTTCTCAAACACAACCGCTTCCATGGTGAGAATAACGCTCTCTGCCGCTGAGGACAGAGAGACCACTGACTTTACCGTATTGTTTTCCGCACCGTAATCCACCTTGGCAAGATACAGCAAGTCGTTAGTCAGCTTTGTCATTCTGGCGGCCTCGTCCTTTATGTAGTAAATCCACTTCTTCTCCTGCTCTATTGTGTTGTCTCGGTGAATGAGAAGCACGTCCGCATTGGTGTTTATTACCGTCAGCGGGGTTTTCAGCTCGTGAGAGGCGTCGGCGATAAACTGTTTCTGCTTGTCCCATGCCTCCTTAATGGGCTTGATTGACCTGTTGGCAAAAAACATACATATCATCAGCAGGAATATAAGGGCGGCAACAAGAACCACCGAAAGGGTGAGCACAAGACTTCTCAGCATATCTGTTCGAGTGTTAATATTGCTAATGCTAATAACGTAACTATCTGCGCCGCCGTTCTCTCCCGGCTTCTCAAAGTTAGTCACAATCAGGTATTTATAATAAACTCCGTCAAGCTTCACCGTACCGCTCACCCTTGCCATAGGGTCATTGACGGCTTTAAACTCACTTAAAGCGGATCCAATAATACTGTTATAAAAATCTTCGCTGTAGTCATAAAATGAGTGGGTCTCCGCAATCTCTCCGCTCTCGTTTATCATTATTGCGCTGACCTCGTTCATCTCCTGACCTACCGGATCGCGGCGGTCGTTTTCCGGGGCTTCTCCCACGCCTTCCTCAAAATCGGGTAGCGCTCCCCTGTCCGGATTAAAGCCTCTGCGGTTCCCGGGCTGGAAAAACGAGAGCCCCCTGTCAAGCTGCATCTCGATGGTTTTGTTGGTGTCCCTGTACACCATCATGAACACAACGCAAAACGCCCCGATAAGCAGGACGGACACCATTACCATATTCAAAATCAAAAACTTATTTCTGAGCTTTTTAAACATACTATCCCTCTCTCAAAGAATATCCCACGCCCCGCACGGTTACAATCGAAACCTGCGAGCCCACATATTTCAGTTTCTTACGCAGGAAAGAAATATAAACCTCCACATGGTTTGCCTCCGCCTCCGATTCAAAGCCCCACAGCTTTTCTATAATCATGTCCTTTGACAAAACAGCATTCTTGTTGGCGATCAGGTATTCCAAAAGCTCCGACTCCTTATGGGTCAGATTTATATCCTTGACGCCGCAGTTCAGCATCATGTTGGCAGGGTCAAGCTCAATGTCTCCAAAGGTCATTCCCTTATCGGGGATTATCTCCCCTCTGCGTCTGCCCAGAGCACGTATTCTCGCCAGCAGCTCCTCTGTGTTAAAGGGCTTTGCAAGATAGTCGTCCGCCCCGCTGTCAAGACCCCTGACCTTATCCGAGATTTCGCCTTTGGCGGTCAGCATTATAACCGGAGTGTCGTTCCCGTACTTCCGCATATTTTTCATAACCGTTATGCCGTCCATTTTGGGCAGCATAAGGTCAAGGACGATAACGTCGTATATATTGCTCATGGCATAGTCGTAACCGTCCTCACCGTTGTATACGCTGTCAACGGTATAGTTATTCTTTTTCAGCATCTGCACCAGCGCCTCCGCCAGGTGTATCTCATCCTCCACAACAAGTATTCTCACAAGGTTCACCCTTTCCCAAAAGCATTATGAAAATATAATAACATATGACATACACTTTATCAAATAAATCTTAAAAAAATCTTAAAATTGTTTTTGCTTTATCTGCCTTTGCAAAAGGCAGAATTACATATCCCGGGGTTTGGGGCGGAGCCCCAATCGGTTTCCCCGAAGGGGAAAATCGACACCGCCCGGGTCTGGCTGTGACCCAACTTCTATGAGGTTGGATGGCTCACGGTATTCCTTTTAAAATATCGTAACCAATGTCAATAACAGCCCTAAGTTGTTGCCGACAGGGCGGAACCGGGCTCGGCAACAGATGCACCAACCGGTGCATACAAAATGATATATTATATCACAAAATATCACAAATAATCAATTATTGCTTAATTCTGAACGGATAATTATTTGTGCCGCTAAAGCGGCGACGCCTGCGCGCCTCACGTGTCGCCTTCGGCGACCTGCCGTGCTTGCTTGCCGCATTGTTCCCAATGCAGCACAATGTCACAATTCTTATTTACCAATAATATTTTGCTGCGGGTTTTAAATAAAATTGTGCAATTAAGCCGTATTTTTAAAATTTTAGCAAAAACACTTGTAACGGTATGATTTTAGTGTTATAATTGTCTGAAAGTTTTATATAATGTATAAATTGACATTATATTAATGCTGTATTGGAGTAATGTTATGGGAATTATAAAGCTTATTAAGGACGAGATACACTTAACCTTTGAACGGGACCCTGCGGCACGGTCAAAGGCTCAGATATTTTTTCTATATCCCGGAGTTAAGGCGATTATATATCACCGTCTGGCGCACAAGCTATACAATCATAAAAGGTATTTTCTTGCAGACTGGGTGTCTATGCACGCCAGGAAGGTGACGGGGATTGAAATTCACCCCGCCGCCAAAATCGGCAAGAACGTCTTTATTGATCACGGCATGGGCGTTGTTATCGGGGAGACCGCCGTTGTAGGCGACAACTGCACAATATACCAAGGGGTGACCCTGGGCGGAACGGGAAAGGACAAGGGAAAGCGCCACCCCACAATCGGCAGCAACGTGACTATCGGAAGCGGCGCTAAGATTTTGGGGCCTTTTACCGTTGGCGACAACTCGAAGGTGGCGTCAAACGCCGTTGTGCTCAGTGAGATACCTCCCAACAGCACCTGCGTCGGCGTGCCCGCCCATGTTGTTAAGCGGGAGGGCGTTCGGGTAGCTCCGGCAAAGGTTTGCGCCGACCTTGACCAGATACATATCCCCGACCCCGTGTCTATGGATCTGTGCAGCCTTAAAAATGCTGTCGCAAGGCTCGAGAAGCAGATTTCTGAGCTGCAGAAAGACTAATCTACCAAATCAGGAAAGGAACTGTTACACATGAAGCTTTTTAATACGCTGACAAGACAAAAAGAGGAGTTCGTGCCGATTAATCCGGGCAAGGTTATGATGTATTCCTGCGGCCCTACGGTTTACAACTTCTTCCATATAGGAAACGCGAGACCCTTTATTATTTTCGACACCCTGAGGAGATATCTGGAGTACTGCGGAAACGAGGTTAAGTTTGTTCAGAACTTTACGGATATTGACGACAAAATGATTAACAAGGCAAATGAGCTTGGCATAACCGTTAAGGAACTGGCGGACCAATATATAAACGAATACTTTATTGACGCAAAGGGTCTGGGTATTCATGAGGCAACAGTCCACCCCAGAGCCACGGAGAATATAGGCGCCATTATTGACATAATCAGCCGCTTAATCGAAAACGGCTATGCCTACAACGTGGACGGAGATGTTTACTACAGCGCAAAGAAGTTTAAGGATTACGGCAAGCTGTCTCACCAGCCCCTTGAGGACTTGGAGAGCGGAGCGCGTATTGACGTGAACGAGGATAAGCAGGACCCTATGGACTTTGCCCTCTGGAAGAAGCAGAAGCCGGGGGAGCCCGCATGGGAAAGCCCCTGGGGAATGGGCAGACCGGGCTGGCATATTGAGTGCAGCGCCATGGCGAACAAGTACCTGGGCAAGACCATTGACATTCACAGCGGCGGTCAGGACTTAATTTTCCCTCACCACGAAAACGAAATTGCCCAAAGCGAGGCGGCAAACTGCTGTAACTTCGCCAACTATTGGGTTCACAACGGGTACATCAATATTGACAACCGCAAGATGTCAAAATCCCTGGGTAACTTCTTCACCGTTCGCGATGTGGCAAAGGAGTTTGACTATGAGGTAATCCGCTTCTTTATGCTTTCGGCTCACTACAGAAGCCCCATAAACTTCAGCAAGGAGCTTATGGAGTCCTCAAAATCGGCCTTAGAGCGCATTTACACCTGCATGGAAACTCTTGAATTTTTAGGTGGCTCCGCCGAGACAAAGGAGCTCAAGGAAAGCGAAAGAGAGGTTATCTCCGCCCTTGACGGATACAAGAAAAAGTTTATCGCCGCAATGGACGACGATCTGAATACTGCCGACGCAATCTCCGCCCTGTTTGAGATTGTGTCCGAGGCGAACGTTAAGCTCACCGCCGACAACAAGCCCTCAAAGGCGTCGGCAGAATACGCCTTAAACCTGCTTTCCGAGCTGGGCGGCGTTCTGGGCTTGCTCTCAAACCGCGGTGGCGAAGAGGTTCCCGCAGAGGTAACAGAGCTCCTGGAGCAGCGCAAGGCGGCAAGAGCCGAGAAAAACTGGGTAAAGTCTGACGAAATCCGCGACAGACTGGGCGAGCTGGGCTACACCGTTAAGGACACCAGGCAGGGACAGCAGCTTATCAAACTCTAAGCCTGCATAATTTTTTTAAAACGGCAGATAATATTTAAGAATGAGATAGTTAAAAATGATAGATGTTATTTTGGAAAACCTGAACCTGGGTAAGGTTCCTCCCTCCCAGTACTCGCCCCTGACTCTGGCGTACGTGGGGGATTGCGTGTACGAGCTGTATGTTCGCACATACCTGATTAAGGACGCTAATCACAACGTGAACTCTCTGCACAAGGCTGCCACAAAATATGTGTGCTGCAAGGCGCAGGCACAGTTTTACAAGAAAATTGAGAATATACTCTCGGAAAACGAGATTAGCGTTTTTAAACGGGGCAGAAACACAAAATCCCACGTTCCGAAAAACGCCAATGTGGGGGATTACAGGATTGCCACAGGAGTTGAAGCCCTTATGGGCTACCTGTACCTGTCCGGCGAAAAGCAAAGAATTTGTGACCTGATGAAACATATTTTTGAATAGACACAGCCCCGGCTTTACATATTAAATTTTTAAAGCCGGGGTTGATTTATGTGAAAAAACCAAAGACCAATCAGAAAATCAATAATATATTTTTTATCCTGCTGGGCGGCTCTGTTATGGGGTTCAGCCTTAGCTTTTTTATCGTTCCGGCACAGATTTCCGCCGGGGGAGTCAGCGGTATCGCAACCGTTTTATACCACCTTTTTAACCTGCCCGTGGGAGTTATGGTGTTTGTTCTCAACATTCCCATTTTCATTCTGGGCTTCGTCACCTTTGACGGGAAGTTTCTCCTGACCTCGATCTTAGGAACCCTCGCCCTGTCTGTTTCAGCCCAGTTCTTTGAGGCGGACTTTTTCCAAAGGTTTGTTCCCGTGTCCGACGACCTGCTGCTGTGCTCCGTGTTCGGCGGCGGGTGCTACGGTCTGGGGCTGGGTCTGGCAGTCAGAAGCGGCGGCACCACCGGAGGCACCGACATTCTCTCCCTTGTTATGAAAAAATGGTTCCCCTCCTTTTCGGTGGGGCAGTTCGTCATCGCTATAGACGGAGTGATTATTGCCGCCTCGGGCTTGGTTTACAGGCGGCTTGATATTATTCTGTACTCGGTGGTTATGCTGTTTGTGTGCTCCTACGTGCTGGACGCCATACTGGACGGAGTTGACTTTGCCAAAATCGTCTACATCATCTCGGACAGCAATCCGGTAATCGCCGCCGCTATCGGACGGGAAATCAGACGGGGCTCCACAATCCTTTCTGGCTATTCCGTCCACACCAAAAAGGACAGAAATATGCTGATGTGCGTCATGAAAAAACACCAGGTGCCCAAACTCAAGGAAATTGTGACCCGAATTGACGGGGAAGCTTTTGTGGTTGTAACCGACGCAAAAGAGGTAATCGGGCTGGGATTTAAGTTATCCGACAAAATCAAATAACCCAATCATTGAAAAACCAACACTAAATCACTAAAAAACAGTTGATTATGTATAAATAATGTGGTAGAATTACTATATGGTAAAAAATTAACAATTTAAAATACAAGGAGGAAAAAGCAATGGATTCAAATGAAGTTAAAAATTTGCAAATCCACGCAGCCCATGTAAGAAAAATGGCTCTTGAAGCTGTTCACAGCGCAGGGGCAGGTCATCCGGGAGGCTCTCTCTCTGTTGCCGACATTCTTACATACTTATATCTAAAGGAAATGAATGTTAAGCCTGACGACGCTAAAAATCCCGACCGTGACAGATTTGTCCTTTCAAAGGGTCACTGTTCACCGGCGCTTTACGGCGTTCTCGCCGAAGCGGGCTTTATTCCCAAGGAGGATATTAAGGGCTTCAGAAGTATCGACAGCTATCTCCAGGGTCACCCCGACATGAAGAAGATTAACGGCGTTGACATGTCAACAGGCTCTCTGGGTCAGGGCATAAGCTGTGCTAACGGCATGGCTCTGGCAGGCAAGTTAGACGGCAAGAGCTATCGCGTTTACACCGCTCTGGGCGACGGCGAAATCGAGGAGGGTCAGGTTTGGGAGGCAGCTATGTTTGCCGCTCACTATAAGCTTGACAATCTCACCGCTTTCCTGGACTACAACGGATTGCAGATTGACGGCGATATTACAAAGGTTATGAACTCAACCCCCATAGATAAGAAATTTGAAGCGTTCAACTGGCACGTTATCACTATTGACGCTCACGACTTCAACCAGATTGAAGCCGCTGTAAACGAAGCCAAGGAGACAAAGGGCAAGCCCACTCTTATTTTGGCTAAGTCAGTAAAGGGCAAGGGCGTTTCCTTTATGGAGGGTCAGGCAGCTTGGCACGGCGCGGCTCCCAACGATGAGCAGTACGCTCAGGCTATTTCTGAGCTGGACGCTTATATTGAATCTCTCGGAGGTGACAAATAATGAAATATAATATCGGCGATAAAATTGCTACAAGACAGGCATACGGTGACGCTCTGGTAGAGTACGGCAGCGACCCCCGCATTGTGGTTATGGACGCTGACCTGTCAAAGTCCACCAAGACAGACGGCTTTAAGAAAACCTATCCTGAAAGATTTATCAATACGGGTATTGCAGAGGGCAACATGATGGCTACCGCAGCGGGTATTGCAACCTGCGGAAAGATTGTTTTCGCAAGCTCTTTCGCTATGTTCGCGGCAGGCCGTGCCTTTGAGCAAATCAGAAACTCTATCGGATACCCCCATCTTAACGTAAAAATCGGCGCAACCCACGCGGGCATCTCTGTCGGCGAGGACGGCGCTTCCCATCAGTGCCTGGAGGATTTGGGTCTTATGAGAACTATCCCCGGCATGGTTATTCTTAACCCGGCTGACGCTGTTGAGTCAAACCTGGCCGTTAAGGCGGCTATCGACTACGAGGGTCCCGTTTACCTGAGATTCGGACGTTTGGCTGTTCCCACAATCTTTGATGAGAACTACAAGTTTGAAATCGGTAAGGGCGTTGAGCTCAGCGACGGTACGGACGTTACTCTTATCGGTACCGGTCTTATGGTTCCCGCCTGCAACGAGGCAAAGGAAATCCTTGCCGCAGAGGGCATAAGCGCAAGAGTTATCAACATGGCAACCATCAAGCCTATTGACAAAGAGATTATCATCAAGGCGGCTAAGGAAACAGGCGCAATCGTTACTGCCGAGGAGCACAACGTTATCGGCGGTCTGGGCAGCGCCGTTGCCGAGGTTCTTGTTGAGAACGCCCCCGTTCCCATGCAGAGAGTGGGAACTCAGGACGTGTTCGGCTGCTCCGGAAAGCCCTACCCGCTTCTTGAGAAATACGGTCTTGACGCAAAGACAATTGCAGAAAAGGCAAAGAAAGCTATTGCAATGAAATAAAAATAAAAATTGATGTTACTCCCGTCCTTGCGGCGGGAGTTTTTCTTTTGCAACTATATCATATTATACGAATTTGGGCGTTTATTTAAATCATAATCCCTGTTAATTTATCTTTTCACATTGGTTTGGATACGGGCGCAATAAATGGCGCCCCTACGAATTTGGTATTTACATATACCCACACCCCCATTTACAAAAACACAGCCCGCCCCGTTGCGCTTGCCCGACCTCCCCAAGCGCAGATCGTTCTCCCTCCGGGAGAAACGAGTTAGGGGACGCTGTCCCCTAAGACCCCTATTAAAGAGAGACAACAATTTTGATAAAGGCTTTGGCGACATTGCCGCCGCGGCTTGGCATGGCGGAATATGGGCTCGGCAATGGTTCAAAGGCAAAGCCTTTATCAAAATTTGAGCTAAAGCTTCGTTTCGACACGGGCATATTGCGACGACAGTCGCATACTATATATAAAGGCAAATTATGCGCAAAGGATTGATAGTATGTCAGGAAAGAGACGGCGGCGTGACACCGGCGAGCCCACCTTTAAGGAGCGGCTGGCGGACGCGATTGATATTTCAAAGGACGTAATGCTTGGCGTGCCGACGGTTACGATGCTGGGAGACAGAGAGCTTACCATCGAAAACTACGTGGGCATAATCGAATACGGGGAGGAAAAAATCAGAATAAAGTGCAAGGCGGTAAACCTATGCGTAACCGGGTGCAACATGGAGCTTAAAACCATGACCGATGAATTTTTATATATTACCGGGAGGTTCAAATGCTTTTCATACGAATACTGAACTACATAAAGGGTTATCTTATTATTAGTATAAAAGGCGTGTTTGCCGAGCGGTTTATAAACATCTGCGTCCACAGGGGTATACTGCTGTGGGACGTTTCATTTAAGAACGGAGCGTTCGTCGGGAAGATTGGCACAAAAGACTTTTTCAAAATCAGAAACATAGCCTTTGTTACCCGCTCCCACATAAGAATAGTCCGCCGCAGAGGTCTGCCCTTTTTGCTGAAGCAATACCAAAGCCGCTGGCCTGTTATATTCGGGATACTGCTGTTTGCGGCAATTGTGAACTTCACCTCTACTCACATCATGAGCGTTGACATAACCGGCAACGAGAGAATACCCACAGAGCTCCTGCGGCAGCAGCTTGACCAAGTGGGGGTGGGCTTTGGGAAGTCTGTATCAGGTCTTACCCCCGACCAAATCAGAAACCAAATGATAGTGGCAAACAACGATATTGCCTGGCTGGGCGTGAACATCAGAGGCAGCCGCGTTTACATTGAAATCACCGAGAGGCTGGACACCGAAAGCGTGCCCCACGTGACCGAGGAAAAATGCAACGTGGTTGCGGCAAAGGACGGGGTTATACGCCGCCTTGAGGTTAAGCAGGGACAGACCGTTGTTAAAAAGGGGGACGCCGTCCGCGAGGGCGACCTGCTGGTCAGCGGTATTATGGACAGTGTGTACGGCGGGTTCAGAACGGTTCACGCCTACGGTGATATATATGCGGAAACCGAGTACGCCGCCACGCGGGAATACCCCTTAAAATATACGGAACGGGAGTACACCGGGCGGGAGACAGCCCGATACAGCCTGCGCCTCATGGGCAGAGAGATTAACCTGTACCCCAATTCCATGAGCCCCGGGGAGGGCTACGAGGAGCGACGGGAGGAGCACATATACCAAAACGGGAACTTTGACGGGGGCTTCATAAAAAAGACCTTTGCCGAATACACGGAGACCGAAAGGCAGAGAACCGTCAGCGAGGCCGTGGAGCAGGGAGCGCGGGAGCTTAATGAGGAAGTAAAAGCCCTTATTCCCGACAGCGCAGAAATCCTTGAGAACAAAATCGAGCACAATATATTATCGGGGGATTTGGTGTCTGTAACCGTGACTTATATCTGCAATGAAAATATTGCAAAAGAGAGCATAATTGATGAAAGTTTGATTGACAAAAGTGAAATTTTGGATTATGATATAATAGATGAAGAAAACGGGTCGGAATAAACCCGTATTACAAATGAAAACACGAGGTTAGTTGATGGAAAGACATATTGAAGTTGAAAAGATGGAACCGGTTATTAACCTGTTCGGAAGCTTTGACGAGAACGTTAAGATTATCGAAAAGGAGCTGGACGTTGCCATTATCAACAGGGGCTCCGAGATTAAGGTGGGCGGCGAGCCGGAAAAGGTTGACAAGGCTGTGTCCGCCATAAACCAGCTGCTCCTCATTGCCGCAAGGGGCGAGACCATAGGCGAGCAGGAGGTTCGCTATGTTATGGGGCAGATTGACGACGGCAATGAGGAGCAGCTTGTGGATTTGGGCAAGGACGTTGTCTGCATTACCTCAAGCGGCGCCCCTCTGAAAGCCAAGACCCTGGGACAGAAGCAGTATATAGAAAAGATAAAAAATAACCCAATTGTGTTCGGCATCGGCCCTGCGGGAACGGGAAAGACCTATCTGGCAGTGGCTATGGCGGTATCGGCGTTTAAGAATAAGGAGGTCAATCGGATTATCCTGACCAGACCCGCCATTGAAGCAGGAGAAAGTTTGGGCTTTCTGCCGGGCGATATGCAGGAAAAGGTTGACCCATACCTGCGCCCTCTCTATGACGCCTTAGGCGAAATGCTGGGCTACGAAACATTCCACAAGGTTTTGGAGCGGGGGCAGATTGAGGTTGCGCCCCTGGCATACATGAGGGGCAGAACCTTAGACGACGCCTTTATTATTCTGGACGAGGCGCAAAACACTACCCCCGAGCAGATGAAGATGTTCTTAACCCGTATGGGCTTTGCCTCCAAAATCGTCGTAACCGGAGACGTGACCCAGGTTGACCTGCCCAAAGACAAGAAGTCCGGCCTGCGGGACGCAGAAATCGTTCTTAAAAACATAGAGGGCATTGAGTTTATGTATCTTTCCGAAAGAGACGTAGTGCGCCATCCTCTGGTGCAAAAAATCGTTAAGGCGTACGAGAAAAAGACTCTGGAAAGAGAAAGGGTTGTGCAGCAGAGGCGCAACAAGCGATAGAAACAAAATATAATATTAAGGATAAGATTATGAAAGTTTCAATTTTAAATCAACAGAGCGAGCTGCCCGTCACAAAAGCCGTCAGGGATTTAATAAAAGGGGCGGCGGAGACCACCCTTAAATTCTTCGACCTGACCGACAACGTAGAAATCAGCGTTATGCTCACCGACAACGAAGAAATCAGAACCTTAAACAAGCTGCACAGGAACATTGACCGAGCCACCGACGTGCTTTCCTTCCCCATGTTCGAATACGACGAGGCCGGAAACATTCAGGAGGAGTTTGCGGAGCTTAACGAGACGGGAGAGGTGTGCCTGGGAGATATTGTCATATCCCTTGAACGCGCCGCCGAACAGGCAGAGGAATACGGCCACTCCTACGAGCGGGAGGTTGGCTTTCTCACGGTGCACTCAATGCTTCACCTGCTGGGCTATGACCACATGACCCCTGAGGAGGAAAAGGAAATGTTCGGCTACCAGGAGGAAATACTAAAGGTTATGGGGCTGAGGCGATGAAAGACTTACTAAAGAGCTTTGTTTACGCCTTTAGCGGAGTTTGGCTCTGCATAAAAACAGAGAGAAACTTTCGCATACATATGGTGGCGGCGGTTGTGGTTTTTGTTTTCGCCGCCCTGTACGGCGTGACAAAAACACAGGGCGCGCTTCTTACGGTAATCTGCGCCCTTGTTATCTCTCTGGAAGCCGTAAACACGGCAATCGAGGCGGCTGTAGACCTGGAGACCTCCCAAAAATCACGGCTGGCAAAAATCGCCAAGGATGCGGCGGCGGCAGCGGTGCTCATATCCGCTGTCGGAGCGGTTGGGTCGGCAGTGTGCATATTCTCGGATTTATATCGGGCTTTAGCGGTATTTGTAACCCTGTTCACACCGCCCCGCCTGATTTTCACTCTGATATTTATAGGAGCCGCTCTGTGGTTCATATTCGGCATAAAAAATAATTTGAAAGGCAAGGATAATTAAAATGAAATCGGGATTTGTTGCTATAACCGGCAGACCGAACGCCGGCAAATCAACTTTGCTCAATAAAATTGTGGGAGAAAAGGTGGCTATTGTTTCACGGAAGCCCCAGACCACAAGAACAAAAATTCTGGGAGTGCATACCGAAAAGGACGCGCAGCTTGTGCTTATCGACACCCCCGGAATACACAAGCCCCACAACAAGCTGGGGCAGCGCATGGAAAAGTATATATACTCTGCCACCCGTGACATAGACGTGCTGGTGTACGTTGTGGACTGCAATATTTCCGACAGGGAATTGGAGCTTGAAAAGCAGGCTCTCACAGGACTTAAGCAGTCGGAGGTCCCTGTGGTGCTGGCGGTTAACAAGATTGACACAGTGCCGCGGCTTAACCTGCTGCCTGTTCTGGACAAGCTCAAGTCCATATACGACTTTGCGGAAATTATACCCATTTCAGCCCAAAAGGGCAACAACGTGGACAGGCTGATAAGTGTTCTCATCGGCTTTTTGGACGAGGGACCCAAGTTCTTTCCCGACGGCTCCATAACCGACCAGCCCGAAAGGCAAATTGTGGCAGAGTTCATACGGGAAAAGACCTTGCGCCTGCTGAACAAGGAGGTGCCCCACGGCATTGCCGTTGAAATCGAAAGCATGAAGCAAAAGCAAAGCGGCACTTATGAAATCCTCGCCGCAATCTACTGCGAAAAGCAGAGCCATAAGGGAATAATCATAGGCAAGGGCGGCGAAAAGCTGAAGGATATCGGCAGACAGGCACGGCAGGACATTGAACGTTTCCTGGGCGAAAAGGTTTACCTGGAGCTGTGGGTCAAGGTTAAGGAAAACTGGCGGAACTTAGATAACTTTATTAACGAGATGGGCTTTGAAAAGAACTAATCCGCCTCTACTGCAAGGAGGTCTCATATGCCTGTTATTGAAGTGAACGGCGTTGTTACCCGTGAAGTCAGGTACGGTGAAAACAGCAGAATATTAACCGTTCTTGCAGAGGACGCGGGGAAAATCTCGGTGCTGGCAGGACGGGCAAGAACCAACCGTTCGGGGCTGCTCACCGCCACCCAACTGTTTTCATACTCCAACTTTTCTCTGTTTAAAGGCAGGGAAAACAGCCTGCTCAAGCTGAACGAGGGGCAGGTTATACAGGCCTTTGCGGACATACGCCTGTCTCTTTCCAAAATGGCGTACGCCTCCTACTTCTGCGATATTGTGAACCACATCTGTGCAGAGGGCGCGGAGGAAAACCAAATGCTGAAGCTTTTGCTGAACATTTTGTATAAGCTGGCGCTGTCGTATGAGACGGACAAAGGGGAGGCTATGAAGCTGGAGACCGTATTCCTGCTTAAAACTCTGGTAAACACAGGCTTTGCCCCAAACTGCGACGGCTGCGCCCGCTGCGGCGCGGACAGCGGCATAAGGCTGTTCCTGCCGGGAGAGGGCGTCTTTCTCTGCGGCGACTGCCGAAAGGACAACAGAGGCTACGAGGTCAACGACAACCTGTATCGGGCGATGCGGCATATTATAAACGCCCAAGGCTCGGCAATGTTCGCTTTCTCTTTAGGCGAAAAGAGCTCCCGCTACCTGGCGGCAATCTGTGAGGAATGTATGCGATACCAGCTGGAAAAGGATTTGGGCACTCTTGACTACTTAAAAAAGGTTCGGGATATGTAGACATACTTGTTATTCAAGGAGAATAATTATGCTTTCAAAAAAAATCATCTGGAAATTTAATATTATAGACCTGCTGCTCATATTTATTATTGTCCTGAGTATTGCGGCGCTTATATACAAGTCCGCCTGGGGCAAGAAAAACAGCGAATACAGAACCTATACCGTGACCTACGTGTGCGACAACACACCTATTGAGCTTATCGACAAGGTTCACGAGGGCGATATATGCGTTGACAGCTCAAACGGAAACGAAATCGGAGAGCTGGTTGACCTGAGCTATACTCCCATAGCCGAGGAAGGCTTTAAAGCCCCCGAGGAATACGGAGAACAAAGAGATAATAATGATGATAACGAGGACAGAACAAGCCCCACTCCCATGCCCACCAAGGAGCCTCTGCGAGCAAGAACCCTGTTTACTACACAGGTTGAGGCAGCAGAGACGGAGCACGGCATAGCCATTGAGAAAAACACCTATCTCATGGGAATGACTGTCCAACTGGTAATCGGAAACACTATTTTTGACGTATATATAAGCGATATATACTAGCCGTTCGGAGAGTGTAACTGTGAAAAATGCAATCCTTGAAGTATATTACAACAGCTTTCTGTATGAGATAATCCTCTGGATAACCGGGCGGCTTGTGCCCCGGCTCAAGAGGGATTTTCTGCGCAGTAAAACCCTGAGAATTATTACCTGGGTGGAAGAACATGTTGTGGGTAACAAATATCTTGAAATATTCTTCAATACCAAAAAGGTAGGTGAGGCGTGGTACGCAAGCGCCTTTTACAGGTATTCCACCTTCGGCATAAGACACCTTGCCTTTTATATCCCCAGGCTTCGCATAGGGTTCCGCCCCTATTATGTGGGTATTTTTCTGCTTTTTGTACTGCTCTTCCCCTCCTCTCTCTGGGATAATGTACTTATGGTTCCCGCATTTTTCTGCCTTTCGGTTCTTTATATTTGCAAAAACTCAACTCAGAGAACAGGAGTTATTTATATACTGATAAACCTGATTATATTCATGTTCATTGCCATGATGACCATGTCTATTCCCATTGCCGCCTGCAAGAGCCTGTCATACTTCCTGCTGGCGGTGGATTTGTTCTTTCTCATATCTTTTGCTATTAGGACACAAGAGGATTTGGAAACCATGCTGATGTACCTGTTTGTCGCTTTGATGATTTTGTGCGCAGCGGGCGTTGTTCAGGCAAACACCCAAAACTACTTTAACAAGGCGATTACCGGGGTCTACGGGAACTCTGAGGTGTACGCCGAGATATTAATCATGCTGTTCCCATTTGCCTTTATCTACCCCATAACCCAAAAATCCAAACTGCGCCGCTTGATATATTCCATTGTGGTTATGACCTTTTCATTCTGGGTTATCACGTCTACTCAGTCAAGGGCGGCGTTTATTGCTTTCTTTGTCGAGCTGATTATAGTTATCGTCTTAATCGACAGGCGGTATATCCCCATTATACTCTTCCTCGCCCCCACCTTCAGCGGCAGAGTTATTGACAACATCGTTGCCATGTGGCAGAGAGAAAGCACAACGGGAAACTTCTTCCAGAACATTGTGTCCGCCCTGAGGAATTTCTGGGCAAACGGCTTTGGAGTCAGCACCTCCAACTTTGTTAATATGTATAACTCTACCGCATTGCACTACGGTCAGCAGCAGGCTCTTATCAACGTACCCAACTTCCAGGTCAGCGCCATATACTTTAACGTTCTGGTAGACGTAGGAGCGATTGTTATGCTGGGCTTTATGTATTATATCCTGCGCCTGGCGCATTCGTCAATCACCTGTATGTTCAGAGCGACGTCAAGGCAGAAGCTTATATTCGCGGCAGGTCTGGCAGCTCTGGTTGCCATATCGGTATCCTCGCTTTTTGAGTCCAACCTGTTTGAGCCAAGGGTTCTCATAATGTATTGGGCTATGCTGGGTCTTTTGCGCTCGGGCAGAATTATCAGACTCGGAATTTTGGACTAAATCCCGACAAATTGTTAAATTTATATTGACGAAATCCGACATTTCTATTATAATAATCTTAGCAGTCTATCGCAAGCTCCGCTCCCTGCAAGCAAAGAGAGCGCCGCTTCGGTTTAAATAGAACACATAGGCAAAGGAGAAAAGCATATGAAATCCGAAAAACTATATATAAAAATGCTCCAGAGTATCAGCTTTAGGTTATTCGCTGTTATCGCCTATATTTTGCTGTTTTTAACTCATCGCCTTTCGGCTTTGAGAATTGATGAGATTGAAATGGTTGACGTTACGGAGAAATTCAGCATGTCAGGCGTAGCCTTTGGAAAAATAAACAAGTTTTTTGACTACTTTGGGGTTGAACCGGTCTCTGAAATCACCGTGCTTTCGGTTATGTCGATTATCATTCTGGCTTTCGGAGTGGCGGTTTTGGCAATGTCACTCTTCGGTTTTAAAAGACTGCAGATTGTCAACTTCTGCATCTCCTGTGTAGGGACTGCTCTTAACATTGCTCTCGCAATTCTGGTCACAGTATATTCTTCAAATATAAACGGCAGTGAAATTGGAGACATTATGGTTTTTGAGCCGGTGTACTTTATTCTGTGGGCGGCTCCGGCGTTATTTTTAATCGGCACCCTGTTTATCTATGCCTATGCGAAGATGCCTGCGTACACCCTGTCAGAGGGCAGGTTTTTCACCACTCTCGGCGCGGCTCTCAATCCCAAATACTTTTTCAGAACCTTTAAGAGCTATGACGATACGGAGGATCTGTTCAGAACCAGCGTACCTCTAAAAAAGAAAAAGTACGCCTCAATCAGCAAACCCACGGCTCTGAAAAAGATTAAAAAGCGCAGCAAAAACCGCGGCGGCGAGACTGCTCCGAATTCAAAAAAGCTATCGCCCCTCGAACTGGCGTTGAATAAACGGGAGCACGCGGAGGCAATAGCCAACAAGACGGCGGATGAGATTAACCGTTCTCTGTTTAAGAAGCAGGAGCCTCAAGCCAAAAAAGCGGTACATAAGAAAAAGACAAAGAGCAAGACCAAAAAAGCAAGTCACAGCGCTCTGGATATTGCAAAACAAAGGGCTGTTCACGCCGAAGAGGTCGCAAATATAAATAATGAACTGTATTGATTGTGCGCCTGCTCCGCAGGCGCATTTTCTATCTTTGCAAAAGGCAGATAGCGAGCGCTTAATCCGCTTGCAGATATTTGCCGTATTTTATATAAATTTATATTTTGATAAAGGCTTTGCCTTTGAAACCATTGCCGAGCCCATATTCCGCCCTCGTCAGCAACAACTCAGTTTTATTATTGACATTGCCTACTTTGTACAAATTGGAATACTGCGAGCCGGCCAACTTCAAAGAAGTTGGGTCACACCCAAGCCGCGGCGGCAATGTCGCCAAAGCCTTTATCAAAATTATAAGCGGCGATATTACATATCTGGGGGTTTGGGGCGAAGCCCCAATCGGTTTCCCCGAAGGGGAAAAACCGACACCGCCCGGGTCCGGCGGGCGGAACCGGGCTAGGCGGCGGTTAATTGTCAAATTTAAATATAATTATATGGGTATGATATAAAAGTAAAATTTAAATCTTTACGTGGTCTACGAACATTGTAGGAGGTTAGCACAGGATTTAAAATACGCTCAATATCATCAATTGTATAAATCATGCATAGCACCTCATTCCGTAAAATTTGTGAATTTCATTCTATTGTTTTTAATTGACAAATCAAATATCATCTGTTTTTTGCTTTAATTTGCTCTTCGAAATTGACTAATTGAGAAACTAAAATATTCGGGCTTTCGATATACTTTTCATCATCAAATATCAATTCATTCCATAAGTCGTGCAATAGTCCCGCACTATAAGAATTATCGCAAAATTGATAGGCAGCATAAACATTGCTGACAAGCGCTTTCATTACCTTCTCATCAGATAAATCTTCATTTTGCGCCTTGTCAATCGCAAAATGAATAAGCGTTGCACAACGTTCTTCCCGCTGCTTTAAATATTCTCGTTCTCTTAATGAATTACCTATCAAAAAAGATATAACAACAGCTAAAATACACACAACGGAAATAATTAATTTGGGAGTTTTCATTCTATATCATCTCCATAAACTTACTACTATAGAAAAAGGCTATGTATAACACAGCCCTTCTAATTACTATACTATTCTTTTTGAGTTTACGTATTCTCTCCAGTCAAGGTCACCGTTTTCAATTCCCATAATAAGCAACTCCGCCGTGGCGATATTTGTCGCCAGGGGCACGTTATGCACGTCGCACAGCCTATACAGGGAATCAATGTTAGGCTCATACTTCTGCTGGGTCAGAGGATCTCTGAAAAACAGTACTGCGTCAATCTCATTATAGGCAATTCTTGCCCCGATTTGCTGATCGCCGCCGTCAACTCCGGGCAAAAAGCATTTAATCGGTAAGCCTGTCGCATCCGCCACTACCGCTCCCGTAGTGCCGGTAGCGCAAATATTGTGTTTCTTTAATATGGCACTGTACGAAATACAAAAATCAACCATCAGATCCTTTTTCTTATCATGTGCAATAAGCGCAATATTCATTTCCTTTCGCCTCCTATTTTTTCGCTTATAAATGCTGATACTCCCTGCGGCAACAAAACCGAAACACATATACCACAAACCAAACTACTGTTTTATTTACCGCAAATTTCGCCAAATCCCCGTCTTAAATTTGATTGTTTAAAATTGTCAAACTCTCAACAAAATAAACTATACCACAAGTTTCACAAAATGTAAAGCCTTTTTTTTGAGAAATTATTAAAAATATTTAACTTTCTTCAAATATTTTATAATTACAAAAATAATGTCAAAATTTCTGTAATACTACTCAGTAATATTGCTATCATCTGCTAATCTCTCGCATCCAAGTATGCTTCAAATATGTCTCTGCCGACCTGTGCCGCATATGAACTCTTTGCGCCGTGCTCTATAACAACGGCGACAACAATTTCCGGATTATCAAATGGTGCAAATCCCGTAAACAGAACGTTGTCGGCTCCGTCGGAAACCTGGGCGGTTCCCGTCTTTCCGCCCGCCTTTATTCCGCTGCCCGAGAACACCGACGCCGCCGTTCCCTCTGTGAGCACGAGACCCATACCTTTCTTAACCGCCTCTACATTTTCGGGTTTAATAGGGTTGTCGCTCAGCACCTCGGGGGTGTTTTCCATAACCGTCTCTTTTGTATCGTAATCCTTAACGCTCTTGACCAGGTGCAGCCTATACCTCTTGCCCTCGTTCAGGAGGGTGCTGATATAGCTTGCTATCTGAGCCGGGGTGAACAGATGGTCGGACTGTCCTATTGCCGCCTGGAGCACATCTCCCGGCTGCCATTCTCCGCCCCGCTCTTCTCTCTCCTCAGGGGACGCCACAACACCTGTGCTCTCGGGAAGCTCCAGACCTGTTGCCTCTCCGAGACCTAATTTCCTGCTATAATCCACCATGGTGTCAATTCCCATTTTTCTGCCTATGTCATAAAAGAAATAGTTACAGGAAACGCCTATTGCCTCTGAAACATCAATTGTTCCGTGAGTTGCGCCCGACGATGAGTAAACAAGGCAGGTGGGCTGATAGTCGGAGTAGTAGGTGTACTTTCCTCTGTCGGTAATATAGGTATCCGTGTCTATTGTCCCGCTCTCCAAACCCGCAATCGCCGTCATCGGCTTGTAGGTGGAGCCGGGCTCATAGAGACCGTTTATAACTCGGTTAATCAGGGGCTTGGCCTTGGACTTAAGCAGCTCGTCATAGTTCTCGTTAAACTCCTCCGGGTCATATGAGGGATAAGACGCCATAGCAAGCACTTCGCCTGTGTGTGGGTCAACGGCAATTGCAGCCCCCGCACCCTCTGAGCCTACTGCCTCGCTGATACACTTTTTCAAGGAATTCTCCGCCGCTTCCTGAACCCTAAGGTCTAAAGTCAGCTCCGCGTAGTTTCCCGCCTCCGGGGCCTTAGAGGCAACCTCCTCGTCATACCTGCCGTCCGCCGTCAGTCTGACTTTTTCATAGCCGTCGGTTCCCTTGAGATAGGGTTCAAGCACCGCTTCAAGACCGTCCTTGCCGATTACGTCATTCATACCGTAACCGTCGTCTTTAAGCTGCTCGTATTCCTCCGCGTATATTATTCCCGTTCTGCCCAATATATGAGCCGCGGTGGTTCCGTTGGCATACTCCCTTATGGTGTCCGCAATAATATCCGCAAAGCCCGACGTCGCATACTTCTCCTTAACCCTCTGGACAACTATGTCGCTGACGTCCGTGGCGAGGATAAATGAATTTGCCGAACCGAAATCCTTTTGCTCCATTTCATAGCGCACAGCCATTATGTCGTACTTATCTTGCTCGTCGAACTTATCTAAAATTCCGTATTTATCTTCAAAGTATCCCGCAATTTCACGGAGGGTTCCGTACTCGGTCAGTCCGTTTTCCGCCTCCCATTTTGCGATCAGGTCGCCCTCCTCTGCTCCGCTATCCGCCTCGGACTTGCCGAAATCATAGTCAGGCTGCTTTTCTTCACTGTTATACACAATAGGAAAGGTTGTAATATACTCGTTGTCATTTTCTCTGAGAAGCCGTACCAATTCGATTATGTTGTCATTCAGTTCCTCGTCAGACAAATCAACGTCGGACAGCTGTATACTGTAGCCAACCCTATTTTCAACAATAGGATTGCCGTTGCGGTCGAACATCTCACCTCTGGGAGCTTTTACCGTGTAGGTTCTTACAGAGTTGCTGTCCGCCCTGAGCCTATAGCTCTCCCCGTTGACAATCTGCAAATCATAAAGCCTGATTGAGCATACAACTGCCAAAATCGCCACTATAACGCCGATAACCAACGCCCGTTTTGTTGTATCATTAAATTCCATAGGTATCACCTAAAGTTCTTTGTATTTTGTATTTTCATCAATCCGAGAGTCCGCTTGAAACACCACTCCACCGGCAGGATAAGTACTGCGTTTAAAGCAGCCCCAACAAGAAATATGCGCAACGCCGCAAGAGGGGCTATGCCATCGCCCGCCACGGAATAGGGCACAAGGTACACCAGGCTGCATATAACCGCCTCGACGGCTCCCATGGACATGAGGACGTAAAACGGCGGCTCGCCGTAAAACCTGTCGCTGAACACTGCGGCAAGGTATCCCGCCAGAGCAAGGGCTATCATATTTGCCCCAACAAACCGACCCACGCATATATCAAGAGCCAGCCCGAAAATCATGCCCCAAACCGCGCCCTGAACTCTCCCGCTGTGGAACCCGTTCAGCGCGGCAAAGCACAGAAACAGGTCGGCAGCCACGCCGAACACCCTTAGGGAGCTTATCAAAATCGGCTGCAATATTACTATTATCAAAAGCCAGATTATATTGTGGAGCGCCTTCATTTACAACACCTCTTTATCAAAACAGGGGCGCCTCCGAAAGGGAGGCCGCCCTTACTCTACATTATCGCTCTCATTTTCTTCTTCATTCTCGCTGTTATCATCGCTATCATCGCTGTTTTCGTCACTGTTGTCATCGCGGCTGTCTTCTTCCTCAGAGCTTTCTCTGTCAAGTTCCTCCTGCTTCTTCTCCGCTTCCTCTCTCGCCGCTTTCATGTTGGCGTTTTCCTCGTCTGCAACCACGTCAAAATTATTGGTGATAACAAACACCTGCCGCACGTCTTTAAGGTCAACAGACAAGTCAACCACCGCATATCGGCTCATGGTAGCGGTGTCCTCTTTTATTTCCGCAACCTTTCCCAGCCTGAGGCCTGAGGGGAATATACCGCCCAATCCCGTTGTGATTATATAGTCCCCCTCCCGAATATCCGTCTCTCGGGTCAGGTAGGACATTTTAAACTGCTTGTTATATCTAAGCTCGCTGTCTCCGGCAGACACGCCCAGGTCACGGGAACGCTCCACCATGGTACCGGCGGAAAAGCCCGGGTCGATTACCGTCATAACGTCCGCCCAGTTATTCCCCACTCTTGAAATCTTACCGATTAAAAATCCATCTGATGATATAACCACCCGGTCTTGCTCAAGACCGCTGTTTCTGCCCTTGTCGATTGTGAATCCGGAGAACCAGTTAGACGGCTCGTCCGCCGCCACCGAAGCTGCAACCATGTCCAAATCCGGGTTGTCGTCCCTAAGCTCCAGCATACGCTTTAACCTGTCATTCTCCTCCATCATCTCGCTGTTCTCGTTAAGCTGCCGCTCGTACTCAGTGTTCTGCCTGGTCAGCTCGTCAACCCGGTTTCGCAGCTCCTTAATCCTGCCTATGCTGTGGGTCACATCGCTTATCCCGCTGCCTATGTTGCCGAAAAACCTCTGTACGGGGGTTGTTGTTGTCTTAACAGCGTTCTCCATGGCAGTGGTTTGGCTGCTGTTTAAACCCATGTATACAGTCAGGGCGATAATCAGCAGAGCACAACCCGAGAGGATTACCGCGACCTTATGTTCACTAAAAAATTTCAATCAAAACACCGTCCATCAATAATTCTTCTTTCTTGCCGCCTGGGTCAGCATATTCTTAAACCCGCCGGTCTCATTAAGCGCCATTCCTGCGCCTATAGCCACGCAGCACACCGAGTCCTCCGCCTGATACACCTTTATGCCCGTGTTACTTTTAATCAGCTTCCCCAAGCCTCTCAGGTTCGCCCCGCCTCCGGTCAGGATTATTCCCGTCTCCAGCAGGTCGGAGGACAGCTCCGGCGGAGTCTCCTCCAGCACGCACCGCACATTTTCGACTATTGCGGCAACGTCCTCCCTTATGGCGGAGTTGACCTCGTTGGCGCTTATTGTTACTGTCTTGGGCACGCCGCTGTACATATCCTTGCCCTTAACCTCCACAACTTCGGCAGCTACCCCCGAAACAGCGGAAGCCAGCCTCATCTTCACCTTCTCCGCCGCAGACTCTGCAATCTCAACATTATGCTTCTTTTTTATATACTGAACAATGTCCCTGTCAAGCGCATTTCCCGCAACCTTAATGCTCCGCGACACAACCACGCCCCCCAGAGACACAACGGCGGTCTCGGTGGTGCCTGCGCCCACGTCTACTATAACGTATCCCTTAGGCTCGTTCACGTCAACTCCCGCGCCGATTGCTCCGGCAAGAGGCGACTCTATCAGAAACACTTCCTTTGCACCCGCTGAAATTATTACCTCTTCAACAGCTCGTTTTTCCACATCGCCTATTCCGGAAGGAACGCTTACGGCAGCCCGAACTTTTGAAAAAACATTGCTGAAGCTTCCCTCCAGCAGCTTTTTCACCAAGCCCACAGCCACGTCAAAATGGGTAATTCCCCCGTCCTTTACAGGGCGCTGAACCGACACGTCTTCACCGGTCTTCCCCAGCATTTCCAGAGCCTCCGCTCCCGCGGCGATAACCTCTCCCGCTTGATTTACGGCAACCACGGTGGGCTGGTTTACCATAACCTTGCCGTCGCCGCCGTTATATATTTGAACGCTGCTTGTTCCTATGTCAATGCCCAAATTAATTGCCATGTCCGCACCTCCCTATATTACCGTGTCAACGCCGAACCGGTCTCTCAAAATCCCTGCCAGCCTGCTGACGGGCAAGCCGACTACGTTAAAGTAATCCCCGTTTATTTTTTCAACCAGCATTGCGCCCAAGTCCTGTATTCCGTAGGCTCCCGCCTTGTCCATGGGCTCGCCGGAACTGACGTACTTCTCTATTTGCCTCTCGGTCAAATTAACAAACTCGACCTCAGTTTCCACGTAATCACTAACTCTCTCTCCCGAGGTCGTTTCGATCACCGACACTCCGGTATAAACCTTGTGGGTTCTGCCCGAAAGCAGCGTGAGCATTATTTTGGCGTCCCCTTCGTCCACGGGCTTACCCAGGATTTTCCCGTCAATTGCCACCACCGTGTCCGCCCCTATAACTATACAATCATCATAAGGAGCTCTTTTTGCCACATTCAACGCCTTTTCCGAGGACAGGCGCTTAACGGTATCTTGGGGCAGCTCGTTTTCAAAAACCTGCTCCGCCCCGTCCGACGTGATTATTTCAAAATCCAATCCCATATTTTGAAGCAGCTCTCTCCGCCTGGGAGAAGCTGACGCTAATACAATTTTTTTATCCAAACTCAAAACCTCAATCTGTCTCTTTAAAAATTCCTTTATTAAAATGGAGCCTTGTAAACTCCCTCGGCTTATATCCGCTGCCGCATAGATATGCTTTGCAAATCCTATCTGTTTCATTCGGCGTTTCCACCGTGAACCTAAGATTTATCAGCTTAGCTCCGACGGCTTTTATGCTGTCAAGCTTATCCGCCGTAAACGTAGGGCGGCTGTTCAGCAGCACAGTTCTGCAGCTGCCGTCCTCTCGGATAATAGGGAACTCCACGCCCCGCCTGTCGGTCAGATACCCAACGCCTTTGCAGGGGCAGCCCTCAGTATTCTTGATAATGCAGTTTTCGGTAATCATTAAGGGCTGGTAACCGTATGCGCAAACCTCAGTTGTTACCGGGCTGTTATTCACCACATCCCGTATCTGGGGCAGGGACAGCTCCGCCGGCGCCATCACCGAGCTTAATCCCAAATTTTCATGGGCAGCACCCATGGAAATGCTGTTCGCTATGTTAAGCCGCTGAGAGCCAAACAGAATAAATTCTTCATGCCGCCCAAGCTCCGATATATTGTGAACCCTCAGCTTGTTAAAGCCGCGGGCTTTCAGCTCTTTCAGCCGCTCCTCATAGCGGGCGTATTCCTCAGAAAACATAATTGACGGCGGCTCTATAACTATTCTCTCCCTGTCCCCGTCAAAAATTTTTTCCTCCAAAAGACTTATGGGTACGCCCACCAGCTCAAAGCGCGCGTTCTCCGCCCTTTCAAAGCTTTTGACAGCTAAAAACTGCTCAACATTTGTTACCGTTGCGGTAAACCCGCTGTACTCCGCGCTGACAGCATTGAACTTCGGCAACGGCTTTTGCTCAACTCTGCCCCTCGCCGCAAGCTGCTCTTCAAGGCTGCTTAAAGCTCTGCGCCGCAGGTCGTTTATCTCGCTTAAAGGCGCAAAGCCCTCGCCCTCAATCTCCACATTAATATTAACAAGCCTGAACACGCTGTCGCCCGTTTTTGCTATTTGATTTTTTATTTTTTCGCCGCTTAGAGGTTTTAAGCGGGCGGGCTCCACAGGCTCCAAGCTCTCGGTAACCGCCTGCAGCTCTCCGCTACGCAGCTCAAGGCGTATCCGCTCGCCTACCGCAAATCTCATCCATGCCTCCGCCTCTACCGAAAACTCACGGGCTCTGCTTCCGACCTCGTCAAGTATTTCCCGACAGGCGTTCTCACTGTTTTTCAGATACGGATTGTCGGGCTTGGAAAAGGTAAACATAGAAGCTCCGATATTGCCCGTAAAGTACCCTGCGGTCTGACCGCCCCTGTAAAACACACTGTTCAGCAGGTCAATCTCCCGCTTTGTGGGCTGCCGCCTTTGGTCAAGGCAATCTCTGTATGCCTTAACAACACTGCCCACGTATGCGGGGCCCTTCATTCTTCCCTCAATTTTAAGGGAGGCGGCTCCGCTCTCGATAACACGGTCAATATGCTCAATCAGTGACATATCTTTCAGGCTAAGGCAAAACTTTTCCCTGCCTCCGACCGTGTACGGCAGCCTGCAAGGCTGGGCGCAGCGGCCTCTGTTGCCGCTTCTTCCGCCCAAAGCGCTGCTCATCAGGCACTGACCCGAGTACGACATACACATTGCCCCGTGAACAAAAATTTCAGTCTCTATACCGCAGTTGCCGCTGATATGCTTTATCTCATCAAAGGGCAGCTCTCTTGCCAGTACAACCCGCGAAAACCCCAGCTCTCTCGCCGCCTCGGCTCCCTTTAGGTTATGTACCGTAAGCTGAGTGCTGCCGTGAAGCTCAAGGTTGAGCTCCAGTTCCTTTGCTATGGACAGCACCGCTAAATCCTGGATAATTAAGGCGTCAACCCCAATCTTTTCCAGGAACCGCAAGTACTCTTTAAGAGCGGGAATCTCTCTATCCCCCACAAGGGTATTAACCGCCACATGAACGCGAACCCCTCTCAACCGGGCGTACCTCACCCACTCTCTGAGCTCATCATCGTCAAAGTTGTCCGCATAGTTCCTCGCGCCGAAAGACTTGCCCGCTAAGTAAACAGCGTCCGCGCCCATTGCCGCGGCAGCCTTTAAGCAATCGCCGTTCCCTGCCGGAGCAAGAAGCTCGGGCAAACCCTCTGAAAGCATATTTTTCCTCCGCTCAATCATTGACTATTTCTTATCGCTTGAAGGCACGCCTCTGCCTATAACATTCCCGTTGTAGCGGACAGGACGCTCCGCCCCGCTGCGAGTCTCCTGGGGCTGAACCCTGACAGGCGCAGTCTTGGTCTGAGCAGCCTTAACCTGAGCAGTCTCGTTTTGCCTCATTTGCGAACGCATCATGCGCAGGTTTTCAAGCTCGGTGTCACGCTTTGCCAGCTCAATTTCCAGCTTGTGCATCTCTTCCTTCAGGTTTTCAACCTCCAGCTTTTTCATTTCAAGCTCCGCATTTCCCGCCTGAACCTCGTCCATGTATACGCTGATTTCCTTGCGGAGGTTTTCTGCCGCCGCCTCGCTCTTAATAAGCTCGTCGGCAAGGTTCATTGCCGCCATAACCGCCAGCATGGCGGTGCTGAGACCCTTACCTCCGGTTTTTACCTCAGCAATCTTCTTATTAACCATAAGCGCCACGCGCTGCACGTACTCCTCAGGTTCGTTACTCACTATGGTGTACTCCATACCGTTTATCTTAACTTCCATCTTTGTGTTTTCCATAGTACAACCTCTCGATTTCAAATATATTACCTTTTCAAAATCTCCAACGCTTTAAGCACGCCGAAAACAGTTTTCGCATCGTTGATTTCGTTATTCATAATCATTTCCTTGACCTTATTGAGCGGAATGTACTCAATATCCAAGTACTCGTCCGGGTCAGGATGGGTCTCGCCCTTGGTGAGGCCTGTTGCCAGATATAAGTGGGTGACCTCGTCGGTAAATCCGGGAGAGGGGTACATATACCCCAGATATTCAAATTTCTCGGCGGCGCAGCCTGTCTCCTCGCTAAGCTCTCTTATACCGCAGGCTCTGTGGTCGTCCTTTTCGTCCTTTTCCAGCTTACCCGCGGGAACCTCGTATATAGCCTTTTCAAAGGGCTTTCTGAACTGCTTCACCAAAATAACCTCGTCATCATCGGTAAGAGCAACAATCCCCACGCCGCCCGGGTGCTCCACTATCTCACGGTTGGCAAGCTTTCCGTCGGGCATTGCCACCTTATCAAGGCGCACCCTTAAAATTTTGCCGCTGAAAATCTCTTCGGTCGATACGGTTTTTTCCTCAAATATCATAAAAAGTCCATATCCTTTCTGAATTTACAAATACTTTCTGTTTTGTCAAAAAATGCCGCATGATATATATAATATTAAACCACAAATAATTGAAAAAATCAAGTAGTTTGACAATTATATTCAGATAATATTATTTTAGACATTTAAAATATTTATACAATTTTATGTCGGTGTGCCTGTTGCCTAGCCCGGTTCCGCCCGCCGGACCCGGGCGGTATCGGTTTTCCCCCTCGGGGAAACCGATTGGGGCTCCGCCCCAAACCCCTGTATATGTAATCCCTATTTTGAAAAAGGCAACAGCAAGCACGGTAGGTCGCCGCAGGCGGCACGTGAGGCGCGCAGGCATTGCCGCCTTAGCGGCATATGTAATTATTATTTTTATTCATTGACATTATCAAATTCATGCAAAATAAAATATTGTATGTTGCCCAACATCTTCTCAAGTGCATCAGCTCAATACATTCCTTTTCTATCCCCTCCTTCTAAAAATCTTCGATTTTTACGAATTAATTCTTTTTTGATGCTTGTTTTTCTTTTTAAGAAAAACAAAATACTGCAAAATTATACTTGCAATATTTACAAATTCATTGTATAATTTACACAGGTCAAGTTGTCCGATTTAATAAATCCTATTGCTGGGGAGGCGTATTTATGCAGGATTTTAACACAACGCCAATCGAACTGTTCGAGTATCTGTCATCCGTGACGGATGATTATATGTTTATCGTAGACTATATAGGCGACAGAGTGTATTGGTCTGACTCTGCTTTAATTGATTTGGGGCTTTTAAAGCAGGAAAACATTGAAAACTCAAAGGCGCGCTACCTTTCCCTTATTCACTCTGATGATACGTCCGATAAGTATGCCGAAATACGCGAGTACCGCATCAAGAACGTTGACGGGCAGTATAACAAGGTTCAGGTTCGTACCATGAAAAAGTATAATGAGGACGGCGCACCCATTCTTTGCGTCGGAATCATTAAAAAGTCGGGCGCGGAGCAATGTGAGAGCGAGATTTCCCGACACGCTGTTTCCGCCTTTAAGAGAGACGTCTCCGACATGATTGAGGCAAACACTCTAAAGGGCGGGATTATCGACTTTTGTCTTGGAGATATTCGGCATCTTAACGCTATACATTCTTACAGCTATGTGAGTCAGATATTATCTGCCATGGTGCGGGAAATTTCTCGGATTAGCCCGCAAGACACCCGAGTGTACAGAGTGCAGGGCAACCACATCCTCCTCTGCTGTCCGAAGCTCAGTCGAGACGAGATTGCCGTGCTGTGCTCTAAAATTCACGCTGTGGTTCCCGAAAAAATTCACAAAATCAATAAGATTAATATTAGTATTCCCTGCGGTGTTGTTATGGTAGAGGAAATCGTTCCCTTGACCTTTGATAACCTTTGGAAAGGCCTTACCTATTGCTCCGGTCTTGCGGCAAAAAATCGAATTTACGACGAGCCGGTTTTCTATTCTCCGGAAAAATTTCGGGACGCGGTTACCAAACTGTCTCTTATTGACGAATTGAAGTACGCAGTTAAACGGGATATTAACTCGTTTATGCTCTACTATCAGCCTATAATCGACCCTGCCACAAACAGACTCATGTCCGCCGAGGCGTTGCTGCGTTGGAAAAGTCCTCTGCTTGAAAAATTCGGGCTTTCGATAATAATTAAGCAGTTGGAGATTACAGGGCTGATTATTCCCTTGGGCAGGTGGATAATAAGTACAGCCTTGAGCGAGCTGAAACGCTGGCAGGCGTACAAGCCTGACATGCACGTTAATATTAACGTGGCGACGCCCCAGCTTAACGATACGGGGCTGACCAAATTTATTGAAGATGAGCTAAAAACAAACAGTCTTGACGGTTCCTCGGTGACTTTTGAGATAACCGAGACCTATGAGATTAAAAACATGAGCGCAGCGGTCAGATTCATCGAGGAAATTCACGCCCTCGGAGCGGACGTGGCTCTGGATGACTTCGGCACAGGCAACTGCTCTCTGGGGGAGCTTAAAGTTCTGCCTGTGGACTGGATAAAGGTTGACCAGAATTTTGTCCTTGACGTTGCTCAAAATAAGGTTGACCAGAGCATTTTAAAGCACCTTATGGACTTGTCCCGCTCTCTTAACATAAAGATATGTGTCGAGGGCGTCGGCAGCTACGAATCTCTCGAGGTGGTTCAGCAGTACCTGCCCGAATCGGTTCAGGGCTTTCATTTCAGCACGCCTCTGCCAAGGGATGAATTTTTTGAGACTTTTATTAAAAATCACGATTAGGTATTGACAAAGCTGTTTTATGTGCTATAATAAATACGAAATTTGTAAAATTTTATTTTTTGAAGAGTAAGAATACGAGCGTTAAGTGTTGCCGGGACGGGGAGTTGTCCGGCGAACGAAAGGCCTAAGGCTTGCGGTTCGTGTTCTGCATCCCGCTTCATACAGCAAAGTTTTGATTCTGCAGGCATAACGGCAGTCTTCTTTCCTTGCTATATGAGTGAGGTCGGAAGGAGGTCGTTATTTTTATGCAAATTTCAAACAATCAAAATCAAAATTTTAAGGCAATGGGCGGTATTCGCTTGTTGGGCAACCTGCGGGTTCTGCTTACCATGGCGCTGTTTATTGCCCTAAGTATGGTATTTAAGCGTATCGGCTTCACCATGGGGCCTTTCAGGATTAGCTTTGAGAACCTACCCCTGCTCCTTGCGGGAGTTATGTTCGGACCCGTGGTGGGCTTTGTTACGGGAGCTGTGGGCGATGTGTTCGGCTGCCTGTTCTCGGGGTTCTCGATTAACCCCTTTATCACCCTGGGCGCGGGCTCAATTGGTCTTGTTTCGGGTATAGTTTCGTTTTACTGCCTAAAGAGCAGCCCACGCCTGAGAATTATTGCGGCAGTTGCCCTTGCTCACATTATCGGTTCAATGATTATTAAGTCGCTGGGGCTTTATGTGTATTACCACTATGAGCTGTCCGCTCTGCTGCTCCGCATCCCCCTGTATATTATTATCGGTTCTGTTGAGGGCTATATAACCTGCGTGCTCATGGGAAATAAGGCTTTTCTCCGCCAGCTTGAAAGAGTGCAGATGAGATGAGCGCATTTAAAGAGTATTTGAATAATTTACCGAGCCGAGGCAGCCGTTTGGGGCTTGCCCGCGTGCTTGAGCTTTTAGGACTCCTTGCCTCCCCACAGGAGTCCTTGCCTATTATACACATTGCGGGCACAAACGGAAAGGGCTCTGTTTCCGCCATGCTGGAGAGTATTCTCTGCCGCTGCGGATATAAAACAGGATTCTTCACCTCCCCCTCCTTAGGCGGCGTAAACGGGCTTTTCCGAGTGAACAAGGAATGCATTTCGGACGAAAGACTCTGCCAAGTTACTGAGAAAATCATGGCTCTTGAAAAGAACATGGCAGAACTGCCCACAGAATATGAGGTATACGCCGCCATAGCCTTGGAATTTTTCAGGCAGGAGGGCTGCGACGCCGTTATCCTTGAAACCTGCATGGGCGGCAGACTGGACGCAACCAACGTGGCAAAAAAGCCGCTGCTGTCGGTTATAACCGATGTTGACCTTGACCATACCGGGTTCTTGGGAAACACCGTCAAGGAAATCGCCAAGGAAAAGGCGGGAATAATAAAGGCGGGTTGCCCCGTGGTTTTCGGCGGCAACAATTCCGACGCCATGGGCGTAATAAAAGCCACTGCACATGACCGTGGCTCCCGCCTTGTTTTGGTTGACAAAGACCAACTGTCAAATATAAGATACTCTCTTATGGGAACCGAGTTTGATTTCGGCGAACTAAAGAATATACGCCTTTCTCTTTGCGGAGCCTATCAGCCTCACAATGCTGCAGTAGTCCTGACGGCAGTTGAGCTGCTGAAAGACATGGGCTTTACTATAAGCGAGGATAATTTAAGGAAGGGCTTGGCAGAGGTAAAGTGGCAGGGCAGATTTGAGCTGCTGTCTATGTCGCCTGTTATTATTTATGACGGCTCCCATAATCCGGGAGGAATGGAGATGACCGTACACAGCATACGGGAGTATTTCGGAGGGCGAAAGGTCAATCTGCTTATGGGAGTTATGGCGGATAAAGATTATTCCAAAATGGTTGAGATAATAAGCCCTCTGACCGAGAGGGTCGTAACCGTCACCCCCAACAACCCGCGGGCGTTGAGCAGCGCCAACCTTGCGCGGTGCTTTGAAGAAAATAATGTTTCGGCGTCTGCGGCGGAAAATATTTCCGACGGCGTTAAGACAGCAGTAAAGATTTCCAAAAAAACAGACACGCCGCTGCTTATAATCGGTTCTCTATATATGTATAGCGATGTGGTTAATATATTAGGTTCAGCCTTTGCAAAAGGCGGACAGGAAGTACGGTAGGTCGTCGGAGCAAAGTTCGCTTTGCTCCGATTTTCTGTATTAAGAAAAGTATTTACAGTTTAGAATAAAAACATAACGGTTACATTGATTGTTTTTCCGCATAATTTATATCAATTCATTGGTTTGCCTATCGCCCGCCCCGTTGCGTTTGCCCGACCTCCCCAAACGCCGGGGCGGGCAAACAAAAGAAAAATCCTTTATCAAAATAACCGAGTTTGAATATGCGTAATCAAACAATTTCGTAGGGGGCCACTTTTATCGGCAACAACTTAGGTTTATTATTGACATTGCTTACTTTGTGTAAATCGGAATGATGAGAGCCGTCCAACTTCAAAGAAGTTGGGTCACAGCTGCGCCCCTACGAAATTTAAAAGAAATTTTTAAAAGGCGACAGGGCTCCCGAAAAATCGAAGATTTTTTGGGATTGAGGAGGAGCAAGGCAGCGGGCGAATGTTTTTCTTGGTAAAGAAAAACGGAGCAAAGCGAACTTTGCTCCGACGACTTTCCGTCGATTTATTCTGTTTGGATTAATTAAACAATACCGTGCGCCATCATTGCGTCTGCAACCTTTTCAAAGCCGGCAATGTTTGCACCCATTACGTAGTTACCCTCATGACCGTACTTCTTAGCTGCTGTATCGCACTTCTCGAAAATTCCTTCCATAATATCCTTGAGCTTTGCGTCAACCTCTTCAAAGGTCCATGAATATCTCATGCTGTTCTGGCTCATCTCAAGAGCTGATGTTGCAACGCCGCCTGCGTTTGCTGCCTTTGCGGGTCCGAAGAGAATACCGTTATCCAGGAATACTGCAACAGCCTCAGGTGTTGAAGGCATGTTTGCGCCCTCTGCTACAGCGAAGCAGTTGTTTGCAACCAGTGTCTTTGCCGCTTCCTCATCAAGCTCGTTCTGAGTTGCGCAGGGGAGAGCAATGTCACAGGGGATAGTCCAGATGCCCTTGCAGCCCTCATGGTACTCTGCATCGGGATGAGTTGCAACATACTCCTTAATTCTCTTTCTCTCAACCTCTTTGAGCTGCTTTACGCAAGCCAGGTCGATACCGTTCTTATCATAAACATATCCGTTTGAGTCGGACAGAGCAACAACCTTGCCGCCCAGCTCTGTTGCCTTCTGAGTTGCATAGATTGCAACGTTACCGGAACCTGAAATTACAACTGTCTTACCCTCAAAGGACTTGCCGTTTGCCTTAAGCATAGCGTCTGTGTAGTAGCAGAGACCGTAACCTGTTGCCTCTGTGCGGGCAAGAGAACCGCCGTATGTAAGACCCTTACCTGTGAGAACGCCTGTAAACTCGTTTCTAAGTCTCTTATACTGACCGTACATAAAGCCGATCTCACGGCCGCCGACACCGATGTCGCCTGCGGGAACGTCTGTATCAGCACCGATGTGCTTTGACAGCTCTGTCATGAAACTCTGGCAAAATCTCATAACTTCTGCGTCTGACTTACCCTTGGGGTCAAAGTCGCTTCCGCCCTTGCCGCCGCCGATGGGCAGGCCTGTCAGTGAGTTCTTGAAAATCTGCTCGAAGCCCAGGAACTTAATAATTCCCTGGTATACTGAGGGGTGGAATCTGAGGCCGCCCTTGTAGGGACCGATTGCGCTGTTGAACTGAACTCTGAAGCCTCTGTTTACCTGAGTCTTGCCGTTGTCGTCAACCCACGGAACTCTGAAAGAAATAACTCTCTCGGGCTCAACAATTCTCTCGATGAGGCCTACCTCTTCGTACTCGGGATGAGCTTCAACAACAGGCTCAAGAGACTCCAAAACCTCTTCAACCGCCTGCAAAAACTCGGGCTCGTTTGCGTTTCTCTTTTGAACCTGTTCAAAAACGCTCTTTAAATAACTGTTTGCAATTGCCATTTTAACAATCTCCTTTACGTATATATTTTTAATTAATTTTTTCTGATTTTATTTACTGCTCAGGTATTCGTCAATAGACGCAGCGGCTGTCTTGCCGGCGCCCATGGCCAGAATAACCGTTGCAGCTCCCGTAACAACATCTCCACCTGCGTACACGCCGGTCTTGCTTGTTGCTCCGGTCTCCTCCTTTGCCACAATGCAGCCCCACTTGTTGGTCTCAAGGTCGGGAGTTGTGTTCTTAATCAGCGGGTTGGGTGTCTGACCTATTGCCACAACAACCACGTCCGCATCAATATCAAACTCGCTGCCCTCAACGGGAACGGGTCTGCGTCTGCCGGAAGCGTCCGGCTCGCCCAGCTCCATCTTAACGCAGGTAACGCTCTTTACCCATCCGTTTTCGTCTCCGTTAATCTTAACGGGGTTATTAAGGAGCTTAAACTCTATTTCCTCTTCCTTTGCGTGATGGATTTCCTCGTTACGGGCGGGCATTTCTTCCTCGCTTCTTCTGTAAACTATGTACACGTTTTCCGCGCCCAGTCTCTTTGCCGAACGGGCAGCGTCCATAGCCACGTTTCCGCCGCCGACAACCACAACGTTCTTGCCAACGTAGATCGGCGTGTCGTACTCGGGGAACTTATACGCCTTCATCAGGTTAATTCTGGTCAGGAACTCATTTGCGGAATAAACGCCGTTAAGGGACTCGCCATCAATCTTCATAAAGCTGGGCAGACCTGCACCGGTGCCGATAAACACCGCGTCATAGCCCTCCTCGTTCAGCAGCTCGTCAACCGAGAGCACCTTGCCTATAACCATGTTGGTCATAATATTAACACCCAAATCCCGCAGCTTGTCAACCTCAGCGGCAACAATATCCTTGGGCAGTCTGAACTCGGGAATACCGTAAACCAGCACGCCGCCGGGAGTGTGGAATGCCTCAAACACCGTTACCTCATAGCCCAGCTTTGCCAGGTCTCCGGCACAGGTCAGTCCCGAAGGACCTGCGCCCACAACGGCAACCTTTTTGCCGTTGGGCTGCGGCTTCTCTGTCTTGGCGGAAACATTCTTCATATACCAGTCCGCAACAAAACGCTCCAGACGTCCGATAGCTACCGGTTCGCCCTTAATTCCCCGCACGCAGAACTTCTCGCACTGGGTCTCCTGAGGACAAACTCTGCCACAAACAGCGGGGAGAGAGCTTGTCTCCTGGATTTTATTATATGCCTCCTCAAACTTTCCCTCTGCCACAAGAGCTATGAACTCGGGGATTTTTACCATAACAGGGCAGCCCCCTATACATGGCTTGTGCTTACAGTTGAGGCACCTCTGCGCCTCCTCCTTCGCCATTTCCTCTGTATAGCCCAGAGTAACCTCCTCAAAGTTTTTGTTTCTTACATTGGGCTCCTGTTCGGGCATAGCAACCTTATTCAGCGACATATTAGGCATTGTTCATTCCCTCCAATCTGCACTTATGAGCATGTTCTCTTGACATTGCCTCCTGCTCCTTAAACATTCTTGAGCGGGCAATAGCGCTGTCAAAATCAACCTGGTGACCGTCAAAGTCCGGTCCGTCAACGCAGGCGAACTTTGTCTCGCCGCCTACGGTTACGCGGCAGCCGCCGCACATACCCGTACCGTCAATCATTATGGGGTTCATACTTACTATTGTCTTTATTCCGTAGTCACGGGTCAGGTCGCAAACCGCCTTCATCATAACCAGAGGGCCGATTGCAACAACCAAATCATAGCTGCTGCCCCCGTCTATGAGCTCTTTCAGCTTGGCTGTAACAAAGCCCTGATTGCCGTTTGAGCCGTCGTCTGTCATTGTATACAAATTGGTGCAAGCAGCCTTGCACAAGTCCTCAATAATAATCAAGTCCTTATTTCTGAAGCCGTTAATCATATCCACCTCAACGCCCATTGAGTGAAGCTTCTTTGCTTGGGGATAGGCTATGGCAGTTCCCAAACCGCCGCCGATAACCGCAACCTTTTTAACCCCCTCGAACTTAGACGCAACTCCCAAAGGACCTACAAAATCCTGCAGGCAATCGCCCTCGTTCAGCAAGTTAAGGCTCTCTGTGCTCTTGCCCACAACCTGGAATATAACCGTAACGGTTCCCTTATCCCTGTCATAATCCGCAATAGTGAAAGGGATACGCTCCCCCTTATCGTCCACCCTCAAGATGATGAACTGCCCCGGCTCCGCCTTTTTGGCAATATAGGGAGCCTCAACCTCAATCAGGGTTACCGATGGGTTCAGCACTTCCTTTTTAACAATTTTGTACATCATTACACCTCCAAAAATATGTGCACATCCGCCAATTACGGACATTAAGTCTTATTATACCATAACTTTCTCCGATTTCGCAACCAAAATCCGAAAATTTTGCCGCAAAACATTATTCCAATAAAAAATGGGTGCACTAAAAAAGCCACCCCATTGTGAATTGAAATCTTAAATTTTAAAATATACAGCAGCGGACAGCTCCATTGCCGAATTTCCGTCACCGACAAGCCTTTGTTTTGCGCCTGTATATAACATTATATAATAATGGAATTTTTTTGTCAACTATTATTTTAAATTTATAAAAATTTTTGCATATAAGGAACTAAAATTCAAACAGCGAATTTAATTTTTTAATCGGAATAACAACAAATTAAGATAGGAATAATATTTTTAGACCAAAGCAAAGGATGATTGAATTGATAAAAATTTTTGACAGCCTGATTATGGATTACCAGCAGAACAACCTTCCTCGGGAAATCCCCGACGACGGCTTTTATCTGATTACCTGCGGGCTTTCCCAAAAGTCCAGCATAACCGCCTCCAGCATCGGTGACGACGGGTTTGTTTACTGCATCCAGAGAAGCTTTAAAACCCGCTCAGGCAAAATCTTAGAGCCCCAGGAGTTCAAGGTATGCTGGCTTAAAAAGCCCGAAAACCTATACCCCTACCTGGAAACGGTTACTCTGCTCCTTATACTGGACGTGCCGCCTGTCCAAATAAGCGACAATATTTTGTTTTTGAGCTAACATTAACCTTAACCATTGACCTTGCAAAAAAAGTGTGTTAGAATATTGACAAATTAATACAAGGGAGGTTAATTTATGAAAACTTTGTCTATCGGTATGGGAATTGTTTACACAATCCTGGGAATTATCTGCCTTATGTCCCCGGCGCAGACTATTAGCGTGATTACATATATAATTGCCTTTATGATACTTGCCGCGGGAATTTTCCTTATTGTTTCATACTTTGTCAACAGGAGCTCCTTTTTCGGTATTGGCAGCGGGTGGACATTATTCTACGGAATTGTGACAACCCTTTTGGGCATTCTGCTCCTGTTTAACCCCGGCTTCGGCAACATTATGTTCTCTCTGTGCTTTGGGGCGTGGGTCGTTTTTACGGGAGGTATTAAAATTTCCAACGCCGTGTCCTTGAAGAGATTGGGAGAGCCCTGGGCTCTTGTTATGATTTTGGGAATTATTTCGATTTTGCTGGGAATTTTTCTAATCTCAAGACCTATTATCACTTCTATATCAATCGGAATTTTCATTGGGATTTCCTTACTTATTGAGGGCATAAGCTATATAGTTATCGGGTGTAAGCTTTAAATTTTTCGCCTAGCCCTGTTATAATTTTGCGAATGGATTTTAGTTATATGTAACTGTTCAGATTGTAGGGGGCGGCTTCCCAGACGCCCCGCTTGTCATATTACACAGTAAATATCATATTATGCGGATTTGAGATTTTCTTTAATTCAAAATACCTGTTAATTTATATAATCACATCGGTACATCTCGGGGCGTCTGGGAAGCCGCCCCCTACAACGTAAACGGTTACTGTATTGCTAAATATATATTAACAAAATATGGTAAAAACACAAAAATATCGGAGCAAAGCGAACTTTGCTCCGACTCTTTTTAACATATTAGCCTATTTGCGGAAGGGTTGCAAAGCCCTTTTCCAAATCCTCATCTGAGGGAATATAGTCTGTCATTGTTCCGTTCTGGAATGCCTGATATGCAGACATATCAAAGTAACCCGTACCTGTGAGACCGAACAGGATCGTCTTTTTCTCTCCTGTTTCGCGGCACTTGAGAGCCTCGTCAACAGCAACGCGAATTGCATGTGAGGACTCGGGAGCCGGGAGAGTTCCCTCGGTTCTGGCAAAGGTTATTGCCGACTCAAACACCTTTGTCTGCTCAACTGAACGGGCTGTGAGGTAACCGTCATGATAGAGCTTTGACACGATAGAGGACATTCCGTGATACCGCAGACCGCCTGCGTGGTTAGGCGAGGGCATAAAGCCGCTGCCCAGCGTGTACATCTTCATAAGAGGCGTTGTCTTTCCCGTATCGCCAAAGTCATATGCGTACTTACCCCTTGTCAAAGACGGGCAGGAAGCGGGCTCAACCGCAATAAACTCAATATTGTTCTTGCCCTCAATCTTATCTGCCATAAAGGGAGAAATCAGTCCGCCCAAGTTCGAACCGCCGCCTGCGCAGCCGATAATAATATCAGGCTCAATATCGTACTTTTTACATGCCGCCATTGTCTCCTGACCTATAATAGTCTGGTGAAGCAGCACATGGTTCAGCACGCTGCCCAGCACGTAACGGCAGTTATCCGTCTTTAGAGCAACCTCCATTGCCTCTGATATAGCGCAGCCCAGAGAACCGCCTGTTCCGGGGTTCTCGGCAAGGATCTTTCTGCCTACCTCGGTTGTGTCCGAGGGAGAGGGGATAACCTGACCGCCATAGGTCTCGATAAGCGCCTTGCGGTAGGGCTTCTGCTCAGCCGAAACCTTTACCATATACACCTTTAAATCCAAGCCGTAAAACGCGCAAGCCATTGCCAGAGCCGTGCCCCACTGCCCTGCACCTGTCTCAGTGGTAAGGTGGGTCAAGCCCTGCTGCTTTGCGTAGTACACCTGTGCGGCAGCCGAATTCAGCTTATGGGAGCCCGAGGTATTGTTTCCCTCAAACTTATAATAAATCTCCGCAGGAGTGTCCAAAGCCTTTTCCAGATTATACGCCCTGATAAGCGGCGACGGACGATACATCTTATAAAAATCAAGTATGCCCTGAGGAATGTCGATAAACTTATCGGTTACGTTCAGTTCCTGATCAATCAGCTCGTCACAGAACACGGGGCGCAGATCGTCCGCAGTGCAGGGCTTGCCTGTTGCCGGATTAATAAAGGGCTCCGGCTTCTCCTTCATGTACGCCCTTACGTTGTGCCACTGCTTGGGCATTTCCTCTTCTTCCAAATAAATTTTGTAAGGAATTTTTGCCATTGTTCATGCCTTCTTTCTAATATATTTATATTTATGATTTAGACAACAAAACTCCGCCCCATAAATCGGAACAGAGTTCAATAAACCTATATTGCGCTTCTCAAACTCGTCTAAACTCTGCTTGGCTCATGTCGTCTCATCTATGGTATATTATATATGACAAAGCCGCCTTTGTCAAGAGGGCTCTCAAAAAAAGGAGCTGTCTTAGTGTGACAGCTCCTAAACATATGTATGATTTATTTTGATAAAGGCTTTGCCTTTTAAACCATTGCCGAGCCCATATTCCGCCATACCAAGCCGCGGCGGCAATGTCGCCAAAGCCTTTATCAAAATTATAAAATTGCGAAATTTCATATGCAGTGGTTTGGGGCATAAGAATAGTCTATGGAGTTTAAGGCTCAACAACCTTATCGTCAACATTAATCTGGTCTTTGATCGTTTCGCTCTCAATATCCTTCATAGTGGGAGTTTTACGCTGATCTATGGGGGTGTACTTAAGACGCTTGATTGCGCTCTTGTACGCAGGGCGGATAATCTTGCCGCCGGTGGTAATTTCCTCAATCCTGTGAGAGCACCAGCCCACAATTCTCGCCATGGCAAAAATCGGCGTGAACAGCTCCTGAGGTATGCCGAGCATTCTATACACAAATCCCGAATAGAAATCCACGTTTGCGCACATTGGCTTATCAACGCCCTTCACGTCCTTAAACGCCAGAGGCGCAAGCTCTTCAATTGCCGCATACAGAGCAAATTCATCGTTATTGCCCGTTGCCTCCGCCAGCTCGGCTGCTCTCTCTTTTAAGATAACTGCTCTGGGATCGGAAACGGTATAAACCGCGTGACCCAATCCGTAAATCAGACCCGTACCGTCGCCTGCTTCCTTTCTCATTATCTTTTTAAGGTACTCATATATCTGTTCCTTATCCGTCCAGTCCTCAAGGTTTGCCTTGATCTCGGCTATCTGAGACGCCATCTTATCGTTTGCGCCGCCGTGCTTGGGACCCTTTAGGGAGCCTACCGCAGCGGCAATTGCCGAATATGTATCGGTTTCGGTTGATGAAACAACGTGAACTGTGAAGGCTGAGTTATTACCGCCGCCGTGCTCCGCCTGAAGCATGAGAGTTAAGTCAAGAATTTCCGCCTCAAGAGGGGTAAACTTATTATCGGGCCTTATGAGATGCAGGAAGTTCTCCGCAGTGGAATAGTCGCTGCGCGGATTGTGCAAAATCAAGCTTTGATTATCAAAGTAATGCCGCTTGCAGGCATATGAGTTAGCTATAAGCACCGGGAATCTGGCAATGAGAGAAAGGCTCTGCCTGATAAGGTTGGGAATTGAAATATCGTCCGGATTATCATCGTAGGAATACAGAGCAAGGACGCTTCTTGCAAGCTTGTTCATTATATTCTTACTGGGCGCCTTTAAAATCATGTCCTCGGTAAACTCCATAGGCAGCACTCTGTAGTTAGCAATAGTGCTCTTAAACTGCTCCAAAAGATTTCGGCTGGGCAAGAACCCGAACAGCAGCAAAAATGCCACTTCCTCAAATCCGAACCGCTTCTCGGCACGGCAGTTTGCGACTATATCTTCAATGTCGATACCTCTGTAGCGGAGCTTTCCCTCAACAGGAACCTTGCTTCCCTCGTCAATAACGTATCCGTGAACCTCACCGATTGACGTTAAGCCCGCAAGCACGCCTGTGCCGTCTGCGTTTCGTAAACCGCGCTTAACGTTATATTTCGTGTAATACTGGGACGGGATCATGTTCCAGCGTGAGTTCTGACTGCGGATAAGCTCAATATACTCCTCTATATTGCCGTCTTTGTATCCTTTCACATTAAAGTTAGCCATAATGCAAACCACCTTTCCAAAAATAATTAATTCAGTTTAAACATGTACATACTTCTCAACCATATCAACAAAGTACCTGTGAACCGACAAGTCTTGTGACAGCTCCGGGTGAAACGCCGTAACAAGCTGGTTTTCCTGCCTTGCGGCAACTATTTTGCCGTCTACCTTAGCAAGAACGGAAGCGCCGCCCCACACACTTTCTATATAGGGAGCGCGAATAAAGGTCATGGGTATTTTGCCTATGCCCTCAAACTCCTCCTCGGTATAAAAGCTGCCCAGCTGCCTGCCGTAGGCATTCCTCACGGCGGAAATGCTCATCGTGCCAAAGTGGACGCGGCTGTCATTCTCTATTCTCTCCGCAAGAAGCAGCAGCCCTGCGCAGGTTCCGAAAACAGGCATTCCCGCCTCAATTCTCTCCTTTAGAGGGTCATACAGCTCAAGCTCCCTTAGGAGCTTTCCCATAACCGTGCTCTCTCCGCCGGGGATTATTAAGGCGTCAAAGTCTCTGTCAATATCTCTTCTCTGTCTTATCTCAAAGCTGTCCACACCTAAGGCGGACAGCTTTTGCTCGTGCTCAATAAACGCACCCTGCAGTGCTAAAACTCCAATTGTCATTCTATTATTTTCCTCGCTCCGCCATGAGCAGTTCAATCTCTTGCTCGTTAATACCGACCATCGCCTCGCCCAGATCCTCGGACAGCTCGGCAATAAGCTTTGCGTCGGTGAAGTTTGTAACAGCCTTTACTATAGCTGCGGCTCTCTTTTTGGGGTTGCCTGACTTAAATATTCCGCTGCCCACAAACACGCCCTCGGCTCCAAGCTGCATCATAAGCGCAGCGTCTGCCGGAGTGGCAACTCCCCCTGCCGCAAAGTTTACAACGGGCAGCTTGCCGTTTTCATGAACATACAAAACCAAATCATAGGGAACCTGAAGCTCCTTTGCGGCGTCAAACAGCTCATCCTCGCTCATTGACGTGAGCCGTCTGATTTCACTCTGCATCATGCGCATATGGCGAACCGCCTGAACAACGTCGCCTGTTCCGGGCTCGCCCTTGGTTCTTATCATGGCTGCGCCCTCGTTAATTCTTCTCAGAGCCTCGCCCAAATCCTTTGCGCCGCACACAAAGGGAACCTTGAAGCGGGTCTTATCGATATGGTACTTATCGTCTGCCGGCGACAGCACCTCGCTCTCGTCTATATAATCAATCTCAATGGCTTCCAGAACCTGAGCTTCCACAAAGTGACCTATACGGCACTTTGCCATAACGGGAATTGAAACGGCCTCCTGAATACCTTTAATCATTTTGGGGTCGCTCATACGGGAAACTCCGCCCGCTGCGCGAATGTCCGCCGGTATTCTCTCCAAAGCCATAACCGCACAGGCTCCCGCCTCCTCGGCAATCTTTGCCTGCTCGGGAGTGGTAACGTCCATTATAACGCCGCCCTTTAGCATCTGCGCCAAATTTTTGTTTAATTCAAATCTGCTATTTTCCATAATTACTACCTCCGAGTTTTATTATAAACTAAAATGAGCGGGTCGTCAAGACAACACCGCCCAAATATTACCTAATTATTCAGCCGAAAACAAGGGTGTTGATAGGTATCTTTCACCTGTATCGGGCAAAATCACAACAATTGTCTTGTTTTTGTTTTCCTCACGCCTTGCCAGCTCTGTCGCCGCCCACACGGCAGCTCCCGAGGAAATTCCAACCAAAACGCCCTCTGTCTTGGCAACGGCGTTGCCCGCCTTAAAGGCGTCCTCATTCTCAACGGTTATAATCTCATCGTACACCTTTGTATCAAGGATTTCAGGCACGAATCCCGCGCCTATTCCCTGTATCTTATGAGCTCCCGCTTCGCCTCGGGACAGCACAGGCGAGGAAGCAGGCTCCACCGCCACAACCTTTATTTTGTCGTTTTTGGATTTTAAATATTCGCCGATTCCGGTTATTGTTCCGCCGGAGCCAATACCCGCCACAAGAATATCCACCGTTCCGTCGGTATCCTCCCAGATTTCCGGGCCTGTGGTATCAAAGTGCATTTTAGGATTTGCGGGATTGGTGAACTGCCCGGGAATAAAGCTGCCCGAGATTTCCTTTGCCAGCTCATCCGCCTTTTCAATTGCGCCCTTCATGCCCTTTGTGCCGTCGGTGAGCACTACCTCCGCTCCGTACGCCTTCAGCAGGTTCCTGCGCTCCACGCTCATCGTCTCGGGCATGGTTAGAATAATCTTGTACCCCTTGGAGACAGCAACCGAGGCTAAGCCGATACCCGTGTTGCCGCTGGTGGGCTCGATTATAACAGCCCCCTCTTGAAGCAATCCCTTTGCCTCTGCGTCCTCAATCATCGCCTTTGCTACTCTGTCCTTAACGCTGCCTGCCGGATTAAAGTACTCCAGCTTTCCTACAATCTTTGCCTCCAGATTGTTTGCCGCTTCATAGTTTTTCAGCTCCATAAGGGGAGTGCGGCCTACCAAATCCGTAATTTTTTCATAAATTCTCATAATCATCAACCTTTCTGATTTACTATGCCAATGCCTGCTTTAAATCGGCAATTATATCGTCTATGCTCTCGGTACCCACCGATAATCTGATTGTGTTGGGCTTAATCTCGCTCTCTGCCAGCTCCTCATCTGTAAGCTGAGAATGGGTGGTGCTTGCCGGGTGAATAACCAGGGACTTTACATCCGCCACGTTTGCCAAAAGGGAGAAAATTTCCAGCCTGTCAATAAACTCCTGTGCCTCCTTGGCTCCGCCCTTAATCTCAAAGGTGAATATAGACCCGCCGCCCTTGGGGAACAGTCTGTTGAACAGTGCGTTATCGGGGTGGTTCGGCAGAGACGGGTGGTTCACCCGTTCAACCCTCGGATGAGCCGACAGGAACTCCACCACTTTTTCGGTGTTCTCAACATGCCGCTCAATCCTGAGTGACAGGGTTTCAATCCCCTGCAGCAGCAGGAAAGCGTTTATGGGAGCTATCGCCGCGCCTGTGTCGCGGAGAAGCACTGCCCGTATCTTTGTCACAAAAGCGGCCGCTCCCGCAACCTTTGTAAAGGACGCCCCGTGATAGCCTGGGTCAGGCTCTGTCAGAAACGGAAACTTGCCGCTTGCCTCCCAGTCGAATTTACCGCTGTCCACAATAATTCCGCCCAGAGAGGTTCCGTGACCGCCCAAAAACTTTGTCGCCGAGTGCACCACTATATCCGCCCCGTGCTCTATGGGTCTTATGAGGTAAGGCGTTCCGAAGGTGTTATCAATCACCAGAGGAATTTTGTTCTCATGGGCAATTTCCGCCAAGGCGTCAATATCTGCCACATCGCTGTTAGGGTTCCCCAAAGTCTCAATGTAAATCGCCTTTGTGTTAGGCTGAACCGCGTTTCTGACCTGTTCAAGATTGTGAACGTCAACAAAGGTTGTTTCAATGCCGTACTGCGGAAGAGTGTGCGCCAGCAGGTTATAGGAACCGCCGTATATTGTCTTTTGGGACACTATGTGCTCCCCTGCTCTCGCCAAATTCTGAATTGTGTAGGTTATGGCAGCGGCGCCCGAAGCAACCGCCAACGCCGCAACGCCGCCCTCCAGGGCGGCAACTCTCTGCTCCAAAACATCCTGGGTTGGATTGGTAAGCCTGCCGTATATATTCCCCGGGTCGGACAGGTTAAACCGAGCCGCCGCGTGAGCCGAATTGTCAAAAACATAAGAGGTGGTCTGATATATGGGGACTGCCCTTGCACCTGTTGCAGGGTCAGGCAGCTCCTGCCCTATGTGAAGCTGCTTGGTTTCAAAGCCCCAGTTTGATGTGTTCTTAATTTCTGCCATTACTTTATCCAAAGCCTTTCTGCCCGCAAAATAATTGCGCTCACCTTGCCACGGGCAGGCAAGGGGCGGAAAATCCAATACCGAAGGAAATATTTTGGCATAAACCATAATTCCTATCTGATTAGTATGTTTAGATAATAACACAGTTTAATTTCCCTGTCAATAGATATTCTGAAAAATTATTTATATTTTAAAAAAAGTCCTCCGCCCGCTTTTGCGAGGGAGGACCTGTTTAATTCTGTTTACGCACTATTGTGTACTCATCGCCGGGGCGGTAAAAGGGGCACTCCTTAAACCTGCCGCTCATCAGACGCGCCATGTCGTCCTCATCAAGGTTCGCCAGGCATACGTAGCCCTCCCACTCCTCATCGTATTCATAGTTTACGCAGTCTTCGCACTTTGATAACAAATTATTCTACCTCACTTTTAAGCTCTAATACAAAAATCAACTTTCTGCCCAGATAGCCGCCCGCACACGAGGCAATCAGGCACAAGACCATTGCAACGGCAGACGACTGCACAAAGGTCGCCAGGATTGCTCCCGTCAATATAAATAACAATGTTGACGCCAACTTTGAAGCCACTATCAAAACTATATTGTGCAAAAATTCACCGGAGGTTATTTTCCCTCTTGCGAAGCGGTAAATCTCGGGAACCATAAAGACCAGCAGCACAATCAGGCTGATAAGCAAACTTGATTTTACGAACCTTGAAAGCTGGTTAAGAGAAGCCGAAGCGGACGCCGCAACGTCTCCCGACCCGATTTTAATACTGTTGTTCACCGCCCTGACCATTTCCGCCCCCGAGCTCTCCTTGCCCATGCCCGTAAACAGATTTGGCAGGGACCAATAGAGCTTCGTTCTCGCAAACTGGGAGCACAAAATATATAAAACATACGAGAGCCCGAAAACCTTAACCCCCGTCTTGATTGCCGCAAGCAACGCCCTTTTAACGCTCTTGCTCCTTTTGTACTCGATTATAAATGCCGCCGCTCCGCTTATTCCGAAAACAAAGGAACAGTGCACAACGCCTGTGGCACAGTCGTACAAAAGAGATTCCTTGGTCAGCGGCGAGCATAAGTTTACGGCGTTTTCATAGGTCAGGTCGCTGCTGCGAACATAGTCGGAAGCCGCATCACTGTCCGTGACCCCGGGAACCTTTCCCTTGGAAATCTTTTTTGCGAACTCGCTTACCGCGTCATCATACATATCCTTTGGAACCTCAACGGGCATTGGGTTTCCCTTGTCGTCAAAGTATCTGTACAGCCCGCTCTCCTTATCGAAGCAGGCGTCAACGCACCGCTTGCCGCTGTTATAAAACTTAGTCTGGATATAAGTCCCGTCCACAAGCCTGTCGGCTCCGTCCTTTATGTTCGTTCTGCCCACAACCAGAGCGTCTCTGCCCCAAAGCTTGTCAATAACCGTCTGGGCTTCCTCCGCCATTATTCCGTGACCGGAGGTGGAATTTGCCAAGGCGTTGTTTGCGGCAACAATGGATTTTTCAGCCGAAACAATATTCGCCCCATTTACCCCTCCCATAGACACGGATTTTTCTTTAGTATAACTCAAATTTCTCACCCCAAAACATGACCTTAATATATCATACGAGGCAAAATATGTCAATCTATTTATCCTTAATCGTCAGGAAGCTTTTTGGCAATTGCCGCCAGTATTCCTATGGAAAGCATACACCAAACAGTCTCTCCCGCAATTAAAATCAAATAGCTCTTTATGTTCATATTTGTTACGGGATAAGCATACCAGAGAGCCATGTCCCCTCCGCTGTAGGGCAGATAAGCCGGGCTCCACGCCCCAACAGTCTTTAAGATAAAGAACAGAACATATGTTAAAACAAAGGCGATTATCCCTTGAATAAACTTGCCCAGAGCATAGTACCTCATCTCAAGGTCCGAGTCGGCGGCGATTGACGCCACCTGCAAAAACACCGACAGCCCCGAAAAAGCCAAAAACATAGAGATGAGTGAAATTTTCAGGGCAAAGTCCATACTCAGCTTTGATATGTCGTTTATACCCCCTGTTATCTCCAAAAGCCCGTTAATAAACGGATGAGCGAAGAACTCAGGAATTGTGCTCTCTGCAACGGCGAAAAACACCACAAAGCCGCACACATTTAAAATCGTCACCACGCTTTTGGACACGGCGTCACCGAAAGCGGACACTATTTTAACCGACCTTTTCTGCTTTTCGGAAATTACTGTTGGGTTCACAGTATTGTCCTCCTTTATCAGGCGGGAGAGGACAACCCCCGTTGCTACGGCGGAGGCGATATGGATAATGTAAAGTATTCCTCCCAAAGCTGCGCTGCCGCTGATACAAAAGCCCACCGTTCCGATTATAAACAGAGGACCCGAGTTGTTGCAAAAGCCTATAAGCCGCTCCGCTTCCCTTTTAGTTATCTTTCCCGAATTATAAAGGTTCACGGCGCAGTCCGCCCCGACAGGGTATCCGCTGATTATTCCCAGCACCAGCGCCACCGCTCCTGAGCCGTTTATCCCGAAAACGGGCTTCATAATTCCGCTTAAAAATCGGCTGCCGAACTCCGCCATTCCCAGGGATACCAGCAGCGAGCTGCACACGAAAAACGGAAACAGCGCAGGCACCACCGAGGTTATGCACAGGTTAAGCGCCTTGTTGACGGCGGCAACAGAGCTTTGCGGAAAAGCAACCATAGAGACGACTATATAACAGACAATTAGTATGAACACACCCTTTAACCACTTCATTCAATATCCCTCTTTGTAATAACTTAGTCTAATATATGCCTGTTTCCTTATAAATATGATTTAGTACTTGAAAACATACTATTCCTATGTTATAATAGGGTTTAGAGGTGATTGAATTGAAAATTTCCACAAAGGGCAGGTACGCCGTGCGTATGCTGCTGGACTTAGCCGAACACAAGGACGAGGGATTTGTTTCCCTTAAAGCCATTGCAGAAAGAGAGGGCATATCCAAAAAGTACTTAGAACAGATTGTTACCTTGTTTAACAAAACAGGCATTCTCCGTTCAAACAGAGGTTTCCAGGGGGGATATATGCTGGCAAAATCGGCAGACAGCTACACTGTCGGCGAGATTTTGCGTATCACCGAGGGCAGCATAAACCCTGTTGCCTGCCTTGATGACGAGCCAAACCTCTGCCCAAGACAAGGGGAGTGCAAAACCCTGTACGTCTGGAAGGAGCTGGGCAAGGTTATTGCCGATTATCTTGACGGCATAACCCTACAGGATATTCTTGACCGAAACCATGAGTTCGCCCGCTACGACTACAATATTTAATCAATAACAAACCTCCCTCCGCCGTGACAAATGTTAGGGAAACGGGCAAAAGTGCAAGGCAGATTTGGTAGATTTTATTCCGTGTTTTAGTTATAATTAGATAAAACAGGAGGTGAGAACAATGAGTTTGGGGAGCAGCCTTTACAATGCCCGCAAAAAGAGCGGGCTGTCTCAGGAAGCGGTTGCCGAAAAGCTGGGCGTAAGCAGGCAGACAATTTCAAAATGGGAGCTTGGCGAAACTCTGCCGGACATACGTCAGTCAAAAAAGCTCTCTCAGCTATATCATCTTACGTTAGACGAACTGATAGACTTTGATATTGAACAGAAAGAGATTGAGGAAGCTATTGAAAGTATCAGCGATGAAAAGCAGAAGAAAATTGACTGGACAAAGATCTGGGGGAAAAAATATCCCGTCCTTGTCACCTATCAAAAAACAGTGGCAATCGACGAATATGCAGATAAAATACAGGAACTGCTTGACAGCCTTAAAAGACAGTACGAATATAATGATTTAGACGCTATGCTGGTATTAAAGGATATTTTAGCCCATGTGTGGAACGTCAAAAAATAACAAAACACAATTCAAAAGCCGCAGAAATTAAATCTGCGGCTGTATTTTTTACGGATTGATACGTCCCAAATCTCTGGGGAACGCCGTTACCGTTCTGATATTGTCAACTCCCAAAAGCTTCATCGCAAGACGCTCAAGACCGATACCCAAGCCTCCGTGAGGGGGCATTCCGTACTTGTGCATCATCAGGAAGTCCTTAAACTCATCGGCGTCCATGCCTCTTGCATTAATCTTGTCAAGCTGCATTTGATAGTCGTTAATTCTCTGGCCGCCGGTTGTGACCTCCGCTCCGTTCAGCAGCAGGTCAAAGCTCAAGGTATACTTGGGGTTTTCCGGATCGTCCATTGCGTAGAAGGGACGCTTCTTTGAGGGATAATGAGTGACAAACACAAGGGGAGAACCATACTTATCCATAACGTACTCGCCGATTAGGCGTTCCTCCTCCGGGTCAAGGTCGTTGGGATTTCTGAATTCCCTGTTATATTCCTTGGCTATAATCTCTTTAATTTCCATAAACTTGAACTGGGGAATATCCTTTATCTCCGGCAGCTCAACGTTAAGCTCTTTCAGCTCGGGAGCGTACTCGCTTCTCATGTATTCAAACATATACTTCATGAACCTTGCCTCAACCGCCATAATGTCCTCAAAGGACTCTATAAAGCCCATCTCAAGGTCAAGACCCTCAAACTCGTTAATATGCCTTGAAGTGCTGTGCTTCTCCGCTCTGAATACGGGAGCAACGGTAAACACCTTTTTGAAAACGCCTACCATCATCTGCTTATACATCTGCGGGCTCTGGTTGAGCAATGCCTTTTCTCCGAAGTAGTCCACCTCGAACATATCCGCTCCGCCCTCAGCTCCTGCGGAAACGATTTTCGGAGGAACAAACTCAGTAAAGCCCTCGCCATGCATAAAGGTTCTGAAAGCGTTGATAATTCCGTCAACAATCTTTATTGCCGCACGCTCATGGGGATTTCTCATTGAAACCGGTCTGTAATCCAGCTTAACGTCAACATTGCAGTCAAGCTTTTTCTTATTGATTACTATGGGCAGGTTCTCCGCCGGAGACGACAGCACTTCTATATCGGAAATATGGATTTCAAAGCCCAGAGCGCTTCTGTCGTCCTTTACAAGGGTGCCCTTGAGCCTGACGCTGTCCTCCTCATTAAATTCCCCGATAGGCTTGCCGCTCTCTCCGGGCTCGTATACGCACTGCACCAAATTCCTTTGGGTTCTTATAATAAAAAACGCAAAGAACTTCATAGCGCGTATGCGATGAATCATACCCTCGATTTCAACGGCATCGCCGTCGCTTATACTGCCGCTTTCAAATCCGTCAATAACATTCTCCGCATCATACTTACCGGTATAACGGGTCAAATCAAGCATCTTCATAAATAGTAACTCTCCCACCTATATAGAATTAAATAGTCAGCCGTGAACATTTCAGTATTTTATCATACAACAATCCCGCTGTCAAGTTCAGGGCTTTCAAAAGCTCAGGCTCCCGCCGCCGAGAGCCCGAGTTCTATCCCGCTAAAGATTGTGCCCCGTAATATTTGTTTTTCCCCTATCTCCTTAAAACCTATTCCCCTTTTGCCAACATTAAAGTATTAATGATGGAACAGACGAATGCCCGCAAACGCCATGGCAATTCCGTACTTATTACAGGTTTCGATAACGTTGTCGTCTCTGATGGATCCGCCGGGCTGGGCTATAGCCGTTACCCCTGACTTATGGGCTCTCTCAATGTTATCCCCGAAGGGGAAGAACGCATCGCTGCCCAGAGCTACGTCTGTGTTTTTGCTGAGCCACTCCTGCTGCTCCTCCTTGGTGAACACTGGAGGCTTTGTCTTAAACCTGGTCTCCCAAACACCGTCGGCAAGAACATCCATATATTCATCGGAGATATATACGTCAATAGCGTTGTCCCTGTCCGCCCTCTTAATTCCGTCCACAAATTCAAGAGCCAGCACCTGTGGAGCCTGTCTGAGCCACCATATATCCGCCTTGTTTCCCGCAAGCCTTGTGCAGTGTATTCTGGACTGCTGACCGGCTCCGATACCTATTGCCTGCCCGTCCTTTACGTAGCAAACGCTGTTTGACTGGGTATACTTCAGGGTTATCAGAGAAATCATCAGGTCTCTGAGTTGCTCCTCCGTTATATTTTTATTGTCGGTTACAACATTTGCCAAAAGCTCCTTGTTTATATCAAGCTCGTTTCTGCCCTGCTCAAAGGTAACGCCGAAAACCTGCTTTCTCTCAATGGGAGCCGGGGTGTAGCTTTCGTCAATTTGGATAATGTTATAGCTGCCCTTTCTCTTTCCCTTGAGAATTTCCAGAGCGTCATCATCGTAGCCCGGAGCTATAACACCGTCTGACACCTCTTTTGCGATAAGCTGCGCCGTCGCCTTGTCGCACACGTCAGAAAGGGCGATAAAGTCGCCGAATGAGGACATTCTGTCCGCACCTCTGGCACGGGCATAGGCGTTGGCAAGAGGAGTCATCTCTATTGTCTCGTCAACAAAATATATCTTTTTCAGGGTGTCCGAAAGCTCCAGACCAACAGCCGCTCCCGCAGGGGACACGTGCTTAAAGGAGGTTGCCGCAGGCAGACCTGTCGCCTTTTTCAGCTCCTTTACAAGCTGCCAGCCGTTAAAGGCGTCAAGCAGGTTAATATAACCCGGCTTTCCGCACAGAACGGTTATGGGCAGGTTGCTTCCGTCCTCCATAAATACTCTTGACGGCTTCTGGTTGGGATTGCAGCCGTACTTTAATTGCATCTCATTCATCAATTATTCCTCCTGACTGAATTTTGTCATATGTTCTTTTGGCTATTTGTTCTTGTTGACTATCCTTGTCTCCGTCTCGCCCGTCTCGATGTCTATGTATCTCACGAACAGGGAGACCTTGTTATCCTCGTTAAGGCTATTCCACAAGCCGTCTGTAAACACGCCGATACTGTCCGGAATGTTAATCTTCTTGGGCTCGCCCTCAAAGCTGGGAAGGGGGTCGCCGTCCTCCATGTACGTGTGGATAAAATGACCCTTGCCGCTTACGGGATTTGAATATGCAAAGGTATACCTCTGGCAGGAGTCGGGGCAGCCGTCTGCGCTCTTTAGGATAGACATGGCGTAATTATAATCCCCGTCCGACACCTTCATAACAGCTGAAATCCTGGGGGTGTAGTTTGGTGCGTCGTCCTCAAACTCTCTTGTCCGCAGGCTCTGCTCAAAGGTCATCTGCTTATTCATTAAATCATAAATCGTATCCGTCTGGTCGCCGTTTGTAACAATTGTCTTGTTGCCCAGAACCCTGACGGGAGCGTATATAATCAGGTGCGGGTCGGTCAGCTTTGACGGATCAAACGCCTGGGTGCGTATGCCGTCTCCGTCCTCAACGAATATACGGTTGCGGCTGTTCACGCTTCTGCCCATTATGAAGTATGCGCAAACTGCACTCTTTCCGTTTTCCGACTTGCCCACAATAATACCTCTGCCGGGATAAGAATTTTTCTTTAACTCATCGTATATATTTATTGTTTCCATAATTATTCGCCTTTCCTAATTTTATGCATCATCTCTGCACACCATTTCAACCGCTCGGGGCAGGATTTTCCACTCGGCTTCTTCCATTACCCGCCTTTGCAGAGTTTCGGGAGTGTCGCCCTCTTCGATGTACACCGCCTTTTGCAGCAGTATCTTTCCGCCGTCGGTAATCTCGTTTACCAGGTGAGCCGTCGCTCCTGTCACCTTAACTCCGTAATTCAGTGCCGCCTCGTGAACCCTAAGGCCGTAAAAGCCGTCGCCGCAGAATGAGGGAATTAGAGACGGATGGATATTGACGATTTTATTTTTGTAGGCATTAAGGAAGCTTTCACCCAGTATGGTCAAAAAGCCTGCCAGAACCACAACCTCAACTCCCATGCTCTGCATATAATCGCGAAGAGCAACGTCGAAGGCCTCACCGCTTCCGCACTCCTTTTTGGTGATAACATGGGCGTCAATCCCCGCATTTTTTGCCCTTTCAAGAGCGTAAACCCCGGGTCTGCTTGACACAACGGTGACTATCTTTCCGGACTTGATTATCCCGTCTCGCTCAGCGTCAATAAGCGCCTGCAGGTTGGTGCCGCCGCCCGAAACCAGAACTCCTATCTTTTTCAGCATATGTCAACTCCCTTTTCTCCGCTGACTATCTCGCCTACCACAAACGCCTTTTCGCCGCTTTGGCTAATAACCCGAACCGCTTGCTCCGCCTGCTCCTTGGGCACAACAAACATCATGCCGATACCCATGTTATAGGTGTTAAACATATCGTGCTCCGATATATCACCCAATTTCTGAATTTTATCGAATATGGGCAAAATCTCAAAGCTGCTCTTATCAATTTTAGCCCTTGTGCCCTCCTTTAGCATTCTGGGAATGTTCTCATAAAAGCCGCCGCCTGTAATGTGAGAAACCGCTCTCACGTCAACAGCTTCAATTGCCGCCAGCATGGGCTTTACATAAATCTTTGTGGGAGTGAGCAGTGTTTCGCCCACCGACGCGCCAAGCTCCTCGTCATAGGCTTTAAGCCTCTCGGCGCACTCGGGACTGTCGTCAACGGCAAAGACCTTTCTCACCAGTGAATAGCCGTTGCTGTGAACGCCTGAGGATTGTATTCCGATTATGGCGTCTCCAACCTCGATGCGGCTGCCGTCAATAATCTTGTCCTTTTCAACTATGCCCACCGTAAAGCCGGCAAGGTCGTAATCCTCCTCGGCCATCATTCCCGGGTGCTCGGCAGTCTCGCCGCCTACCAAGGCACAGCCCGCCTTAACGCAGCCGTCGGACACGCCCTTGACTATCTCGGCTATCTTTTCGGGGAAGTTCTTGCCCACCGCGATATAGTCCAAAAAGAACAGAGGCTTTGCGCCGCCGCATACAATGTCGTTTACGCACATTGCGACACAGTCTTGACCTATGGTATCGTGCTTATTCAGTATTAACGCCAGCTTGAGCTTTGTACCCACGCCGTCTGTGCCCGAAACCAGAACGGGATTTTTATATTCCCCGCTCAGCTCAAACAGACCGCCGAAGCCGCCTATTCCCGAAAGAACTCCGGGTATATCGGTTCTCTTAACGTGCTCCTTAATCAGCTCAACGGATTTGTAGCCCGCCTCCACGTCTACTCCCGCATTCTTATACGCTTCGCTCATTATATATCCTCCAATATAAAATATTAATTAGTTTTCATCCCAAAGCTCCGCCTGCAGCTTTTTGTCCTTCTCCGCCACGGCTTCAGCCATGTCCGCCTTGAAGCCCTCTAACTTTTCGGAGAGCGCCTCGTCTGACAGCGCCAGCATCTGCACCGCCAGTATGCCCGCATTGTCCGCCGCGTTTACTCCCACGGTCGCAACGGGTATACCCGACGGCATCTGAACCATGGACAAAAGGGAGTCAAGACCGTCCATAAAGGATGATTTTATGGGGAGCGCAATAACCGGCAGGGTCGTATATGCCGCAATAACGCCGCCCAAATGCGCCGCCTTGCCCGCCGCCGCAATAATAACCTTTACGCCCTTTTCCTTTGCTGTTTTTGCAAATTCCTCTGCCTGAGCGGGAGTTCTGTGAGCCGAAATTACGTGAGCCTCAAAGTCCACTCCGAAGCTCTTTAAAACGTCAATTGCTCCTTTTACCACCGGCAAATCCGAATTGCTGCCCATTATAATTGCTACCTGTGCCATAAGATTATATCCTCCTTATTATCTTTTATAAACTATTTTTCCGTTTACCATTGTATACTCAACATCGCTGCACTTTGCGGAATACACAAGGCTCGACAGCACGTTGTGCAGCGGCATAAGGTGCGGGGTGTTAAAATCAAGGATTATCATGTCCGCAAGAAAGCCCTGCTTGATTGCGCCTAAGTCCTTAAAGCCCAAAGCCCTCGCCCCGTTTACCGTCGCCATTTTCAGGACGGTATACGCGTCAACCACGGTGGGGTCAAGGCTTACGCCCTTGTGTATCAGCGCAGCTGTCTTCATTTCCTCAAACATATCAAGACTGTTATTGCTGGAAGCCCCGTCTGTTCCCAGAGCCACGTTTACGCCCATCTCAAGCATTTTCGGCACCGCCGCCACTCCTGACGCAAGCTTTAGGTTGCTTATGGGGTTGTGCGCCACAGAAACATTATGCTTCTTTAAGATTTCTAAGTCCCTATCCGTCATAACCACGCAGTGAGCGGCTATGGTAGGATTTTCAAACAAGCCCGTGCTCTCCATATACTCTGTGGGGGTCATGCCGTGCTCCGCCATGCAGTCGTCAAACTCCTTTTGGGTTTCCGCCAAGTGAGTGTGTATAGGCATATTATGGCTCTTTGCATACTCTCCGCACTTTTTCAAAAGCTCAAAGGTACAAGTATAAATGGCATGGGGCGAAAAGGTAAAGCTGATTAAGTCGTTATCCTTAAATTCCTCCGCCATTGCTTCCATGAGCTTGACCTTGCGGTCGTAGCCGTCAAAGTTCACGCAGTCGCTGAGCACCGCCCGTATTCCCTTCTCCGCTGCAACTCTGCCTGTCTCAGCCTGAAAGAAATACATATCGCTGAAGCAGGTGGTTCCGCCGGCAAGCATTTCGTCTATGCCGATTTTGCTGCCCTCGATTATGTCCTCCGCCGTCAGCTTATCCTCAAAGGGGAAAATTTTGTTATACAGCCAGTCCTGCAAGTTCATATCGTCGGCATAGCCCCGCAGCAGGGTCATTGCCAAATGGGAATGGGTGTTAATCAGCCCGGGCATGAGAACCTTGCCTCTGCCGTCGATCACGGTTTCAAACTGCCCCGTAGGCTCCTCTGTTCCCGCGTACTCAATTCTGCCGCCCTTTGTCGCCACAAATCCGTTCTCGATAACTCCCGCCTCATCGTCCATTGTAACAACGGTTATATTCTTAAATAAAACCATACTTACTCCTCGTAATTTAAATCGTCTTTGGTTAAGTCCTTGATTTTTTCAAGGTAGCTTTTTGCCTCAGCCCTTGCAAGCTCAACGTCAAGGTTGCGGTAGTTTCCGCACTCAATCTCGCTTGCGCCGGGCATATCTCCGTCATACTCCGCAATGCCCGCCAGAACCTCTTTTATAACCTGAACCACAGTGCCGTGATCCGCGTTCCTGATAAGCAGATAAAATCCCGTCTGGCAGCCCATGGGTCCGAAATATATTACGTCCTTTGAAATTCTCGAATTTCTTACCATGGTGGCAAACAGGTGCTCCAGAGAATGGAGGGTTGCGTTATCGACCAGGTCGCCTGTGTTGGGCTTTCTCATTCGCATATCATATGTGGTTACGTCCCCGTCAACCCGAGATATATACACCCAAGGCTTTATCTTTCTGTGGTCAACGCTAAAGCTGGCTATTCTTTCCATATATTAATGCCTCCGTTCTAACTCAGCTCGGTAATTATCTTAAAAATCAAATCTGAAATTCTCCTGCACATCAGGGGCTCGGCGTTATCGATAACCTGTCTGTTAAGCCCGCCGCCCTCAATGCCTGCCGCCATGTTGGACACACCCGACAGCGCCAGTACTTTAATTCCGCAGTGAACCGCTGCGATAACCTCGGGCACGGTGGACATTCCCACCAAGTCGGCTCCCGCCGCCTTTAACATTCTGATTTCCGCAGGCGTCTCAAACTGAGGTCCCGTCATGTAGGCGTAGACCCCCTGTTTTAAATCTAAATTCAGGGTCTCTGCGCATTTTATAGCTAATTCCCTAAGCTCCGGTGCGTACGCCCTTGTCATGTCAAAAAAGCGTTCGCCCAGCTCATCGAGATTTTTCCCCCTCAGAGGCGAGTCCATACCAAACTTAATATGGTCGCATATCAAAATCGGATCTCCCGGTGCAAAATCGGTGTTAATCGCGCCGCTTGCATTGGTTAAAATCAGCGTCTCAACCCCCATAGCCTTTAGCATACGGACGGGAAACACAAGCTCCTCCATGGAATAGCCCTCATAATAGTGCAGTCTGCCCTGCATTACCACAACGGGAACTCCTGCGATTTTGCCCGCTATCAGGCGGCACTTATGCCAGTTTCCGTCTATCTTGGGAAAGCCGGGAATTTCACTGTAGGGAATAACAGCCCCTTCCTCCGCCGCGTCCCCTATTTCTCCCAGGCCCGTGCCGAGGATTACGGCAACCCTCGGCGACAGGTCTGTCTTACTCATTATATATTCAGCCGCGTTTTTATAAGACATAGTCTCTCCTATTTGAAGTACTTAACTCCGCTTTCAAAAATCTTTTGGTCAATGTCTCCTACAATGTTCTTATAGACATTCTCGCCGATACGCTCCGAATGTCCCATCTTACCCAGAACTCTGCCGTCAGGGCTGGTTATGCCCTCGATTGCGTAATATGAACCGTTGGGGTTATAGGGCATCTCATAGGTGGGGTTGCCCTCCAAATCAACATACTGGGTGGCGATCTGTCCGTTTTTCTCCATCTCGGCTATAACCTCGGGGCTTGCAATAAATCTGCCCTCACCGTGGGACACGGCAATCTGATGAATATCTCCCAAATTCACGCCTGACAGCCACGGTGATTTTACAGATGAAATCCTTGTGGAAACTATCTGAGAAACGTGTCTGCCGATTGTGTTAAAGGTCAGTGTCGGGCAGGTGTCGTCAACCTTTCTGATTTCGCCGAAGGGCACCAGACCCAGCTTAATCAAAGCCTGAAATCCGTTACAAATTCCCAGAGCCAAGCCGCCCCGCTTGTTGAGCAACTCCATAACGGCTTCCTTGAGCTTTTCGTTCTCAAATGCCGCCTTGATGAACTTACCCGAACCGTCAGGCTCATCGCCGCCGCTGAAGCCGCCGGGGATCATGAGGATTTGAGCCTCGTTTACCGATTTCACAAATCTCTCGATTGACTCCTCAACGTGGGACTGCTTCAGGTTCCTGAACACCTGAACGTCCGCCTCCGCTCCCGCTCTTTCAAAAACCCGAGCCGTGTCGTACTCACAGTTGGTTCCCGGGAACGCAGGGATAAACACTCTGGGTCTCGGCATTTTTATCATGGGAGCCGCCGTGCTTCTCTCGCTGTAATTAAAGGCCTTCATTCCCACATTGTCATACTTTGCCTTGGTGGGATACACGCCCTCAAGGGGCTTTGCCCACGCTTTTACAACCTCGTCAACAGAGATTTCCTCTCCGTCTATCTTTATTAATCCGTCATCGGTTGTATGACCCAGGATTATAGTTTCTATATCATTGCCGATCATTCCGATGGCGCCTGCGCCCTCATACTCTATTATTACGCTGCCGTAGTACGCCTTGAACAGCTCCGACTTGTCGCTGCACTCGGTGAAATCAAAGCCCAGCTTATTGCCCATGGACGCCTTTATAACAGCCTCCATAACTCCGCCGTAGCCTACGGCATAGGCAGTTTTCACATTTTTGAACATGCTGTCTGAAATCATCTGATAGAGTATGCCGTACAGAGTTTTCAGGCAGTCAAAGTCAGGCAGGTTATTCTCGTCATACTTGGGCTTAAACAGTATAACCGTGTTGCCCGCCGCCTTAAACTCGCTCGAAACAGCCTTTGCCGCGTCAAGAGGCGCAACCGCAAAGGAGGTCAGCGTGGGAGGAACGTCTATATCATTAAAGGAACCGCTCATGGAGTCCTTGCCGCCGATTGCCGCCAAAGACAGCTTCTCCTGAGCATAGTATCCGCCCAGCAAGGCCGCAAGAGGCTTGCCCCAACGCTTGGGGTCTGTGCCCAATCTCTCAAAGTATTCCTGGAATGTCAGGTATATATCCCTGTAATCCACACCGGCGCACACCGCCTTGGTTACCGACTCTACAACAGCGTATACCGCTCCCGCAAAGGGGTTCGCCTTTGAAATCTTCGGGTTGTAGCCGTAGGACATTACGGTTGCGGTGTTCGTCTCGTTGCCCAATACCGGGATTTTTGCAACCATGTTCTGCTGAGGCGTAAGCTGGTACTTTCCGCCGTAGGGCATGAACACCGAGTTGCCGCCGATTGTGCTGTCAAACCTCTCAACCAGACCCTTCTGGGAGCAAACGTTAATATCGCTCACCAGGTCGAGTATCTTCTCTTTATAAGTATCTCCCTTGGGATTAAATTCAAACATTTCTGCGCCGAAATCGTCCGCCGTTACCTCAACATCTGCGTTCTTCTCTGCGCCGTTGGTGTTAAGGAAGGCTCTGGAAATGTCGCAAATGGTCTTTCCTCTCCAGTGCATAACCAGTCTGGGAAGCTCTGTCACCTCCGCCACAACAACTGCGTCCAGGTTTTCCTTGTCCGCCTCTGCTATAAATCTTTCGGCGTCCTTAGCTCTGACTACAACAGCCATTCTCTCCTGGGACTCGGAAATAGCCAGCTCTGTGCCGTCCAGTCCCTCATACTTCTTGGGAACCTTATCCAAATCTATATCAAGACCGTCCGCAAGCTCTCCGATTGCCACCGAAACGCCGCCTGCACCAAAGTCGTTGCAGCGTCTGATCATGGTGGTAACCTCGTTCTTCCTGAACAGCCTTTGCAGCTTTCTCTCAACGGGCGGGTTACCCTTTTGTACCTCTGCGCCGCAGGTTTCAAGAGATGAGCTGTCATGAGCCTTGGACGAGCCTGTGGCTCCGCCGCAGCCGTCACGGCCTGTCATTCCGCCCAGCAGAATAACCACGTCTCCCGGCTCAGGAACCTCACGGATTACGTTTTTCTTGGGGGCCGCCGCAATTACCGCGCCTATCTCCATACGCTTTGCAACGTAGCCCTCATCGTAAATTTCAGTTACTCCGCCTGTGGCAAGACCTATCTGATTGCCGTAGGAGCTGTAGCCCTCTGCCGCGCCCAGAACAAGCTTGCGCTGGGGCAGCTTGCCCTCCATTGTCTCTTTTAAGGTCTTTCTGGGGTCGCCCGCTCCCGTAACGCGCATTGCCTGGTAAACATATGAACGTCCCGACAGGGGGTCGCGGATAGCTCCGCCCAAGCAGGTTGCCGCGCCGCCGAAGGGCTCAATCTCTGTGGGGTGGTTATGGGTCTCGTTCTTGAACATAACCAGGTAGTCCTCTGTTGTGCCGTCTGTCATGTTCACCTGAACCTGAATTGAGCAGGCGTTTATCTCCTCACTCTCGTCAAGAGCCGTGAGCACGCCTCTCTTTTTCAGCTCCTTTGCTGCGATCGTGGCAACGTCCATAAGGCAAATATTCTTCTGCTTCTCGCCGTAGACAAACTTTCTGGACTCCAAATAGTCGTTATACACGCCCTCTATGAACTCATTCTTTATCTTTATATTATTGAGCTTGGTTGCAAAGGTGGTATGACGGCAGTGGTCAGACCAGTATGTGTCAATCATGCGTATCTCCGTCAGGGACGGGTCACGCTTTTCCGTATCTCTGAAGTAGTCACGGCAGAACCTGATATCGTCCTCATCCATTGCCAGACCCAAATCGGCAATCATCTTTTCAAGATCTCCGTCATCCATACTAATAAACCCGTCGATTGTTATTACGTCGGCAGGCTCTTCAAGCTTATCGTTAAGTGTCAGAGGCTTGTCCATTGATGCGGGGCGGGCTTCAACAGGGTTAATCGAATAGTTCTTAGCCGCCTCCAGCTCCTCATCGGAAATATCCCCTGACAAAATCACTATCTTAGCCGTCCTTACAACCGGCTTTTCGCCCTCGGTCATAATCTGGGTACACTGAGCGGCGCTGTCCGCCCTCTGATCAAACTGACCGGGGAGGTACTCCGAAGCAAAATACTTGTCCGAAGCGGGAATATCTATATTTTCAAAGGTTACGTTATCCACCTGAGGCTCTGCATAAACAACGGGAAGCACAACCTGCAGTTCCTCATCGGTTATGCCGTCTATATCATAGCGATTGATAACGCGCACGTTCTCAAGCCCTGTCAAACCCAGGTTCTGAACAAGGTCGTCTTTAAGCGCCTGAGCCTCAATGTCAAACCCCTTCTTTTTCTCAACAAATAATCTTTTTATGCTCATAACACAAGCTCCTTTTCGGCAGTATTGTTTTTAAATTAACACATGACTTTATTTTAAACATAAAATTGCTTTTTGTCAATCTAATACAGCATTTTTCTTAAAAAATATTGTGATAGAATGTTAAAGGCTAAGCCTTTGAAACCATAGTACTGTTTATAAACCTAATTTTGATAAAATAACTACGGTACGTCCGGGAAGTCATCCCTACTACTATGTAATACTTAAAATTTTATTAAAATTAACAAGTTTGAATATATGTAAATCATTACGGTGTAGGGGGCGGATTCCTATACGCCCCGCTAAAAAATTTTGTTTATATATAATTAAATGGGATTGCACTCAAATTATATGCTAACTCCGGTTACTTTGATAAAAACTATAGGTTTACTTGCGGGGCGTATAGGAATCCGCCCCCTACAATCCAAACAGTTACAAATATATCAACCCGTTTACAAAATGCACAACAGGCGGGCGGAATTGGGCTAAGCAATTTTTGAATAAAAATAAGGATGAAGTTAAACTCCATCCTTATCAATCATATTTATTGTGAATTTGTTCTCTGAACAATAACCTTAACGTCATTATTCTTTCCCAGAATAACCAGACGATAAGTCAGATTGTTCTCCTTTAAAAACTCGGTAAACTTAACATACTCGTCGCCGTCCAGATACAGGGTTGTACCCTCATCATCCACCTTTGAGCAGTTTGCAAAAGCCGAATTCATAAGCGAATTATAAATATCATTACTTTCGATAACGCAGCTTATAACCGACGCGTCTTCCATATCAGCCGACTTGCTTGCATAAGCCTCGGTTTCACCTTTATCATTTCTCACAAGATTGGGCGCTGCCGACGCTGAGGTTGCAGGCGCTGCGCTTGATGAAGGCTTAGGTGAAGCCGATGTTGACGGCTTGGGAGTTGCGCTTGTGCTCGGGGCTGCCGTAGGTGACGGCTTAGGCGTCGGGCTTGGTTTAGCCGACGGCTTTGGCGCCGCCGTAGGCGACGGTGACGCAACTGCGCTGTTGTCATCATCACCCGTTCCGGCAGAAGCTACAGCCGGTGTATCATTCGTTCCGGAACCGTCATCTGAAGTAACAGAATCAGGATCAACATAAGTGGGAGAAGTCATCCCCGACGCAACATCAGGAAGAATAATTCTCGGCGTTACGTATGTCGAACCCGTATTCGGCTTTATCTCCGGAAGAATTATCTTGGGCGCAACGTATGGTCTCGGTGTTGCCGTAGGCCTTGCTGTAGCTCTGGCAGAAGAACTGCTTGCAGTAGTCCTGTTGCTTGAAGAGCTACTTGTAGTTCTGTTGCTTGAAGAGCTACTTGTAGTTCTATTGCTCGACGAGCTGCTTGACGTACCACTTGAAGTTGTCGCTCTGCTTGAGCTGCTTCCGCTTGTAGTATTGGTCGCCGTGCTCGAGGAACCTGAGGATCTGCTCGTGCTGCCTGTCGTGCCGCTTGAGGTACTGTTACCCATATTCAGCCCTGATGCCGCTGCCGCAGAGGGTCTGGCGGTGGTCATAGGCGATTTGGAACCGCCCGCAGATGACGGTCCTGCCGTTGCGGCAGCCTTCGGCGCCGACGTCGAGCCCCCGTCCCCCGTTACATACTCATCCAAACCGCTGGCGCTGGGCTTTGCAGTAGCCCTCGCGTTGGCAATGGTTTGGTCATCAGAAAAGCTGTACATATCATCCGACGATTTCATAACCTGGTAAATTCCGCTGCCCGCGACACCCATAACAAGCACCGCGCTGAGAGCGGCCGGAGCAAGAACTCTCCAGTTTGCGTGCTTAACGAACCTGTCTGTCTTATCCTTAGCGGCGGTAAACGCCGACTTAATTCTGTCGCCAATCCCGTCCCCGGCAAGACCGTTTCGTCTTAAAACGTCATACTCCTCCTTAACCTCCGGAGCAATAGCCACAAGCCTGTCATGTATCCCGGATATTAAGTCAGATGGAACTGCGGGAGCCGTGCTGGAACTGATAACGCCCAGCATATCTCTGATGTCGTCAAGCTCAATTCTGCACATCTCACAGTTGTTAAGATGAGCTCCGACAGCCTTGTTCTCAACCTCATCGGTCGCGTCTGAGACATAGTCATAGAGCAGGTCTCTGCATTCGTCACAGGTCAAGGTATCAGGGTAATCCTCCTCCGTCTCATAACCTTGAATTTCGTTAATCACGTGGTCAAAATCACTGATATCTTTTGCGGGGGCATCGTCAAACTCACCGCCGTCAAACCCAACGCTTTTGAGCAGAGCGTCCGGGTCGTCAAAATCAATGCCGGCAATGCTTTCCAAAAATTTACTGTCAGCAGCTTCATCCCCGGCATCATTCAGAACAATCGGTTCCTTTTCGTCAAGATTAATCTGCCTGATGTCATCCGCGATACTGCCCATCACTTCGTCATATTTTTGTCTAAGCTCATCATCCTTTTCAAAATCTGACATTATACCCCTCCTTCCTATATATCATATTCACCACAACTCCTATAATATTCACACAAAATCTATGCAATATTTTAAGCCAACATATTGTACACTTTGCGCAAACTATTCCCTACATTTAGTTAGACGAAAAAATTATCAAAAAGTTCCCTATCTTTTAATAAAATTTCACGCAGGTTCTTTCTTCCTCTGCTTATCCTTGATTTAACCGTTCCCACAGAGCAATCCACAACCTCTGCAATATCATCGTAGGACAGCCCCTGTATATCACGCAAAATAATTGCAATGCGATAATCATCAGGCAGCATGGAAATCGCGCGGTTTACTGCATTCTTCATCTCGTTCCGCTCCGCCACCACATCGGGGGTCGGCGCACTGTCCGCAACCTCGCTTGAAAAGGACTTTCCATCCTCATCCTCCATATCGCTGTCCAGAGAAAACGCCGCCAAGTCGCGTTTTTTCTTCTTCACTATATCGAGACAAGTGTTTGTGGCAATTTTATATATCCACGTGGACAGTTTAGATTGGAACCGGAATGAGTTTATGTTCTTAAACAGCTTTATAAATATCTCCTGAGACATATCAGCCGCGTCTTCCGCGTTTCCCGAAAATCTGTAAGACACATTAAAAACCAAAGAACGGTAGTCGGAAATTATTTTTTCAAAGGCTTCAACGTCGCCCTTTTGCGCTTTTCTTACGAGTTTTTCTTCGTCAGCCACACACTCACCTCCCCGGTCTGCATTCCCTCTCGTGAACTATCATATTATTATTCTTTTCAGTCTCTCATAGGATAACACAAAAAAACGGCTTTGTCAAATATTAAGTTAATATCTACAATTATCTGCAAAAACATTTCAAAAAAACAGTAATGCGCCCCTTAATCCCTCTTAATCAATTCGGAAACATACATTTCCACGGCGTTCCATTGGTCAATTTTTCCGGATTTCATATCTATGGAATACTTAAGCCCCTTATCCACCATACGTTTTAAATAAACCTCTCCAAATCTTTTACTGTTTTCAATAGCCTTGTTCACGGCAAACACCGGCGGGCGCCTGTCAAAATATTCAAGCATATCGTTTGCAGTGAGCCCATCCTGCTTTAAAAGCTTGCACAGAAGCAACTCATACACCTGATCCAGAATAACGCTCATAACCATTGTGGGAGACGCGTTTTCACATCTTAATTTGTTTAGCTGCTCCTTTGCCTTGTCGCCTCTGCCGCCTATTATATTCTTATTAAATATATCGTATACCTGAACCTCCGTACTCTTGTCAACTACCGCGTCAATATCCTCGCGGGTCACCTTATGGCGGTCATCGCCCATGTACAAAATCAGCTTTTTGCATTCCTTGTCAAGCTTGGCCATGGACTGCCCCGACATTCTGACAAAGTAGCTCAGGTCTTTTGCGATTATACGCTTTTCCGCTTTTTCCAGCGTCCTTTCAATCCAAACTTCAAGCTTGTTCACAGGCTGATATTCAAAATTGACAACCCCGCCCCGCTCCTCAATAAACTTTAAAGATTTTATCTTTTTGGGGTCAAAGCCCGGCTCCCAAAAAATCAGACAGACGTAGTCCGGCAGGTCGGCGGCGTAATCCTTGATTTTCTTAAACTCGCTGCTTTTCAGATTGTCAAATATACCGCTGTTCTTTATTAAAACAACCCGTCGGTCGCCGCCCTGAGGAAATGTCTCCGCAGCGGCAATTATCTCGTCCGCCGTTATCTTTCCGTCAGAAGATGTGTAGTTAAACTCTGACGTGCCCTTTTGGACAAGCTTTTTCCTTATGGAGCTTATTCTGTTTTCCGCAAGATAAGCTTCCTCTCCCAGAATAAAAAGCAGCTTGGGTATTCTGCTTGATTTAATCGCAGAATTTAATTCCTCAACAGTCATATTACTACCTCAAAATCATATTTCTCAAAAAAAGGGGAGCGGTCAACGACCACTCCTGCCTAATATTAAACTGTCTTAGTATATAATTCTTCTTGCACCGGCAAAACGCGATGAATAGTAACTTGAGTCAATGCTTGTATACTTAACAACATCGCCTGTACGGGGAGCATGAATCATCATGCCGTCACCAACGTAAATACCTATGTGAGAAGCATATCCTCCGAGACCTGCGCTGCTGAAGCCGATAATGTCACCGGGCATAAGCTGATCTCTTGAAACGGGAATACCCTCTTTCATCTGATCGTCCGCAACACGCGCCAAGCTGATTCCCAGCTGCGAATACACGTACTGAACCAAACCGCTGCAATCAAAACCGTTAGGAGAAGTTCCGCCCCAAACATAGGGAACGCCCAGATACTGAGCAGCAATATCACAAACAGCTTGACCGCCCTCGCTTGCCTGCGGCATTTCTCCGCTATATACCGAAATGTAATCCGATGAAACGTATCCCATCAGACCGTCATTGTTATAAGCTACGCAAACCCAACCGGGTTCAATCCAATTAACTCTAACTCTTGCGCCGTATGAAAGCTGGGTGATAACACCGGCATCCATTGAAGCGCCCTGTCTAACATTAAGCGCAGAGACCTGCACAACACCATAGTACTGAGCCGGTTCGTCGATTTCATCGAAGTCGGCATATGTAGGCATTATAATAAAAGTAGAAATTGTCATCAATACCGCAAGTGTTGCAACAATTCTTCTCAAACCTTTTCCAAAACTAAAACTCAAAACTGAAAAACCTCCAAAATCTTTCTGAATATACGTCTATGCGTTATTCCTAATCACAACTCCTTTCAGCATAATCTATTTGACTTAAAGATTGAGAAGCGAACTAAAATTTCTTTGCTCTCAAATCTTATGTGACGATTATACTACAATTCCCTGATAATGTCAATATATTACCGAGCAATTATTGAAGAATAACCCCCGATTATAAAGTTAAAAACACCCGCAAACGCCCGAAATCACGGCGTTTGCTACAATTATGAACAAATTGTAAACATTACGAATTTTTTCCGCAAAATACTAAATTTTTACTAAATTTTTATTAAATTTGTTTATCATAACGATTACACGAATTTTACCGCATTATTACATTTGTGTTACAAAGTATGTTTTCTATTGGCAAATTGTAATTGTTGTGATATAATGAAGCACTGATTGGTTACAATATGACAACCGATTTTTGTTATTGTACACCATTTGAATTAAAAAATCAATATGCCCCGGGCAGAAATTTCGGAGTTGGGAAATAATGATTAAGAGTATGACAGGTTTCGGCAGAGCCGACATGACAATTGATGAGCTTTATGAAATTAAAATCCAGATTAAATCTGTTAACCACAGGTATGCAGATTTTTCAATTAAGGCGCCGAGAGTTTACAGCTTTATTGAGGACACCGTGAGAACTGTTTTATCTCACCACATCTCAAGAGGCAAGGTTGAGGCGTACATTTCAATTCACAAAATTAACGATGACAGCAAGGAAGTTAAGCTGAACAAGTCCCTTGCGGAGTCATACATAAATAACCTGCGGGCTCTTGACGAGTTTGGCGTGAAGGATGATATTACCGCTTCAACCCTTTCGGTTTTCAGTGATATTTTCGAGGTGGAGTATAAGGAGGCCGATGAGGAGTACATCCTAAGCATGATAAAGCAGGCTTTGGACGTTGCCCTTGAGGACTTTATAACCATGAGAGCAAGAGAGGGGCAGCGGCTTAAAGCGAGCATTTTGCAGCACTTAGACGCCCTAGGGCAGCAGATAGATATTGTGGAGGAGCGTTCTCCAAAAACCGTGGAAGAATATAAGGAGCGGCTCAAAAAACGGCTTTCCGACACCTTGGCGGACATGAATATTTCGGCAGATGACAGCAGGATTTTGACCGAGGTTGCCATCTTCTCGGACAAGGTTGCGGTTGATGAGGAGACCGTTCGCCTGCGCAGCCACATAAAGGAGTTTAAAAAGGTTTTGGAAGCCGACGGTCCCGTAGGCAAGAAGCTGGACTTTATTGTTCAGGAGATGAACAGGGAGACCAACACCATCGGCTCCAAGTGCAATGACTTTGAGCTTTCAAAATGCGTGGTCGAAATGAAGTCTGTTATCGAAAAAATTCGCGAGCAAATTCAGAATATTGAGTAGGGGGTAGTCACTCATGAAGTTAATAAATGTGGGATTTGGAAATATTGTTTCGGGTTCAAGAGTTATAGCTATTGTCAGCCCCGATTCCGCCCCCATAAAGCGTATTATTCAGGAGGCAAAGGATAGGGGAATGGTTATTGACGCAACCTGCGGCAGACGTACCCGTTCCGTTATAGTGACCGACAGCGACCACATTATTCTGTCGGCTATCCAGACCGAGACTATTGCCGGCCGTGCCGAGCCTAAGTCCGACGAAGAAAATGATTACGGTGATGAAGATGAATAAGCGAGGATTACTGATTGTTGTGTCGGGTCCCTCCGGGGTCGGCAAGGGAACCGTTCTTAAAAAGCTCCTTGACGAGAATCCGACCATTGTCCCCTCTGTCTCGGTTACCACCCGTAAACCCAGAGATATTGACATAGAGGGCGTGACCTACTTCTTTAAGTCGGTTGATGAATTTAAAAATATGATTGACAAGGGCGAGTTCATGGAATGGGCTGTCTTTAACGACAACTATTACGGAACGCCTATTGAATACGTAAACCAAAACCTTGACAAGGGCAACGACGTGCTGCTGGAGATTGACGTTCAGGGCGCCCTGAACCTAATGAAGAACTATTCTTCCGCCGTATATATCTTTATTGCTCCCGAGAGCAAGGAGGTTTTGAGAGAGCGTCTTATGAAGCGCAATACTGAAACCCCCGAGGAAATAGAAAAACGAATTGCTGCCTCCGATTGGGAGCTGTCACAAAAGGATAAATACGATCATATTGTAGTTAATAGGGTTGTTGAGAACACAACCGAGGAAATATTAAATATTATAGCGAGTGCCAAAAGGCTCCGCCTTTAGAACGCTCGCCCACCCTATTGCGCTCCGTCGGCAACAACTTAGGGCTATTATTGACATTGCATACTTTGTATAAATCGAAATAATGAGTGCCACCCAACTTCAAAGAAGTTGGGTCACAGCCGGCCTCCGCCCCGAGCGCGGTCATCTTCCCCTTCAGGGAAGCCGATTGGTGCTCTGCCCCAAACCCCGGTATGTTCAATTTTACCACAACATAAATTTTAGCTTCCAAAAAATCTTTGATTTATTGAGGAAGAAAAGTATACAGTTTGCAAACGCACATGCGCAAAAAATCTCTTATCATTCCTTGCTCCGCCGATAAGAGAAATATAAACACTAAATTATGCCGAGCGGAGCGGCGGAAGGAGATTTTTTATATGATGATAAAACCGCCTATTACCGAACTGGTTGAGAAAACGGGTAACCGTTATTTACTGACTATTGAAACAGCAAAGAGGGCAAGACAGCTAACCGACGGCAAGCAGCCTCTGGTTAATACCAAGTCGGGCAAAGAGGTTTCTATTGCGGCAGAGGAAATATACGAGGACAAGCTGAATTATATTCACACTCCCGATATAGGTTCCATTTAGTTCGGAAATTAAGACTAAAACAGAAGCCCCGCCCAGCGGCGGGCTTCATTTAGACGGGGCAAGCCCCATATCAAAAAATCAACGCCCACCGAGCCCTGCTGTTGTTCGAGTGGGTTTAATTTTTAAGGGTGATAATTATGCAGCTAAAGAATAAAACCGTTGTTTTAGGGGTCTGCGGCGGAATTGCCGCCTATAAGGCTCTTGACCTTACCTCCCGCCTGGTTAAGGCAGGATGCGAGGTCAAGGTTATTATGACGAAATCCGCCGCGGAATTTGTAGCTCCCCTGAGCTTTCAGAGCCTGTCCAAGAACCCGGTTGTGGTGAATATGTTTGACGAGCCCAAGGTCTGGGAAATTCAGCACATATCTCTGGCAAAAGCGGCAGACGTGTTTGCAATCGTTCCCGCCACAGCAAACGTAATCGGCAAAATAGCAAACGGCATAGCCGACGATATGCTGACCACAACCGTTATGGCAACCCGCTCCCCGGTGCTCATAGCTCCGGCGATGAACACCAATATGCTGGAAAACCCCATTGTTGAAGAAAACATAGAAAAGCTGAAACGGCATGAGGGATATTATTTCGTCACCTCAGAGACAGGCAGGCTTGCCTGCGGAGACGTGGGCAGAGGCAAACTGGCAAAGGTCGAAGCAATCTTTGACGAAATAGAAAGGCTTGCCGTATTGGGGGAGAGAGACCTTGAGGGCAAGAAGATAGTTATCAGCGCAGGAGCAACCGAGGAGGCCTTAGACCCGGTCAGGTTTTTAACCAATCATTCCACGGGAAAAATGGGCTTTTCCCTGGCAAAAGCCGCAATGCTGCGGGGGGCAGAGGTGACCCTTGTTGCCGGCAGGAACACCTGCGCTCCCATAACCGGGGTGAACACGATCAACGTTACCTCTGCCCTCCAAATGCACAAGGCGGTTACGGAAACCGCCAAAGAGGCTGATATAGTGATTATGTCCGCCGCCGTTGCGGACTTCCGCCCCTCGACCGTTGCGGAAAACAAGATTAAAAAGGGCGCGGATAACGAGATGAGCATTTCCTTCGTGCGAAATCCCGATATTTTAAAGGAGCTTGGCAGCGCCTACGGCGGCTCAAAGGTTATTATCGGCTTCGCCATGGAGACCGAAAACCTCCTTGAAAACGCAAAAAATAAGTGCGTAAAGAAGGGCGCGGACTTTATTGTTGCCAACAACCTTAAAACAGAGGGGGCGGGCTTTGGCACCGACACCAACGTTGTGACGATTATCGACAAGGACGGGCGGACAACCGAATACCCCAAAATGAGCAAGTTCAGCCTGGCAAATATTATTCTGGACAAGGCAAAACGGTAGGTGAATTATGGTAGCGCAAGTGTTATTGCTGAGCAGACGTCATGCTGTTGACAGAGCCTTTGACTATGAAATCCCTCCGGAATTGGCGGAACAAGTTAAAATCGGTATGCGGGTTCTGGTCCCCTTCGGGCTTTATAACAACACAGTTGAGGCGTTGGTTACGGGAATAAACCATGCCAGCGACGTTTTAAGGCTGAAAAAAATCAAGTCAATAATAGGCACAGAGCCGGTGGTATCCCCCGAGCTTTTAGAGCTGTGCGCATGGATGCAGAAAAAATATCTCTGCACCTTTTACAGCGCCTTTAAGCTCATAATTCCTCCGAAAATGAAAATGGTTATCAAGGAATGGATTACCCTGTGCGATAACGAGGACTCCTCCTCCCTTACCGTATTCCAGCAGAAGATTGCAGATTTTCTTAAAGAAAACGGAGGCATTGCCGAATACAGCCATTTGGCGGAGCAGCTCAGCAGCACAGCTCTGCGCCGCTCCCTTAAAGCCCTTGAGGAGAAGGGAATTATAAAGATTTCGGAAAAAATCGACAGCTCTGTTCGGGAGCTCACAATCCGTTACGCAAAGCTGAACCTTTCTGTTGATGAGGCGTATATGATTGCCGACGAACTGAGAAACAAAAGAGCTCATGTTCAGTCTAACATGCTCCTGGCTTTGGCGGACAGCGACGGCAGACTTTCCACCTCCGACCTGATAGCCCTGTCCGACGGCAACTACGGAGCTATGAACGTTCTGTGCAAAAAGGGATATATCGACCTGTACAGTGAGCGCAAAATCCGCGAGGTGTACGACACGGAGGATTACGCCGCCTCAAACGAGTATACTCCCACCCCGGAGCAGCAGCCAATTATTGAATACATTGACGGAGTTCTTGACAGGGGCGAGCACGAAAAGATACTCATAAGAGGAGTGACTGGAAGCGGAAAAACCGAGGTGTTTTTGCAGACAATCAAACGCTGTATTGAGGGCGGAAAGCGAGCCATAATGCTTGTTCCCGAAATTTCTCTGACCCCGCAGATGGTGGAGCGGTTTGTCAGCCGTTTCGGCAACAAGGTTGCGGTTATTCACAGCGGCTTGTCCTACGGGGAACGCTTTGACCAGTGGAACAAAATCAAGAACAACGAGGTTGACGTAGTGGTGGGCGCAAGAAGCGCCATCTTCGCCCCTCTTGAAAACATAGGGCTTATTATTCTTGACGAGGAGCACGAAAGCAGCTATAAATCGGAAATATCTCCCCGTTATCACGCCCGCGACGTGGCAAAATTCAGGGCGGAGAAGAACAATGCGCCTCTTATCTTAGCCTCCGCGACCCCCTCCCTTGACAGCTACTACCGAGGGGTTACCGCAAAGGAGTACAAGCTGTTTGAAATGAACAGCCGCTATAACAACAACAAGCTGCCCCAAGTCAGGATAGTTGACATGAGGAGCGAAATATTCGAGTACCACAACATGTCACCGATCAGCAACAGGCTTGAATTTGAAATCCGCAAAAATCTCGAAAAAGGCGAAAAAACAATTCTCTTCCTAAACCGCAGGGGCTACAACACCTTTGTTTCCTGCAGGGAGTGCGGCTTTGTTATGGAGTGCCGAAACTGCAGTATTCCATTGACATATCATATGTATTCGGACACTCTGGTCTGCCATTACTGCGGCTACACCGTTAAAAACGTCAAAACCTGCCCTGAGTGCGGCTCAAAGCATATAAAGTTTTTCGGCACGGGAACTCAAAGAATTGAGGACGAACTGAAACGCTTGTTCCCCGAAGCCCGAATTTTGCGCATGGACAGGGACACCACCTCAACAAAGGGCAGCCACGAGCAAATACTAAATTCTTTCAAAAACGGCGAGGCGGACATTCTTTTGGGAACGCAAATGGTCACCAAGGGTTTGGACTTTCCCGATGTTACCCTTGTAGGTGCGCTGGCGGCGGACTCCTCTCTGGGTGTTGACGACTTCCGAGCCAACGAACGTACCTTCTCCCTTTTAACCCAGGTGTGCGGCAGGGCGGGCAGAGGCGATATTCCCGGCAGAGCGGTTATACAGACCTACCAGCCCAAAAATTCTACAATCGAATTTGCCAAGGAACACGACTACGTAAAGTTCTACCAAAACGAAATAAATTTCAGAAAACGCTTGAATTATCCGCCGTTTTGTGACATAATAAGTGTGTTGGTTCAGGGTGAGGATCAAGACAGAGTAAGGTCGGAAATTGAGAGCATACACGCCTACATTCGCAAGCATGGCACCGCTGAAAACATAATCAAGCTGACCCCGCCCATGCCCCCGCCCATAAGCAGGATAAAGGGGAATTACAGATACAGAATACTTATTAAGACGCAAAACAGTGATGACCTTCTGGAGATATTACATCAAGTAAACGATGAGCACAACCGAAAGAATACTCCAAACAGTCTGATTATTGATATAAACCCGATTAACATGAGTTAATTTAAAAGGTAAAGGAGAATATATATGGCGATACGAAACATAGTTAAGCTGGGCGATGAGATTTTAACAAAAAAATGCCGCGAGGTGAAAAAGATTGACGACAGAATTATCTGCCTTCTTGACGATATGATTGACACTCTTAAGGATTCGGGAGGCGTGGGGCTGGCAGCGCCCCAGGTCGGCGTTCTGAAAAGAATTGCCGTTGTGGACACGGGCGATGCCATTTTGGAGCTTATCAACCCTGAAATCCTCCATACCGAGGGCACTCAGACCGACGCAGAGGGCTGCCTCAGCTACCCCGGCAGATACGGAATGGTAACCAGACCGAGAATAGTTAAGATTAAGGCAACAGACAGAAACGGAGCGGAATACGAATACACCGGTGAGGACTTAACCGCCCGTGCCTTCTGCCATGAGATTGACCACTTGGACGGACACTTCTTTACGGAGCTGGTAACCGAGTGGGTAGAAACTGAAGAATAATATAAATATAAAACAGCGTTTGCCGTAAGCTTTAGGCAAACGCTTGTTTTATATGCTTTTCTTGTTCCGCTTCTTATCTATTGCGTCATTCTTGCTCTGCAAAACACTGATTGTATGCTGCAGCAGCTGAACATCCTCATCACTAAGCCCGGATATATCCAAGGTTTGTTTGTTCTCCAGACCGAGAAGATAGTCTGTAGTAACGTGAAATGTCTTTGCCAGTTTGATTAGTATTTCAGGTGACGGATACCGTTCTTGCAGTTCATAATATGAAATAACAGACTTTGTAACCTTAATTTTGTCTCCCAGCTGCTTTTGGGTCAAGCCCGCCTGCTTTCGCAGCTCCTTTAACTTATTTCCGAAGTCAACCATTTTAACACCTCAATTCTTAATATAGTTTACAATATTTGAGTATAAATATGGTTGATTTTTAAAATAAAAATAGTTGACAAAATATTAAAAATGTACTATAATGCATATAAGGTGATATTTAATTTAGAGAGGGTGTTATATATGAAAAAATTATTATTTATTATTGTTATGCTTCTGGTTATGTCCGCTTCGGCTGTTTGCTATGCCTACGGCACTGAAACCAGCGGAGAATGGGAGTACTTTGACGAGGGTCTCGGCACAGTCATCATTACCGGCTATAACGGCAACAGTAAAAAAGTCTACGTCCCTTCCACTCTCGGCGGCAAACCGGTAAATGCAGTTTCTTCCGGTGCATTCACGGATAATGACACAATGGAATATGTAAACATTTCCAATGTTAAGGTTATTGACTTTGGTGCATTTGTGAACTGCACAGCTCTGAAAACCGTATATATAGGCACAGGAGTTGAGAAAATCGGCAACACCAACGACTATCTGACCTGGAATCAATATAAAACTGCTTCGGAGCTAAGCGGCTCCGCGAGGCTGCCTGCCCCCTACGTACCGGCGTTTATGGATTGCGATAATCTTGAGGAGTTTATTGTCAATCTTAATAATCCAACCTTTTCCTCAAAAGACGGCGTGCTCTTTAACAAGGACAAGTCAATGCTCCTCCTCTGCCCTACGGGAAAGACCGGCAGTTATACTGTTCCCGACAGCGTGACTGCTCTTGACCCGAGAGGCACTGACGGTTATCATGTATCACCGTTCTGCGACTGCAAAAAGCTTGAGGAGCTCATTCTGTCGGACAATATTGTAGGGGACATCGGTTGGTTTGGCGAAATGAGTTCTCTGAAACACTTATATATCGGAAAGGGAATACTTGAAGATGATGGGTACAATAATTCCATAGTTTCGGAAATTATTGACACCACATCTCTTGAACAGATTGACGTCAGTCCCGAGCACGAAACCCTGACATCTGTGGACGGGGTTCTGTTTAGCAAGGACATGAGCGTACTGCACGCTTATCCTGCAAAAAAGGCCGGCGACTACACTGTTCCCAATTCGGTTAAGGAAATTGGGAGCAGTGCATTTAAGGACAGTAGCGCCTTAACTGCTGTAACCTTGCCCGACTCCGTTAACAGCATTGGAGCATTTACTTTTCAATACAGCTCTTTAAGAAGCATTAACCTACCAAAAAGTATAAACAAAATAGGATATGGAGCTCTTCACGGGTCTGATTTAGAAAGCATCAACTGGTCGGCAAATGTTCCGGTGATACAGCCTAATATGTTTAAAGACTGCAAGTATTTAACAACAGCTACCATAGATGATGGTGTTACTGAAATATCACGGAGTGTGTTTTATGGCTGTGAAAATCTGCAGACAATAAATATTCCGAACAGTGTTAACGTAATAGAGTCACAGGTATTTTGGGGGTGCAGCAATTTGCGAGCAATTAACCTCCCGAAAAATATTTCCAAAATAGAAACAGGTGCATTCTCCAATTCGGGTCTTGAAGCCTTTGACTGGCCGGAGAACATAACTACAATTGAGAACGACATGTTTAAAGACTGCAAAAACCTGAAAACAGTAAATATTACCGAAAGTGTTACCGGTATCGGCAATTATGCCTTTGCGGGAACCGCAATTGAGGAATTTACACTGCCGAGCCAAATAACTAACGTAAGCTACGGTTTGTTCGATAACTGTACTAATCTTAAAGAGATTAACATACCCGATGAGGTTACCTCAATTGACGGCTATGCTTTTCGCAACACAGCCATTGAAAAAATCAGTCTCCCGGACACTGTTCAGACTATTGGATATAATGCTTTTGAAAACTGTGTAGGCTTAACATATATACACTTCCCGGAAAGTCTTAAACACATATACAACAACGCCTTTTGCGGGTGTACAAATTTAGATGAGATTGAGCTTCCGCAGCATATTGAGTCAATACGGGCAGACGCCTTTAAGGACTGCAACAGCTTATTTGCTGTAAGTTATTCCGGAAGCAATACACAGTGGAAAGATGTTTATATAGAAACAGGCAATCAGGCGTTGACCTATGCAAACATAAGCTTCGGCTGCAATTACCTGTATGAGATAACAGACCTAAAGCTTTTATCCCCGTCAGGCGAGAGCATAAGCAAGCCTACATTGGGGCAGAGCTTTACCGCCGAGGTTAAGGCGATAAAGAATGAGCAAAGTGATTTAACCTGTACGGTTATGTTGGCAATATACGCTAAAAACGGGCGATTGCTGCGACTAGAAAAAACAATTGCGAAATATATGCCAATTACCGAGTACACCTACATCTTTAATATACCGCCTCAAAGCGCGGAAGTTGCTTCGGTTAAAGCGTTTATTTGGGATAACTGCAGCTCCGCCGAGCCAATGGCAGAATTTATGGAGCTCAATTGTAACTGATAACTTGGGAGGAGAGGACTTTTGCAAAAGTCCTCTTTGACTATCAAAAACTTGTTTTTAAACTGTATTCAAATATTTATTTGGTATATGATGTGATCCCCCTTTTTCGTAGGGGCGCCATTTATTGCGCCCGCTGACCGAGTAGCAATTAACGCTATATTATATGGATTTGAGATTTACTTTAATTGCTATCTCTGTTAATTTATTATCTCATGTTGGGATACATGTCGCCCGCCCCGTTGCGCTTGCCCGTCCCCCCCCCAAGCGCCGGAGCGGGCTATTAATTGCAAGGTCTTTTCAAAAGATAATATAAAATTACCATAAGTTTACTGCTTTTTGCGGGGGTCTTAGGGGACAACGTCCCCTAACGCGTTTCTCCCGGAGGGAGAACGATCTGCGCTCGGGGCGGAGGCGGCGAGCGCAACGGGGTGGGCGAATGGTTCAAATACAAATTTTTGACAGCAAAAGAGGACCTTTACGAAAGCAAAAGTCCTCTTTTGATTTATGATTTAAGATTAAACAACCAAAAAGTCGCTAAAGTCGGCATAGCCGCCCTTTTCGCCAACGCAAGCCAAAGCGAACTTAGCTCCGACCCACTTGCCCTGCATACAGTCAAACTCACCCAGACAGATAAAGTCAACGCCGTCTATGCTATAAGATACGCGGCACTTTGCCTCCTTGCTGTTTGTGCAGGATATAACCTCCAGCCTTAAATATGTTTCGGTTGTGCCTATGCACTTATCCGTAACCTTCCACTCTATGCTGTCGGTCTTAAAATTACCTTGGCAGAACTCAACCCTGCCCTCGTCTGTCATGGCAATATATCCGTACTTTTGACCGATTACAGCCAGCACAGCCTTGTTGTTGCCAACGCCCTTGGGCATTGAAACCTTCACGGTTGCAACCATTGACGGCGCCTGCCAAAGCTGGGTCAGCACGTTTGGAACGTTCCAAAGATACTTATCCTCTTTTGTCTCAAGCTCCTCGCTGTAAAGCCTCAGGCTTCCCTTATTCTCTGTTAGAGAATACCATTCCTCTTTTGGGTTTGCCTGCCACTGCCACTGAAGCCCCAGCTTATCCGATGAGAAATCATCAGATGTGGGAATGGTGCTTACGGGGTATTCCTTACCCACATTGGGCTTCTTGTGCCGCATAACCGGCTGTCCGCAAAGACCTGTGTCAATATTCTCACCCATTACCGGCCAGCCATCAATCCACTGAACGGGCTGCAAGTGAGAAATTCTGCCGATAACCTCCAAGTCCTGGAAGTGGATAAACCAGCTCTCGCCGTTTTCCAACTCAACCAGACCGCCCTGGTGGGGACCGTTAATCTCGGTTAAGCCTTGGCGCAGCACTATATGATCCTCATAGGGACCGTACACGTTCTCGGAACGCAGAGCAACCTGCCAGCCTGTGGGAACTCCCCCTGCGGGAGAGAGCACGTAATATAAGCCGTCATGCTTATAGAACTTGGGTCCCTCAATTGTGGGCTGGCTGACCGTGCCGTTAAAGATAATCTTATCCTCACTGATTGCCTTTGTGCCGTCCCATGTCATTTCGCAAATTGCCAAGTGGCTCTTAATACCGCAACGGCTGTTTGCATAGCCGTGAACGATATACGCCTTGCCGTCATCATCCCAGAACGGACAGGTATCGATAATACCAACGGCTTCCTTGACCAAAATAAGGTCAGACCACTCGCCGTAGGGATCCTCTGTCCAAGTCATGAAGATACCTATATCCGGGTCGCCGTAGTAGATATAGAACTTACCCTCGTTATAACGGATTGCAGGAGCCCAAACGCCGCAGCCGTGAACAGGCTTGTTATAACGCTCCGGCAGCTTTTTCGCAGCATAGTTTATAATCTCCCAGTTTACCAAGTCCTTTGAATGAAGTACAGGCAGGCCGGGAACATATGTAAAGCTTGACGCTGTCATATAAAAGTCCTCGCCCACTCTGATTACGTCAGGATCGGAATAGTCAGCGTACAAAATAGGATTTTTATAGGTTCCGTCTCCCAAGTCGGCAATCCATTTTCCTTCAACTTTATTCATTTTTACCTCCTAAATTCTTATGTCAAAGCCTATGAGTGATTTCCTACAGAACTACTCCGTCCTTGAAAATCGAAATTTCACGATAACCGTTCTTCTCGTTATTTGTTTGCTTGCCGCTTGCAACCTCAACGACAAAGTCAAACAAATCCTGCGTCAGCACCTTGCCCTCAACGATGGGGCCTGCGTTAAAGTCAATCCAATGGGGCTTTCTGGAAGCCAGACCTGAATTTGACGAAATCTTCACAGTGGGCACGGGAGCGCCTACGGGAGTGCCGCGGCCTGTTGTGAACAAAATCAAGTGGCAGCCCGAAGCGGTCAGGTTGGTAACGGCAACAATATCGTTACCGGGGCCTGTCAGCAGGTTAAGCCCCTGCTTTGTTACATGCTCACCGATTTGGATTACGTCAACAACATCGCTGGTTCCGCTCTTTTGAACGCAGCCCAGAGACTTATCCTCCAGAGTGGTTATACCGCCCTTTTTGTTACCGGGGGACGGGTTTTCGTACACCACCTGATTGTGGCGCATGAAGTATTCCTTAAAGTTATTGATAAGGTCAACAGTCTTGTTAAAAGTCTCCTCATCGCGGCATCTGTTCATAAGCAAGGTCTCTGCGCCGAACATCTCGGGCACCTCTGTCAGAATTGTGCTTCCGCCGTGAGCAATGAGCAGGTCGGAAAACTGTCCCACAAGGGGATTTGCCGTAAGGCCTGAGAAGCCGTCGCTGCCGCCGCACTTTAAGCCTACCACCAGCTTTGATATGTCGCAGTCTGTTCTCGTGAACTTTTGAGCATACTCAACAAGCTCACCTATAAGCTTTAAGCCCTCTTCAATTTCATCATCAAAATCCTGTGTGGACATGAACTTAACTCTGTCGGGATTATACTCTCCCAAAACCTCTTTGAATACGGGAATATTATTATTCTCGCAACCCAGACCCAGAACCAGAACACCTGCCGCGTTGGGGTGGTTCACCATACCCTTGAGTATAGCCTGGGTGGTTTTCTGGTCGTCGCCCAGCTGTGAGCAGCCAAAGGGATGAACAAAATTGAAAATTCCGTCTGTCTTGCCTGCATATTTCTCATTGGCAAGCTTTGCAAGACGCTCGGAGGTTTTGTTGATACAGCCAACCGTGTTTACAATCCAAATTTCATTTCTGATACCGACGCTTCCGTCGTCACGGACAAAGCCCTTAAACGTAACCTTGTCCTCCGCCTTTTGCTCGCCCTTGTTGTTCGGCTCATACTTGTATTCCAGAATACCGCTGAGGTTGGTTTTGATATTATGAGTGTGAACGTGCTCACCCTCCTTAATATCCTCCAGCGCATGACCTATGGGATAACCGTATTTTATTATATTCTCACCCTTTTTAATGTCGCGGTTGGCAGTTTTATGACCGTCATATTCTCCGCCGACGTTAACGTCAACATTGTCAAGGGGGCTAATCTTTATTTTTGCCATGAAGCCTTTTCTCCCTTCTCTAAGTGTTTTTAAGACAAAATTAGTCCTTTACTACCTCTTCCATTGCCGCTCTGATACCCTTTTCATCAATGGCAGCCAGATAGCCGTCAATAGAGGGCTTGAGGAATGACAAATCTGTTCCCCAGTACTCGGTCTTAGCCAGAATATCATCAACCGAAGCGGACTTCATAAACTCCATAACGTCCGGATTGTCGTTTGCCGCGTCCGTTCTGTAGAACGCAATAAGAGCAGCTAATGAGAATACCAGACACTTGGGCTCCTTTTCATTCTCCTTTATGTACTCAAGAACTGAAGGCAGAACTCTAACCTGGTACTTGGAAACAGAGTTAAGAGCAATGCTGAGCAGGTAGTGCTTAATAAAGGGATTCTGGAAACGCTCTATAACGTCGTTTGCAAACTGGGTCAGCTCCTCCTTGGGCAGATCCAATGTGGGGATAATCTCCTCAAAGATACCCTTCTTCATAAAGCTGAATACCAGCTCATCGTCCATAGCCTCTTTTACCGTCTCAAGACCTGCAAGATGTGCCGCAAGAACCATCATTGTATGAGCGCCGTTAAGTATTCTAACCTTTCTCTTTTTGTAGGGTGTTACGTCGTCTGTCCAGAGAACATTCATGCCCAGCTTGTCAAAGGGCAGCTCCTCAGCGTACTTCTTGTCGCCTTGGATAACCCACAGGTGGAATATTTCGGCTGTATCAATAATGTTATCAAGATAGCCGTACTCCTTCTCCATCTCTGCGGCTGTATCTCTGGGGTAGCCTGTAACAATTCTGTCAACCAGAGTGTTTGTGAAGTAGTTCTCCTCCTCAACCCACTTAACAAAATCGTCCCCATATCCAAAGTCCTTAGCGTACTTGAGAACGCATGCCTTAAGCTCATCACCGTTCTTATCAATAAGCTCACAGGGGAGGAGCAGGAAACCGGGAAGCTTGTTATCATATCTCTTTTTCATAAACAGAGTAAGTCTGCCGGGGAATGTGAGACCTGCAAAGTCGTCAGGATTCTGGTCGGGCTTATACTCAATTCCCGCCTCTGTCGTATTTGAAATAATGTATCTCAAATCGGGGTTTGCGGCGCACTCAAAGAATTCATCTGTATTCTCGTAGGGGTTAATACCTCTTGTAATACAGTCAACAACTCTTGTTTCCTCTACTTTTTTGCCCTCCTGAAGGCCTCTGAGGTACAGTGTGTAAAGACCGTCCTGCTCGTTAATCATAGGGATTAAGCCCTGAGCAAGAGGCTGAACAACAACAACGCCGCCGTTAAAATCTGTTTCCTTATTAAGTCTGTCAATCATCCAATCAACAAAACCGCGCAGGAAGTTACCCTCACCAAACTGCAAAAATTTTTCCTTGAGCTGACAAGGCTCTTTTCTCTTTAGTCTTTCCATAATTATCTCCTCCTAATCTATTCGCGTTTAATTATTAGTCTATTACTTTTACTATCTCTTGGTTATCCTTGCTCTTTGCAACACCGTTTACAGCCAATGTCTTTTGAGACTCGCTGTCCGCATGAATAAAATCTGAAGCTGTAGGTGAAATCATTGAGTTGCTTATCATAATATCCTTAGACGACTTAACCTCAACCGCTGTATTGCTGCCCTCTGACGTAAGACCGCTAACCTTAACAAGCTCGGACTTCTCGATTATGATAGACGAGGACTTTTCAACGTCCAGATGAACATTGTTAAAGCTTACGTCTTTCATGTTCGCACAGAAGAAGCCGTAGCCCTTTGTGGGCTCAACATGCCATGCCATAATGGGAGAACTTGCAACGTTATGCTCACCCTTTGTCATTGAGCAAACAAAGTTGTCAACATGCAGGCTCGTAACGGGCATCTCGGGAATACCGTAGATATATCCCGCCGCGCACTTAACCTCGCGGGCTGTTACGTTGCTTATGTAAATATTCTTGAACACCGGAGTGCTTTCCTCAACAGGATTTTTGTCAAGGTTAAACAGTTCCATATCGTTGGGGTCTGTTCCTCCGCACTGATAATAGCCGTTAATCGTGAGAGGTGAGAACACGTTTGTCATCATAATGTTATCGATTCTGATGTCTTCAACGCTGCCGCCCCTCTTACGGCGGGTCTTAATTCTGATACCTCTGTCGGTGCCGTTAAACACGCAGTTTGAAATCGTAACATTCCTAACTCCGCCGGACATCTCACTGCCTATAACAACGCCGCCGTGACCGTTATTCATGGTGCAGTTTGTTATAGTGATGTTCTCACAGGGGTACTGCTTCTGGAGCAGATCGTCCTCGGTTCCGGATTTAAGGGTTACGCAGTCGTCGCCCACGTCAACCTGACAATTTGAAATGTGAACGTTTGAACAGCTTTCCGGATTAATTCCGTCAGTATTAGGTGAATTTGCAGGATTCTTAATCGAGATACCGTCAATAGTCACATTGCGGCAGCACATGGGATGAACCGTCCACATTGCAGAGTTGATAATACTGATTCCCGCAAGGCGTACATTTTCACAGAGAATGGGCTGGAAGGCTCTGGGTCTGTGCTCATTCTTCGGAGTGTCCCACCAGTTATAGCCCCTGCCGTCAAGAGTACCTCTGCCCGTTACGGTGATATTCTTCGCATTGAGCGCCGCAACCAGACCTGTGTGACCCTCTCTGTTATATCCCTCCAAAGTCTCTTTTGTTATCATCGGATAGTCCGCCGGATCGGCGCTTCCCAAAATCGTTGCGCCGCCCTCCAGATACAAAGTCATATTGTCGCCGAGAATAATTGAACCTGTTACATATTCTCCCGGAGGGAAGTATATTGTACCTCCGCCAAGCTTTTTAAGCTCATCGATTACTTCTGCTATCTTTTTTGTATTGTTAGTTGTTCCGTCTCCAACAACCCCATAATTTGTTACATCGAGAACAGATGTAATAGTATTCATTCGCCTAACCTCCATTTGTTTATTTTATGTGTGGAAATATATAAATATTATTATTTTCGATTTTAGTTAATACCAATACCTACTGATGGTGTTCGTGGTCGCAATGTTCCTCGTGGTCATCAATCACATCATCGGGATATTTAGCAAACTGCCCGATGTATCTCATGATATCCTCAGCCTCATCTCTGGTCAGCTGCTTAGACCATTCTGCCCTGCTCCGTGTATCAGCCAAGCTTCCGCTTGAGTCTGTATTTTTATACTCAAAATACCGTGTGTTACTCTTCTCGGTTCCCACTTCAAGGCGCCATGGCAGCCAGCCTGCCGGAGCCATATCCGCATTGTATGTGCATTCTATAAACGCAGTCGCCGAGTTTATACCCGGTCTTTCCGCTCTCCACGGTCTGCCCAGGTAAATCTCACCGCAATTGCTGTTTGCGCTTATATAGCAATGGTAGAACACAAAACCTACCGGGTTATCCTCCCCTGTATTGGCAGCGGTTATATAGGATTTTGAACGAAGGCAGTTTATATCGCAGTCCTCAAACAAAACTGAACTGTCCCCAAAAATAAAGTCAACACTGCCTTCAATATAGCAGTCAAGAAAAAACTGTTTACTGTCTCCGTGAAGATACAAGGTGTCCTGCCAACCCAAAAAGTTGCAGTTATAAAAAGCTGCTCCGTCCGCGCCGCAGCTCAAAGCCACAGCTTGTGTTACGGGGACATCTCCGTCTGCCCTATTATAACTGTTTTCAAAGGTTATGTTTTCAGCCTTAAAATTTTCCGCCGTCTCCGTTATAGTAACGGTGGCGGAGGAAAAGGTGTCATATACACCGCCAAGTCGGTCGGGTTCGCCGGAAGCGCCATCGTACGTCAAAGTTACAACGCCCTCGCCGACAAAAGACAAATCCTTTTTTGTTACAGTTATCTTCTCTCTGTATATTCCTGATGGAATTATTATTGTATCGCCGTCATTTGCGGCGGATACCGCTTCGCTTACTGTTTTATAATCTTGTCTTACGTATATATTCATGTTTTATTTACCCAAATACGCAAGACAACTGCCAAATATGATATTCGGCAGTATCTTGCGCATTATTTAAGTTAATATTAAACTCTTTTCCTGTGTCCATACAGGTCATTCTGCTGCCTCAGATTACCGGACACAGCAACCTGTTCGGATGGAAATTAGTTATTCTGCAGCTGTCTCAGCAGCTGCTTCTCCTGCTTCTGCTGCCTCAAGCTCTGCTTCCTCAGCAGCAACCTCTGTCTGAGTTCTCTCATAAACTGTTGTCTGAAGTTCGATGAACTCCTGCAGACCAACCTTATTCATATCAGAGATGTATCTGTTCCAATCAGCATCGCTGTTAGGATCAACATCACCTGAGAAAAATCTCTGGATATACTCATCTCTCTTAGCGTTAAGAGCAATCTCAAGGTCAGCAAATCTCTGCTCTTCCTCTACAGTATATCTCATAGGAATTTGATCGAAGTAGTAGTAGTTAGGCTGTGCACTGAACGCCTCATAGAGCGCTTCAACCTGCTCACCGCGAATGCTGTCGAACATGTACTGCTGCTTCTTGAACTGTGAACCCATTGAGCCATACTCATGGGCAAGAGTCTTATCCTCGTCCTTATCAGTGTCAGGATTACTCTCATCATACCAACCCTCGTTATACTGAGGATTGCCGTTTACCATTGAGTAGCTGTAGTTATCCTCCGATACGCCCTGCTTGATTTCCTCGGGATCGTCCGCCTTAACACCGTATGTGTTATAAAGCTGACCTTCCTCTGTTGCAAACCAGTTGAACATCTTCAGAAGTGCGTTGTATCTGTCCATATCCTCAGAGATGCCTGCGCTGAACGCGGGACCCCAGTTTGAATACAGCGGGTCTCTCTTATAGATAGTACCCTTTTCGGGGAAAGCAGTTACCATTGTAGCTGTCCAAGCCCAGTCTGTAACCTTATCGGGGTTTGTTCCCTTTGTCTTCTTGTTGAAGTCATCAATGTTATAAACGTAGTTATATGTGATGAAGCAGTTATCCTGAGCCAGTCTGCTTGAGAATGTATCTTTATCAATTGTAAAGATTTCCTTATCAATAAAGCCTGCATCGTTAAATCTCTTAATTGTCTTATACATCTCTCTTGCATTGTCTGTTGTCAAAGCATAAGGAACATACTCGCCTGTTACGGGATCAACATATGAGTGCTGCGTCATAATAAGCTCGGGCATCCAGTATGCCTGTGCAAAACCTGTTATAGCACTACCCGGTGATGTTGTGCCCATACCGTTACAAGAAATGATAATCTTGTCGGGATATGCAGCCTTAATCTTTGCACATACATCGTAGAGTTCATCAATTGTTGACGGGAACTCCGTGATACCAAGCTGCTCAAAAACGTCTCTCCTGTAGTCCCAGCACATCTGAGCCTTTTCCTGTCTCAGTGTGGGCAGGTAATAAAGCTCACCGTCTGAACTCTTAGCAAGAGCAAGAACCTTGGAAAAGTCTTCCTCGCTCCAAAGAGCCTTCCAGTCCTTAAGGATACAGTCATCGCCTGTATATGCCTCTTCCGGAATAGGATCAAGATAATCATCTGACGCCCACTTCTTATACTGAGGCTCCTTACCGCCGGTTGTAACATCTGCTTCGTTACCAACCGCATAGGAAAGGTTTGTCTTTGTCTCCCAGTCACCTCTGGGAATTCTGTCATAATTAAGTTCAATGTTAAACTTGCTCTTAATAAGCTGAGCAAAGTTTGTGTCCTGACCTTCAGCGTACTCTGTGCTGTCCTGTGTATACATATTCAGATAATATGTATAAATTGTCTCACCATTCTCTTCGTATGACGTGCGGTTTGCGGTTCCGCAGGAAGCCAGAAGAGAAGAAGCCAAAACTGCCGATGTTGCAAGTGCAACAATCTTTTTTAGTTTCATAAAATAGTCCTCCTATAAATTAATTAAAACCCCAACTTAACCTTTAACTGAACCAACCATAACGCCCTTAACAAAATACTTTTGGATAAACGGATATACGCACAGCATCGGTACGATAGAGATAAACAGCGTTGCGTACTTAAGTGAAGCCGTACTTACCTCAACGGTGTTAAGCTCACCGGCAGCAGCTGCCTCAGCAGCAAGCTGGTTCTCCATAACTATCTGTCTGATAATGTACTGCAGCGGATACAGGTTCTTAACTCTGTCGCTCAGATACAGCATTGCGCTGAACCACTGGTTCCACATATAAACGCCGTAGAACAGACCAACCGTTGCAAGAGCTGCCTTTGAAAGAGGAAGAATAATCTTAACAAAGATTGTAATCTCATTTGCGCCGTCAATAAACGCAGCCTCTTCAAGCTCAACCGGAACACTCTCAAAGAACGAACGCATAACCACCAGGTTATATGTTGAAACCGCAGCCGGCAAAATCATAGCCCATCTTGTGTTAAGAAGACCGAGCTTCTGAACAATCAAGTATACAGGAATCATACCTGCAGTAAAGAACATTGTGAACACAATGAGCTTCGTAATAAGTCCGTGGAAAGGAACTCTATCCCTTGAACGAGACAGCGGATACGCAAGTGTTGTTGTAAATACAAGCGAAATAACCGTATACAAAATTGTATTTATAACAGCCTGCAGGAAAGACAACGGAACTGTCTTACCGGTAATAATTTCTTTGTACGCATCCAGATTGGGCTCAACGGGCCACAGAATAACCTTACCTGCTTCAAACGCTGTTGAACTGGACAGCGAAACCGACAAAATGTATATAATCGGATACAGGATAACGATCATGAGCAAAATCAGAAATACATATATAACTATATCCAATATGATTGACGATAGTGAATTGTCTTTTACCATTTAGAATTCCCCCTCTCTTACCACAAACCTGTGTCGGTAAGTTTTCTTGACAGGAAGTTGGCAAAGCAAACCAAGATAACGTTGATTATCGAGTTAAACAGACCAACCGCCGTTGAGAATGAAAGCTCACCCTGTGTAAGACCTTGATTGTAAATGTATGTACTGAGTATCTGTGACTTGGTGTATGTAGCCGGACGCTGCAAAAGCAAAGCCTTATCAGCGCCGAGAGACATTATCTTACCGATCTGCATAACCAGCAGGATAACGATTGTGGGCTTGATAAGCTGAACAGAAATGTGCCACATCTTCTGAATTCTGCTTGCGCCGTCGATTGTAGCAGCCTCGTACAGCTCCTGATCAACAGCCGAAAGAGCCGCAATGTAAACAATAGCACTCCAACCTATGCTTGCCCATACATCCGATGCGATGTACACCGTTCTGAACCATTCCGTCCTGTCAAGGAACGGGATACCCTGCTTAATAACTCCCATTTTCAAGAGGATCTGGTTAATAATACCCTCATTGTTGAAGTTGCCTGTCTCGGCTAGAGTCTGCTGTGAAGACAGGAACAATGTGAGCATACCACAGATTGCTGCAACCGATACGAAGTGAGGCAGATAAGAGATTGTCTGAACAACCTTCTTAAACTTTGCCGATCTCAGCTCGTTGATAAACAGAGCCAACAGGATCGCCAGCGGGAACAGCCAAACAATGTGCAAAATACTCAGCACGATGGTGTTCCAAACGTAGTTCCAAACATCAGGAATCGTGAAAAACCTGATAAATTCGGCGAAACCATAGTTGTCAGCCCAAGGACTTCCCAAAATACCGAGTTTAGGTTTGTAGTCCTTAAACGCAGCCAACAGACCATAGAACGGCCAATAGTGGAACAGTGCAAAATAAACAACGCCGGGTATCATCAGCAACAACAGGAATTTACCTTTTGTGAACTTGGCGCATTCTCTCTTGAAGTATCCAACGATGCCCTTACTTTCTTTCTTGCCGCCGCTTGCGGCATTCGCAGCCGAAGCCGCCTTTTTTTGATTACTCAAAGCATTTCCCCCCTACTGTGGATTTGGGCGTCTGCCCATAAAATATTTTGATGTATTTATTATATATGATTTGCACAAAAAAATCAAGAAAAAATCTATTAATTTTGCAAATATCACAATAAAACTTTAATCAAGGCTGATTTTACTATTATTTTGTTATTTTACCATAAAACCAGCCCTGATTTTTGCCCAATTTAGCTATTTTGTATTAAGGTAATTATATACAACCATTGCCGCCTCGGCTCTATTGGCTAAATTCAAGGGATAAAACATGTTATTTTGGTCACCTTGCATAATACCCTGCTTTTGCACTTCCCCAACGTAGGGAACCGCCCAATCCGAAATATCCTCCTTATCGGCAAATGTAATATTGTATTCCGAGTAATCGGTTTGGTTGCGCAGAGCTGCGGATACCATTGCCGCCATTTCCTCACGGGTTATCTCCCTGTCAGGCTCAAAGGTGGTGTCGCTCGTTCCCTTTACCAGGGCGTAGGTATAAGCCTCGGTAATGTACGGCACGTACCACACGCTCGAATATGCGGGGACATCTATAAAGTTCGGAGCCGAATCGTAGGTTGCACTATTGGGATTTTTCAGCTTATACGCCTGCAAAATCATCTTGGTGAACTCGGCGCGGGTTACATTCCTGTAAGCATAGTAGCCCACATTGCCCGCAGCGTCAATTTCACCGTTTACAATGCCCAGCCGCGCCAGGCTGTCTATAGCCTCCGCCGCCCAGGAATACTCCGCCGTCATACCAACAGTCAACGAAGGCGTTCTGTCGAAGGTAAAGCCGCTCAGCGTAAACTCGGAAATCTTGTACTCCTCATTTGAAGCGGCGAAAATACCGAAGTAATACTCATCGTTCAGATCGTCGGCTGTGGCCGTTCCGACCTCAATCCATTCGCTGCCGTTCTGCGAGTACTTCATAGTCAGAGTATCACCCAGCTTATCAAGAGAAATCCATACCGGAGTCTTCTTATACTTCTGCTGGCCGATAAGCTCATAGGTCTTGCCGTACTCATCGGTCTTTCTGAACAGCTCTCCGTTATAGGGCTGGAAGTACGCCGCATAAGAGGTTCCGTCTGTGCTCTTATCAGTCGAGGTCTCAAGAGAGTTCCTCAAAACAATTCCCACCTGGTCGTACTCCGCCAGCTCCTGATCCTCAACCTTAAAGGAAACGCTGAAGTCGCCGCTCATCTTCTTATACAGATAGGGATATTCCTCGTTTTCAACGCCCTCTATGCCGTAGCCCGTGCCGTAGATTTTAAGGGTACTGCCGTTTTCAATAAAGGCGCCGTGTCTTATGGTGCTGCCCTGTTCCTGAACATCCTTGGGATAGTGAATGTCCGCAACACTGAAACCGCTTACGGAGCTTGTTACTCCGATGTTCTGGGTCGCGCTGTTCTTCGCGCCGCCGCCGTCATAGATCACAACCGTGATATAATGGTTTCCTGCTGCCATAGGCTCTAAGGTCACATACTCCTGCGGTGTTTCATAGGCCTTGTTCAGCACGCCGTCAACATAGATCTCCATTTTGTCCGATGTGGCAAGCTCGCCGGAGGTTATTTTAAGGTCAACGCTGTCACTTGTGTAATACTGACCCTTTTCGACAAAGCCGTCGCCGCTTCCCGTTCCCGTGCGAAGCTCAATATCCGGGATTGTGTTGGAGCCGTAGTTTTCAAGGTTCAGGTCGCTGAACTTGCCCCAGGAATATGTGGAGATTTGGTTCGTCTCCTTATTTCCGTCCTGGGCAATTCCCGCATAGTCTGTTCCGCTGAAGCCCATATCAACCTGAGAAATATATTCCCAATCCATTCCGTTGGAGCTATGGTAACCCGCTATTGTATTGCCGATTTTTACCAGCTTAACATATCTGGGCAGCTCCGCAAGCCTTAGGAACTGCTTGTTGAACTCGCCGTTCAGCCTATACACAAAGCCGAGACCTGCTCCGCCCTTTTCGTGCTCGTAGTTCAGCATTACAAAGTCGGAGGTGTTTGTCAGCTCATCTCTGAACATAATACCGCTGACGCAGTTATTGTTGAGCTTGGATACAGAGTCAATCCTTGTGGAGATTACAGAATTTGTATCCGCTTCCTTATACATAAAACTGAAATCGTCTGTTTTGGGGTCTAAGTCCATAACGTTAAACTCGTTGCCCGCGCCTATAAGGCCGCTGCTCTTAACCGTGTACTGTCCGTCATGGTATGAATAGCTGCCGGGCATTGTAGCTGAGCCTATATCCATAGTCTGCCAATCGCCGACCGGGTCTGTATAGTTCACGTTTATAACCTTAACCTCGGACAGAGTCGCCTCTCCCTCGCTGTCCACAGCTCTTGCGGACATGTAGGCAATGCCCTCGGGAGCACCTGTAAAGTCCATAGTATAGGGAGCCTTGTCAACCGTGCCCAACAGCTTATCATTCATGAAGAACTGAACCTCTGTTATGGTTCTGCCGCTCTTAGCCGCAGCCGTTGCGCTCAAATTGATTGTTTCGCCGTAGTTATAAATTGAGTTATTCTCTATATCCAGGGTAACATCAGGGTTTTGAGGCTCGGCTCCCTCCTCAACTATGCCGTTCAGGTAGTTCTCAAGATTGGTATAACCGTTGGCCGCAAACGCCTTGCCGTCCTCACTGTTATTTTTGTCAAGACCGTTTTTATCCTCATAAGCGTCGGGCATACCGTCGCCGTCAGTATCGGCGGGAGCTTCTGCCGAGTTGAGCTCCGGCCAGCCCGCAACCTCGTTTTCATTATTGATAGAGCGGCCTGTGCCGTTCTTGGTGTCATTAATAATCTTCGCATCGTAGCTGTCTCGCTTAGGCAGGGTTGCTCCCGCTCCCGCAAGAACCTTTTCATAAGCTTCCTCGGCTGTGTCCACATTATCAAGAGGAATTAGGTTATCATAGGATGAGTTTTCAAGATAAACAGGGGTCTTGCCCTCGTCAACAAAAACGCCCTTCAGGTTATCCTTTGTAACCTCCTCGTTGCCCTCGAGAACATTTCCCGAAAAATAGAAGCTGCCGTTTGAGGGATTCCAAATTCTGCCCAGAACATAGTTGTTCGTTATGGGGCCTGATTTGTAATAGTTATTTATAACGTTCAGGGTGATGTTTTCGCCGCCGTAGGAATTATTAAAGCCCCAGTTATAAATAACGTTGTTCACCATGTCGTTACTGCTTATATCGGCAAAGTCGGGGTGGGAATTATTCGCCGAATAATATCTGGGCAGACGGCTGGTGTGGGTTGCCACCAGGTTGTGGTGGTAGGTGGTATTGGCGCCGCCCCAAATGCCGCCGTAGCCGTGGCGACCCTTTGCGTGAACCGCCATTGCCAAGCTCTCGGAAATCACGCACCATTGAACGGTGGTGTTGGCAACGCCGTAGAGCGACATGGTCTCGTCTGTTGACCAGCTTGTTGAACAGTGGTCAAGGATTATATCCTTGTTATACCTGGCAAAGATAGCGTCGTTCTCCGCGTGGGAAATATCGCCGGGACGGAAACGCACATAGCGTATTATAACGTTATCCGTTGCTATAACAATGTTGTAGTCGCCCACGCAGATACCGTCTCCCGGCGCTGTCTGGCCTGCAATTGTGATGTTGGGCTGCTCCAGTCTCAGAGCCGACTTTAAGTGAATAGTTCCCGAAACATCAAATACAACCGTTCTGTTTGGTTGGCTTACAGCGTCTCTTAAAGAGCCCTCGCCGTCATCATTAAGATTGGTTACGTGGTAAACCTCTCCGCCTCTTCCGCCTGTTGTATACTTTCCGCCGCCCTCGGCTCCCGGGAAGGCGACAAGGTCTGCCGCCTTTGCCTGCTCGGGAGTCATTAGCGCCGCCGCATCAGCCTGCTCATCCGCATACACCGCGGGAACAGCGCATATTATCATTGCAATTGCTACTATTAATGAAGCAATTCTCTTAAAACTAAATCTTATATCCATTTTTATTTCCTTTCCCTGTAGTCTCCGCGACACGAAATATTAATCAGTAAAAACCGAAACTGTTTCGACCTTCACGCCGTATATCTCAATATTGTCTCCGCCGTAGATTTCAATTGTGCCATCGCCGCCTGTGTGAACATATTCGGACGCGCAAGCTGCCTGTATACTATACTTTACGTTGTTTATATAAAGGGGACGGGCTGAGGATGAGTTCGCCGACGCTCCGTATACCGTTATAACCGAACCATCCTTCACGGGCACCGTTATCTTGCCGTTGTTGTTCTTAATGCGTATTCTGTTGGTAAAGGATATGCCCTCTACCGACTTGGAGCCTGTTTTAAGCTCCGCGCCTGCCGCAACGCTCATTTGATAACCGCTGGTCTCGGTGCCGCCAATGTCTGTTAAGCCGTCAACGGTAAAGGCTCCGCTTATTGCGGAAATCTTATCAAAGGTGTACCATGAGGTTTCCTTTTCAACTCTAACGCTCGGGCTCACTGCTTCCACCATTACATCATCTATATAGTACTTTCCGGAAGCGCCTGCAACCGGCTCAAAGTATACGGCTTGCGTAACGGGATTTTTCTTCTCCGTATTAATCTGGGCTCTGAACTCAGAGGGACCGCTGATTTCTATGGGAGCATTTTCCACAACTGTCGTACCGTCCTGATTTGACACTGACAGATTTGCGGCTATTTCGCCTGTCTCATCTATATCTGTGACAAGATATACGGAATACCAGCCGTCTGCGCTGTCCCACTGCCCCAGTAAGGCTGAGCCGTTTGCATATATATTTCCGTCATCGGAGAAGGTCACCTTATACGCCTGATCGGACTTGCCGGTCTGGAAGTACAGATTGATAGCGGGCTCGTCGCCTGTTGCCAAAAAGCTGCAGCTGAATTGGGGAACATAATCATCAGACATACGATATTCTCTGAATATGTATCTGTCGCCGTTTGAAGCGTAATCGTTAGAGGGCTCAATCGCCATAATTCCGCTTTCGTTGCCGCTTATCCCCTTTGTCCACGAGGGACGGAGAACATTTTTCTCCTGCATCTGCCACAGCCAGTCAAGGCCGTAATCAAAGTTCCAAACAACCGCCTCGGAACCGCCTGAAACACTCGGGCTCGATGTACCGTCGTATGCCTCGCACAGAGGAACCATCTGTTCAAGGTTGTTCCACAGGAATACCTTATAGCTGCTGCCCGAAACCTGACCTACCTCTTTGGTAAATCCGTCCATGTCCGCGATTATGCTGTCCGCAAGGGCTCCGTCTTCGTCATAGCCGCAAACTATAAGCGTTCCGCCGTCAAAATTGCTGCTCTCGCTTATTGTAACAATTCCGTCCTGATAGCTTTCTATATACAGGTCATTTGAGGAACCTGTTATTATTCCCTCAAGGCCTACCCAGCCTGCGTCGGGCGGATTGCCTCCTCCGCTTACTGCCGCATAGCCCATATAGTACTCATCACTCAAGTCGTCACACAAAACGCTTGTCAGCAAGTTCTTGGTTGTGTAAACAGTTGCGCCGTTCTCCGTCTGATAGATATTGATAACATTATCTATCTTTTCCGCTATAAAGTACAGGTTTGCCGAGGTTCCCGTCACATCCGTAACGTCTGCTATAACCTGCGCCTCGCTGCTGCCTGCTGCTCTCTTAATCAGCTGATACTTCAGGCTTCCGTCGCTGCCTACAATTCCTCCGAAGAAGTATGACGCCGCGCCGGAATCAAGAGACGACCTGAGCATTATGCCGAACTGACTGCTGCCCTGCATACGGCTTCTGTAGTACATTCTCATATCGTCGCTGAACTTCTGATTTAAATATGTAAACTCATCGCTGCCGACAGAGCCCTCTATACCTGAAATCTTATATGTATAGTCGTCTGTCACCGATACATAAGAGGTTGAAACCTCATCGGCTCCGCCTATATCCGTAAGCTCCCAGGGAGACGGGTCCTGTGACACGGCAACGGTTTGACTGTCGCTGCCTCTGCCTAAATTTTCATCGAAGCAGTACGCCGTCAGGGTTCCCCGCTGAGGAGTTGTAAAGGTTACGGGGATTGAAATCGTCTGAGTTCCTGTAATATATACCTGCTGTGAGGTTACGGGAGTTCCGTCCAGGTACAGCCAAATCTCATTAACGGGAGAATTTGCGTCAGATGTAACCGTTACGTCTACGCTGTCCCCTGTCAGCCCGATTCTGCCGATGTTTTCCTGAAGCTTAACCGTGGGTGAGGTCTGCTCCTTAACAAGCTTAAGCATACCCAGCTTTGAAACCGTCAGGCTGCTGCCGCTGACGTTTGCACCCACGCTCAAAGTATCGCTTGTCACGTTTGTCTCCGCCACAAGGTTATCCTCCAGGTCGGCAACGCTAGTTCCCGCATAAAGACTTACCGTGCTTCCCGTGCGGGCAATCTCCAGCAGCTTATACTTTGAAATATCAGCCGCTCCCTGCCATGTGCCGCTGCCGCCTGCTTCATAGCTTATCTCCTGAACATAGCTGCCGTTATACGCTGTGCTTATAGAAATACTCTCGCTGTTTGCCCCATTCGCATAGATACCGGTAGCTACGCCGCTATTGCGACTGCTTATCTCATCAACTCTTGCAACCAGCTTAAAATCTCCGCTTATGCTTTGGCTGATTGCTCCGCCTGTGGATATGGTATAGCTCTCGCCGTCAAAACCTGCTTCTGCCGAGCTCTCCCAGCCCTGAGCCCCCTGAGAACCGATTACGCAAAGCTGAACCGCCGGGCTTAAAACATAGCTGCCGTCGCTCTTTATTGCCTTTGCGACAATGTTGTTATCTCCCGTGGGAATATCGGAAACCGAAACCGAAGCTACTCCTCCGCTGAGGCTGTTCGCCTCTCCGATTACCTCATCGTTGCAATAGAACTCAACCTTGGCAACATCCGCCGCCTTTTCGCCGCTGACGCTTGCGGAGAGCTCAACCGTATCATTTTCGGAACGAACGCCGTCAAAGCCGCTTAACGTTACCGATACGTCCTTAGACTTAGGATTGGTAATTTCCTCTTCAACGTAGATCTCAAGCCAGGTGTATCCGTCAGGGCCTATATTGACGCTATCCAAAGGATTGCTCTTGTCAAGACCCATAGCGTCCTCCCACGTATCGGGCAGACCGTCGCCGTCCGTATCATAGGACGCATCTCTTGTTTCAGAGGTGATTATGGGATAGCCCCTGCCGTCATACTCGCCTTCCTGACCTGCGGGTATTCCGTCCCTCGGGTCATCCAAAAGTCCAACACTGCCGCTTGAACCGTTGGGAGCAGTTCTGTTTACAACGTTGCTGACAATTCGCTCATCAACCTTATCCCGCTTGGGGAGAGTCGCTCCCGCATTGGCAATAACCTTTTCAAACACGTCCTCGATATTATCAAGAGTTATGGGGTATTCAGCGTTATATGTCTGATACGCCTCATCGGGAGTGTCGATTTTTATATTCGTCTTATCGCCTGTTGCATAGAACTTTGTGTCGGTGTAAACACCCATATGCAGGTCGTCCTGCCAGTTGTTTTCGTTTACGCGCTGTGCATCTGCATACGCCGCATCGCCGGCTTCAACATCGATTATGTTTCCTGCCGCGTACACGCTTCCGAACATGTCGGTCTTATACTTCTGACCGACCGACAGCTCGAAAATTCTCGCTCTCTTTTCCTGAGGCGTTGCAGGGCCGGGACGGTAAACATTATTCTGAATGTAAGTCTTTGCGCCGTTCTCGCTGCCGTAGCCCGCCTTGTCTCCCCAGTTATAGAACACGTTGTTCTTCATATCCACCAGGGTTTGGGAATCCGTGTAGCCCTCAGTCATCGCAACCGTTTCCGATGTTCCTATCTTAGGATTACGGCTCTTGTGCGTTGCAATCAAATTGTGATGGATCGACAGGTTCACGCCGCCCCAAATAGCCGCATAGCTATGCTCGCCCTTATCATGTACGCTCTGGTTGAGAGCCTCGGATATAATGCTGTTCTGAATTGTAACATCCTTAACGGCATACGCCGATAAGTTCTCGTCAGTTCCCCAAGACACCGAACAGTGGTCGATTATAACGTTTTGGCAGTTATCGGTTATCTCCAAGCCGTCCTGAGCCTTGGTATCGTTTCCGCTTGCATCATGAGCGCCCACGCGGAACTTTAAGTACCTCAAAATTACGTTATCAGCTCCGATTTTAATATTATTGGTTCTGAAGGTAACGCCGTCCCCCGGGGCTGTCTGTCCGAGAATAGTCATATTGTCGTGCCCTATGCTCACATTTGAGCTTAAATCAATATATCCCGACACATCAAACACAACTATTCTGTTGCCCTTTGAAACTGCGTCACGGAATGAACCTTCTCCGCTGTCGTTTAAGTTTGTTACGTGATAAACCTCTATATTATCACCGCTGCCTATTGCGCCTCTCGCGCCTGTGGTGTACATTCCGCCGCCCTCCGCGCCGGGGAAAGCCACAACATGCCCGCCTGTGCTTACAGTCTCGGGAGCCGCCGACGCAGCATATGCCACGCTGCTCACGGCAACCGCCCCCGCGGTGAATAACACGCCTAATTTCTTAATCAGCTTATTCACTGTGCTATCTCCTTTCACAAAACCTATTTATTTTACAAACACCGATACCGCGGCGAATTTGTTAAAATTCACCACGGTAACTATATTATTATACATGAAATTCAGCGATTTTTCTCATAAGACTATCGGTTCATTTCGTCCTGGTGACCTGTTGCCTTATGGCTGGCTATTATGCTGTCAATCTCGCTGAGACTGCTGACAGCCATATCGCCCAGCACAGTATTCTTAACCGCCGACATAGCGTTGCCGTATTCAACGGCTCTCTGCATATCGTCATAGGTTATCATTCCGTAAAGCGCGCCTGCCAGATAAGCATCGCCGCTGCCCACACGGTCAACAACCTCAATATTCATGTAAGGCTCCTCCTCATAGAATTTGCCGTCATAATAAATCTTTGATGAGAAGTTATGTATCTTAGGGCTGATAACCTCACGTCTGGTGGTTGCCACAACCTTGCAGCCGTAATCGTCGCAATAGCTCTTCATTATCTCCTCAAGAGTTCCTGTCTTTTGGAGCATGCGCCTTGAGGTTTCCTCAGAGACAAACAGAATGTCAACATACGGAAAGACCTTTGTAACCGTTTCTCTTGCGGTGTCCTCATCCCAAAGAGAGGCGCGGTAGTTGATATCAAAGGAAATTACCGTTCCGTTTTCCTTGAACTTCTTGATTATTTCAATAGTGGTCTCTCTCAGGCCCTCATCTATTGCCAGGGTAATACCGCTCACATGGAAAACCGAGGTCTTATAAAATACCGAGGGGGCAATCTCGTTTACGCGCAGAGTTGTCATAGACGACCTTGCCCTGTCATAAACAACAGAGGACTTTCTGGGATATGCGCCGGTCTCGTAATAGTATATACCCAGACGCTTTTCGGGAGAGTGGTCATATACAATCAGGTCGTCGCTGACGTCCCCGTATCTGATCATATTCTTAACAAAGTGACCGATTTTGTTCTCGGGCAGCTTTGTTATTATTCCGCTTCTGATACCCAAAATAGCGCTGCCGCTGGCAACGTTAAGCTCTGCGCCGCCGGCTCTCTTGTCAAAAACATAGCTCTGGGAAATCTTATCCGTTCCCGGAGGTGAAAGGCGAAGCATAACCTCGCCCATTGTCACCAAGTCGTACTCTCTGTCTCTCTTAATAAATTCCATAAGTTCAAGCCTCCTTTTTCAAAAATTTTTTCTCTTCTAAAGCTCTATACCGAAATAATTCTTTGCGTTTTCAAAGGAGATGCCCTTTACTATTGTCTCAAGGGTGTCCATATCGCAGGGGAACTCTCCGTCCTCAACCCATGTTCCCAGAATGTTACACATAATTCTTCTGAAGTACTCATGTCTTGTGTATGAAAGGAAGCTTCTTGAGTCTGTAAGCATTCCGACGAACTTGTTAAGAGCGCCCAGGTTTGCCAGAGCTTTCATCTGGTCGGTCATGCCGTCTCTCTGGTCGCAGAACCACCAGCCCGAACCGAACTGAATTTTTCCGCCTGTGCCGGGGCCCTGGAAGTTGCCCAGCATGGTTCCTATAACATAGTTATCCTTGGGGTTAAGGGTGTACAGAATTGTCTTGGGCAGGTTATCTGTCTTTTCCATTGCGTTAAGCAGGTTTGACAAATCCTGAGCAATTGAGTAATCAGCAATCGAATCAAAGCCCGTGTCCGCACCCAGTATATCAAACATTCTTGTATTGTTGTTTCTCAGGGCGCCGATGTGGAGCTGCATTACCCAGTCAAGTTCTGTATACTTCTTCGCCAGGTCGATAAGAACCGCTGCCTTAAAGCCCTTTGCCTCGTCTGCTGTAACAGCTTCTCCGTTCATAGCCTTTGCAAATACAGCCGAAACGTCGATACCCTCGCAGTAGGGAACGCCGTCAAGAGCATGGTCGCTGATACGGCAGCCTGCCTCGTGGAAGAAGTCAATTCTGTTATAAGCCGCCTTAATCATGTCGTCATAGGACTTGATTTCCATTCCCGCAGCCTCAGCCAGCTTGCCGATATAGGGAGCAAAGGTAGGCTTGTCAATATTAATCATAAAGTCGGGTCTGAAGGCAGGCAGAACCTTTGCCTTGATGTGACCCTTTTCGGCAATCTTCTTGTGCCACTCCAGAGAATCAATGGGATCGTCTGTTGTGCATATTGCGGCAACATTAGAGGTGTTAATAAGATATGAAGGGCTCATATTCTTCTCTTTTATGACCTCGTTAGCCTTGTCGAATATTTCCTTAGCTGTGTCTGCGCGGCAGATTGTGTCAATACCGAAGTATCTCTGAAGCTCCAGATGAGTCCAATGATAAAGCGGGTTGCCTATGCCGTACTGCAGGGCGGAGCAGAACGCGTTAAAGCGGTCAAAGTCCGACTGCTGATTTCCGGTTCTGTGACCTGTCATGTACTTCTCCTCAAGACCCATTGAGCGCATATAACGCCACTTATAATGGTCGCCGTCCAAGAAAATCTGCGTTATACTCTCAAAGGGCTTGTCCTCATACATCTCCTGAGGGCTTAAGTGGCAGTGGTAGTCAAAAATCGGCATGTCCGCCGAAAAGTCATGATACAGCTTCTTAGCTGTATCGTTGGTAAGCATAAAGTCCTTGTCCATAAATTTTTTCATAAGAGTACCTCCTGTATATTACCTAATACTTTATGGTTTTATATTATTCTGTTATATATTATACACTAAAGCAGGTCAATATTGCAAATGTTTTTTTAATAATATTAACGGATAAATTGCTCTTTAACGGCTCACAAATTCAAATATTTTTTGTGCAATTATCAATTTAGCAAATTTTCAGTATTTTTTTAAAAACCTGTTGATTTATTGCCACGGATATGTTATAATGCATTTACACTGAGTTTGCAGATTAATAGTATCATAAAAATTGGAGGTATTGTTTATGGGATTACCCGAAGGGCGCGATTTATTTATTGACCGTGAGGAAAATAACAAACCCTACGTTATGAAAAATTCACATATTCACGATTATTATGAAGTTTACTATCTTATGGCGGGAAGCAGAAGATATTTTATTAATCATACACTTTTTAACATGGAACCGGGAGACGTTGTCCTGGTGAACAAGGGCGATTTGCATCTTACGACTATGATTTCGTCCGAGCATTACTATGAAAGATACCTTATGACGTTTAACGACGACTTTGTTGACCGGGTCTGTCAGAATATTGACCGAGAACTTTTTATGAGCGCCTTTAACGCAAAAAAGGTGCACGTGCCCGTTTCAAAGCGGTACGCCTTTGAGGGGCTTCTCCACAAGCTCCGCGCCGAGTGCGACAAGAATGACGAATATGCCGACTTCCTGTCCCGCTCCCACATGGCGGAACTGATGATATTCCTTGACAGGTGCGCGGGGCACAACGTTGTTCCCTTTGACGATATCAGCGTCCATGAGGAGAGAATACAGCAGGTCTGCAAGTACATAATCAATTATTATAACCAGCCTATAACTCTGGCGGACATTTCAAAAATGGCATACATGAGCCCTACATATTTTTCCAAGAAGTTCAAAAAGGTGACAGGCTTCGGATTTAATGAGTATCTTAACAATGTGCGCATCAAGATGGCGACAAACATGCTGGTCGAAACCCAGTATTCCGTTACCGAGATCGCACGCTTCTGCGGCTATAAGGACAGTAACTACTTCGGAGACGTGTTCAAGAAGATTATGGGAGTTTCTCCCAGCAAGTACAGAAAGGCAAACTACACCTTCTGAAATCAAGCAAACAAGAATGGCTGCACCCAATTGGGTACAGCCATTTATTTTACACCGGATTAACATGCACCATGCAGTGCTTCACCTTCGGGAAGCCTGCTTCTATGACGTTATGCACTTCCTCTGCTACGGCGTGGGACTCTCTCAGGGTTATATCCCCGTCAACCCCAATCTCCACATCCACATACACCTTTGAGCCGAACATTCTTGTCATCAGCAGGTCGAGAGACTCAACTCCCGATTGAGCCTTTATCAGCTCCGCCATCTTGGCTTCGGTCTCCTCATCGCAGGATTTGTCTACCATTTTATCAAGAGCTTCCCTGCATATGTCAAAGGCAGCCTTTACAATAAAGATACATATAACAACGCTGGCAATAGGGTCGCATATAGGGAAGCCCAGCCTTGCTCCCAAAATACCCACAAAGCTGCCCACCGAAGAAAAAGCGTCGCTTCTGTGATGCCATGCGTCCGCCATCAGAGCAGTGGAATCAATCTTCTTGGCATAAAAGCGGGTATACCAGAACATTGCCTCCTTAACTGCAATAGAAACCACTGCCGCAACCAGAGCCATAGCTCCCGGAATTGCCAGATCACCGTAATTCCCGCCGATAATCTTTCTAAATCCCGAAATGCCCACTCCGATACCCGTCACAAACAGCACCGCCGCCAAGATAATGGCGGCTATGCACTCCATGCGCTCATGGCCGTAAGGATGTTCCTCGTCCGCTTCCTTACCTGCGGCGTTGGCGCCTATCATAACAATTACGGTGCTGAACACATCTGATGCTGAATGTATTGCGTCGCTGACCATGGCGCCCGACCTTGCCGCAACACCGACTATCAGCTTAATCGCTGAGAGCAGCACATTCACAACAATACTTATGTTAGAAACTCTCATAATTGTTTTCGTGCCGTCTATAGGCTCATTATTATTTACCAAACTACTTCCTCCAAATTGCTTTTTTAAATATGTATGCTGAAAAATCGAATAAATACCTTTCAGGTATTATTCTATTCGGATATTATTCCAAATAATCTTTCAGCTTCTTGCTGCGGCTGGGATGACGGAGCTTCCTCAAAGCCTTTGCCTCGATTTGACGTATCCTCTCGCGGGTAACGTTGAACTCCTTGCCCACCTCTTCAAGGGTTCTGGCTCTGCCGTCGTCAAGACCGAACCTAAGCCTTAAAACCTTTTCCTCTCTGGGCGTCAGGGTGCTGAGCACGTCCACCAGCTGCTCCTTAAGCAGAGTAAAAGTTGCGGCGTCTGCCGGAGCGGGAGCGTCATCGTCACGGATAAAGTCTGCCAGGTGGCTGTCCTCCTCCTCGCCTATGGGCGTTTCAAGAGAAACGGGCTCCTGGGCAATTTTCAAAATCTCGCCCACCTTATCAACAGGCATATTCAGTTCTCTTGCAACCTCCTCGGGCAGCGGATCTCTGCCCAGCTCCTGCACAAGCTGCCTTGACACGCGAACCAGCTTATTTATGGTCTCAACCATGTGCACGGGTATTCTGATTGTGCGCGCCTGGTCGGCTATGGCTCTGGTAATCGCCTGTCTTATCCACCATGTTGCATACGTTGAAAACTTAAACTTCTTGGTATAATCGAACTTTTCAACCGCCTTAATAAGACCTAAGTTACCCTCTTGAATAAGATCCAAAAACAACATGCCGCGTCCGACATATCTCTTGGCTATGCTGACAACAAGTCTCAAATTGGCTTCCGCCAGCTTTCGCTTTGCGGTTACGTCACCCTCGCTCATTCTCTTGGCAAGCTCCGCCTCCTCCTCGCTGGTGAGAAGCTTAACCTTGCCTATTTCCTTGAGGTACATACGAACAGGGTCGTCAATGCTGACGCCGTCGGGAACCGACATATCCTCCAGCTCCTCCTCGGTTACCTCCTCAACATCCTCGACAACCGGCTCCGGGTCAATGCTGCCCACAATCTCTATGCCCTGCTTTTCAATAAGCTCATATATCCTGTCTATCTGCTCCGGGTCAAGCTCCAATTCCTCCAGCTTGTCCGCCACGGTTTTGTACTCAAGCATTCCCACCTTCTTGCCGTCGTCAAGCAAATCCTGAATAATCTGAGCCTTTTTCTTGGCAGTGGTCATATCCAACTTTTCCGATCTGTCAGTTCTGTTTTCATTCTCCATGTTTTCAATCTTATCACTCATACTATTACCCCCGTTATCATAATTTCTTATCTCTCTTTTGTTCAAACAGTCTGATAAGCTCCGCTTCGTTACCGGCGGCGTCTGCCCGCTGTCTGTTCTCTTTTGCCCTAACCATTATGTCAATGGGATGAGCGCAAGCATACACTCTGTCCCTTACATTTTTATCGCTGATTAATATATCCGAAACCTGCCCCGCCTCCTCAGGCGTGCATCTGCTGAGCAGGTCGTAGCTTTCAACCTGACCTCCGCTTTCATATATTCCAAACATCATCTCCGCCATTCGTTTATGTACGGGGGAGGCTGTGAAGTCCTCCGGGCTTAGCCCCCGCTTTACTGCAAGTGAGTACACCCGCTTGTCGGTCATCAGGCTCAGCAGCAGCCGCTCCGCGTTGTATAGCTCACGGTCGTCATGCTCCGAGAATCCTCCGCTCGTTCGTGTCTCGTACTCCCGCCTCAGCCTGTTCTCCTGCCTGCGGGTCTCGGTTTTCAGCTCCCGCCGCTCTATTTCCGTCACTCCTGCGGCTATGCTCTCGGGACTGACCTTTAGCTCGTCGGAAAGCTTCCCTATATATATTTCCCGCTGAGTCATATTCCTAACCTTAGACAGGATTTTTGACGCCTCGTTTATGAAGTCCATACGGTCGTCAATATCATCAAGGTTGTATTTTTCTCTGGCAGCGTCTATCTTGTAGTCAATCAAAGGCTTTGCCTTTTCCACAAGAACACCGAACATCTCCGCTCCCTTTGCCTTTATAAACTCGTCCGGATCCTTTCCGTCGGTTATTTCAAGCACTCTGACCTTAACGTCCGCGTCAAAGAGTATGTCCCCCGCTCGGAGCGTAGCCTTTCTGCCCGCCTCGTCATTGTCGTAGCACAAAACGGCTCTGCCGGCGTACCGTTTAACAATCCTCGCCTGCTCCGGAGTAAATGCCGTTCCCAAAGAAGCCACTGCATTTGAAAACCCGCTCTGGTGCAGGGACACAACGTCCATGTACCCCTCCATAAGCAAAAGCCTGTCCGCCTTTGAGTTTTTGGCAAGATTCATGCCAAACAGGTTATCCTTTTTCTTGAAAATCAATGTCTCCGGCGTGTTCCAGTATTTGGGAGCGTCTGTGCCGTCCCTTATTATTCTGCCGCCGAAGGCAATCACCTTACCCCGCACATCGATAATGGGGAAGATAACTCTGCCGTCGTAAAAAGCGTCATAAAAGGTTCCGTTGTCCCGTTTTTTCACTAAACCGGCTTCCAACATATCATTTTCAGTATACCCCTTTTTCTTTAAATAATTTATTAAATTTGACCAACCCTCGGGGGCATACCCGATTCCGAACCTTTTTATGGTTCCGCCGCTGATTTTCCGCCTTTTCAGGTAGTTGAGCCCCGGCTCCCCCTCGGGCTTTGACAGACAGTCATAAAAGTACCTTGCCGCCTCTGCGTTAAGCTCGTACAGTTTTTCCCGCTTTTTTGAAGCGGCAAGCTGCCTCTGCTTATCTCCGCTGCTTCTGCTGTCGGGAACGGTCATGTGCGCTCTGTCTGCCAGGTATTTTACGGCGTCCATAAAATCAAGATGCATCGCCGCCTCAACAAATTGAATAACGCTTCCCCCCGCACCGCAGCCGAAGCAGTGAAAAACCTGCTTATCGGGTGACACGGTCAGCGAGGGAGACTTCTTGTCGTTGTGAAGCGGGCACAGTCCCATCATGCGGTTTCCGCTGCGCTTTAAAACTGTATATTCGGAAATAATATCAACAATATCGTTTCTCATAACAAGCTCATCAAGAAACGCCTGAAAATCTGAATTAGCCATTATTACTTCCTTTCTTAAAACTTATTTCACCCAAAACTTGGGGACAAACAACTCCTCATACCTGGCAACGGCAAAGGGGTCGCTCATTCCCGCTATATAATCCTTTGCGATTATACTTTTGTCGTCAACACAGCTGTTTTCCCTCGCCTCAACGGGAATTAAGTCAATATCCTTGACAAATTTGGAATACAGCCCCTCGATTACGTTTCTTGCCTTGTCCTCCTCTTGGCAAATCTCTAAATCCGGGTTGAGATACACCCTCTCAAACATAAATCTTCTCAGCCCCATAAGAGCGTCAAAAATCTCGGGCTTCATGGTTATGTCCCCGCAGCTGCCGTTTATGGTTGCCTTTATCATGGTGTCAATCCTGACAGAGTGTCGGTTTCCCAAAACATCGCTGAACTCCTTGGGTATTTCCTCCTCGGTTAAAACGCCGCCTCTGATTGAGTCGTCAATATCATGATTGACGTATGCAATCTTGTCCGCAAGGGCAACGATTTTTCCCTCGGGAGTATCGGGTCTTTTATCCCCCGTATGGCACAAGATGCCGTTCCCCACCTCATAGGTCAGGTTAAGCCCCTTTCCGGACTCCAAAACCTCAACCACTCTCAGGCTCTGCTCGTTGTGCCTGAACCCGCCGGGGCAAATCTCGTCAAGCACTCTCTCGCCCATATGCCCGAAAGGCGTGTGCCCCAAATCATGACCCAGAGCAATGGCTTCGGTCAAGTCCTCATTTAGGTTAAGGGCTCTGGCAATCGTGCGGGCAATCTGCGCCACCTCCAGAGTATGGGTCAGGCGGGTTCTGTAGTGGTCGCCCTGAGGTGCTATAAACACCTGTGTCTTGTGCTTAAGCCGCCTGAACGCCTTTGAGTGTATAATCCTGTCTCTGTCCCTCTGGAACCCTGTTCTGATTTGGCAGGGCTCTTCATAAACAACCCTGCCCTTTGAGCTGTCGCTGAAGGTTGCCCAATCGGACAAGTATTGATGTTCCCTCTTTTCAATCATTTCCCTAACCGACATAATACCACCTCAAAATCTCTACTATTACTATTCTACAAAAAAAGATTTTTTCCTTTTATGTATTGACAAAATATCTGTTTAATAATACAATTATTTTTACAACAACCTGCGAAAGGATAAGAATATGACAGTTCACACCTTGCCTCCCCGCCTCGAAAAAATCGCGGAGCTTATAAGCAACTCCAAAATCATGGCGGATATAGGCACCGACCACGCATATCTTCCCGTGTCACTCATCGCTCGGGGTAAGACAGAATTTGCAATAGCCTCCGACATCAGACCCGGGCCGCTGAAGCGTGCCCAAGCCACTGTGAATAGATACGGCATGGACAGTCTCATCTCCCTAAGGTTGGGTCCCGGCCTTTCCACAGTGACCCCCGAAGACAGGGCGGACACCTTGGTTATTGCGGGAATGGGCGGCATGATTATAGCCGATATTCTTGAACAAAGTGAGGCAACCGTCAATGGGGCGGATATGGTCATTCTGCAGCCCATGACTAAGGTTGCGGAAATCAGGGAATATATTTACGAAAAGGGCTTTTCCCATATTAAAGAATATATTGTTAAAGAGGGGGATAAGCTGTATAACATTATCTCATTTTCCCCAAAAAAGACCGTAAATAAGCCCTTGCTTGACACAGAAAAGATTTTGGGTGTGGATACAAAAGACTCTGAATACTATGATGAATACAAAAAACGTCAAATAAACAAGCTCAGAAAGACAATAGAGGGGCTAAGGCAGTCCGAAAATCCTCAGGGTATTGAGGAAAGGGAGCGGCTGCTGGCTCAGCTTTCAGAGCTTGAGTAAACTGCAGAAAGGATATGTATCTTATGGCAAATACAACAGTAAATGAAATTGCTTCCTATATTGAAGCCCTTGCGCCCAAAAGCCTTGCCGAAAGCTGGGATAACGTGGGGCTTCTTGTGGGAGACGGAGACGCAGAGGTAAACACTGTATTTATCGGGCTGGATGCGACCACAGAGAACATAAACCAAGCCATTAAATATAATGCGGATATGATTATAACTCATCATCCTCTTATTTTTCCCACAATAAACCGTGTTGTTGAGCAGGACGTTGCGGGAAGCATGATTATCCGCCTGATTAACAATAATATTTCCCTGTATAGCGCACACACTAATCTTGACATAGCCGACGGCGGCATGAACGATATGCTTGCGGACAAGCTGGGTCTAATAAACGTGCGCCCCTTTACCGATGAGGAATGTATTGACAACTCAACGGGAAAGTCAACCGATAAAATAGGCAGGGTTGGAGCCTTGGAAACGCCTACCGAAATGGCTGACCTTGTGGACTATGTAAAAAGCGTTTTATGCTGCGGTTCTATAAGTTACGTGGGCGACCCGTCGGAGATTGTTTCAACGGCGGCTCTGTGCAGCGGCAGCGGCGGCGACTATATCTATAACGCATATAACGCCGGAGCGGACGTTTATATTACCTCCGAAATTAAGCATCACCAGGCAAGCCTTGCTCTGGAGCTGGGGATAAACCTTATTGACGCAGGCCACTTCGAGACGGAAAATATAATTTGCGACTTTATGAAGGAATACCTTAGCCGTAAGTTCCCAAATCTAAAAATAGTAAAGTCTCAAGCCACACCATACAAAAGAAGATAGATAAATCTCAGGGCGGACAAACCGCCCTGTTGTTCACTTAACTTACGGAGGGATAAATATGTCTGCAAATAAAGACCTAAACACTACATTTGATACTGTGGCGTCCCTATATGATAAAATGCGTCCCGATTATCCTCCCGACGTTTATCAAGCCATATTTGATTATATCACGCTTGACAAAACCTGCAACGCAATTGAGATAGGAATAGGCGGCGGGCAAGCCTCCCTACCTATATTAAAAACAGGCTGTAACCTGACAGCAGTGGAATGCGGTCAACAATTTTCCGATTTATGCATAAATAAATTTGGGAACTATAATAACTTTTCGGTTGTAACCGGAAAATTTGAAGACGTAGCTTTTCCGTGCGGTAAATATGACCTTATCTACTCGGCAACTGCGTTTCACTGGATTTCCGAAAGGATCGGATACACAAAAGTATTTTCACTTCTGCGCAACGGCGGAGTTTTTGCGCGGTTCGCAAATCACCCATATTCCTCTAAAGATAACCCCGACCTAACGAATGAAATAAACAGGCTTTACGCCCAATACTATTACAAATTCTATAATAAAAGCCCCCAAGCACCAAATGAATACGGCGAAAAACAAGCCGAGCAAATTGCAAAAATTTCTGAAAAATACGGCTTTACGGATATAAAATATTATTTGTTTCACAGAACCAGAGTTTTTTCGGCAAAAGAATATGTCATGCTCCTGGGAACGTATTCAGACCATATAGCCATTGAAAAAAATATAAGACAAGAATTTTTCTCTAAAATTTCTGAGGCAATAAACGCTCACGGCGGCTCAATAAAAATCCATGACACCATAGACCTTGAGCTTTCGAGAAAACCTTAAACCTTAAATTAAAACATACCGGCGACAGATTTTAAAGGGGGTTAGGGGGATTTTTACATGAAAAAATCCCCCTGACTTTTATGTCAAGGGGATAAATATTGTTCCGGCAGCGTCCTATGTTCCCGGGAGGTCGCCCTCCAAGTATTTTCGGCGCTA
>CATWQA010000003.1 GCA_958352815.1 uncultured Eubacteriales bacterium
CACCGTGCGCTCATTTTGCTGCGTCTCCTTATTCGCAAAAAGGCACGCTGCGCTACCACCTTTTTGCGAGTGTGCGCCTGCGGCGCATTTTTATTTTATAATTCGCTTTGCTTCGTTTTTATCAAGAAAAACAAACCGGATTAACATATATGTAATTCTCCATTCCGTTTACATGGTACCATGGCGCATACGTAGCAGACAATAAAATTCTCTTTTATGGATAACGCTTTAAAAAATTTGTTTCATGCCTTTTCGGCATTATTTATCATTTAAACTAAGTATTGGACATACTTCTGTTTATGATGTATAATTTAGGTATCAAACAAAGGAGGCGATTACCATGAAAAAATCCATCATTTTTACGATTATTACCACGGTTTTACTTTCGATTACCGCGCCGATCTGCGGTTTTTGCAGCGAGAGCAACATTCTTGTAACGTACTTTTCCTGCACCGGGTCAACCGAAGGCATTGCGAACCATATCCAAAACATACTCGGCGGGGACATTTATGAGATTGAGCCTGAAATACCCTATACCTCGGCGGATCTGAACTACAACAACTCTACATCAAGAGCCAATCTGGAGCAGAACGACCCCTCCGCCAGACCTGCAATTTCAGGCGGGATTGACAACCTTGAGGACTACGATGTTATCTTTCTCGGCTACCCCATATGGTGGGGACAGGCTCCCAAAATTATTTATACATTTTTAGAGAGCTATGACTTTTCGGGAAAGCTGATTATTCCCTTTTGCACCTCGGGAAGCAGCGGTATAGGCTCCAGCGCATCTAACCTCCACTCTCTCACATCAGATACGACTGTTTGGAACTCCGGCAGGCGGTTTTCAGGGGGCAGCTCCGAGGCCACTGTTAAGGCATGGACTGACACCCTTGAGCTCCCCGACCCATCCCCGAAAATTTCTGTTTCGGGAGGAACCGTTACCGCTTCAAACGCACCGGAAAACTCCACCCTTATCACCGCATTTTACAGCAACAGAGTATTAATAGACGTAAATCTCACCCAAGGAAGCGGAACGATTTCCGCAAATATTTCAAATCCCTTAGCCGACACCGTCAAGGCTTTTCTCTTGGGATATGAAAACAATAGCTCCCCTGGCAAAGGCGGAAGAAATATTAATTGACAAAAGTGATGAAATGCTGGTTAAAATATCCTCAAGCGATACCGAAGTGGTATACAAACTGAACGAGTCGCAGGCAGCCAAGGATTTATACGCCCAACTGCCATTGACCGTGGATATTGAGGACTACAGCAACAATGAAAAAATTTTCTATCCCCCAAACAGCCTTAATACAACCGACGCTCCAAAAGCATCAGGCGGCAGAGGCGCGCTGGCATACTACGCGCCATGGGGAGACGTGGTTCTGTTTTATGACATATTTAACGAAAACAGCAGCCTGTTCAGTCTGGGGGAAGCGGTTCTGGGTGCGGAATTTATTGAAAACCTCAGCGGTTCGGTTACAATATCTCCTCTAAGTGACTAAACCTAATCCGGGCGATGCTCACCCAAGACTTTTAGCTTGCAGCAATCAGCCTATACCGTATACTGCTGATAATTATTCCATATAATTTATACGCCTACATTGGTGCACCTATCGCCCGCCCCTTTGTGCTCTGTCGACAAAGGGAAAATATGGTATAGGCGAGGCAAGGCGGAAAGCGAGAAAAATAACTTTCTCGCTTTCCGCCTGCTTAAACGTCACTAATCCATGTAACTTCCGTTGCAAAGTTTCTCAATGTCATCTAAAGACCATATTTCATTTGGTTTATAATTTATTTTACCATATTGTAAACTTATAATCATTTCCGGTTCTCTGCTTCCTCTCTCACATGAATTATCATACACATATAATTCATCGCAAAGATAAAGCAGTTTTGGAAACAACTTCATTGCACGGTAATATCTTTCACGTATTTTTTCCGGCGGAACACTATGTCCTCCGTTTTTCACACGTGCTTCAACACGCTTTACGTTTATCTCAGGGTCTGTTGTCGTGACATATACACAGATTATTTTATAGTTGTTGTTCTTTGCCTTTTCCATAAGCTCGTAGTTTCGCGGAGTGGACAACACTGATTCAAATGTAAAATCCATATTGTTGTCTACCATATATTCACGCGTGGCGGTAGCAATCTGCGCCGCTTCTAACGAGCTACAGCCTGTTTCTTTTTGTATATCGTCTGCATTAACATAGTCCCCTATTATGGGTAAATTCGTTGTAATCGTACTCTTTCCTGAACCATTCGGTCCTGCCACAACCATAAGTTTGGAGGTAGTCATAATAATTACTCCTTTCTTGTAACAGTAACTAATTTGCCTGTGTTTTGATCTAAATAGGTGAACTGATGGGATAATCCTGAATTATTTGGATCGGCGATTGCTTTTTTTACCGACGCATCTAACATATTAACATCTATTGTTGGTACTTGTTCAATGTTATTGGTTGATATAACGTTGAACGGGAAACCGCGGTTTGCTACAAAACGCTTTAAAAATACATTGATTGCCGTACTGACCGGTATCCCGATTTCATCAGCAATTTTTTCGGCATCTGACTTTAATTGATCATCTACTCGGGTCGATATAGTTGCCATAATTACCTCCTTTTCTATCAATTTCACCTAAATTGACCATTATACAGACATAGACTCCTTTCTTACAGTACAATGGCAATTGTATGTCATCTCTGACATTATTAATATATCACATTTATTTATTTTTGTCAATATAAAAAATGCAAATATACTACAATTTTATATTTTTGTAGCACATTTGCATTGTTTTGTAACATATTTATCTATTTATGTTTTTTATAGATTTTGCATCTCCGCGCATGCAAGCTATTTTCTGTTTCTTAATATGCTTAAAACTTTTTGGTAGTAGTCGGGCAGTTCTGACGTAAACTCCATATATTCCCCTGTTTCCGGGTGGATAAATCCTACCTTATAGGCGTGGAGCAGCTGTCCGTTTAGGGCAAACTCCTCCTTTTTCACCCCGTAGGTCTTATCCCCTACGATAGGGTGTCCGTTTTTGGACATATGAACTCTGATCTGGTGAGTTCTGCCCGTCTCCAAAATACATTCCACAAAGGTATACCTTGAAAACCTTTCCAGAACCCTGTAGTTGGTAACGGCGTTTCGGGAATTTTTGTCGGTTATTGTCATCTTTTTTCTGTCTGTGGGGTGCCTGCCTATTGGGGCGTCAATCCTGCCCCTGTCCTGCTTAATATTCCCGTGGACAAGCGCCTTGTAGGCACGGGTCAGGCTGTGAGCCTTAATCTGTTCCGACAGCCTTTGATGAGCGTTATCATTTTTCGCCACAAGCAGTAGGCCGCTGGTGTCCTTATCAATCCTATGGAGTATTCCCGGGCGCTTCTCTCCGTTTATCCCTGACAATGAACTGCCGCAGCGGTACAGCAGGCCGTTTACCAGGGTTCCCGAATAATTCCCCGCCGCAGGATGAACAACCATGCCCTGGGGCTTGTTTACCACCAGCATACAGTCATCCTCATACACTATATCAAGAGGAATATCCTCAGCTGCTATTTCGATCTCCTGCGGTTCGGGAACAGTGACCGAGACTGTATCTCCCGGCTTTAGGTTATGCTTTGCCTTAACGGTCTCGCCGTTTACCAGAACCGCATCTTTTTCGTCTATAAGCTTTTTTATGTAGGAACGGGTTAAGTCCTCAAACTTTTCAGAGAGGTACTTATCCAGTCTGCCTCCCTCGTTTTCCTCAACCACTATTACTCTCTTATCCATTTTCCTCTCCGTCCTTGGCTCCGTCGTAAAACAAGAAGTGCACCACCAGAGCAAAGGCTCCGATGCACACCGCAATATCCGCCACGTTGAACACGGGGAAGTTCACAATTCTCACGTCCAGAAAGTCCACAACGTATCCCTTTGTTATGCGCTCAATCAAGTTCCCCACAGAGCCTGAGCAGATGAGAGCACAGCCCAGCTTGAGCCATACCGTCTTGTTTTCCGACTTAAAGTAGTAGACCCCGAGCACAATAAGGATAATCACCGAAAGAGTTATAAAAATTATTCTTTTATTTTCGAGCATACCAAAGGCAACTCCGCTGTTTTCCACATAAGTCAAATGAAAAAAGTCCTCTATAACCGGTATGCCTATTGTACCCTTCAGGGCTCCCACAGCCCAATACTTTGTAACAATATCAGCTATGAGAACGGCTGCCGCCAACAATATATATAACGTAACAATCACCCAATTCCTTATGATAAGAACTGCTCCGCATTTGCAGAGCAGCCCAAAACCTTAATTATTAAAATTTTAATCTTCTTCTATAGAAACATACTCGCCCTTTTCGTTGAGCTTAATCTTGGGAAGCTCCTGGGTCACCTTTTCCAGCTGGGAAACCAGCTCGGAACGCTTCGCCTCATTTACCAGCTCCTCGGGCATGTCGGGAATATCGTTAATCTCATTCTTTATAACCTCAACCGCCTCTGCGCTTGAACGAATTTGAGAATCGGTATCCTTGTTAATATCGGAATAATCCTTTATTATTTCCAACTGTGAATTGAGCAGGGAAACAACCTTTGCCTTGAACACCTCAACGCTGCGCTTCATTTCCTCGTATCTGTAATTTATATCGGCAACCTCTTTTGCGGCTTGGTTAATTATCTCCGCCGCCTTTGCCTCGGCGTCCTTAATAATTACCTGCGCCTGACCGTGGGCATTGGTCTTAATATCGTCTCCCGCACCCTTGGCAACAGAGAGGGCGTTTCTCAAGGTATCCTCCATGGACTTATACTGCTTCACAGCGTCTGTGAGCATTCCTATCCTGTCCATAGCGCCCAGGTTTTCCTGATATATCTTCTCGTAGCTCATAGCCACTTCTTTCATGAAGTTATTCACGTCCGAAATGCTGTAGCCGCGCATTTCCTTTTTAAACTCTTTGTTTTCTATGTCAGCAGGTGTAAGCATATTCTAACCTCCCATTCCCTATATCCACTCAATAATACTAAATAAACTTCTCGATTATTACACTTTGTCTGCCCTTGCGGGTGGTTCCGCCTATTTCCGACAGTCTGAACCTGCCGTATTTCCTGACGGAAATTATGTCCCCGCCGTCAAGCAGCTTTGAAACGCTGTCTGTCGGCTCAAAATTCAGCTGCACGGCATCCGCCTTTATCAAATCAGCCGCCTTGCTCCGAGAAACTCCCAGAGCCGCCGCCACAACACAATCAAGCCTTAAAGCCGAAACCGTTGCGCTTATCCTCTTGGTCTTTTTTGGCGGCACGGTTATCTCCGATGCGCTTACCACCGAAAGCTTAACTCCGTGCCTGCCTATCCGCGTCAGATTTAGCTTTACGTACTCCGCAATCTGCGGCTTTAAAAACACATAGCACTTATCTTCAAGAGGAATAATGTCGCCTATGTTCTCCCGTTTAATGCCAAGTCCCATAAGGCTTCCCAAGTAGTCTCTGTGGTCAAGAGCTTCAATATCTCTGCCCCTTATTTCCAGCACAGAAATAATCTCGTCATAATCCACCGGAGCATACTCGGGATAACAGACAAACAGTCGTCTTTCCGCCTCGTCACAGCCGCCGTAAAACTCACAACGCATATCCGCCGCCGGGCGCACGTTTTTCTTTATCAGCCCCGCCTCATAGGGGTTCAAAAACCCTAAAGCCAGCGCCGAATAATTTCTCTCCGACTGCTCAAGAATATCCTGAGCCCTGGATATAATCAGCTTGTCCTGTGAATTCACTTATTCTTATCTGAAACGGGGGTCGTATTCCTCATCGTCCATAACGCCTACGTTATAGGGAGCGATAAGGAAAATTCCGTTTGAAACCTTTTTAATACTGCCGTCCAGAGCGTACACTGCGCCGCTGAGGAAGTCCACTATTCTCCGTGAAGTGGGGTTGTCCACATTTTCCAGATTAATAACAATGGGCTTTCTCTCTTTTAGGTGGTTCGCAATATCCCTTGCCTCCTCAAAGCTTACGGGCTGCATAATAACCAGCTTCATCTGAGGCGCGTCCTCAAATCTGCCGGCTCTTGCGCTGCTTCTTGCGGTGTTTCTGCGGCTGGGCATATACCTCTCGTTAGCGTCCTCCTCGTCGTATCTATCCTCGGGGTAATCGTCGAGAACTTCCTCCTCGTACTCGTCTCCCACGTCAACACCCATCATACTGTATACCTTATCCATAAAGCTTCCCATTTCTATTCCTCCTGTAATATTCAAATTTAGATTAATAAATTACTGTTTGTTTTGGGAATAATCCCTCGCCCCGAAAATCGAGGTTCCTATTCTGACCATGGTTGCTCCCGCCTCAACGGCCTCTCTGTAGTCATGGCTCATGCCCATAGAAAGCTCCTTGAGCCCAAACCTGTCGGCAAGCTCCTTAAGCTTTGAGAACAGAGCCCTGTTCTCCTCAGGAGAATAACCGCTGACCGAGATTGTCATAAGCCCCAGAGTGTTCACATTGTCAAACTCCTTGAGCCTGTCCAGCATCTCCGGCAGGTATTCGGGGGCTATGCCGAACTTTGTTTCCTCTCCGGAAATATTAACCTGAACCAATATATCCTGAACAACATCTATCGCCTTTGCCCGCTTATCTATTTCCGCCGCCAGTTCCACGCTGTCAACCGAATGAATAAGGGCGGTCTTTCCCACGATATGCCGAACCTTGTTCTTCTGCAAGTGTCCAATCTGGTGCCACTTAAGGTCAGGCATTAATTCATACTTCGCCGCCAGCTCCTGGGGTCTGTTCTCCCCGAAATCCACGGCTCCCGCCTCAAAGGCAGAGCGTACGTATTCAATAGGCTTTGTTTTGGAAACCGCAATCAGCTTAACCTCGTCGGGGTCTCTGCCGCATTTTTGAGCCGCCTGCCTGACATCGGCAAGCACGCTTAAATAGTTTTTCTCAATATCGGGCATTAAATCCGTACTTTCAATCATTGTCTCACAACCTTACCGTCTTCTATACCCTTGGTGTTTACTATAACCTCGTCATACATCTCCAGCGACTCTTCATAATTAGTATCCTTAACCGGCTCTATAACAGCCCACTCCTTGTTGTTATACAGCAGCGAAACGGGAACGAATTTAGCCACTCCCAGACGCACCACGTAAACGCCCTGCTGTCCGTCAATAACTCTCAAAGAGCTTGAAGGAACCTTTATTCCGTCGGCGCTCTCAATAAACAGCTCCGCCGACACCTTGCTGGTGGTGTAGATAGACTCCACATACTTCGTAGAGTGAACCGTAACTGCAACCTTTCCTCCGTCCGGCTTGGAAATAGCGGTTACCGTGCCGGTAACAACACTGTCGGACAAGTCATAAAACTTAACCCTTATATCCTGCCCTGTTTCAAAATTCGCCGCTTCCTTTTCGGAAACAGTTCCGATAAAATACCATTCATAGTTATTGATTATCTTGCAGACATTTTCCCCTGAAGAAACCGTTTCGCTAATCTCAATATTTTCCTTTGAAAGGTTTTTAAGATAGGACGGAGACGCTTCGTCAAGCATATCGATGCTTAAAACCTGTTCATAGCCGTCAACCTTGGACGAAAAAACTCCGGCACGAGGAGCGTAAATCCACTCTCTTTCGGAATTTTCTCCGGACTCAAGTTCCCGGAGCCTGTCCTTCATCTCCTGCAGGTGCTCCTCCTTAGACTTGCCGTCCTCAGAGGTGTACAGCTTGCTTGCAACATAGCCGTCTATATTCTGCTTTGCCGCAACTATGTCCGAAATATTGTTATTATCCTTGATTTGGCTCAAAGCCTGAGCCTCATCGGAAATGTTTCTCTCTATCCTAACTGCGCTTCCGGAATACACATCCGCTTGAGAGCTGTCGCTCTCAAGCTCCTGAATTTTCTCTTTAAGCTGAGCTATTTCCTCGGTCACTGCCGGATCCACATTATGCTTGTACACTGCGGCTATGGTCGCGCCCTCGGTGACCCTCTGCCCCTCGTCCGCCACGCACTCAAAATACCCGTCGGTTGGGGCGGTTACAAACTCCTGGTCTCTGAAAATATATCCGTCCGCCAGCACGTATTCCTCAATACTGCCGTCAAGGGCGGTGTAGGTCTGCACAGTGTTGCCCGACCTGAAAAATATGCTAATCAGCAAAAAAACAAAAGCAAAAACGAAGAGTAGCTTGGGTATTAAAAAGAGACGTTTTCTCATGTCTCTTTTGCGCTTTCTTTCAAGTTTTCTATTTGAGTTGTCAGTAGTATTTGCCACAAGACTACCTCCAATCACTCAAGCATCTTCAATAATCCATCTCATGACAGCGCACGCAGACGCGCACTGAACTTACCAAAACTACATACACGTTTATTATAATACCCGCAAAAACCTATGTAAACCGCAAAACACAAGTTGTTGACCAATTGTAACCTAATTGTAAAAGAAAAAGCCCGTGAAAAATCGTTAGATTTTTCACAAGCCTTTGCTTGCGCAGCAGGCGTGCGGTTTTGATAAAGGCTTTGCCTCTTATTTGCCCGCACTGTGCGCTCGGGGAGGTCGGGCGCACAGTGCGGGCTTTATCCATTTTAACCGAATAAGCATAACAGTAAATCATTACGTTGTAGGGGGCGGCTTCCCAGACGCCCCGCATATCTATGCAACTGTTTCCGCCAAGCAAATGGGATTAACACATACGTAACCCCTTAAATTCGTAGGGGCGCCGCTTTATCGGCGACAAACGTTGTATTATTATTGACATTACATACTATTGCTAAATTGGAATAATGAGTGCCGTCCAACTTCAAAGAAGTTGGGTCACAGCTGCGCCCGTATACAAACCAATATGATTTTATAAAGCTACAGGGATTATAATTTAAATAAATTCCCAAATCCGCATAATACAGCGTTTACTGTTAATATGAGCTGCAGGCGCGATAAATGGCGCCCCTACGAAATGGATTAGTTACGTATATGTATATCCCGTTTTCGTTAGCAAAAATCGTTATACAGCTCGGGGCGTCTGGGAAGCCGCCCCCTACAACGTGAACATTTACGTCTATAATTATCCCATTTACGTTGATAAACCCCGCGCTTTAGGCGAATTATCACATCACATTTCAAGCCATATAATATCAGGGTTCCTTTTAAACCAGGTTATCTGTCTCTTGGCGTATCTGCGGCTTTCCTGCTTAATTTTGTCCACCGCCTCTTTAAGGGGCAGCGTGCCATCCAGATACCAAACAAGCTCCTTATAGCCTATTGCCTGCATAGAGGTGGCCTTGGGGCTTATGCCCATGCTAAGCAGGGTCTTTACCTCCTCAAGGAGCCCCTGCTCCATCATAATGTCAACCCGCCTGTTAATCCTGTCGTACAAAACGTCTCTCGGACGGCTCAGACCGAAAATTTCACCCTCGTACAGCGGTTCTCCCCGCTGCTCTCTGTCCAGCACGGACTTGGGCTTTCCGCTGACCTTATATATTTCAAGGGCTCTGATTACCCGCTTTAAATTGTTGGGGTGAATTGCATCGGCAGACCTTGGGTCAACCTCCCTCAGCATTCGGTGCACAAACTCGCAGCCCTTTTCCTCCGCCAGAGCGTTTAGGCTCTGTCTGTACTCCTCATCGGTTTCCATTTCGGAAAACTCCAGATTGTTAATTATGCTGTCAAAATACAGCCCTGTCCCTCCGCAAAGCACGGGGATTTTGCCCCGCTCTAAAATATCGTCAATGCACTCCCGCGCCAGCTTCACGAACCTTGCCACGCTGAAATTCTCCTCCGGCTCCGCAATATCTATCATATGGTGGGGAATCCCCTGCATCTCCTCCGAGGTGGGCTTGGCGGTTCCTATATCCATATGCCTGTATATCTGCATGGAATCACAGGACACAACCTCTCCGCCCCTCTCCTTTGCCAGCCTTATTGCGTAGTCGGTCTTACCCGAAGCGGTAGGCCCCACAACGCCTATTATTTTTGGTTTTGCCAAAATTCCACAGCCTTTCCGTCTCTTAAACTATCCTTTTAAACATTTTCTCAATGTCCCGCTTGCTCTGCTTGACAACAATAGGCCTGCCGTGGGGGCAGGTTGTTATTCCCTTTGCCGCCAGCTCTCCCACCAGATTTACAACCTGCGTCATCTCCCGCAGGGAGAGCACGTCATTTCCCTTGATCGCTTTCTTGCAGGAAATCATATCAAGAGCCTTTTCCTCAAAGTCGGCAATGGGGTGCTTTCTGTTATCAATCAGCGCGTTTAATATCTCATAGAACAAATCCTTTATTCCCTGCTCATCTACCACCACGGGGGTCTCGTTTACCACAACCGTGTTGCCGCCGAACTCAGCGATTTCAAAGCCGAATTTTCTAAACTCCTCAATCCCCGAAATCGCCGCGTCAAACTCCTCATGGGTCAAGTCAATCACCACGGGGGAGAGCAGCAGCTGAGACATCCTCTCGCCTTTAAAATACGCCTGCTTTAATTCCTCAAAAATTGAGCGTTCATGAGCCGCATGCTGGTCTATCATATACATATTGTCCCTATCTGAAACTATCACGTATGTATTAAACACCTGCCCGATTACCTTATAGTCTTTAAACAGATTTTCCCCTGCTCCCCGCTCCTCGGGATAATCGGAATAATCCGCCGCAGCGGCAGGCTCAGTCTCCATTTTAAGCTGCACGCCCTCCTCTTGCTCGGCGGGCTTTTCTTCAAGCTTCTCGGCAGGCTTTTTCCCTCCTCCCATTTCGAAAAAGTCGTCTATTATGTCGTTCAGACTTTCATTTACCGACGGTTTTCCGTTTTGCTCATATTCCGTATTATTTTTCGGAGTTGTGTATTCCAAGTAGTTTTGAACAACTTCCTTTGTGATTTTTACCGGGTCCTCCATCTTGTTTGTTTTCCCCGCTTCCGGGAACTTTTGGGACGGAGAGTCGGATTTATTAACATCGCCGCCGGGCTTTGTGCCGTACATAGCGTTTTTTATGGCGTGATATATTATATTGTAGAGCTGCTTCTCATTGGCGAACTTTACTTCTGTCTTTGCAGGGTGAACATTCACGTCCACCAGCTCGGGCGGCATATCTATCTTTATCACGAAGAAAGGGAACCGCCCTACCATAACCGCATTCCGAAATGCTTCCTCCGCCACCTTTGAGATAGCGGGGCTTTTTATATACCTGCCGTTTACCAAAATAGTCTGCTTTGTCCTGTTGCCGAAGGACAGCTCGGGCTTTCCCAAAACACCGGTGACCTCAATGCCCTCCTCCCCATAGCATATGGGCGTTAAGGACTTTGCGAATTTAAGACCGTAGGTCTTTAAGACCACGTTTGCAATATCTCCGTCGCCCACAGTGCGAAACATCTGCTTGCCGTCTATGTAGTAGTCAAAAGAAATATCGGGACGCGAGAGAGCCAAACGGGTTATTAAGTCCGATATATATCCCGTTTCGGTGCTGTCCTTTTTAAGGAACTTCATTCTTGCGGGGATATTGGCAAACAAGTCCCGAACCTCCATTATTGTACCGCTTCCGCAAGCGATTTCATCGGGCTCGCCGCAAACTCCGTGGTCAACAACATAGTGTATGCCCGCTTCATCTGTTCGGGTTTTTGTAATCACCTCGACCCGAGCAACGGCGCATATACTGGACAAAGCCTCGCCCCTAAAGCCCATGGTTCTGATTGAATACAAATCCTCAGCGGCGGACAGCTTACTTGTGGCATGGCGCAAAAAGGCGGTGGGAACCTGCTCCTTCGGTATTCCGTTTCCGTTATCGGTTATGCGGATAAGCTTAACCCCGCCCTTTTCTATTTCGATAGTGATCTTGTCCGCTCCGGCGTCAATGGCGTTCTCCACCAATTCCTTTACCACAGAGGCAGGCCGCTCCGCCACCTCGCCTGCGGCAATCTTATCCGCCACCTCCGGCGGCAGCACTCTGATTTGATTTCCCATAAAAAATCTCCATTCTTATCAGTTTGTTACAATCGTTTTGCCTCGGCTTGCAGGTCATACAGCTTCGTCAGCGCCTCCATAGGCGTTATCGTGTTTAAATCCAGTTCTTTCAATTTGGATATGACAGGGTTCTCACTCTGGGCGAAAAAGTCCATCTGGTCGCCCTCAAAGGGAGACTGCTTCGCCTTGGCTCCCGTTTTTATGTTTGCGGTGTTCACCGTCTTTTGTTCCCTGCTTTCCAGAATAGAGGCAATCTCCTTGGCGCGCTTTATAACCGACTTCTTCACTCCTGCCAGAGCCGCAACCTCAACGCCGTAGCTCTCGTCCGCTCCGCCTCGGATTATCTTTCTCAAAAAGGTTATGTTTCCGCCGTTTTTCTTCACGGCGATACAGTAGTTCTTAACATTCTCTATTTTTTCTTCAAGCTCTGTGAGCTCATGGTAGTGGGTGGCAAACAATGTCTTTGCGCCGCACTTTTTCACGTCCGCAATGTGTTCCACCACAGCCCAGGCTATGCTTAATCCGTCATAGGTGCTCGTGCCCCTGCCGATTTCATCAAGAATTATCAAGCTGTTTTTGGTGGCGTTGTCCAAAATATACGCCACCTCTTTCATTTCCACCATAAAGGTGCTGTCTCCGGAGCTCAAATCGTCGCTGGCTCCGACCCTGGTGAAAATCTTGTCCACTATTCCTATGTCCGCACGGGAGGCAGGCACGAAGCTGCCCATCTGCGCCATAAGAGTTATTACCGCCACCTGGCGCATATATGTGGACTTTCCCGCCATGTTGGGGCCGGTTATTATTGAAATCTGGTTTTCTCCGTTGTCCAAAACCGTGTCGTTGGGTATAAAGGTTCCCGCTCGGCTTATCGCCTCAACCACGGGATGCCGCCCATCGCGAATTACTATTTTATCCGAATTATTCACCGTGGGCATAACATACCCTCTCGCCTCGGCAACCGCCGCAAAGGAACAGAGCACGTCAATCAGGGCAATAACCCCCGCCGTGCCGCAAATCCTGTCATAGCCCGCCGCCACCGTGTCGCGGATATTGCAAAACAGGTCATATTCCAGGTCGGTTATCTTGGTTTCCGCCCCCAAAATCTCCTCCTCAAGCTCTTTTATCTTAGGGGTTATGTACCGCTCGGCATTGACCAGGGTCTGCTTTCTGATAAAGTAATCGGGAACTTGGTCGGAGTACAGCTTGCTGACCTCAACATAGTACCCGAATACCTTGTTGTAGCCCAGCTTCATGGTCTTAATTCCTGTCTTTTCCTTTTCCTCCTCAACCATTCCCGTAAGCCATTCTCTGCCGTTTGTCATTATACCTCTGAGCCTGTCCAGCTCTGCATTTGCGCCCTTTTTAATCATCTTTCCGTTTCTCAGGGTAACAGGGGCTTCGCCGTCAATATTGTCCCTAATCAGGGAGCACAAATCCTCAAGAGCGTCAAAGGTTTTAAGCTGCTGCCGTATGAGCTTGCTTTCGCAGCCCCTCAAAAGCTCTCCCACCCGCGGCAGAACCTCAAAGGAGTTCATCAGGCTAAGCAGGTCATGACAATTGGCGGTTTTATAAGCAATCTTTGTTGCCGTCCGCTCTATGTCTGTAATCTTCTTCAGGTTTTCAATCAGCTCTTCCCGCAAAATCTGATTTTTATATAGCTCCGACACAGCGTACAGCCGATTTTGAATAAGGATTATATTGGTGAGAGGAGCCGTAATCATCTTTCTGAGAAGCCTGCCCCCCATAGAGGTCTTTGTCTTGTTTAAAATGTTCAGCAGGCTGCCCTTTGCCGAACGGTTTCTGATGGTTTCGGTTATCTCAAGGTTGCGCATGCTGTACATATCAATCTGCATGGTTCCCGATGTAGATAAAATTTCCACCTCTTTTATGTTGGTGAGCTCGGTTTTCTGGGTCTCCTTAAGGTATTCCAGCAGTCCGCCCAGAGCGCATACGGACAGGGCTGAATTTATCCCCAGCTCCGCCTCGGACTTGCCAAAGGTGCTTTGAACCCGCTGCGCCGCCTGCTCATAGGAAAACGCCCATTCGTAATAGTTGCGCACAAAGCAGTTCAGCTTGTCCCGCACAAGCTCCACCAGCCTGGTGTTCTCGTACGCCATGGTGTTCATAACCATTTCGGTGGGCAAAAACCTTGTCAGGGTATCAAGCACTCCGTTCATCATTTCGCTGCCCAAATATTCGCCCACAAACACCTCTCCTGTGGTAATGTCCGCAAAGGCAAGGCTTATTCCCTTTTCCTCCCGGCACATGGAGCACAGATAGTTGTTCCGCTGGTCGTCCAGAGCCGCCGTGTCCATAATCGTTCCCGGAGTCACCACCCGAACAACCTCGCGGCGAACCAAGCCCTTTGCCTGGGCAGGGTCCTCTGTCTGCTCGCAGATTGCAACGCTGCACCCTGCATTCACGAGCTTCACTATATAGCTGTCCACCGAATGAAAGGGAACACCGCACATGGGAGCTCGCTCTTCAAGACCGCAGCTCTTTTTTGTCAGGGCAATATCCAAAATCTTAGCCGCCTTAATTCCGTCCTCAAAAAACATCTCGTAAAAATCGCCCAGCCTGTACATCAAGATACAGTCCGGATATTTGTCCTTTGTTTCGCAGTACTGGCGCATCATAGGCGTTAGCTTGTCTCTGTCTATAATCAACTCAATTCCTCCACAACCAAAATTATCCCCGATAACCGTAGTTCATAGTCTAAAGTATAACATAAAGATTTTTTTATTTCAAGACTCTGTGTAAATAAAAAAAGCGGCTGCGCTGCCATCTTTGGCAAATTTATGCCCCATTTGCCAAATGGGGTACGCAAGCACGGTAAGGGCACCTCAGGTTCCACGTGAGGTGCGCAAACGCCGACACTACAAGCGGCACATATGTGTTTTATTCTAAATTATGTGTTTTGATAAAGGCTTTGCCTTTGAAACCATTGCCGAGCCCATATTCCGCCATGCCAAGCCGCGGCGGCAATGTCGCCAAAGCCTTTATCAAAATACTGCCGCCCGTACCGGGGCGGGCAGGGCTCCCGAAAAGTCGTAAGACTTTTGGGGATAGAGGAGCATATGCCCGTAAAAGCGTAGGCTTGCCGAACAGGCAAGCCCGGCACCAAGGACATAATGCGACGACGCAGCGGCAATGTCGCCAAAGCCTTTATCAAAATCATATGACATGCATGCACCCCCAATTCGTAGGAGCGCCATTTATCGCGCCCGTTGATAAACGAATGTGAGGCAATAAATCAACAGGGGGAACAATTAAATTAAATCTCAAACCCGTATAATATAAACTGTTAATACGGAGAGCGGGCGCAGCGAGCGGCGCCCCTACGAATTTTGATGTACATATATCCAATTCCATTTACAAAAACAAAGCCCGCCCAAGCGCTTGGGGAGATGGGCAAGCGCAACAGGGCGGGCAATTTGCCAAATTATTAAATTGATTAAAACTATATGGGCGCGGGATAAAAGTAATGGGAATAGGGACTATTCCCTATTCCCTATTCCCTATTCCCTATTCCCTATTCGCTAATCGCTTTAGTGGCAGCCTCCGCAGGTGGAACAGCTTCCGCCGCAGCTGCTGTCCTGCTCGCCCGCGATAAAATGCTTGAGTATGCCGTCCATCTGACCCAGCATCATTTCATAATCCCTTGCCGCGTCCAGGTACTCCTTAATTATACTGTTTTTCGCTAGCTTTTCAAATTCCGCCTGGAAGTAATCATTAACCTCCTGCGCCTGCTCCTTGGACAAATCCTGTCCCTTGAGCTCCTCTGTCTTTTTCTCTCTCAGAGCGTTATAATTATCGATAAGCCCTTTTGCGGTCTCGTCCTCAAGCAGAGCCTTTCCCGTCTCGTCCGCTCTCTTTTTAACCTCGCTCTCTCTTATAAGCTCTCCCAGCTCTTTTGCCTTTTCATATATTGCGTCGTTATTCATAATAAATCTCCTTTAATAATTAACCATTTTTCCAAACAGGGACCAGGTCTGGGTTTCTGTTATCTCAACCTGAACAATCTCGCCCACAAGGTCTCTGTCCTCAATCCCCTCGGGACGGATAAAGTTTACCACCTTTCCGCCCTCGGTTCTGCCCGTCAAGGTGTCCGCGTTGGTCTTGCTGACCCCCTCCGTCAGCACCCTTTGGACAGTGTTCTTATACGCGTCGTTTTTGCGCTTTGATATTTCGTTCTGAACAGCAAGCATTCTGTCAAAATTTCTGTGCTTTTCCTCCTCGGTCAGGCAGTCCGCCATTTCCGCCGCAGGGGTTCCCACCCTTTTGGAGTATATAAACGAAAATATCATGTCATACTCGACCTCTTGCAAAACCTTTAGGGTCTGCTCAAAGTCCTCGTTTGTCTCACCGGGGAAGCCTACGATAATGTCTGTGGTCAAAACAATATCGGGTATAGCTTGCCGTATTTTTCTGATTTTATCCATGTATTCGCGGAGGGTGTACTTTCGGTTCATAGCCTTTAAAACCCTGTCGGAGCCCGCCTGAACAGGCAAGTGCAGCTGGTTGCATATCTTAGGCTCCTCCGCCATAGCGGCAATCAACTCGTCCGACAAATCCTTGGGGTGGCTTGTCATAAACCTTATTCTTTCAATTCCGTCAATGCGGCAAACCTGCCGCAGAAGCTGAGCAAATGTAATTCCGTCCGTATCGTTGCCGTAGGAATTAACGTTTTGCCCTAAGAGCATAACCTCTTTGTAGCCCTCAGACGCCACCCGTCTGCACTCCTCTAAAATCTTTTCAGGGTCGCGGCTCCGCTCCCTGCCCCGAACATAGGGCACAATGCAGTAGGTACAGAAGTTGTTGCAGCCGTACATAATGGGAACCTTTGCCAGGGGGATTGGGTCGCGCCTTACCGGAACGTCCTCAAAAACCGCTCCCGCCTCATCTTTAACGTCAAACACACGGTTATGCTCAACCGCCTCCCACAAAATCTGCGGGAACCGATACAGCGCATGGGTGCCGAAAACCATGTCCACATGCTTGTACTTGGACTTTATGGCTTTGGCAATATGCTCCTGCTGGGTCATGCAGCCGCACACGCCGATAAGCATTGCGGGATTTCTGCGCTTGCTGTGCTTTAAAGCCCCCAGGTTTCCGAAAACCCTAAGCTCCGCATTTTCACGGACGGCGCAGGTGTTATACAAAACCAAGTCCGCCCCCTCGGCAGAGGTGCACATTTCATAGCCCATATCCGCCAGCATACCCTTTAGCTTTTCGGAGTCGCTGGAATTCTGCTGGCAGCCGTAGGTCTCAACAAAAGCCATGGGAACCGCCTCCTTGGCGGAGTTGATTTCCCTAAGCCTTGCTATGTAGTCCCTCTGCTTTTCCATTTCCTCGTCCGAAACGCGAGGGCTTGTTCTCACATTATTTTCACTCGTCATAATTATGAATTTGTCTTCTCTCTGTACTTTTGTAAAATCCTGTTTATTCTCTCCATGGGAGTGAGCAGCTCGCTTATGGACTTGTCCCCGTTAATCTCTCTGATAATGAGGGCGATAAACTTGGACATGTCCACCTCGTGGTACCACTCGCAATCCTTAAGCTCGGGACGTCTGTAAACCGTGTTGGTAGTAAACACAGCGTCAATCAGTCCTTCCTCGTACGCCTGATTAAACTTTGAAACGCCCTCTGTGAACAATCCGAAAGAGGAGAACACAATAACGCTCTTCGCCTTTCTCTTTTTCAGCTCTCTTGCAACGTCCAGCATAGACTCACCTGAGGCAATCATGTCATCCACAACGATTACGTTCTTATCTGTAATATCCTTGCCTAAGAACTCATGAGCCACAATGGGGTTCTTTCCGTTAATAACCTTGGAGTAATCTCTCCTCTTGTAGAACATACCCAAATCCATGCCAAGCACAGAGGAATAGTACATACATCTGCCCATGGCTCCCTCATCGGGGGAAACAATTAGAGTATTTTCAGAATTAAGGATTATTTCCGATTTGTATTTAAGGCAAGCCTTAATCATCTGATACGTGGGGCGAACGTTTTCAAAGCCGTTAAGGGGAATTGCGTTCTGCACCCTTGAATCGTGAGCGTCAAAGGTTATAAAGTTGTCCACGCCCATAGCCGCCAGCTCCTGAAGCATCATGGCGCTGTCAAGAGACTCTCTGGCAACTCTTCTGTGCTGCCTGCCCTCGTACATCATGGGCATAATAACCGTTATGCGCTTCGCCTTGCCGCCCAGGGCGGAAATCACCCTCTTTAAGTCCTGAAAATGGTCATCGGGACTCATGGAGTGCTCAACGCCGTACATCTTGTAGGTCACGCCGTAATTAAACGGGTCGCAGATAATGTAAATGTCGTAGGTTCTCACGGAATGTAAAACTACCGCTTTTGCCTCTCCTGTGCCAAACCTGGGGCAGTTTACCGGAATAACAAAGCTGTGGGGCTCGGCTCCGCTACCCTCACAGAAATCCATGAGATACCGGTCTACCTTTTCCACCAAGTCCTCGCAGCCCTTCATACCGATAATTCCCAACTTGCCTAAATTGTAGACTTGAACCGGATTTTGTTGCATTATAAAATACCTTCCCTTAAATATATTTGGTTAATTGTACTCATTTTAAACATTGTGGGACTTTAGCAGGTCGTACCTGATATCCCACAGCTTTTGGGATAAATCCACATAGTAAGTATGGGGATTTTCAAAACGTTTAACCTCATCCCAAATCAGGCTGAGTTCCTCCTCAGCATAGCTCCGTATCTCCTCAAGAGAGGGGGACTTATACACAAGCTTTCCCCCTAAGAAAACGGGAACCTGCAGCTCAACCGCCTTAAAGTCCGTAACGGTTTTGCGCTTCCAAGTGTTTTGAGGGTCGAAAATCTCATAGGGGCGGGTATCATCAATAACCTCGTCATAGGCGGTGAGCACATCGGCAACCGCCATACCCGTCTCCCTTGAGTAAAGACGAACAACCTTTTTGAAATAGGGATTTGTTATCTTCTGAACGTTTTCGCTTATTTTTATTTTCGGAATAATTTTGCCGTCATGCTCAACGGCAACCATTTTATAAACCCCGCCGAAAACAGGCTCGGACTTTGAGGTTATAAGCCTCTCGCCCACGCCGAAGGAATCTATCCTTGCCCCCTGGCGGAGAAGATCTCTGATTATATACTCGTCAAGAGAGTTTGAGGCGCAAACCGTCGCCTCTGTCCAGCCCGCATCGTCCAAAAGCTTTCTCGCCTTTTTGGAGAGATACGTCAAGTCGCCGCTGTCAATCCTGATTCCGCACCTCTTTATCCCCTTGGGCTTCAGCACCTCGTTAAACACCCTTATGGCGTTAGGGATACCGCTCTTTAACACGTTATAGGTGTCAACCAGCAGAGTGCAGTTATCGGGGTAGCATTCCGCATACGCCTTAAACGCCTCGTATTCCGAGTCAAAGCTCTGAACCCAGCTGTGCGCCATGGTTCCCAGGGCGGGCACGCCGAACATCTGGTCTGATATGGTGCACGCCGTTCCGCCGACACCGCCTATGTACGCCGCCCTCGCGCCGTAAATCGCCCCGTCATAGCCCTGAGCCCGCCTTGAACCGAACTCCATAACGGGAATATCCCCCGCCGCTCTAACAATACGGTTGCTCTTTGTGGCGATAAGGCTCTGGTGATTTACGGTAAGCAAAATCATGGTTTCAATAAACTGCGCTTGAATTATGGGGCCTCTCACCGTAACGATGGGCTCGTTGGGGAATATGGGGGTTCCCTCGGGGACGCACCACACGTCGCACTTAAACTCAAAGTTTTCCAAATAATTAAGAAACTCCTCGCAGAACATTTTCTTGCCTCTAAGGTACTCTATGTCCTCACGGGTGAATTTAAGATCGCTTAAATATTCAATAAGTTGTTCCACGCCTGCCATTACAGCGAAGCCCGCGCCGTCGGGAGCCTGACGGAAATACATATCAAAATACGCTATCCTGTCCCCCATGCCGCACTTTAAATAACCGTTCGCCATTGTGATTTCATAGAAATCCGTAAGCATTGTGTAATTCATAAAATATTCCACTCCAATTGCAGGCACACAATTAAAACGCATGTCTTATTTTTGACAATAGTTCCAAACTATCACTACTTAACAAATATCAGTATACCATTTACGTCAAAATTAGACAAGATTAAATTTAACAGAAATATTACAAAAGATTAATAGCCGATACATTAAAACTTGACAAAAACGCCGAAAATGAATAGAATGGAGAATATATTAGGTTTTTCAAAAAATCTTTGATTTTTGGGGAACTATATTGTAGGGGCGCCGCTTGTTTCGGCAATAAACCTTGTATTATCATTGACGTTGGTTGCTCTGTATAAATCGGAATGATGAGTGCTAACCAACATCAAAGAAGTTGGGTCACAGCTGCGCCCGCCGACATACTAACGGTTTATGCTACGATTTTGATAAAGGCTTTGCCTTTAAAACCATTGCCGAGCCCATATTCCGCCATGCCAAGCCGCGGCGGCAATGTCGCCAAAGCCTTTATCAAAATTATACGGTGCCATAATTGCACATAAAGGGGTTTGGGGCGTAGCCCCAATCGGTTTCCCCGAAGGGGAAAACCGACGGCGCTCGGGGCGGAGGCGGCGAGCGCAATTGGGCGGGCGAATAGTTAAAGCCTTTTTCAAAAGGCGAAACAAAAAGGAGCTTTTATGAGAAACAAAATTTTTATTGCGATATTTGCCGGGTTGGCAATAATCTCTCTGCTCATTATCTTAAAGGTCAAAACCGCCAAAACCGACGCTTCGGCAGCGGAAATCGTCCAAGACGGCAATGTGATCCAAACAGTTGACTTGAGCTCTGTCAGCGAGCCTTACGATATAACCGTCCGCACAGAGGACGGGGGCTACAACACAATCCATGTGGAGCAGGGTTCAATCCGTGTGTCCGAGGCGGACTGCCCGGACAGGCTTTGCGTAAAGCAGGGGGAGATTACAAACGGCATATATCCCATAGTGTGCCTGCCCCACAGGCTGACGGTCAGAATAGTTGAAAACAGCGGCATTGACGCCGTGACAGGTAGGTAGCTTATGAACAACAAAAGGATTAACACAAGACGTATGGTTCTCATGGGGGTGCTCACGGCAATCGGGCTCACCATATTTATGCTGGAGGCTCAAATACCGCCCCTCACCGCCATACCCGGCATAAAGCTCGGGCTTGCAAATATTGTCACTCTCTTTGCTCTGGCGGTTTTGGGTCCTAAGGACGCGCTTATTATTCTCATTATGCGGGTTATTTTGGGCAGCGTCTTTTCGGGGCAGATTATGACTCTGGCGTACAGCATGACGGGAGGCGTGCTCTGCCTTGCTGCCGAGGCGGCTCTGCTTAAAGTCCTGCCTCTTAAAAACCTATGGGCAATCAGTGTTATAGGCGCGGCGGTTCACAACACCGCCCAGGTCGCCGTGGCTGTTTTAATCACTAAGACCCCGGGCATATTCTGGTACCTGCCCTACCTTATCATCGCCGCCGTCATAACAGGCGCGTTTATCGGAGCCGCCGTTCAGTTCACTCTGAAAAAGGGGGACTCCGTCATCAAGAAATTAACTCAAACCCGAGATTAACCCGTCTGCAAATACTTCTCTAAGGCTCTGCGGACGGCTCCCGGGTTTTTATTCATTTCCCCAAAGTATTTCTCAACCTTAAGCCCTATACCGCTGTCATAAAGATTTACCCCGAAAATCTTCTCGTCCGACAGCAGCTTTTTTATTGAGCCGTGTATTTTTTCACCATCGGTACAGCCAAAGCCTATCTCATTCATAATCCCCACCGCATATCCAAGCATAGGGTCGGGGCTCGGCTCAAAGGAATTTCCCTCATCGTCCACTCCCAAAAGGTATCTGCACCAGCCTGCAAACACCAGGGGAATGTATTCTAAGCTGTCCGCCTTTCCAACCTCGGCGTACCGCTTTATCGTCTCCCCAAAACGAACCCCCAGCTTCTGAGAAGTGTCGCAGGCAATTCTCTGAGGAGTATCTCTGATAAACGAGTTGGCAAACCTCTTAGTCAGCACCTCATCGAGGAACCTGCGGGGCTCTATTATTTTAGGGTCGTCAACAACGGGAAGCCCCTCGTCATGCCCCACTCTTTTAACCAATTCCGAAAGCTGTTCATCCTTCATCTCATCGCTTATTCTGTCATACCCCAACAGGCAGCCGAATATGGCAAGGCAGGTGTGGAGAGGGTTTAGGCAGGTGCACACCTTCATCCTTTCCGACCTGTCAACTGTTTCCCTGTCGGTGTATATAACTCCCGCTTTTTCAAGGGGAATACGGGAGTTTGGGAAGTCGTCCTCAATCACAAGGTACTGAGGAGCCTCCGCGTTCACAAAGGCGGCTGCAAAGGTGTGCTTCTCGGTTTCAAAGGGCTTTATTCCCTCTATTCCGTCCCGCTCTAAAAGCCTTTGTACCTCCTCAAAGGGGCGGGGAGTAATCTTGTCTATCATGGTGCAGGGGAATGAAACCGAGTTTTCAATATAGCTTTCAAAGCCCTTGTCCGCAAAACCGTTTTTAACCCAGTGCCTTGCGAAATCCCCCACCGCGCTTTTCAGCCTGTCTCCGTTGTGGGCGCAGTTATCCATGCTTACAAGGGCGACGGCATATCCGCCGCTCTTGTACCTGTGGTGCAGCAGGGCGGCAAGGCGACCCATATATGTCTTTGCTTGGCTCGGCTCCCTTTCAAAGTCTCTCGCAACCTCGCCGTAATACTCCCCCTCCGCCCCTTTCAGGCTGTACCCCTTTTCGGTTATGGTAAAGGATACCATAGCAAGGCTTTTAGCAGAAAAAATCTCCTCCAAACGGGCTGTGTCCTCTCTGTTCTCAAAATCCAAAGCGAGAGCCTCGGCAACGCTTGCCACAACCTCTTTCTCCACAGTCCCGTCAGAGTTTAGGACTACCGACAGGGTTAGGTTATCGGTTTTATGAAAGCAGTTCTCTAAAATCTCATAATCATATCCCTCCGCCACGATTATGCCTCTGTCTGTCTCCCCTCGGTTTAACAGCCTTTGGCACAGCACGGCGGGAAACGCCCTGAAAATATTCCCTGCCCCGAAATGAACCCACGAGGGCTCCTTTCGAGTGCGTTCTCTCATCATATCTATATCAAATTCAGGCAGCTTATATCCTGATTTAAGCCACTTATCTCTCTCATTCTCAACAGATTTCTTGCTAAGCCTCATGTTTTCCCTCCGACTTCTCAATCGCCTCCAACAGTCCGTTCAGGTATGCCGCTCCCAACGCCCTGTCATACAAACCGTAGCCCGGCATTGCCTTTTCTCCCCAAATCATTCTGCCGTGGTCTGGGCGCAGAGGGCCGTCAAAGCCCGTATCGTAAAGAGCTTTGACAATCTCATACATATCCATCGACCCGTCCCGTGACAGGTGGGCTGCCTCCTCGAATTTTCCCGGGGAGTGGTGCTTGAGGTTCCGCACATGGGCAAAGTGGATCCTGCCCTCCGCCGCCCTGATTATACCGCAGATGTCGTTTTGAGGATTGGAGCCCAAAGACCCTGTGCACAGGGTCAGACCGTTAAAGGGGCTGTCCACCGCTTTAAGCAGCCGCATTATGTTTTCTTTGTTGTTAATAATCCTGGGCAGCCCAAACACAGGCCATGCGGGGTCATCGGGATGAATTGCCATTTTTATGCCGTGCTTTTCGCAGACGGGCTGAATTTTCTTTAAGAAGTACACTAAGTTGTCAAACAGCTTTTCGCCGTCCACCCCTCTGTATGCCTCAAACAGCTCCTTAACTCGGCTTAATCTTTCAGGCTCCCAGCCGGGCATAACGTACCCCTGATTGTTTGAGTCTATCCGCTCAAACATCTCCTCGGGATTAATCCTGTCAATCATTTCCTGGTTGTAGGACAGCACCGTTGAGCCGTCGCTCCGCTCCTTTGCCAGCTCCGACCGCGTCCAGTCAAACACAGGCATAAAATTGTAGCACACAAGCCTTATGCCCGCCTGCCCCAGATTTTCCAGGGTTTTGATATAGTTCTCAATATACTTGTCCCTGTCGGGGGTGCCTATCTTAATTGAGTCGTGAATATTAACGCTCTCTATTCCCTCTATTTTAAGGCCTGCCGCCTCAACATTCCGCTTCATCTCCTCTATGTCGTCTTTTTCCCAGACCTCTCCGACAGGGACGTTATATAGGGTTGTTATAACCCCGCTTACTCCGGGAATTTGCCTGATCTGCCACAGCTCCACGCTGTCATTTCCCTCTCCGAACCATCTCAACGTCATTTTCATAGCTTTTCCTCCAATCAGTTTAATATCCGAAAATCCTCGGCAGCAGCATGGACACGCCGGGAATAAAGGTTACCAGCAGCAGCACCGCCGCAATAGCGCCGTAATACGGGAGCAGCGGCTTTATCACTCTTTCAATTGAGGTTCCCGCCACGCGCACGCCCACGAACAGAATATTTCCCACAGGAGGCGTTATGGTTCCGATACACAGGTTAAACACCAGCATTATCCCGAACTGAACAGCCGTCATGCCTATTAAATCGCTTGTTACAACGGGCAGAAAAATCGGGGTGAATATTAAAATCGCAGGGGTTATATCCATAAAAGTTCCCACAAGGAGCAGAATTAAATTTATAATCAGCATGATAACAATTCTGTTGTCGCTTATGCTTATAAGCCCATTGGAAATAGCGGCGGGAATACCCGTAAACGCCAGCACCCACGCCATAATCCCCGAAACGCCGATAAGGAACACGATAATTCCCGTGGTCTCCGCGCTCTCCTTAAAAATCTTGTATAAGTCCTTTAGCTTTATTGTACGATAACACAGGGATAAAATCAAGCTGTATACCACCGCCACCACCGAGCCCTCCGTGGCGGTGAATACTCCCGCGATTATTCCGCCGATTACGATTAGGATAAGAAGCAGGCTGGGTATAGCCTCCAGGATAATCCGTGCCGCCTCCTTTGCGGTGGCTCTGCGGCTGCTTCGATAACCTCGGCTCTTGGCCATAAAAAACGCCACAGCCATACACGCCAGCCCCCACAAAATCCCCGGTATATACCCTGCCAGAAACAGTGCGGCAACCGACGCCCCGCCGCTCACCAATGAGTAGGTTATGAGCACGTTGCTGGGCGGAATAAGGAGCCCTGTGGGAGCCGTGGCAATATTCACGGCGGCGGAGTAGTCAACGTCATAGCCCTCGCTCTCCTCAATGGGGCCTATAATCGAGCCCATTGCCGAGGCAGACGCCACTCCCGACCCGGATATTGCCCCGAACATCATGTTTGCCACAGAGTTTGTGTGGGCAAGAGCTCCGGGAACCCGCCCCGTCAGCAGCAGAGCGAAGTTTATAAGCCTTTTTGCAATTCCTCCCTTGTTCATAATATTCCCCGCCAGAATGAAAAAGGGAATTGCAATCAATGTGAAAACCGATATGCTCGAAAACAGTCTCTGAGCTCCGGTCAAAACCGCCACGTCAAAATCCATAATGGGAAGTATTGCAAGAATTGAGGAAATTCCGATTGAAACAGAGATGGGAACCCCTGCCAAAAGAAGGGCTACAAGCGTTATGCCCACAATCAGCCCGCAAACCAAGGCAATGTTCATGTCAATCCTCTCCTTTGTGTCGTATTAGCTCGTATATATTAATTATCGCAAACAGAATTGTAACCACTCCGCATATGGGCACAATAACATATACCATGGACATGGGAATGCCCAGAGACGCGGTTATCTGGGTAGTAGTCAGGCGGGTTATGCTAACTCCTCCGTATACCATAACCAGAGCGGCAAACAAAATCACAAGCAGCTCCGAAAAAATACAGACCGCCCGCAAACTGCTCCCACTGAGCTTGTCCGCTAAGAATCCCATTCGCATATGCTCCCGCTTGCCAAAGACCAACGCCGCCGCTATCAGGGCAAGCCATGTAAAGGAATAGGTCAGCAGCTCCTCCGAAACAGTGCTGGGGGAATTGAAAAGGTATCTGGTTAAAATCTGGTAGGTTCCGATAAGGGTTATGAATATAAACATTATGACGCAAATTACTTCTAAGATTACCGTCAGCATTTTTTTAAGACTATCCATTTTTCTCACCCTCAATTCCGTTGTAAATTGGAACCAGTTCGGGGCTTGATTTTAAAATCTCACGGTGGAGAGGCAAAACCTTTTCCCGAAAGGGCTCCTTGTCAACCTGTATAAACTCAACGCCCATAGCCTCCGCTTGTTCCCGCGCTTGTTCTACCGCCTTGCTCCAGCTCTCCCGCTCGACGAAGCTGCACACCTCCGCCGCTTCGTCAAAGACCCGCCTGTCCTCCTCGGGCAAATCCCGCAAAAACTTCAGGTTTGCAATAAGCATGTCGGGCACCATTTGGTGCTCATTGTAGGTGTAGTACCTTGCAACCTCGCCATGCTTGTTTATGGTCAGGGCAAGCTCGTTGTTTTCCGCTCCGTTGATGACATTCTGCTGGATTGCGGTGTACACCTCGCCAAATGCCATAGGCGTTGCGGCGGCTCCGAAGGCTTCCATCATTTTAACATTGGTGGGGCTTTGCTGAACTCTGATTTTTTTGCCCTTTAAGTCGTCGGGGGTTCTGATGGGGGATGTGGCATAAAAGTTTCTCGTGCCCGCGTCCAGCCAGGTCACCGCCTCAAAGCCCGAAGCGTCTGTTGACTTGTATATGCTGTTCATCAGCTCTCTGTTTTCCATAACCCTGTGGTAATGCTCCTCATCGTCAAATAAGTAGGGAATACTGAAAATCTTGTAAATACTGTCAAAGGTTTCAAGATTTCCCGTGCTGGCAACACAATAGTCAATAGCTCCCGTCTGCACAAGCTCTATAGCCTTAACCGAAGCCCCCAAAAGCTCGTTGGGGAAAATCTGAACGTCATACTTGTCCCCCAGCCTTTCCTCAATATATTCCTCAAACGCCAAAAGTCCCACATGGTCAGGGTGGGTTTCGGACTGGGAGTGGGACACCCGCACGATTTTCCGTCCGCTGCCCATGTCGCAGCCTGTCAGCAACAACACCGCAGCAGCGGCAATTAAGCATATTGCAAGGCTCTTAATCCTTTTCATAATTTCTCCCCTTTCGGTAAAAACTTGCCGTATGCTTTTATTATTGCCGCAATTTAAGAAAATATTACCTAAAATAAAAGAGCGGCTCAGGAATAATCCCAAACCGCCGGAACCCATTAAATAAATGCGTTTGGATATTTGTAAATTACTACGGTGTAGGGGGCGGCTTCCCAGACGCCCCGAGATATACCAATAGCTTTCATTAAAGCAAATGAGTTGACATATGTATCGTAGTACCACGTAAATACTAAAACTTTACTTTTATACTATGCCCACGTAATTTTATTTGTACTTGATAATATAACCTGTCGCCCACCCTGTTGCGCTCTCATTATCAACAACTGAGGTGTGTTATTGACATTGCATACTTTGTGCAAAGTGGAATAATAAGAGCCATCCCACTTCAAGAAGTGGGGTCACAGCCTCCGCCCCGAGCGCTATCGAATTTCCCCTTCGAGGAAACCGATTGGGGCGTTGCCCCAAACCCCAACAAAATTTTGATAAAGGCTTTGGCGACATTGCCGCCGCGGCTTGGCATGGCGGAATATGGGCTCGGCAATGGTTCTAAAGGCAAAGCCTTTATCAAAATAGATGTTTCAAACATATGTAATCCATACGAATATTTGGTTTGCATATAAAGATTATTCCGGATATACGATTAAAACTATCGGTATATTTGCGGGGCGGATAAATGGGATTTGGGAGGTTTGACAATCAAATATTTAAATTTTTGCTAAATTAGTGTTTACTAATTTTTATTATCGACATTTGAGTTTTTTTAGTGTATACTGTTTAAGTAATTACTATAAGTATGGGGTGCAAAGTGAAACGGTCACAACGGAAGTTATAGAAAAAGTATGTAAGGCATTAGACGCTCAACCGGGTGAAATAATGGAATATTTAGACGATAACAGGATTATGAATAAATATTAAACGGAGGTTTGCGATGAGTTATAAAGAGTTGGCAATTGAGCTGATAAACAAAATACCTGATTATAAAATCGGTTACGTAATAGCATTTTTGGAGGGATTGACCGCCGGCGAAGTTTCAGATGATATTTTCTATGCCGATTTATTAACAGCATATCAAAACAGCCCCGACAAAGGCGATTTTGTTTCATTTGATGAGGCTTTAAAAATGTGTGAGGTTGATATAAATGCAATACAAAATTCAAATTGACAAAATTTATCGTATTTCATTGGTACCCCCGTCGTCTGCACTGTGCGTTTGGGGAGGAGTGCGGCTGTGACCCCACTTCTTTGAAGTGGGACGGCTCGAAGTGTTCCGATTTGCACAAAGTATGCAATGTCAATAACAGCCCTTAGTTGTTGCAGACATAACGCAACGGGGCGGGCGATTGGCTCACCAATGTGAGAATAAAAATAACAGAGATTATGATTAAATTAAATTTCAAATCCGTATAATATGGCAACGACCTACTGTGCTTTATCCGCCTTTTGCAAAAGGCGGAAACTCTACATTCAAAAAATTCGAGCGGCAAGGGTCAACCTCTGCCGCTCGAACTTTTAATTTTCAAAATCAAACTTATCGGCGTTGCGCTTTTTAAAGCTCTCGTAAATTCTGTCAGCCAGCTTATCATCCGTCACCTGGGTCAGGCAGTCCTCTGCGGCGGCGTCCTTGTCTATCTTAAACAGAGCCACCTCTGTTACAACCTCCTGCTCATCGTCATAGGGAATACAGATGATGTAATCATCGCCGTCAACCTGCACCGTGTCCAGGTGCTCAAAGGGAACCGTGTTTCCGTCCTCGTCAATAAGGTCTATAACATACGGGCTTTCTTCATTAACGTTGTTCTGCTTTTCTTCTGCCATGTTAAAATCCTCCTTTGCCTTTGCTGTCGAGATACGACTGTAATATAAACGCTGCGGAAATACTGTCAACGGCTTCCTTGCGCTTTTTCCCCCGAACGTTGGTAACATTCATAAGATTGTGCGCCGAGACCGTGGTCAGCCTTTCGTCCCACAGAATTACGGGCAAGTCGGTACGCTCCTTGAGCTTTTCCGCAAACATCTGAGTGCGCTCGCCCCTTTGGCCTACGGTTCCGTTCATATTTTTCGGAAAACCGACCACTATTTCTTTAACCTCCAGCTCATCTGCCAGAGCGGCGGCGTGTTCCGCCACCTTAACAATGCTGCCCGACTTAAAGTTAGGGAGGGTTGTAGCTCCGAAGCCCAGCTCGTCCGACACGGCAAAGCCTGTGCGGCTGTCGCCGAAATCAATTCCCAGAGTTTTCATAAACAGTCATTTCTCCTAAATAAAATATTTTACAATATAATAACATTAAAATCCGAAAAATACAACCCCCAATACTATATAACTATTAAAACTTTATATATAAACCCGTCTATTTTGATAAAGGCTTTGCCTTTGAAACCATTGCCGAGCCCATATTCCGCCATACCAAGCCGCGGCGGCATTGCCGCCAAAGCCTTTATCAAAATTATATGGTACCATAATTGCACATAAAGGGGTTTGGGGCTCCGCCCCAATCGGTTTCCCCGAAGGGGAAAAACCGACACCGCCCGGGTCTGGCGGGCGGAACTGGGCTAGGCGACAGGTTATATTATCAAATATAAATAAAATTACATGGGTATAGTATAAAAGCAAAGTTTTAGTTGTTACACATTGCCAAAATATCTTCAAACAATAAACCTGTCGCCGGGGCTGCTGAGGGGCGAAAATTCCCGTTCTGTTTTGACGGGTTCATTATCTCTCGGCGCGATTGGGTTGCTCATCAAAAAATATTTCAAGGCGTCGTACAGGTGATCCTCCTGGTTGGTGTCCACGTCCTCGGGATTTACGCTGTCATACTTCAGCTCGGGGAGGGTTCGGATTATTCCGGGGCACTTCTTATCGAAAAAGTATATCATGGGCAGCCCTTCATCGTCAAAGGATAGGCGGTAGTGCACCTGCATTTTCCCGGCAAGCCTGTTGTTCTTGCCCTTTTCAAAGTACACTCCCCGCCTTTCCATCATGTCCGCAATGCTGCCCTCGCTGCTGCCCGTTTCGTTCCAGATTGCAGGGTCGGCTATCCCCGTTATCTTGCAGCCCATGCTGCGCTCCTCCTGCTCCAGCTCCAGAATTTTATCTGCTATTTTCTGCGCCGTCCAACGTACGCCCACGTCGGGCTTGCCCGTGCAGCCGTAAAGCTCACGGTAGTTATAGGCTCTGCCGTCGTAGTCCACGGCATACCACGAAACAGCAAAGGGCTTTGAATATCCAAAGTCAAAGGCTCTGAACCTCCGCCACTCCCTTGGGATTTCAAAGGGCTTTATAACGTGGCTGCCGTGCCTTGAGGTGTAGCCCTTGGGGTTGTTGCGCCACTCGGTGAACACCTGCCCGTCAAATATATCCCACTCGCCGTAGAGCAGAGCCCTCCGTTCGTTTTCAGGCAACTGGTTAAGCCGCTTTATATACGCCCCGTCCGACTCCATAAGGAACTTGTTATCGCTGACAAAGGAGGGGATAAACAGCCGCTTTGTCCCGAAGTCGGTTTCCCTCGGAACCCCGGGCTCGCAGCCGTCAATAAACCTGTGCTTAACCCAATTATGCCCCACGCCCCCGGGGTTGGTGCTTGACTTAATCTGCTTGGGGTACCCGTTGGTTCCCCTAACTCTGGACAGCAAGTATGTATACTGGCTTTCGGTAAAGTGGGTTAGCTCGTCAAACCTGACCACGTCATATTCCGCCCCCTGATACCGCAGCACGTCTGTTTCCGCACGGCAGTACCCGAACTCAATTACCGACCCGTTTTTAAACAGCCACTTTCCGGAGCTGACCTGGTACTTCCCTGCCGAGGAGGGGTAAATCAAGAGGGAATTCATAATCAGAGAGTGCTCCAGCTCCGGAAGAGTGCGCCGCAGCACAAGCTGGTGGCTGGCGGGATATTTAAGGGCAAACAGCAGGGCGTCCACAAGCTGCCCGTAGGACTTGCCGCCTCCCGCCGCACCGCCGAACAAGACCTCGTCCGCCTCGGCGCTTATAAACTCAAACTGAGTTTTGGTTATTTCAAGATTGAGCTTTGCTTCCATTGTTCCTCCTAAACTATCTTAATTTCAACCTCCAATTTGGTGTCGCGGCTGTCCGTGTCTGCAGGAGGCCCCAGGATACTCAAAACCTCCTTTGCGGAGGACAGCTCAATCCGCTTGTCGCCGCAGTTAATAAGCTCGTACAGCTTGTCAAGGGCGGCCTTGGCGCGGCTTATTTCCTCCTCCTGCTCCACCGTTTCCCGCAGCTTTTGGGTAAGCTCAGACATTTAAATCACCGCTCACCGACTGCCCTACCAGCTTTTCCGCGGCACGGTTTAAAATCCTGAAGCACTGGCGTCGGCTGAAATATACTACGAACTCCATAGCGTCCCAGGAGGTTCCCTTTAGGTATTTGGCGGTAACAATGGCTGCCTCGTCGCTGTCCAGCAGCTTTGACAGCCGCTCCCAGTCTGCAATGGTGTTGTTGTACTTCTCCTTGCATTTTCTGATTTGCTCTCTGTAAAAATCAACGCTTGAAAGCTTGTCCTGATATGTACTGCCCGTCATTTGCGAAAGTCGCTCGTCCGCAACCCCCACTCTTGACATGTCACTGATAAGACCTGTGTAAAAATCAATTTTTGAATTAAGCTCCCGCTTCGCCAAGGGCAAAAGCCTGAACCACTTCTTAACCTGCTCCGAGTCCTTAAACTTCATAAATACATTCTCCTCTCTCAAAATAATTAATACTTAGCTCTAATCCTTGATGTCAATTTCATAATAGCTATGGCAGCAGTCAAGATTGCAGAAAAGACCGTCAAAGCTTTTCACGTACTCTCCGCCCGCTATATCGCTGCCGCAAAACAAACACACACCGATAGGTTTGGTTCGGGCAAGCTCGCTTTTGGTATAGCCATAGCGTTCAACGAACTTTATGTCGGGATGGGTCATAATAATTCTCCTTTTAATAATAAATTTCTTGGTAATGCAAGCAGCCTCACCGTTATACTTAATAATCAGCCGCCTCTCATCAAATCCCAACAAGATTTTTCGTCAATATCTATATTATATAACAAATTTTTCATTTGTCAAGTAAAAATTATAACAAAATTTGTAATATTTTAAAAAATTTTGCTATCCGCCCATAGGGAAAATTCTGCAAAATATATTTTGACAAAAAACTAAAAATTTCGATAAATATCTTGATTTTTCACAAAATATATGTTATATTAAACACGGAGGTGTGATTAATGGCTAATAAGGATTTGAGCAATAAGCTGAGACAGGCGCGTCTTAACTGCGGCTTTACTCAAAAAGAGGTGTATGAAAAATTAAATGTAAAGCAGGCAAGGTTCAGCGCGTGGGAAAACGGTGTTTCGGAGCCTGATATAAGAACCTTCCTTGAGCTGTGCAAGATGTATAACATCACCAATATGTACGAATATTTTTGTTCTCCCTCAACGGAGTATAACAACATCGAATTTAACACCGAGCTTAACAGGTCGGTAATAAAGCTCAAGGAAATTTCCCATGATGAGGACTGCTTTGCCGCCGCTCTTAACTGCCTCAACTTTGAGTACGACAGGTATCTTGACAAGCGGGTTCTTAAATTCACCGGCAGGAAGCGGCTTATTCCGGTATATCTCCAGCCCGCTGCGGCAGGTCTGGGCAACTACATAACGGATGACGACATGGAGTATATGGAGCTTCCCGCCCCTCCCGAGGCAGACGCCGGAATACGCATATCCGGAGACAGCATGGAGCCCGACATCTGCGACGGAGAGATTGTCTACATTAAGTATATGCCCTATGTGAGCTTTGGCGAGATAGGCATCTTTATCTATCGCGGGGACGCTTATTGCAAAAAGCTTGACAGAATCAATGACAGACCCTGCCTGACCTCGATTAATAAAAATTACCTGCCTATATTTATAGACGAAAACGAAAGTATATCCACGGTGGGCAAGGTTTTGATTTAACCCTGGGACACTTCTGTCGCCTTGTTAATATTTTTATCGGCGCCGACCTGCTTGTTCAGCTTCGGCGCCGCTGCTTTGTTTCCGCCGACTGCGTTTTGGAGCTGCGGATTGTTCGCCTGCATTTGTTCGTACTTAATCTTGAGATTTTTTAAATCCTCAATTATCTTTTCCTTTCCGTCAAGGTGCATTGCCTCAAGCATAAGTATTGAGGAATCCGCCCTTGCCGGCTCAAAAACTCCCATCTGCCAAAGCTCCGTCATGGTCTGGTTGTGGGCAATTCTGTTATAGGGATTGTTCTTCTCCGCGCTGACCGAAATATCAAACTCCGCTCTGTGGTACTCGTCTCCCATATCATCGCAGGAAAATCTGATGTACTGCTTCTTGCCGTCGTCATCGCTTATTCTGTAGGAATGGGGGCTTTTGTAAAACTGCCGCATGAGCTCGATACAGAAGTATACCACGTCCTTAAACGCGTCGTAGCCCGTAACCAGCATATCTCTCGCCAGCTTTTCTCCCGCCTGCTGGAGAGCCACTATAGCGGAGTACGCCGTAACTCCTCCGTGGGTATCGCCCTGCTGAAAGTCCCTGTTTCCGGCAATCTCCTTGAGCTCAAGGATTTTGTTCTGCCTGTGCTGAATAATAAAGCTGTGCATGGGCTTTGCCTGTAGTTCTCTGATGTTTTCCTCTCCCACCGAGCCTGCCACGTGAATAATATCGCGGGTCAAATCCGACAGCTCATATTCGTTAATGCCTCCGTTGTCCTTTACCATAAATCTGGTCTTTCCCGAGATCAGGGCGTTGCGGCTGATGAGACTGTCCAGCTTGTCTATGTACATCTGGGGATTTTTCACTATATCCACAAATCCGAAGCCTACGGGGCTGTCCTCATCGGGATACAGCACGTCCAAAACAAAGGGGTACATACCGTGGTCGTAAATCCCTCTGTCTCCCATATCCTCAGAGGCTTCAAGAATGGTTCCGTCAAAAAACTTTATCAGCTCCACCGTCCGAACTCCGTCTACCACCCGCTTGTAGTAGCAGTCCACAACCACCGTCTTGTCCCGAAGAGCGTCGCGGGAGGCGGTGTTTTGCATATCGTCATAGGTCAAAATTTCCATTGCGCTGTCCCCGGCGAACCTGTCCGCCAGGTGGGGATAAGCCGCCTTTAGATCCTGATTATCAATCAGCGCCGTCAGGAACACAAACCTGCTGTCCTGAATATCTATTATCCCCGGTTCCCAGAACAGGTTGAGCAGGTCGATACGCTTTATGTCAATATCCCCGCTGCCGTGTTTCGGGTTATAAAACACGCCGTAGCAGGAAGCCCCGTTTTTCAGCTTGTACCACCAAGCTCTGCTGTAGGTCTTTCTGAAGTCGCAGAGGTCAAGCTGCATGGGCAGGATTTTTGTCAGCTTCTCCGCCGCCGCGCTGTCTCTCTCCTCCCGTTCAAGAATATTGGGCTCCGGATAGTTGTCCATTGCGTCTGCGTGCTTGTTGGCAATAACGTTAAACAGGTAGGGGGTTGTGGGCTCGGGCACATCTGCCTCAAAGCTGCTGTCGTAACGGCTTTTGTACCACCTGTTGTTCTCTATAATCCTCCTGTCAAGCTGCTGCTTGTGCTCTTTGTACAGCTTAAAGCATTCCAGCACCTTTGAAAAAAATTCACTTTTTATTTTTCCGTTGTATCTGTCGTTGTTCATAATTGACCTCCCAAATTGTTAATCTGCGATTTCAGACTGTCTATCTCATCCAAGACGTTTCTGCCGTTTACGAGAACGTCCGTGCCTCTCAGCCAAAGCTCGCCTCCGTCCATAAAGGATATTATTCCGTTATCTCCCACAACACCCATTGAGGTGTAGCTCTCATTTTTCTGGATAAGGAAGCTGCCGTTTGAATAAGTAACTCCGTTTATGGTAACCTTGCCCGTTCCGTCTCCCGCTCCGAAAGCCATGTAGGATGTGCCGTCGTCGCCCACCGACATACCTATTTTCTGCCGCCTGGTTCCGTTTTTATCCTGCATGATTTTTATTCCGTCCGTGTCCATTTCCGCAAACACGCCGCCCGTCCCCGAAGCGTAGGACACGCTGTCCGTGCCTACGATGGTGGAGGAAAATATCTCCGAGCTGTCAATTCTCCCGCTGAACACCGCGTTACCCGCGCTGTTAATATAGACGGTGGGCTGACCGCTGCTGTTGTATAAAATAAAATTGAACAGGTCGGTGGTGGGATTGTATTCGGCTTTGAACCTCTCGGTGTTTCTGTCGCTGATAACAATTGAGCTTCCGCTTATGCTCAGGGTTCCGTTCTCGCTTTCCACAGTAACCAAGTCCGTGTCCACCTGCCCCGCCCTCAGCTTGTCCGCAGTCAGGTTCCCGATTTGGGCGTTGGTAATTTTTGCGTTTGCGGTGTCGATGTTTTCCGCCTTAACGCTTGCCGCCTCGGAAACGTTTCCCGCATCCAGGTTGTTAAAGATGTAGGTCAGCTCGTCAATTAGGGCGGTTCCCCACTTTTTAAGAGCCTGCACGTCAGTTTGAACGTCCCCCGTCAGCCGCGACGGTATAGGCGTTGTTAAATTCGGCATAATTATAGCCCCTTTCGTGATAAATTAAGAATTATTAATTAACTCTGTAATTATATTAGCATATAAACAGTGACAAGGAGTGCCTTCGTCGTCGTCAGGACGGACTTCGCTGCGTTTTGATTTTTGTTTGCACAAAAATCAGTCACCCGCTCCGTCGTCCCTCCTCTTTCCCAAAAGGTCACGCTTGCTGCGGCTATGTCCTTGTAAACGCGGACATAACGCCTCCGCTGCGCTACCAACCTTTTGGGAGCCCTGCGCCCGCCACCTTGCTCCTCCTATTTCCCAAAAAGTCTTCGACTTTTCGGGAGCCCTGCACGCCCTGTTGCGCTCGGGGAGGTCGGGCGAGCGCAACAGGGCGGGCGATTGCCTTACCAATGTGAGAATATAAATTTACAGGGATTATGATTTAAACAAATCCCCAAATCCGTATAATATGGCATTGACCGTTGGTATGGTCGGCGGGCGCAGCTGTGACCCAACTTCTTTGAAGTTGGACGGCTCTCATCATTCCAATTTATACAGAGTAACCAATGTCAATAATATACAACGTTTGTTGCCGATAAAAGCGGCGCCCCTACGAATGTGACGGTTACATAAGCGTTAATCCAATTGCGTTTGCTAAAACCGTCGGTCTGTTTTCGGGGCGTATAGGAATCCGCCCCCTACAATGCAATAGTGTTATTTATATATTATATATATATTATTATCTGCAAATTTTTCAGTACCGTCCTGAACTTTTTTCAGTACTCTCCTGCAATTTTTGCAGTACTGTCCTGAATTTTTTTCAGTATAAGTCCTGAATTTTTTTCAGTACAAGTCCTGCAAATTTTTCGGTATAAGTCCTGCACTTTTTGCAGTATAAGTCCTGCAAATTTTTCAGTACAAGTCCTGAATTTTTTTCAGTATAAGTCCTGCAAATTTTTCAGTATAAGTCCTGCAAATTTTTCAGTACAAGTCCTGCAAATTTTTCAGTATAAGTCCTGCACTTTTTGCAGTATAAGTCCTGCACTTTTTTCAGTACAAGTCCTGAAATTTTTTCAGTACAAGTCCTGAAATTTTTTCAGTACAAGTACTGAATTTTTTTCAGGGGCGGATTTTGCCTTTTTTCGTTTAAAGAATACAAGATGTCAGTGTGTGGCAAAGGCATTAAAACCAATCGCCCGCTTCGTCGTCGCACTATGCCTTTTACGCTCGCCTTGCCTATTCGGCAAGGCTCTGCTTTTACAGGCATATGCTCCTCTCTCCCAAAAAATCTTCGATTTTTCGGGAACCCTGTATCTGTTTTTGCCCTCTCCTCCGCCCCGAGCGCAGATCGTTCTCCCTCCGGGAGAAACGCGTTAGGGGACGTTGTCCCCTAAAACCCCTATTACATTGTAACTCCTATAACTTTATATATAATCATCTATTTCAATAAAAGCGTGCCCGCCCCGGCGCTTGGGGAGGTCGGGCAAGCGCAACGGGGCGGGCGACAGGCTATATTATAAAATATAAATAAAATTACATGGGTATAGTACAAAAGTAACGTTTTAGTTGTTACGGAGTATTACAACAAATCAATTTACAATTATTTAAATATTTTCATAAATCTTAACGCACAAATTTCTACACTCTACATTCTACACTGACTTTATACGCTCTACATTCTACACTGACTTTATGCACTCTGCATTCTACACTGATTTAATATATTTATTTATTCCGTCGGCTATGGCGGAGGCTATCTTATTCTGCCATGCGGAGCTGTTTAAATTTAATGCCTCTGTGGGGTTTGACAGATACCCCAGCTCCACCAGCACGGCAGGCATATTGGTGTTCCGCAAAACAGAAAAATTAGCCTGCCTTACCCCGTTATCCTTAACCCCCATTTGCGCCACAACCGTGTCCTGTATGGACTGAGCAAGCTGCGCCGCAGGTGAGCCGAGACGGTACACATATGTTTCAAAGCCGTTTGCGGCAGGGTTTAGAGAGCTGTTGGTGTGAATGCTCACAAAGTAGTCCGCGCCCCACTCGTTTGCCAAGGCGGCTCTCTTCCGCAAGTCCGCCGCCACGGGAGAAATAACATTTTCGTCATTGGTGGTTCTGTATTCACGAACGTCGTATCCCATATTGCGCAGGTCTCTTGCAAGAGCGGTGGCAACCGCCAAATTAACCCGAGACTCTATAACGTCATTCCCCACAGCCCCGGGATTGGTTCCGCCGTGACCTGCGTCAACGAATATTTTAACTGCCATTTTATCACCTACTTTATATTTAAAATTGAATAACTGACTTATTTCGTCATTATCCCTCACTCCATTATATTATTTTACATAAAATACGTGACAAAAAGTAAGATTTAATCCCCTCGTAACAGTTGTGTAACATACAGATGCTATAATACTTAATAATTAGGATTGTCGAAAAAACTGTTTTTTTTTGGTAAAAGGCAGTTCGCCTTTAAAACCACTTTGCCGTAGGGGATGGATTTTCATACGCCTCGCCTAAACATTATTTAGACTAATGTTTAACATAAATATGCCGCTAAAGCGGCGGGGACTGCGCGCCTCACGAGCGGTCTTACGACCGCCTACCGTGCTTGCTGTCCGCCTTTTCCAAAGACGATAAAATGCCTGCGCAGCGGGCGCAGGGCTCCCGAAAAGTCGAAAGACTTTTCGGGAAGAGGAGCATATGCCCGCCCTGGCGCTTGGGGAGGTCGGGCAAGCGCAACAGGGCGGGCGATGGGTATACCAATGCGAGGATATAAATTTACAGGGATTTAGATTTAAATAAATTTTTGAGTTATTGCAAATACATTAAAACAACTGACAATACATGTTGGAATTTGGCAAAAACCTTTAAAATCACTAAAGCGTACTTGCCAAACGATTTTTTTATGTTATAATTAAGCTTAGATATACACCTATGATAGTGGACATACATATTCAAGCGTCATGTTTTTAGGGGGCATTTTGAAATGACGAAGGACGAAAAAATGGTAATATTAGGCGGAGTAAAGCTGCACGGCGAGGTTAAAATCAGCGGTGCGAAAAATTCTGCCGTTGCTATTCTTGTGGCGTCTATTTTGGTTAAAGGCAGATGTCTTATCGAGAATGTTCCGAAGGTTAGCGACATTCTTGACTTAATCGATATTATTAACGGCTTAGGCGGTAAAGCCGAATTTGTGGGAGAGGACACGGTTGTTGTTGACTGCACCGACCTTAACAAGTTTGTTGCGTCAGGCGAAAGCGTGCGCAGGATGAGGGCTTCCTCTTACCTTATGGGGGCTCTCCTCGGCAGGCTGAAAAAGGCCAGCGTTGACCTGCCCGGGGGCTGCAACTTCGGCGTGCGCCCTATCGACCAGCACATTAAGGGCTTTGAGGCTCTGGGCGCGTCTGTTGATATTGAGTACGGCGTGGTTAATATCACTGCGGACAGCCTTGTGGGAGACACGGTTTATATGGACGTGGTGTCGGTCGGCGCAACGATTAACGTTATGCTGGCGGCGGTTCTGGCTGAGGGCACAACCGTTATTGACAGCGCAGCAAAGGAGCCCCACGTTGTTGACGTGGCAAACTTCTTAAACTCTATGGGAGCAAACATCAGAGGCGCAGGTACCGACATGATAAAAATCAGAGGTGTTGAGGCTCTCCACGGGGGAAGCTTCAGCGTTATTCCCGACCAGATTGAGGCGGGAACCTATATGATTGCCGCCGCGGCAACACAGGGAGATGTTACCGTTACAAACATCATCCCTCCTCATATGGACTCTCTCAGCGCCAAGTTAGAGGAGATGGGCGTTGGCATACAGGAGTTTGACGAGGCAATCCGCGTTTATGTTGACAAGCCCAGTCTTAAACGGTGCAACGTTAAAACCCAGCCATATCCGGGATTTCCTACAGATTTACAGCCCCAGATGCTGACGCTTCTGACCGCAGCAAAGGGCACAAGCCAAATGAAGGAAAACGTTTGGGACGACAGGTTCAGATACATACCTGAGCTTAACAGAATGGGAGCCAGCGTCAACGTGGACAGCAGCGGAACCGTTGCAATCGTTGAGGGCGGAACCAGGCTGACGGGCTGCCCTGTGCGGGCGACCGATTTAAGAGGGGGCGCCGCAATGGTGATTGCCGCGCTTATGGCAGACGGGGTTACCGAAATATACGACCTTAAATATATTGACAGGGGCTACGAGAAGTTTGAAGAAAAGCTCAGAGGTCTCGGCGCGCAGATTACGCGCAGACGGGTAAACCCCATGCCCGAATACCTTAAAGCTGTAAATAACTAATTTGAAAATTCACCCGTCTCTGCTGCTTGCGAGACGGGTTGTCTGTAATATTGCTTAGAAACGGAGACTTTTATGGAAATTTACCCCCTGAAAAGCGGGAGCAAGGGAAATTCCTGCCTTGTTTACACCGACAGCACGAAAATCCTTGTGGACTGCGGCATAAGCGGCAAGGCCGCCGCAGAGGCTCTCAGCCGACACGGAATATCTCCCTGCGACCTTAACGCAATTGTTGTAACCCATGAGCACTCGGATCACATTAAGGGAATAGGTGTTATGATGCGGAGATACAAAATCCCCGTCTACGCCAATTCTATGACCTGGGCGGCTATAATGACAAACGATTTAGGGAAGCTGAATAACGAGTACATAAAAATATTCGAGGGGATTGAACCCTTCTCTATCGGCGACATTGAGATAAGCCCCTTTGAAATCCCTCATGACGCAGCCTTTCCCGTTGGGTACCGCTTCGATGACGGCAAGGACAGCGGAGCTGTCGCCACGGACATGGGAATGCTGACGGAGGATGTCATGCGTGCTATAGGCGGCTGCAGAACAGTTCTTCTGGAAGCCAATCATGACATAGGTATGCTTGAGGTCGGGTCGTACCCCTACCCCCTCAAGCAAAGAATAAAGAGCAAGCTGGGTCATCTTTCCAACGACGCAGCGGCAAAGGGGGCGGAGCTGCTGGTTAAAATGGGCTCCGAAAATATAATTTTGGGTCACCTGAGCGAGGAGAACAACTATCCCGCATTGGCGTATGAAACAGTCAGGTGCGGTCTTAGCGCCGCGGGAATAAAAACAGGCAGCGACCTGCTTTTATCCGTAGCAACATAGTGTTGCGTAATATTTAAGATTTTTTATTATACTGTACCCATATAATTTTGATTAAATTTAATACTTTGGCAAAACGCCCGCCCCGTTGCGCTTGCCCAACCTCCCCAAGCGCCGGGGCGGACAGGGTTCCCGAAAAGTCGAAGACTTTTTGGGATAGAGGAGCACATGCCTGTAAAAGCGAAGCCTTGCCGAACAGGCATGGCGAGCGAAAAGGCATAGTGCGACGACGGCAAAGCCTTTATCAAAATTATAAGCTGGCGAAATTACATATCTCGGGGTTTGGGGCGGAGCCCCAATCGGTTTCCCCGAAGGGGAAAACCGACACCGCCCGGGTCTGGCGGGCGGAACTGGGCTAGGCAATGGTTTCAAAGGCAAAGCCTTTATCAAAATTTATTGGGGTTTGGGGCGGATAATATCCGCCCCTACGAATTAAATATTTTAAACGCTCTCGGGTTATAGGAATGAGCATGGCACACTGCAATGGCAAGAGCGTCGGCTGTGTCATCGGGCTTGGGCACGCTTTCCAGGTTCAGCAGCACTTTAACAAGCTGCTGAACCTGTGTTTTTTCCGCCCTGCCGTAGCCAACCACCGCCTGCTTAACCTGCAGGGGCGTATACTCATGTATTCGCAGCCCGTGATTTAAAGCCGACAATAGCAGAACGCCTCTTGCCTGGGCAACGTTTATGGCGGTTTTCTGGTTGCTGTTGAAAAACAGCTCCTCTATTGCCATAAAATCCGGGGAGGTTCTTTCAATAATGGTATTCAGGTCGTCGTGTATGGTTTTAAACCGCGAATTCATTTCCTCATGGGCGTCGGTGGTAATCGCGCCGTACTCCACGACCTTAAACTTATTATTCACATAATCTATAACCCCGTACCCAACGATTGCGTACCCGGGGTCAATTCCCAGTATTCTCAAAAATTTTCTCTCCCTATAGCAAATGTTTAACGGTAAAATTTCCTGCTTCTAACCTTATTTTAACATTGTTCCTTTAAAATTGCAAGCCGTAACACCTTGAGCGTAACCGAAAAGTAAAAAAGTATTTCCCATATTCCGCAAAAACACGTAAATAACAGTTGCAAAAATATTAATAATGTGTTATAATAGATTTTCCGTTGGAGTTATTTCCGGCGGGTTAGAGTTTTCAGTATAACGCGAGAGCAAATCGCTCAAATCGGCAACGGGAAATCCGCTGCCAAATGTGTAATTGTTGCAAATATTTTTGAAAGGAGGAGGTTATCATGAAAAACTTTAACAACTACAAAAAGGGTTATTATATGCCCCCCGAAAAGTGTTTGAAATGGGTAGAAAAAGACGCTGTCGAAAAAGCGCCTATATGGTGCAGTGTTGATCTTAGGGACGGCAACCAAGCATTGGTGGTGCCTATGAGCCTGGAAGAAAAGCTGGAGTTTTTTGTTTACCTATGCAAGCTGGGCTTTAAGGAGATTGAAGTTGGTTTTCCTGCCGCCTCCGAAACAGAGTATCTCTTTCTTCGCAGGCTCATCGAGGATAAGCTTATCCCCGACGACGTTACCATTCAGGTTTTGACCCAGGCGAGAGAGCATATTATAAAAAAGACCTTTGAGGCTCTTGACGGCGCAAAGCAGGCCATTGTCCATGTGTACAACTCCACCTCGGTGGCTCAGCGTGAACAGGTGTTCAAGAAGTCCAAGGAAGAAATCAAGCAGATTGCCGTTGACGGCGCAAAGCTGCTTAAAAAGCTGGCAGACGAGACAGAGGGCAACTTTAGGTTTGAGTACAGCCCGGAGAGCTTTACGGGAACCGAGCCGGAGTACGCTCTGGAGGTGTGCAACGCCGTTATCGACGTATGGCAGCCCACTCCGGATAAGAAGGTTATTATCAACCTGCCCGTTACGGTTCAGATGTCCCTGCCCCATGTTTACGCAAGCCAGATTGAATACATGAGCGAGAATATGAACTGCCGTGAAAACGTTATTCTCTCCCTGCACCCCCACAACGACAGGGGCACAGGCGTTGCGGATACCGAGCTGGGTCTCCTGGCAGGGGCTGACCGTGTTGAGGGAACCCTGTTCGGAAACGGCGAGAGAACAGGTAATGTTGACGTTGTTACCCTGGCTCTTAATATGTACGTGCACGGGGTTGACCCGGGTCTTGACTTTTCAAATATGCCCGAGGTTGTTTCCACCTACGAGCGTCTCACAGGCATGAGCGTGGATCCCCGCCAGCCCTACGGCGGAAAGCTGGTGTTTGCCGCATTCTCCGGCTCTCATCAGGACGCCATTGCAAAGGGCATGAAATACAGAAAAGATAATGACTGCAAATACTGGACTGTCCCCTATCTGCCTCTTGACCCCAAGGATTTGGGCAGAGAGTACGAGGGCGACGTTATCCGTATCAACAGCCAGTCCGGTAAGGGCGGTATCGGTTATCTTATGGAACAGCGGTTCGGCTTTAACATTCCCAAGAAAATGCGGGAGGACTTCGGCTATATTGTAAAGGGTGTTTCCGACCATCTTCACAAGGAGCTGCAGCCCGATGAGATATTTAATATCTTTAAGGATACATATGTTAACATTGAAGAACCAATGAAGATGACAGAAGCGCACTTTGAACAAAAGGACGGCATTATCGCCCATGTGACCGTTGAAAGGGACGGGGAGACAACCGTTCTCACCGGAAAGGGAAACGGCCGTCTGGACGCTTCCACCAACGCTTTTGAAGAGGTAATGATGGGCAAATACACCATTGAAACCTATGAGGAGCATGCCATCAGCACAGGCTCCAACTCAAAGGCGTGCGCATACATCGGTCTTTCCGACGCGTACGGACACACGACCTGGGGCGTTGGTATTCACGATGATATTATTAACGCTTCGATTATCGCCTTGGTCAGCGCTATCAACCGCACTGTGGATAAGCGGAGAAAATAGTTTGAAATTTTAGGAGTTGAGATATATGAAGAGAATAGTGGCTTTACTTTTAACGGCTGCTTTGTGCTTATTTATCTCGGCTCCTTTTTCTGTGCTTGCGGACAGCGAGTACCCCGAAACGACGGAAAGTGCTTCCCCGGCGGACGCTCTTCCCACCGCACCCACGGATTTGGTAACCCGCGCTCAGGCCGTCTATATCTTAATCGACGGGCTGGGGGACGAGATGAAAGCCGTTATGCCCGCCGACCTGTCAGTCTTTGGGGATTACGGCGACATTGATCCAATGTACTACCGCTGTCTGGGGTTGGCTGTGTCTCTGGGAGCTCTGAACGGCTCCGACAACGGAATGCTTTTGCCTAACGAGTATATTACAAGAGTGGAAAGCTTCGCCATCGTCAGCCGTATACTGTCACAGGAAGACCTTCCCGACAACATGGGGGCAGGGGAGCAAATGTTCTCCGACGTCCCCGATTGGGCATACGGCGACATTTCCCGTCTGAAAGACGCCGGGCTTATATTAGGCTACGGCGACGGAACCATGGGCGCAGAGGACTATATTACCTATGAACAGATCAGCCTCCTTTATGAAAGACTGGTCGGCTTTAGGGAGTCGCTGCCCTCAAACAGTCTTTATAAAACGGATTACTACGAATACGTAAACGAGGAATGGATCTCGGAAACCCGCTTGCCTGACGGATATGCCAAGTGGTCAAATATTGAGCAGCTTTCCCAGAACAACGCCTACAGAATTCAAACCATAATCGGCGATATTATTACAAATTACTATGTGGGCAACGTCCCCGAGAAAAACAGCAACGAACAAAAAATCGTTGATATATATCGCGCCGCAGCCAACGAGAAATATCGGGAGGAGGTAGGAATTTCCCCAATAAAGCCCTACCTCGACCTAATCGACAGCGCGGAAAACATATCGGATTTAACAGACGTTATGGCAACTCTCGAAAAGGACGGCTTCCATTCCCTTATTCCCATAAAGGTGAATGTTGACTTCAGCGACTCTACCAAGTATACAGTGTCCTTTGAGACCTGCTATACAGGCATTGAGCCGGGAGTTATTAAAAACGGCGGCTATGAGAAAATCGAACAGGCGTACCGAGACTATATCCAGACCCTGTTTATTGCAAGCGGACAGTCGGTTGCGGAAGCCACGAACAACGCCCGCTCTGTTTCCAGATTTTGCATAAAGCTGGCAGAGGCGACCATGGACGAAGCACAGTGGGACAATCCTGCCGAAATATATAATGTGTACACGCCAAAGGAGCTTCGGGATTTGTTCTCCGGAATTAATATTTCAAGCTACCTTGCGTCTCTGGGATATGAGATAAGCGATAACATTGTGGTGTATGACAAAAATCTTGCTTCGACTATAAATTCTTATCTTAAAAGAAGCAATCTCAAGCTGCTTAAATTATACCTTAAAGCGGCGGTTTTGGACTGCTCCGCCCTATATCTGAACTCACAAATGTTCAATGCATATCAGAACTATATTAATACAATAAGCGGAGTTACCACAAAGGTTTCCTCGGGAGCCTATGCCGTTAAAATTACCCAGTCGATTATGGGCATGGAAATCGGGGAAGAATATATTGAGAGATATTTTTCACCTGCCTCCAAAAAGGAAATCGAGGATCTGGCTTCCATTATTATTAAAACCTTTGAAAACAGAATTGACAACCTTGATTGGCTGGGAGCGGAGACCAAGGAGGTGGCAAAGGAAAAACTGGAAGCAATTTCAATCAGGATAGGTTATCCCGATTACCTTGTAGGGTACATCAACAAGGAGTTTACCGTTCGCAGCATTGACGACGGCGGAAGCCTTATGGAATATATAATCGACTACAACCGGTATCTCAATAATCAGAACACATTTTTGATTAATAACAAGGTTCCGGTGGACAGAGACGGCTGGAGCATGACTCCTCAGTCGGTTAACGCCTACTACGACAGGGTTAAAAACTGTATAGTTATTCCTGCGGGCATTCTCCAAGCGCCCTACTACAGTCCAAACGCCAGCTTTGAGACCAACTTAGGGGGCATAGGCAGCGTTATAGCCCACGAGATTACCCACGCTTTTGACAATGTGGGCTCTCAGTTTGACAAGAACGGCAATCTAAACGACTGGTGGACGTCGGAGGACTACACCGCCTTTAATCAGATTTGCAGAAAATTCATAGCTGAGTATGACAAGCTCGAGGTTATGAACGGCAGGTTTGTGAACGGGCGGCTGACCCTAAGCGAGAACATTGCCGACATTGGCGGCATGGCGTGTATACTGGACATTGCGGGAAAAGACAATCCTAATCTTGACGAGCTGTTTAAGACATATGCCAGAACATTCCGCACCGTCTGCACCGACGAATATGCCGAAATGCTCCTTGCCACCGATGAGCACTCGCCCAACAAAGTCAGGGTTAACATGGTGCTGTCTAACTTCGAGGAGTTTTTAGATTTGTATCATATTCAGCTGGGCGACAAAATGTACAGAGGGGCTGCAGACCGACTTGTCATATGGTGATTAAACAAAAAAAATACTCATTCAGCGGCGGCGAAATCTGCCGCTGAAACTTTAACGGAAAGTGGGAAAAATCTTGAGATCTAACAAAACAAAAGGCATGATGTGCATAATAATATCGGCATTCTGCTTCGCAATTATGAATACCTTTGTGCGGCTGGCAGGAGACTTGCCGTCTATACAAAAGAGTTTTTTCAGGAACTTTGTAGCCCTGATTTTTGCAGCGGCAATGCTGCTGCGCACCGAGGAAAAGTTCAGCTTTGACAGGAAGAATTTGCCCTATCTGCTGCTGAGAGCGTTTTTCGGAACTATGGGCATACTGGGCAATTTTTACGCCATAGACCACCTTGTCCTGGCGGACGCCTCCATGCTTAACAAGCTGTCCCCCTTTTTCGCCATATTATTCTCATACTTTATTCTGAGGGAAAAGACAAGTCCGGGTCAAGCTATAGCTGTGGTAATAGCCTTTATCGGAGCCCTCTTTATCATAAAGCCCACCGGGGTCAGCTTTAACGCAGCAAGCCTTGTGGGAGTTATGGGAGGCATGGGCGCAGGCATAGCCTATACAATGGTGCGCCTGCTGGGTAAGCGAGGAGAAAGAGGTCCCTTTATTGTATTCTTCTTCTCCGCCTTTTCCTGTGTGGCAACCCTGCCCTTTCTGATTTTCGACTTTCACCCTATGGAGTGGTGGCAGCTCTTATGCCTGCTCGGCGCAGGGCTTGCGGCAACAGGCGGCCAGTTCTCCATAACCGCGGCGTATTCCTTTGCCCCTGCCAAGGAGATCTCGGTTTTTGACTACACCCAGATTATCTTTGCGGCGGCGCTGGGCTTTATATTTTTCGGGGAGCTGCCCGATGGGTACAGCTTAATCGGATATGTTATAATCATTGCCGTTTCCGTCCGCATGTTTTTAACAGGTAGAAAGCAATAGTCCAAAGTTGTTAATTTATGGTGAAAATCAGCAAATTGCCGTTGACTTTGTTAAAATGTTATGATAAAATTTGTTTATTGAGAGATAAGGAGGCCTGTATATGCGTTGCATGTATTGCGGATACACAGACAGCAAGGTGGTGGACTCCCGTTCCACCGATGACGGAAGCTCTATCAGGCGCAGACGTGAATGCCTGAAATGCGGCAAACGCTTCACTACCTACGAAAAGGTTGAAAGCGTGCCCATTATAGTTGTTAAAAAGGATAAGTCACGGCAGAGCTTTGACCGAGACAAGCTGGAGAGAGGTATTTTAAACGCCTGTGCCAGCCGTCCTGTTCCCCTCCAAACCATAGATTCCATGATATCGGAGATTGAGGCGTCTCTCCACAACACCCTCCAGCGGGAGGTTTCCAGCGAGAAGATAGGTGAAATGGTTATGGAACGCCTGCGGGACATTGACGAGGTTGCCTATGTGCGGTTCGCGTCGGTCTACAAGCAGTTTAAGGACATTGAAACATTTCAGATGGAGCTTAAAAAGCTCACCGATGAGAAAAATTAGTAATGAGCAATAAACTTCTACAATATTTTGGAATATTCTATAAAAATTTATGTCAATAATTCTTTGATTTTTTGTTGACAAAACAGAGTAAAGGTTGTATAATAATAAAAGAAGCAAAGGCGCTTACCTTTTTTTGAGGTGGGCGCCTTTGTTTTTCGGCCGTTTGCGGTTTTCCCGGTTCTCAATACCGCTAATGAGAACAAATAAAAAAGTATATATTATTATATACACTTTCTCCTTTACAAAACAATTACCAAACAAATATGTGCCCTGCAAACGGTCGTCCCCTTAAAACAAATCGGACAGAATTACTTCTGTCCGATTTTTGCTTTGCATGTTACCCAAACAATCTGTGCTTCAGCTTAAACGCTTCCCGTACAATTCTGCGCTGGGAATACGTTTTCAGCGCCATTACATATGACTCCAAGGTCGTATTTCTGAAAACGCCGCCTCGGGAAATCTCATATGTATTATCTTTTGAATACTGATTTGTATCAATGGCATAAGCATATGTGAAATATCTCTTTGTTGCCTCCAAAACCGTGTCGTTAAAATATCCGCCGGGGTAGGAAATCGCCGTAACGTTCTTCCCCGTGACTTTCGCCAGCGCAGCGCAGGACTCACGGTATTCGGCGTCCACGGTTGCCGTATCCTGAGACGTTAAGTCAACGTGATGGGCGGTGTGGCTCTGGATACTGACCAGGCCGCTGTCCACCATCTCCCTTATCTGCTCCGAGCTCAAATATCCGTCGGTATCAACAAACGATGCGACAACAAAAATTGTAGCTTTCAGGTTAAACCGTTTGAGCAGCGGAAACAACTCAATATAATTATCCTCATACCCATCGTCAAAGGTGAGTATAACCGGCTTTGAAACCTCATACGCCTCTGCGTACTCCTCGGCGAACAGAGTGGTGTACCCATTATCAACAAGGTACTGAAACTGCTCCTCCAGCTGAGCCGGGCGGCAGTACAAATTTTCATCTCCGCCCCGGGGCTCATCGGCAACACAGTGGTACATAAACACAGGTATTCCCGGCTCCACACAATAAGGAACCAGGAACACCGCCAAGAGAACAACGATTACCGCAACAAACAGTATCTTCCGCCGTCTCCTGTTCTTTCTCAATCTAAACCTATTCATAAAAACCCCATTTACCTTAAAGTAAAAATTCTCACTACTGCGTAAATACTAAAACCCTACTTTATACTATACCCATGTAATTTTATTTATATTTGATAGTTTGGCAAATCGCCCGCCCCGTTGCGCTTGCCGCTCTCCTCCCCAAGCGCCGGGGCGGGCAGTGCTCCCGAAAAATCAAAGATTTTTTGGGAAAGAGGAGCACATGCCTGTAAAAGCGAAGCTCTGCCGAACAGGCATTGCGAGCGGAAAAGGCATAGTGCGACGAGGGGCGTTGCCCCAAACCCCGGAAAATTTTGATAAAGGCTTTGGCGTCATTGCCGCCGCGGCTTGGTATGGCGGAATATGGGCTCGGCAATGGTTTCAAAGGCAAAGCCTTTATCAAAATAGACGGGTACATATAAAGTAATGTTACACAGTACTATTTTACAACAACATTAATCAGCTTTTTGGGAACGGCAATGCACTTTACAACCTGCTTTCCGCCAATAAGCTCCTTTATCTTGTCGCTGTTTAAAGCAAGCTCCTTCATCTCATCGGGAGACATGTCGGGACTAATCATAATCTTATCCCTGATCTTTCCGTTAATCTGGAGCACGATCTCAATCTCGTCCACCGCCAGAGCGGCCTCGTCATACTCAGGCCAGGTCTCAACGGAAAGATTTGTGTCCTTTCCTATCAGCTCCCACATCTCCGATGTGATATGGGGAACAAAGGGGTAAAGCAGGACGATTAAAGCGTTAATCGCCTCTGTGATTACGGGCTTGCAGTAATTCTCCTTTGCGGTCTTTTCCTTATAGAAATACAGGGCGTTGACCATTTCCATAACCGCGCTTATAGCAGTGTTAAAGCTGAACCGCTCGCAGTCCTGTGTCACCTTTTTAATTGCGGAATGGACAGCTCTGCGCAAGTTCTTCTCATCGGAGCTCAGGGCTTCCGCCTGAACCTTTTCCTCGGTCATATAATCCTTTAGATCCTCAACGGCTCTCCATACTCTGTTCAAAAATCTGTAGGCTCCCTCAACGGCGGTATCGTTCCAGTCTAGGTCACGCTCCGGCGGAGCCGCAAACAGAATAAACAGTCTCGCCGTGTCCGCACCGTACTTTTCGATTATCTCCTCAGGGCTTACCACGTTGCCCAAGGATTTTGACATCTTCGTGCCGTCCTTCAGCACCATGCCCTGGGTGAGCAGGTTTTCAAAGGGCTCGTCGCAGCTCAGATAGCCGAAATCGTGAAGAGCCTTTGTGAAAAATCTTGCGTACAGCAGGTGAAGTATAGCGTGCTCAACACCGCCGATATACTGGTCAACATTCATCCAGTAATCGGTCTTGCTCTTGTCAAAGGGCATTTTGTCGTTGTGGGGGTCGCAATATCTCAGGTAGTACCACGAGGAGCAAACAAATGTGTCCATTGTGTCGGTTTCCCGTCTGGCGTGACCGCCGCACTTGGGGCAGGTGGTATTCACAAAGTCCTCGCACTCGCTTAATGGGGACTGACCCTGACCCGTGAACTTAACGTTCTGGGGCAGAACAACCGGAAGCTGCTCCTCGGGCACAAGCACCTCGCCGCACTTATCGCAGTATACAACCGGGATAGGCGCGCCCCAGTACCTCTGTCTTGAAATCAGCCAGTCTCTCAAACGGAAGTTGACCTTGCGCTTGCCTATTCCCTTTTCCTCTAAATATTCAATAATGGCTTTAAGGGCGTCCTTATTGTTCATTCCGTCAAACTGACCTGAATTTTCCATAATGCCCTCTGCCGCAAACGCCTCGGTCATGTCCTCGGACTTCATGTTCTGACCCTCAGGCTGAATAACAATCCGAATGGGCAGATTATACTTCTTGGCAAATTCAAAATCACGCTGGTCGTGGGCGGCAACACCCATAACTATACCCGTTCCGTAGTCAAGGAATACGTAGTTCGCCAGATACAGGGGAATTTTATCGCCTGTAAAGGGGTGGATAAGGTATGTACCCGTGAACACGCCCTCTTTTTCGGTATCCGTTGCGGAGCGGACAATCTCGCTCTGCTTCTGAACCTTTTTAATGAACTCGCGGCATTCCGCCTCTGTCTCGCTGCCCTTTATAAGCTTTTCAACAATAGGATGCTCGGGAGCAATAACCATGTAGCTAACGCCGAAAATAGTGTCCGGCCTTGTTGTGTACACGGTGAGCTCCTCATCGCTGCCGTCAATCTTAAAGGTTATCTCCGCGCCCTCGCTTCTGCCAATCCAGTTGGTCTGCATGGACTTAACCTTGTCCGGCCAACCCTTGAGCTTGTCAATATCATCAAGCAGTCTTTGAGCATAATCCGTAATCTTGAAGAACCACTGCTCCAAGTCCTTTTTGCCCACCTCGCTCTTGCAGCGTTCGCACTTGCCGTTCACCACCTGCTCGTTGGCAAGAACCGTGGCGCATGAGGGGCACCAGTTTACGTAAGACTTCTTCTTGTAGGCAAGACCGTGCTTATACAGCTGCACAAACATCCACTGGGTGAACTTATAGTAGTCCTCCTTTGCCGTTGCCACCTCTCGATCCCAATCATAGCTAAAGCCCAGCCGTTTAAGCTGTTCTCTCATGTTGTCAATGTTTGACCATGTCCAGTCCGCAGGATCCGCCCCGTTCTTTATAGCTGCGTTTTCCGCAGGCAGACCGAAGGAGTCCCATCCCATAGGATGCAACACGTTATAGCCCTGCATCTTCTTGTATCTCGCAACAACATCGCCTATAGAATAATTTCTCACGTGTCCCATATGGAGGTTTCCCGACGGATAGGGGAACATTTCCAGAGCGTAATACTTGGGCTTATCCTGAGCCTCGGAAATAGTGAACTCTCCCTTATCCTCCCATATTTTCTGCCATTTCTCCTCAACATACTTGTAATCGTACTTCAAACTGCTTCAATCCTTCCTATAAAACTAAAACTACACCAATAAATCCGAAATATCAACGCTGATACCGTCTTTCCACACCCGCTCAAGACCGTAAAACTCCCTGGTTTCCTCAAGGAAGATGTGAACAACAACCTCATCGTAGGCAAGCAAAATCCACTGAGCTGTTCTGTAGCCCTCCTTGCCCACGGGGGTGATGCCCTCCTTTTCCAGCTCCTCCTCTACGTTGTCGCAAAGAGCCTTGACCTGGGTGTCGGAGCCTCCGGTCACTATAACAAAGTAGTCGGTCATGGTTGTGAGCTCCGAGACGTTAATAACGTCAATATCCCTGCCCTTTTTTCCGTCCAGTATTTTTACTATCTTATTTACGGTTTCGTTAGTACATGCCATAAACATACTCCTTTCCTCAAATTGTCAATAAAGTTTTTTATAAAGGCGTTGCCTTTATAATAATGATATAAATATAGCTGTAAATCACTGCGTTGTAGGGGGGCGGCTTCCCAGACGCCCCGATGCACAACCAAAATGATTATATGAATTATGCGGGATAATTAATACACCCACGCCTGCGCGCCTCACGCGCGGTCTGCACCGGCAAAAACTAAGGAATATTATTGACATTGGTTACTATAGCTTGATTGGAATACTACGAGCCAACCAACTTCAAAGAAATTGGGTCTGCGACCGCCTACCGTGCTTGCTGTCCGCCTTTTGCAAAAATGTCGGAAAATTTCCCTAATGGGGTTAGGGGCAACGCCCCAATACACTCCAAAATTTATCTAAAATTCTCACTAACCAGGTTTTTGGTCTCGGTCTTGTCCGCCACAAAGTATGAAACATTGCTGATATACTTTGAGTCTCCCGGCAGCTGATAAATTTCAATATTATTCTTCCCGATTTTGAAAACGTCAAACATCAGTTCCCGAACCTCCGCATTATTCAGGTCGGTGGTGGTGTTCTTCATAATCGCGCTGTATATTGCCGGCGCGCGGAGAACCCCTATTGGGCTCAGAGTCTTTTTCAGCACGGCTGAATAGAACTGGGACTGAGCCTTGTTTCTGTCAAGATCACCCATGGCGTACCCCGTGCCGTCGTCATTCTTCCTAAAGCGCATGAACATCATGGCGTGCTCTCCGTCCAGCTTTTGCTTTCCCGCCTCAAGCTCGATTACAAGACCCTGAACCGGGTCGTGATAATTCATGTCTATGGGAACATCAACGGTAACCCCGCCCAGAGCGTCAACTATCTCCTTGAATGCGTCAAAGGTAATCGTTGCGAAAAAGTCGGTGCTGAGACCCGTTACGCTTTCAACTTCCCTTTTCATAACGTCTATACCCGAGAAGTACGCCGAATTGATCTTCTTGTCGCTTCGCTTGTTGTCAACCTTAGTATCCCTGGGGATTTGCAACACGCTGACCCTTTTATCAATATTATTCACCTGAACCATCAGTATAAGATCGGTTCTGTACCCATCCACGTCGACCCCCGCAACCAGAATGTTGGTCACGTCTGTCAGTCTGGACTTTGAACCGTCACCGAAAAACAGCTTTCCGAAATTAAATCCCACTATCGCAAATATAATTACCAAGCACAGGGATATTATTCTGCTGATGGGCGATTTTCTTCTCATAATAATTCCATAACCTTTCCGCCCGCACATCGCCGCAATACGCCCTGCGTCGAAACGGACTTCGCTATGTTCTGATTTTTATTGCATAAAAATCAATCATCCGCTGCGTCGTTTCTCCTTAATCCCAAAAGGTCACGCTTGCTGCGGCTATGTCCTTGTAAACGCGGACATAACGCCTTCACTGCGCTACCAACCTTTTGGGAACCCTAAACCTGTTCGGCAAGGCTGCGCTTACGGGCATTTGCTCCTCTATCCCGAAAAGACTTGCGACTTTTCGGGAGCCCTGAGTCTGTTGTGCAGGCATTCTCCGCCGTTAAATGGCGGGGCAAAGCCCCCTACTGAACCGCGCTAAACATCACGCTTTATAATCAAGTCGTTTCTGGCGTGCACTGTGTCGGGATGAATAACAAGGCCTCTGCCAATCAGGTCTTTAATCGTCTCATCAATCCCGTATATAATAGCCTCGTCAATATTGTCATACGCCAGCTTTCTCAAAACCTCAACGCCCTCAAAATCACGATTGGGCTCTATGTAATCCGCAATATAAATAATCTTTCCCAGCAGGCTCATGCCTCCCTTGCCGGTCGTGTGGTACTTGACCGCGTCCAGGATTTCAGGGTCGTATATATTATACTTCCGCTGTGCCTCACATGCGCCCAGAGGACCGTGAAGAATTTTCGGCATAAGCCTTGACATGGCGTCCACCGAAACGCCGTACATGGATTTGAGCATGCTCTCCATTTTATCGGGAGGGAACTCCTTTGCACAGTCATGGACAAGCCCTGCCAAAAATGCTTTATCGGGGTTTGCGCCGTATCTGCGGGCAAGGCGCTCCGCCTCGTCCGCAACTCCCAGGGAGTGAATATATCTTTTTTGGCTGAGGATTTTTTTAAGATCCGCCTTAATTTCATCCGTCGGCATAACACCGCTGATTACCATAATATCATCTCCATACGGTCAATTTTTGTAAAGTCTGTGACTTTTTATATATTCAATAATACTGTCGTCGGTCAGATATCTGATAGACCCGCCGCGGCGAAGACTATCCCGCAAAATCGTTGAGGACACATCCATATAAGGCATATCAACTTTTACGATTTTGGCCGCAAATCTGCCTTTAAGCTCCGCGATTTTCTTCTCAAGCCGTTCTTCCCCAATTTGCATTCTGCCCACAACCGCTACGGTGCACAAATCAAAAATCTGCTTAGGATTGTGCCAGTGCTCCATATAGTCAAGGGAGTCGGCGCCCACAATAAAGAATATACGGCTGTTCTTATAAACGCCGTCTTTAAGCTTCTTTAGGGTGTTGGCGGTATAGGTTGTCTCATCTTGGACAAGTTCCATGTCAGACAGCTCAAAATCTTTATTTTTATCGATAACCGATTTGAGCATGTTGTATCTATCCCAACCGGAGGCTCCCATGTCAGCTCTCTTATACACAATTCGGCCTGTGGGAATAAACAACACCTTATCCAGCTCAAGAGTCTGCTTTGCCTGCTGAGCAATAGCAAAATGTCCGAAATGGGGCGGATTAAAGGTTCCGCCCATAATTCCTATTTTTTCCATACAGCTTTAGTAGGTAACCACGCGGCTGACGTCCTTGTCGATTGACTTGGTCTTCTTTCCGTCCGCTCTCACCTTGAACAGCTCAAAGGACGAGTTACCCCCCTGACTGTTATAGTACACAATATCTCCGTCGCTCTTGAGACCGTAGGAGCTTACGCCCTGTGTTATATCCTTAACCTTGCCCTTGTTATTTACGGCGTAAACGTCGCCGGTTCTTGTCTCAAGACTGTAGTTTTTAGCAAAAACTATATATTCGCCGGCCTTGTCAAAGGTAAACGCCCCTGCGCCCACCTCTGTGGCGAGAACGGTGTTCTTTTCGCCGCTGTAGGCATTGAGGGTCACCAGGTTCCAGGTAATATCGTAGCTGTCCGCGTATCTGATAGTCAGTCCGTCGGGAGTGATGTTGCAGGAATAAGCCGTGTCGCTGATCTTCCTGTCAGAGCCTACCGCGCCGTTATTAATGGCAACGGTGTACAGCCCGCCGCTTTCATTGGCAACATCGTAGCCCTGAATATACACGGCTCTTGTAAAGTCATCATTAATCTCAAACTGGGAAACCCTCTTATGATCCTCGTCGTCCAGAACCGTAATGTTTTCGGCAATAATCTGCCCCTCAGACTGAGCCTGATTTGCGTAATAGTAATCAAAGGCTGTGCCCTCGGCGTTTGCCTTTCTGAATATAACCGCCTGCTCATCCTTGCTCATCTTAACGATTTCGGTCAGGTTGCCCGACAGCTTTTCTTTCTCGCCGCTTTGCAGGCTCACAAAGTACAAGGTCTGATAATAGTCCGCATAGGAACCGCCGGCGTACATTCCGTCTGAATTTGCAAGGAACACGGGCTCGCAGCGTGAACCGTCCGTTACCATAACCTTTTCGTCCGAGTTGGCCTTCATCAAATATGTTTCAAAGCACATATTCTCATCGTTATAGTTCTTGGCATATACAACCGCTTCGCCGGACGGGTTTGTGCCAAAAGCCTTATATACGTCGGAATCAACCTTCTTTGACTCGCCGACCGCGCCCTTGTTCAGCTTAACCAGGTACAGGTCGCCCACATAGTATTCGCTGTTGTACTCGGTGAGATACAGCAGGCTGTTTCCGTTCTGACCTATAATATAATCCCCGGGCAAAACGTTTTCCGACAGCATTGTAGACGTATTTGTCAAAGCAGACCAGTAGTACAGAGTTCCTCCGCCGCCGTACTTATCGGTTCCGGTCAGGTACATAACCCCTGAGCCGTCCTTTGCCGCCGCAATATTATAGTAAACATCATCGGCAATCTTAACCGTACTCTTCTTCTCTCCGCTCTTTGAGAAGTTAAGCGAACCCTTGTTTTCATTCAGGTTAGCATTATCCATAAAGAATATGCCCGTGCCGTCCTCGGTATATGTGATGAGATCCTTTTCCTTTACGGGCTCGTAGTACGGCTCGGGAGCGGGCGTGGGCTCGTCATCATCTCTGTTTCTGCTTGGTGTTGCAGAGGGCTCGGGAGTTGTTTCGACATACTCCTCTGCTATAAAGTCGGCGCTGATTTCCACCTTTTTGCCGTCATACGCAGCATAGAGGCTGTCGCCCTTTGCGTATACCGTAGGTGTCTCGGGCAGCTCATAACCGCTCTTTGAAGCCATGTTAACCGCCCCGATAATAACCGCAATAACCGCAGCCGCAACAACACAGCCCACGGCCAGCCCTGCCTTCGGAGACATGGCAAAGCCGGACTTCTTTTTGGTTTTTGACCTTTGAGAGCGGCTTGCCCTCGGCTCCGCCTCTGAGCTCTCAGGCTTTTGCAAGTCTTCGGAAGTCTTTTTTCTCGGCTCCGTCTTTTTGGTCTTGTCGCTCTCGCGGCTTTTGAGGGAAGCAAATACTCCGCCGTTTGCCTTTTTCTGCTCCTTCTTCTCCCGCTTTTCCTTTCTGGCAAGCCTTGCCGCCTCCAGAGCCTTTATCTTCTCGGAATCGGACATATTTGCAAAGCTCTCATCATAGCGAGCCTCTCTCTTTCTTTTAAGCTCCTGGTCAACCTGGTACTGTGGAGCGCTGTCAGGGGATTTTTCAAACATCATGGAATATTGCTTGTCAAAATCGCTGCCGACCTCTTGCTCCGGCTTGTGAGCTCCGCCCTCCGTAGTTTTCTCAGCGAGTTCTTCCTTATTGAAATCTGCGCTTTTTTTAAGGCTTTCCGCCCCGCAAACCGGGCATACGCCATTCACCAATTCAGCGCCGCACTTTTCGCATTTCATCAGAAACCCGACCGCCTTTCTCTTTGGATTTACATATGATTGAAGTCATAATTAAAGCATAGCTATAATTAAATATAATTCTACCACATTTTGAGACAAAAAACAACTGTTTTATAAAAATTTTATAATATAAAATTTTTGAGATCAAAAATGAGCGGTTCGGTTGCTCACCCACTCGGTCAAAGCGGGCTTTATTTATATAAACGGAATAAGCATAACAGTAAATCATTGCGCCGTAGGGGGCGGATTCCTATACGCCCCGTTGAACATAACAACAGTCAGTGCCATATTATACGGATTTGATGTTTTATTTGAACCGCAATTCCTGTTAAATATATAATCACATTAGCATGTAAACGGGGCGTCCGGGAGGCCGCCCCCTACGAATGCAAAGGGTCACGTATGTGGAAATCCCGTTTGCTTGGTGAAAACGGTTGGGTTATCAGCAGGCGGATAATATCCGCCCCTACGAATTGGAATGTTACATTTATACCAAAGCATTCAGAGGAGCATATGCCCGCAAAAGAGAAGCCTTGTCAAACAGACAAGGCAATCAAAAAGGGTGTATTGCGATGACGGGGTGTACTTTGCTCCGCATAAATCTTCTTAAAACTTCATTGCTTCACGTCTGACCAGATCAAGGGCATAGAGAGAAGTCCGCTCTCTGACCGCATCTCTGCCGCCCATGATGTTCAGCTTAATTGCCTTGTGCGTCTCTTTGGTGGATACCGACACATACACAAGTCCCACAGGCTTTTGAGGCGTGCCGCCGCCGGGGCCCGCAATCCCGGTTACCGCAACCGCAATGTCCGCACCGCTGCGAAGCCTTGCCCCCTCGGACATTTCAAGAGCAGTCTCCGAGGACACCGCGCCGTGCTTCTCAAGAGTTTCCGCCTTGACCCCCAGCAGCTCCGTCTTTTTCTCGTTGGAATAGGTCACGTAGCCGCATGAAAAGCACTCGGACGAACCCGGTATTCTCGTTATCTTTTCCGCAATCAGCCCGCCTGTGCAGCTCTCGGCGCAGGTTGCTGAAAGCCCCTTTTCTCTAAGCAGCTCAACCACCACGTTCTCCATTGAATTGTCAAGCCCCGTGCCGTACACCATGTCTCCCAAAACAGCCCGCACCTGTTCCTCCATGGCGGTTATAAGGGACTTTGCCTTTTCCACCGTGTCCGCCTTGGCGGTTATGCGCAGCTCCACCTGCCCCGGCTTGGCGTATGGGGCAAGGGTGGGGTTTGACGAATTGTTTATTAAATCACTCAGCTTTTCGTCCACAGCCGACTCTCCCAAACCGAAAACTCGGAGGGTTCTTGAACGGATAACGCTGTCGGAGAACCTTTCAAGGTAGGGCTTCACGCTGTTCTCAAACATGGGCTTCATCTCTCCCGGAGGACCCGGCAGCATGATGAATATACAGTTCTCGCTCTCTACGATTGCCCCCGGTGCAGTTCCGTTGTCATTCCTTAGAATTATGCAGCCCTCAGGCATCTCCGCCTGCTTAAAATTGCTCTCGGGCATATACATGTGCCCGCTTTTAAACCGCTCCTCTATCCTAGCCCTGCTCTCCTCGTCCATAACGCATCTCACGCCGCAGAACTCGGCTATGGTCTCCTTTGTCAGGTCATCCCCTGTAGGGCCCAGCCCGCCGGTGGTTATAACCGCGTCCGCCCTGGACGCCGCTATTTCAAGAGCCGCCTTTAGTCTTTCGGGATTATCCCCTACCACCGTAGTATAATACACGTCAAAGCCCAGCTCGCTCAGCCTGCCGCTCAGATATTGGGCGTTGGTATTCACAATAGAACCCAGCAGCAGCTCGGTTCCCACCGATAACAATTCAAAAGTCATTTAAACTCATCCTTTGATTAATTTAGTCAATATTCTGTCTGCCCTTAACCTCTACAATTTCCGCATTCTCGATTGCGCTTTCAATCATGCTCTCTATATCGGGCAGGCTTTTTTCCGCTTCGATTATTTCAAAAAGTTTAGGCTTGGTCTTGGGGTGCTTAGGCACGAATATGGTGCAGCAGTCCTCATAGGGTTGGATTGAGGTTTCAAAAGCGTCAATCTTCTTGGAGATTGTGACGATTTCCTCCTTATCCATACCTATGCAGGGTCTGAACACAGGCATATTCACCGCCGCATCCGTACAATAAAGAGCCTCCATGGTCTGGCTGGCAACCTGACCCACGCTCTCCCCCGTAACAAGAGCCATGTCTCCGTTACGCACGGCAATCTTCTCGGCAATCCTCATCATAATACGCCGCATTATAATAGTCAGGTAATTCTTGGGGCAGTTATCGATAATCGAAAGCTGAATATCTGTAAATGGCACCACATACAGGCGGATACCCCTTGTATATTCTGAAACGATTTTCGCCAGGTCAACCACCTTGTCTCTGGCGCGCTCGCTGGTATAGGGCGGGCTGTGGAAGTACACAGCGTCCAGCTCAACGCCCCGCTTGGCAATCATCCAGCCTGCAACAGGGCTGTCAATGCCGCCGCTAAGCAGCAGAGCCGCTCTGCCCCCTGTTCCCGAGGGCATTCCCCCCGCACCGCTGAACTTCTCCGCAAATACGTAGGCGTCGTTCCTAATCTCCACCTGCACCAATATATCAGGGTTGTGAACGTCCACCTTTATCCCCCGAACCCTTTTCAGGATTGCGCCGCCCACGCGGCTGCTTATCTGGGGCGAGTTCAGCGGGAATTGCTTATCCTCGCGCTTTGCCTCAACCTTAAAGGTCTTGCCCTCGTGCTCCATGTTCTCTACGCAGTCGGCGGCGGTCTTCATTATGCTGTCCATATCCTTTTCGCACCGAACCGCAGGGCAGATATTAACCACGCCGAACACCTTTTGCAGACGCTTTACGGTCTCCTGCATGTCGATGCCGTCCTCCATGGGCTCCACGTAAATTGTGGACTGCGCCTTTCTTATGCTGAACTTGCCCAGGGGCGCCGTTGCCGAGGCAATGTTATCCACCAGCTTCTGCTCGAACCGAGGGCGGTTCAGACCCTTTAAGGCTATCTCTCCGTATTTTAACAAAATCAAGTCTATCTTTTGCATACGCTTCTCCATTTCTATTTTATCTTAAAGTACAAATTTTATCCTAATTTTATCTCATGCCCAGCCGTCTCAGTCTTGGAACAATCTTGTTCACCGCATCGATAACCGCGTCAACCTGCTCCTCTGTTGAAAACTCGGACAGGCTGAAGCGAATACTGCCGTCAATCATCTTTCTCGGAACTCCGATTTCGGTCAGCACATAGCTTGGCTCTTTCTTGTGGCTGCTGCACGCGCTTCCGCTTGACACAAAAATATTCTGCATCTCCAAAGAATGGAGCAGAACCTCGGACTTAACTCCGCCGAAGGAGATGTTCAGAATATGGGGCGCAGCGTTTTCGGGAGTGTTGACCCGAACGTTGTCCAAAGCGTTTACAATGCCCTTTTCCAGCCGCTTCCGCAGAACCGTCATCCGCTCCGCCTTTGATGAAAGGTCGGTGGTGGCCATTTTCGCCGCCAGACCGAAACCCACAATTCCGGGAACGTTTTCGGTGCCCGAGCGCATTCCGCCCTGCTGACCTCCGCCGAACATAATAGGTTTTATGCTTATGCCTCTGCGGATATACAGGGCTCCCATTCCCTTGGGGCCGTGGATTTTGTGAGAGCTGAGAGAAATCATATCCGCCCCCGTCCCGTCCGCCGTCACAGGGATTTTGCCAAAGCCCTGAACCGCGTCCGTGTGGAACAGAGCTCTCGGGTTCGCCCTTTTCAGGATTTTGCACATCTCCGCCACAGGCTCCACCGTGCCGATTTCGTTATTCACAATCATCGCCGTTACCAGAAACGTGTCCGGTCTGATAAGGCGGCGGTATTCCTCAAGAATAACCCTGCCCTTTGAGTCCACCGGAGCGTAGTCTATCTTGTAGCCTCTGTTTTCCATTTCGCTCAGGGTGTTCATAACCGCCGGGTGTTCAAGAGGAGTGGTTATAATATGCTTGCCCCGACTTGCTGCCGCCGCTCCCATAATGGCTATATTGTCCGACTCGGTTCCTCCCGAGGTGAACAATATCTCCGCAGGGCTTGCTTTAAGGGCGGAAGCCACTCTCTCCTTTGCTGTTTTTACGGCACGCTCTGCCTCAATGCCCAGCTTGTGCAAGGATGACGGATTGCCGTAATTATTGCTCATAGTATCAAACACCGCCGCCGACACTTCCCCGTAAGGGGCTGTGGTGGCGCTGTTGTCAAAATAAATCTCCATAAAAACTCCTCCAAGAACGGCTTAAATCACCGCTCATCATATTTTATCACAATAAGCAGAAGTTTTCAACCGCCATTTTGAAAATCTCCCGCATTACATTATATTTCGACATTGTTCGGTTTGTGAATGCTTTAATAATATTTATCACGATCTCCCGCTGTCACACCAACAGTTTTTGACAATGTAAATGGATTATAGTATTAAACCCCGAAAATTTTGTTGGGGTTTGGGGCAACGCCCCAATCGGTTTCCCCGAAGGGGAAAACCGACAGCGCTCGGGGCGGAGGCGGCTGTGACCCAACATCTTTGATGTTGGACGGCACATATTGTTCCGATTTGTACAAAGTATGCAATGTCAATAATAAACCTAAGTTGTTGCCGACAGAGCGCAACAGGGTGGGCGAATAATAAATCCTCTTGACAAAGCACAAATTGCGTGTTATACTTTTTAAAAAAGTCAATTAATTGACCGTAAATAATTTGACCATAGGCGGTGAACCATGACCAAGGAAGATAGGAAAAACGCATATCTGTATTGCAAATTCAGGGACGAGCAGTTTGCCCTGTATGATGAATACGCCAAAAAACACGGTATGCTGATGAAAACATTATTGGTTTTAAACGTGCTCTTTTACGCCAAGGAGGGCGTGACCCAGACCGAAATATGCCGCAGAACCTTTCAGTCAAAGCAAACCGTAAATTTGATTATTAAAAATCTTTCGGCGGACGGCTATGTGACCGTTACCGAGGTGCGGGAAAACAAGCGCAGCAAATTAGTGCAGATGACCGAAGCGGGGCGCAGCTACTGCGAAAAGGTGGTTCGGCATATTACGTGGGCGGAGGACACAGCCATGTCTATGTTCACGCCTGAGGAACAAAAACAGCTTATCGACCTATCAAGGACATTCACAAAAAATCTCACCATGCTGATAAACCAGGAAACGGAGGAATAAAAATGGAATTTTATGAGGTAATCAACAAGAGAAGGAGTATCCGCCAATTTGAGGACAGGGAAATCCCGAGAGAGGTACTGGAGAGAATTTTGGACGCGGGACTGAAGGCTCCGTCCTCAAACCACCAAAGACGCTGGGAGCTGCTTACTCTGACGGATAAGGCTGTAATTTGGGATTTGGCTAAATTCATTCGCCCCTACCCCTGCCGCATAACCGAGCCGAAAAGCCCCCAGCAGGAGATGTTTAAAATCGCCTACCCCCGCCAGCGCAGTATGGTTGAAGAAGCGGCCTGCGTAATCCTGCCCTACTTCAAGCAGAAATACACCTTTGACAATGACAAAAACGGCTACGGTCTTATGGATTACGGCGCAGCATGGGCGCTGATTGAGAATATGCTCCTCGCCGCCACCGCCGAGGGCTTAGGGTCTGTCGTCCACATTCCGGTCAAAAAAGAGCCTGAGCAAATCAAAGAATTTATGAAGATTCCCGACGGTTATTATCTTCCCGCCATGGTTATTCTGGGCTATCCTGCCAAGGACGCACTTATACCGTCACAGGTCAAAGCCACAGTGCAAAACAAAGTGCGCTGGAACAAATGGTGAGCAATCCGAGGAGGGAATAAAAAATGGAATTTAACGAAGTTATCAAAAAGCGAAAGACCAGCCGCGAATGGACAGACAGAGAAGTCGATTTTGAAGCCATAAAGAGAATTATTGAGGCGGGCATGAGAGCTCCCTCATGGGATCATTACCGTAATTGGCAATTTATTGTTCTGCACGAACAGGAGGACAAGGAGCGTGCTTTTGCATATGCAAAGAGTGTTGCCCAACGCCATGTTGACAGCAACCGCACCTATATACGCCCAAACCCGGCACAAAAGATGTACGCTTACGCCATGCCGAGGCAATACACCATGCTGGTTGACTGCCCATATGTAATTATCCCTCTGTTCAAATGCAGCAGGCTTAACGCCGAGTGGGTCAGCAAATTAAATCCGCTCTCAACGGCATGGTGCGTTGCGGAAAATATTATGCTCGCAGTTATTAACGAGGGGCTGGGCTACTCTCTGCGTATTCCGTTAAACAGGGAGCACGATGTGGTGCTGAAAGAGCTGGGCGTTCCGCAAGGCTGGATGACACCATGCTTTATCGGCGTGGGCTATCCAAAAGAGGATGAACTCATCTTAGAGCAGTACGATACTGCCCCCGACAAGCATATACACATGGGAGGCTGGCAATGATGGGCAGTCCTATCATAAAGAAAATTAATGTAAAAAGTGTTATTTCAAAATCCAACCTGCCTGTAAGTGACTACTCCGTTAATCCTTATGTTGGCTGCACCCACGGCTGCCGATATTGCTACGCCTCTTTTATGAAGCGGTTTACGGGGCACACTGAGCCTTGGGGAACCTTCTTAGACGTGAAAATATGGCCTGAAATTAAAAATCCCAAAAAATATGAGGGCAAGGAGCTGTTTATCGGCTCTGTTACCGACCCCTATCTTCCCCAAGAGGAGCAGTACCGCCGTACTCGCGCTCTGCTGGAGCAGCTTCAGGGCAGCGGCGCACAAATCAGTATTGCCACAAAGAGCGAATTAATACTGCGTGATTTGGATTTAATAAAGTCATTTCCGAACGCCCGTGTTTCATGGTCTGTCAACACTTTAGACGAGGATTTTAAAAACGATATGGATAATGCCGTCAGCATTGAGCGCAGGCTCAGGGCAATGGAGATATTCCACCGCGCCGGAGTTCGTACGACCTGCTTTGTATCTCCCATATTCCCTGAAATCACCGATGTTAAAGGGATTATTCATCGGGCAAAGGATATATGTAATTTAATCTGGCTGGAAAACCTCAACCTGAGAGGAAGCTATAAAACGGTAATTTTGAAATATATAGAGGAAAAATATCCTGAGCTGCTGCCTCTCTATCAAGAGATTTATCAAAGGGGAAACCGCAGCTATTGGGAACTGCTTGACATGGAGCTAAAGAATTACGCCGCGGAAATCGGTCTTGACTATGTAACAAACGATGACAGCATAAAACCTCCCTTTGACGCGCCGCCTGTTATCGTCAATTACTTTTATCATGAGCAAATCAAAAAGTCGGCAAGGAAAGGCGGTGGCGTTCATGCCTGAATTACCGGAGGTGGAAACCATAAGACGGGTAATCGAGCCGCAGATACAGGGCCTCGCCGTTAAACATGTTGTTGTCAACCGCGCGGAAGTCGTCGCCCACCCTACAGCGGACGAATTTTGCAGCCGTCTTACAGGACAGACCTTTGACAGTATCGCCCGCCGAGGTAAATTTCTGATTATCCGACTTGAAAGCGGCGGCAGAATTGTCCTTCATTTACGCATGACCGGCTGCCTGCTGCTCACGCCGAAAGACTACCCCCCGGAAAAGCATACGCATATTATTTTTGCTCTGAGCAACAATAATGAGCTGCGCTTTTCCGACACACGCCGTTTTGGGCGTTTTTGGCTCTTTGATGAGAACGAGACCGACAGCAGCGGAATTGAAAAATTGGGCGCAGAGCCCCTTGAAGAGACTCTTACCGCCCAATATCTCCGCCCTGTTTTGGAGAGACGCAAAAAATCAATAAAGGAATGCCTGATGGATCAAAGTATAATTGCAGGCATAGGCAATATCTATTCAGACGAGATTTTGTTTACCGCAAAAATACACCCCAAGCGCCCGGCAAACAGCTTGAGCGCGGAGGAATGCGCGCGGCTTGCCTCTGTTATTCCCGAACGCATTTCCTATTTTATCGAAAAGAACCAAATATCACCCGAGGAATACTTAAAGACCAAAGGCCAGGACTACCGCAACACTCCGTTTTTGCAGGTTTACGGTCACAAGGGAGAGCCCTGCCCCAATTGCAAAGCTCCGCTGCTCCGCACGGTAATCGGCGGCAGAAGCAGCACCTTTTGCCCAAACTGCCAAAAATAAAATATTTATATCGCCCGCCCCGTTGCGCTTGCCACCCTCCTCCCCAAGCGCCGGGGCGGGCATATATATATCAATTATAAATCCCAATAATTTCGTCGGCGACCTCTTTTATGCTTTTGCCGTTTGTGTGGATCTTGATTGTATCTAAGCTATTATATTTAGAAATTCGCGAAAGGCTTCTCTCGATAACGTCATCGGTTCTCAGTCCGTTATCTATGTCTTTCCTCAGCCTTGCTTTCAACTCTGTTTCATCGCATATCAGAGAAACATTTTTGATTGCGCAGTCTGTGCTGTTAAGATTTTTTAAAATGCTGTCAATAATCTCCTGTTCATGGAGCACCCAGCAAAAAACAATATTTTGATAGGCGGAGCAACTGATAAATTGGTTAAGCAGGAAACAAATATTTTCCAGAACCATCTTTTTCGTTTCCTCCGTGACCTGAAAGGGATGAGCGTCCCAGCACCAATCGCCGTCCAAAAGCACGCTGTTCTCCAGCCCTCTCTGCATCACACGGCACACGGAGGTTTTCCCGACCCCCATGGCGCCGCCGACAATGTAAATTGTTTTCATGACTACCCCCGTAAACGACTTGGCATATATTTTAAATACTTTTTAAATTTACCCTAACAGTTTTATTCACCTTCGGTTTCCGAGGAAGCCTCTTCCTCTGTTTTGGAAACCTCAGTGTATGTTATCCTATGGTTCTTTATGCCCAGAACCCGTATATGCATACCCTTAAACTCTATTTCAAACGTGGCTCCGTCGTCGGGAATTGTTCCTTGAAGATCAAAAATGAAGCCTCCGAAGGTATCGTAATCCCCATCCGGTATGTGAATGCCGACAATCTTGCAAACGTCATCTATATCTGCCGAGCCGGGGATTACCCATGTGTTTTCAGACGTCTTTCTTATTGCGTCATCGGGCTTTTTGCCGCTGTAGTCTATATCCCCGACAATGCAGCCCATAAGGTCAAGCACGGTGAGAATGCCGCTCATTCCGCCGTATTCGTCAAGGGCTACTGCAAAGTACGTCCGCGATTCCCTCATATTTTTGAACAAAACATCCGCCTTCATTGTCTCAGGCACCAGGTATGCGGGCTTCACAAGGTTACGGAGGATGTATTCCTTTGACTTGTCTCTGCAGCTGAAATAATCTCTCGCGTCAAGGGTTCCCACAATATTATCCGCCGACTCGTCGCATACGGGGTAGACCGAGTGCCTTGTTGAATGTATTGTTTTTTCCCACTCCTCAAGGGAATCCTCAGTCCAAAGAATATCGATGTCGGTTCTGTGAACCGCTACCTCGTCAACAGTCATATCGTCAAAATCAAACACGTTTTGAATTATTTCCTTTTCTTCCACGTCGATAGCGCCCTTTTCACTGCCCACGTCAACCATCATTCTTATTTCTTCCTCTGTTACCTCATCGTCCTCGCTGCTCGGGTCTACTCCGAGAAGCCTCAATATGGCGTTTGTGGAAAGGGTAAGCAGCGACACAAGGGGTGCGAACAGCTTGGATATAAAGGTTATAAGCGAGGAAATGCCGAAAGCAATCTTTTCTGGGTTTTTCATAGCGAGACGCTTGGGGACAAGCTCTCCGAACACCAGCGTAAAGTATGAAAGTATTATTGTTATTATAATAACGGAAATTTTCGAAACCGCAGCTGCCGAAATGGGTATTCCCGTAGACACTATAGATTCCGTAAGCATCTCCGCAAAGTAGTCTGCCGCAAAGGCGCTGCCCAAAAATCCCGAAAGAGTTATGGCAACCTGAATTGTGGAGAGAAACCTGGCAGGCTGGGCGGTGAGCTTGGCAATTCGTCCGGCACGCTTATCGCCTGCCGCCGCCAGCTTATCAAGCTTGTTGTCGTTTAAGGATATTACGGCAATTTCGGTACACGCGAACACCGCGTTAAGTAGTATAAGTATAACCTGTATAAGTATTTGCATTAATATATTACTCAAAATAAAAAAACCTCCTGTTTTATCAATTCTATACATAAAGACAAAATTAAACCGAGCCTATAGGCAAAAGCCTTACAAGCGAAGTCTCATTCTCGTGTGTATAAGAAAATCGATTAAATCAAGACGATTTTGTATTTTGTATCTTATTAAATTTTGCGGGGTTCGCCCGTCACAGTCATCCATTTTGTGGAACTCCTTTTCTTTTATGCCGTGATGTCAATCATACGGATACTGCTGAATTACTGCTATAATACATTATTAAATTAGTTTTGTAAATAGGGAAAATACATTTTTATAAAAAGTCACAACCAGGCATATTGTATTATCCGATAAGTTAGCAAATATTAACTACAATTTGCAGTCTTTTTCCTCTCCGCCTATTGAAATCTCTCGGAATTTGCGGTATAATTTTCATAGATGAATTTAAATTACAATACGGGAGGGGAATTGTGTGAAAAAAATTTTTAGTGTATTGATCGCATTGGCAATATTATCATCTTACGTTTGCTACGGGGAGGGCAATGAAAATTCAATCAAGTATTTAAAATCGGCGGAACCCTATGACTACGGCAGCGAATACGTTTGGCTCGCCGCAGATGAGGCAGGTATTATTCCGCTGTCATTGGTGCCTTACGACGGCTATGCTTACGCCTATGCGCCAAGCAGCGGCGAGATTAAAATCGAAAAGGTATCTCCCCCGAAATTTACCGACTGCGGCGATGGTTATATTGACGGACTTCCCAATGACGTATATTATGTGGATATGTATCTTGATGAAATATCCGCAAGGGGCGTCATGGTGGGATATGGCGACGGGACGTTCTGTCCTGCGCAATATATGACGCGCGCGGAGATGGCGGCTGTTTTTGCCGGATTGTTCAGAGTTGAACCGTCGGAGGAAAAATCGTGCTTTACAGATGTTCCCGACGACCATTGGTGCCGCGGGAATATAATGGCGCTGGTGAATATGGGCGTGCTTATGCGCGATGAAAGCTTCAATCCCGATGAGGAGGTAACCCGCGAACAGCTTACGGCAATGACATACCGTATGCTAAAGTATATTGGCCTTGAGGGAGAAAGCGGCGAGTTTGACTTTACGGCGTATTCCGATCTATCAAGCCTTGATTGGTCAAAAGAGGCGTATAATAATTTGCTCCTAAACGGCTACCGTACGCTTATGCGCACCGACTACGGCGATGATATGATTATGGACGATGACACCTACACCCTTGAGCCCGCGAGAGAAGTAACGCGGTACGAATGCGCGGAGTTTCTATATTTATTCATCGTTGACTTTTTCCAAAACAACGCTCCCGCAATAAAGCGCGACACTGCACCGGAGGAGGAAATACCGATTTTGGACGGCTCCACCTCCACATATGAGATTACGAGAAATATTTATTGGCAATATTATCTGAACCACGAGAACGCGCCAAGCTTCCCAAAGGCACACTCGAAAACCTCCAATTCATATAAGCGTCTTATTGACGGCGAGGTTGATATGATTTTTGTTCCCGACCCAAGCGAGGACATTAAAAAATACGCAGAGGAGAAAGGCGTAGCCCTCAAATATATTCCCATAGCCAACGAGGCTCTGGTGTTCTTTAACGATGAAAGCAACACGGTAAATAACATAACCACCGAGCAGCTCCATAATATCTACGTGGACAATTCCGTTAAAAACTGGAGCGAGATAGGCGGCGATAATTCGGAGCTTGTGCCGTTCTGCCGTAATCTTGACAGCGGCTCTCACGCGCAGATGGAGAAATTCATTCTCGGCGGCGGTGAGCTTAACGATGCAATCCGCCGCGAGCACACCTCATGGATAATGTCAAGTATTCTGACAGAGGTTGACAGTTTTAACAAAAATAACACGGGAAAGTCTGCTATGGGCTACACCCTATATTACTATTATTTTGCAAACCAAATGCTTTTGGGACCGGTTAATTTAAAGCTGATGTCAATTGACGGCGTAGAGCCTACGGAAGAAACCATAGCGGACGGAACATATCCGTACACTACCAATTATTACGCCGTAATCCGCGATGGAGAAAACGGGAAAGCAGAGCAATTCGCAAGGCTCATGCAAGGCGAATTTGGTGATATGATAATAAAAATGAGCGGCATGGGAGTTATTAAAAGATAAAATTTCCAATCTCTATACACGCAGAGCAATCTTAAAGGGTTGCTCTGTTTTATTTGCGAAAATAATTTTGATGCGATGCAATAAAATTTGTGACAGGCAAAAGCCGTTCCGTTTAAAAATATTTCAGCGGGAGTTTAGTCTCCCGCCGAAATTCCGTATTAAAATATGTTCGGTAAAGCTATTCTCGGATTACAGAGTAAGAGAAGGCGCCGAATAGGTTCTGCCACCCAGCTCAGAATTAAGCATGTACAAGCTCTTTGCGTCGCCGCCGAACAGTTCCATCTTCTTTACCAGATCGTCTGCCGTTTTCTCTTCCTCGCCCTGCTCCTTAATAAACCAATCCAGGAACTGAGTTGTTCTGAAATCGTTCACCTCTTTAGCCGCGCCGTAGATGGTATTAATAAGACTCGTCACATATCTCTCGTGCTCAAGACCCTTCTGAATGGGCTCCATATTGCCGCCAAATTCAACCTCAGGCTTTTCAACCGCCTCAAAAATCACCTTCTCGCCGTTATTCTGGAGATACTCGATGAATAAAAGCGCATGGTCGCGTTCCTCCTGCGCCTGGATCATGTACCAGTTTTGAAATCCGTCAAGACCCACCTCAGAATAATAGTTGGCAAAGCTCATGTACAAATAAGCCGAATAGAGCTCCTTGTTGATTTGGTTGTTAAGTAAATCGACCACTTTTTTATCTAACATATTATTACCTCCTGTCCTCTCGGCTCTAACCTCCGCCGAGCACATAGAATATGCTACCACACAAGCAGAAAATAGTCAAGCAGATTTTTAAACAAATCCAAAGTGCAAGGCTTCGCTTTTGCAGGCATGTGCGACTACTTTCCAAAAAGTCTTTCGACTTTTCAAGAGCCCTACGCCTGACGTTCAGGCGGCAGTATTTTGATAAAGGTTTTGCCTTTATCAAAATAGATGAGTTTAAATATATAAAGTTTTAGCTGTTACACAGTACTACTAATTTAAGGGGGTTACACATATTCAGCCCCATTTATTTTGTTAAAACAATTGCGGTGTTGGTGGTTTCGTCCCAATCTACGGTATAGCCCAGGTTTTCCGAGAGGAAGCGCAGAGGTACAAAGGTTTGGTCATTTATCAATCGGGCGGGGACGTCCATTATGGCGGGTGCTCCGTTGACTGTGGCAGTGGTGTTGTCAACACTAAAAGTAACAGATTTTTCTGTCTTGGCTAAATTGGGGAAACTTATATCAGAGTTTGATAAAGTCGCCCGCCCTGTTGCGCTCGCCCCCTCCGCCCCGAGCGCTGACGTGTTAATTGTTGCCGTTGCCGATTGGGTTGCTTCGTCCCAGGTTACCTCTGCGCCCATTTGCTCAAACAGGAAACGCATCGGCACTAATGTACGATCGTCCTCCATAATCGGCGGCTGGGAGAAGCCGAGAACTCGATTATTTAACTCGACTTTCGTATCGCACATCGGTACAGCTTGTTCCATATCGCTGAATTTTATGCTGATTAATCTTGTTGTAAGATTGTCATAACTACACTCTATTACAATGCCCTCGCTCGTCATATCAACTCGAAGTATATGCCATGGACTCGGTATTTCCTGCGCAGCCCAATATATTCCGTCCTTTGAGAAAAATATACTCTCTTGACTATAATCCGGATTATTTCTATATATATCTAAAGATGTGCCGTCAACTCCTTTCACCTGACTTATATCATAAATATCGTTATTTATTTTTCTGTCAAAGGCTACATAAAAATCGCCGAACTGTCGGGTTCCAAACAACATTATTCCCTCAGTAACTACATCTTTGCTTATAACTCCGTTTTTCGTCGTTATTATTCCACTGTAAAACGCGCTGCTTTTCTCCGGATTCTGAACTAAATTATACCTTGTCTTATATATGGTTGTCAAACTGTTCTTCATCGGGCAACCTAAATTCTCTCCCACAATTTCCCAATTATCCAAATCCGTTGATCTGTATATTTGGCTTTCATCGTTAGTATAATAATAAACACCGTCAACATATGACATATCTACAATATTGCCGTTATCTCTGATATTTTTTACACGGTTTAGATTATAATCATATACAATTACCGGCTGTGAATATCCATATCGGTTATCAATAGTATCATATGTTGTTGAGCGCACAAGATACTCTTTTCCCGTATTTATAATTTGTATATTAGAATCATGCCTAAATCCCGGAAAAGGTATTATTTCACTCGCTTCTCCTGTTTCAAATTTACCAGCATTGCTCTCTCTGGTTTCAATATACTCCCAAGTTTGGCGATCACTGCTTTTGTATATGGCTCTGTCAAAATCTCCTGCGGAACGCATTACTCCGTTGTCGTCATAGTTATCAGCAACACTATCGAATACCGTGTCCTCAAATTTAAACCATTCCCGACCGGTATATACAATTTTAACGTATACATTAAGTCCGTCTTCTCTTTGATACGAAGAATCGACAACCTCAAATTCAGGAATGTTATCCACAAGATAGAGAACAGAATCGGAACGGCCTGAATCCACCCCGTATACTTCATGAAAACTGTTGTTCATTTTTATATTATCATAATAAACGTCCCACTCGTAACCATCCTCCGACGTCATCATATAATTGCTGCTGAATGCTATAAACCTATCATCTATATATTCAACCCAATATATTTCCTCATAACAGATATGTTTTAACTTCTGTTTAGCGCCGCTGCTTAAATCTGTTACAATAATGAGTCCGCCTTGGCACACCTCCACAGATACAGCTCCGTTCTCCGCCTTATCATATACTCGAATTTTCGGAGAAGCACAATAATCGAATGGTATATCAACCTTCACAGCGCTCACATTTATTGCGGTACCGCATAGCATTAAAACTAATATTACTGTACTTATAATCTTTTTCACTATAGTACAACTCCTTCTAATCTATTTGTCAGGATATATTAAATCCATTATATCACGAAAACAGAAACGGCTCAACCCAAATTTATGGGTTAAGCCGTTTTTTGGCAAATCAAATTATGCCGCTAAAGCATAAGCCGCTCTTAACTTACATACCGGCGCGCATAAGAACCGTTGCCACCTCAGACCTTAATGCGTTGCCCTTGGGGTCGAACATATTATTTTCCTTACCCATGAGCAGCCCCTTAAGAGTGCAGAACATTACGCCCTCTAAAGCCCAGTCGCTCATTTGGTCAACATCGGCGTAGTTCAGAGCTATAGCCCATGCGCCCTCCGGTCCTTCGCCCATATAGCGGTAATAACCCAAGAATATCTTTGCCATCTGTTCGCGGGTTATGTTATCGTCCGGAGCAAAGGTGCCGTCTCCGTTGCCTTCAACCATACCGTTTTCCGAAGCCCACGCTATATAGGGAGCGTAGTATTCATTCGGTTCTACGTCTGTGAATAGGTTTTCATATTCCGCACTTGCATCAACCCCTGCGGCACGTCCCAGAACCGTTGCAAACATTCCGCGGGTCATGGGAGCGTCAGGCTCAAACAGAGTATCACTTGTGCCCTTAAACAATCCATTGTCATAGACGTATTTAACCGCGTCATAGAACCAGTCGCCGCGGCTTACGTCCGTAAAGGGAAGTCCCGTATCCGCACCGTCGGGGGTCGCCGTCGGCATCGGGGTTGCCGACGCTGAGCCCGTGCTCCAGTTGCCGGTTGACGCGCTTCCGCCGCTTGACGGCCTTTGAGTAGGCTCCGCTCCGCCCGTCACTGTTACGGTTATGGTTCTCTTGACGGTTGAGCTCGGATTATATGCCGTGATTTCCGCAGTGCCGTTACCTACGGCGGTTATCGTTCCGTCCTCCGAAATGTTTGCCACCGCAGCGTCAGAGCTTGAATAAACAATCTCTCTATCGCTTGCATTCTCAGGCATTGCAGACGCCGAAATCTTCTTGGTCTCTCCCGCGGTCATGGCGATTTCATTTTCGCAGTCGAAAACTATATCTACGGTGTTCGAAGCATTGAGCACCGTGCTTGCGAGATAGGCGTTACTGCCCTCCTCAATGTCGAGCATTATCTCCGCAATTCCGTAGCCGCTCAGGTCATCAAAGCCAAAGTCGGGCAGTTCAAACTCAACCTCTCTGCTTTCGTTGGGTGCGAGAGCCTCCGATGTGAAGGTTCCGTAGGTTTTGGGATTTTCACTGTCAGACTTAGGAGCGCGAGCCGTCAGCTTTATTTCAGCGGACTCGGCTGCGCCTATATTCTCAAGCTCTGCGGCGAGCATCGGCACTCCGCTGCTGTTATATTGAACGGTAACCTCGTTTGCTACAACATCGGATTTGTTTTCCGGAGTTATAACCTCACGCCTTGCCTCAGCCTCATGGCCGACCTCGGAATACTCTACGGCAAGCTCAAGACCCTCAAGGCTTTCGGGAACCTCCCAGGGTACTGTAAACTCCACGCTGTCGCCTGATATTATCTTGTTCTCTCCGCTTTGCTCATATATAACCGTCTCTGCGCCGTTAACAATCTGAACAACCTTGACTGCCGCACCGTTTGAGGTCAGCATTCCGTTATTCTTTAAATCGAATATCAGGTCTGTCGTTGTTCCCGGCGTAATCGGGGAGTCAAATTCAACCTCGCCGTCAAACTCAAGAGTGGAGCCGCGCTTATAGGTTGTCATTGCAAGGCTGTTAGGTGACTGCTCAACCCTTCCCTCGTCATTGATCCACTGTTCAAACATATTTGAGCACAGGTACATGGTCTCATCTTCATCAAAGGTTACGGTAAACTCATCCATCATCTTATCAAAATCGGTCAGCTTAACTGCGCGACCCCATGAGCTGTACTCATTTAATGCCGTCTCCTGCTCTTCATCGGTGGCATCTTCAGACAAATCTGCCGATTTCTGGTAAACTGCGCCGTATATCTCCTGCTGAACTCCATCATCCTCCTCGTTTGTATCAACATCGTTCCAAATCAGATACAGAGCATTATTGTTGTTATTGTAAAGCTCATAGGAACCTATGTTGCAATCAAAATAACTTCCGTCCTGCTCATTTGAAAAATCAACCGACGAATTTTCAAAATCTGAGTTTGTCAAACTGTAGAATATGCTGTCGTAATAGGTTTCCTCATCCACCGAGCTCGGATCGATTTTATACCAGTCGGGATCCTCCGAATTTGCATTTAACATGCTCTCCATAAGTCCGGCATTTTCAATCTCGGTTACGGCGTTTGAAATGTTCACGGTTGTGAACTTAGTATTATCGTTCACCCATGTGAGAAGAAGATCGCCGTCAAAATATGTAAGCTTGGGAGAAATATCGGCGTGGTCATCGTTTGTAAGTCTGATAGGATAATATGATTTTCCTGTCGAAAGATTTGTAATCAGCAGGTATGCCTCTCTGTCCTCCGACGTAGCCAAGTTGTTATCCTCATCGACGGTATATGTTGACACGCTGTATACCTCACCGTTGTAATTTGCCGCCTCGGTATCAAAATCGAGTATCAGCGGGTCTGTCAGAACCTCATGGGGAATATCAATATAATACTCGGGGCTCCACTCCGTATCCTCGCCGATTTTAAACACCCTGCAAGCAATAGTTGAATAGGTGGCGCTAACATCGATAAGGTCAATATCCTCCTCGGCATCGTCTATATCCTGCTTTAGATAATAGCAGAACAAGGTTTCCGTCTCCTCGTCATATCCGATATTCGCATCGCTGTCCAGGAAGTTGTCCCTTGTGATAACCTCCTTTTCTCCCATTTCGTTAGAGATCGGGTCAATCATGCGGCATGCGATTTCCATGCTTGAAAGCACTTCCTTTTCCTCCGCTTCCGCACCGAAGGTTTTGTTGGCGTCCGACCAGAATACAAAGATAGTTTCCTCATTATTTACAATTACGGGGTCTGCGTCCGCAGTGCCGTTGTCGTCCACCTTTTGAGGCTCGCTCCAAACGCCGTCCGTGCTGCAAATGCTGTAGTAGAGACACATAGCGTCCATAGCCTCACGGCTCGGGTCGTTATCGATAAAGAACAAAATCTTTCTTCCGTCGTTAAGGGTTGTTATCTGCGGATTGGTTCTCTCAGCAGTATTCTCGCTCAAAATCTGATAGCTTGCCGTATCGAAGTCATCATCCGCCAGTATAACTTCCGTGCTTTGACCGAACTTGCTCAAATCAGAGTTGCCGCGCTCAAGCTGTCTTATTTCATAGGTGCCATCAGGTCCTGCCTCCGCTAAGCTTGCCGACTTATTCTTTTTGTAAACTCCGGTGCCTCCGCCGGTCTCGCCTAAGGTGTAATCAAAGCTGAACAGGATTAAATCGACGCCGACGCCTCCCGAGAGATTCCACAAAAAGCCGTCCTTTGAGTTTTTCAAATTAAATCTGTAAGCTATATCACCCTCAAAAACACCGCGTACGGCAAGAGTTCCGCAGAGACCTACTCCGGGCACTATATTAACCCCGGCGCCTACAACTCCCCAATGCTCATCTCCTTTAATTTGCGGGGTGGGCGTGGGCATTCCCGGTTCCAAGGTCGGCGCAGGTGAACCTGACGCTGATGGCTCCGGCGTTGCTTCAACAAACAGTAAATCCTTTAGGTTTTTTACGTATTTAAAGTCATCATCGTTAATCTCAGCCGCAGCGTCGCTTTTCCAATTTCCCGAAACATCAAGCTCTTCTTCACCTGACAGCTTCACAAATAGGGGAACCCCGTATACTACCCAATAAAACGTCTTTGAAAGGTCGGCAACGGTTCCCAAGAAATACTGCCCCAATGCCATTTTATATTCGCCGGGGGCGCCGTCCTCACCCTGCACAAACGTGAAATAGAATGAGAACATCACCGTAAATTGAACGCTGAACGCAACCTCCTGGCTGAGCTCCGACAGTGAATCCTCAAAGGCTTTTTCCTTAACCCCATCCTTACGAGGGGTTAAAACACTGAGCACGTTATCCTTTATTTTCTTGCGTTCTTCAGCGCTTGAACCCGGATCTTCGCTGTAAGCGTCCGCATATTTGTCTCTCAGCTTTTCAAGGGAAACATCTTTTTTTCCTTCGCTGAATTCCGTTGAGACTACGAACTGCAAATAGTACGGAGCGGTCGCCGAGTCTCCCAGCTTTTGCTTTTTAAAGGTGAGCTTATCTGCGGAAACTGACGGCGCCAGTTCTCCGAGTATGGGCAATTTCTCAGTGGAGGTGCTGCTGAATTCAAACTTCTGTCCCTCTATCTCAAGCTCGGGAACGTAGAAGGTAAGCCCGGTGAACACGTCAACGTACCGCCGCTCCTCTTTAGTCTCAACTTGATCATAAGAAACCACTCTGTCTTCCTTATCTATCAGACTGATGTACAGCATATCGCCGTCGCTCAGCTCCGTGTCCATCTGATACGTGGCGGTAAACCGAATTTGCCCTTTCTGAGCCGCCTCAACTCTTTTTTCCTTGCGCGCTCCGTTCTTTGAGACAATAGTAAACACAGCGGCTTTAAGCTCTCTGTTATTCAAGTTCACCCCGGCACTGATATTTATTTGGGTAGCCAAAATGGGTACGGCGTTATTTCTTGTGTCAACCGTGTAATCCCGAATTTGATCCACCGTATAATCTACGCTTGAAACGTACGGAGCCAAAGGCGTGCGTATAGGCATATTGATTGGGTCGGCATTTACCACCGACAAATCCCGCGTAACCTGAGTCGAAACAGACGTGTGAGTATTCTCATCGTAAACCGTTTCAAAATACGTTTCCTCTTTTGTGGTCAAGCCTTTGGTTGAAAAGCTGAAGTACGCCACACTCTCCACATCGCCGTTTGAAATATTCAAGGTTATCGTCTCTCCGTCCGCAGCGTATATACCGTTTATTTCAAAGGTTCCGTTTTCACCGCTGACTGCGCTCCTTCTGTCCACAATATCTATTTCCTGTCCGGAAGCAGTGTTAAACGCCTTGGTCTGGACGGCTCCGGCCATTATTGTAACTCCCCGAGCTCCCGCCGCTGTTACATCAAAAGCAGAGCTTCTTATGGCGTCGCCCGGTACCGTGATCTGACCGCTCAGCTTGAAGTAACTCATTTTATTCGCATCGGTTTCAACAACGTCAACCGTCACCTCATTATCGGTTAGGCGTGTTTTAGCTATCACATCTGCGGCGTTTCCGGATATAACCTCAGAGTTTGAAGATTGGGTAAATACCGGGCGGAGCACTTTGCCTCTTGCCGCCGCCTCCTCAGCCGCCTTTTCGTCTATTACCGCCTGTATCTGATACACCTTGCCCACAATCAGCTCTGAGGAATATGATGATGTGCCGATTGATGTGTTCAGCACATAGCCGCCGAGATTTTTCAGTGCGTCGCTGAGCTGATCCTCAGGAACGGTGTTTAAAATCCGAACCTTTCCCTCTGCGTTTGAACTCAGCCTTACTCTTATATGATTTTGTTGCTGGTTAAACAGCGGTTTTAGTACGTATCTGCGCAAGGTAAGCTTAAGATCCGTCACTGCCGCTGTCATATCGCCCTCAACCACGGGCTGGGTATCCGAGGCATTTTTATATCCGCTTTCAGAATAGCCGATGTAATAATACTCCGCACTGTCGGGCGCAGCGTTAAGCCTGATGGTATCACCCACATGATATGTATGCTTGCCCACAGTCAGATTTGAATCCGAGAATTTACCGTGCTCACCTCTGACAACCTCAACCTCGGTATTAATATAATCAAAAATGGGCTGAATTAAAATATCGGTGGAATAACCGTCATTGGTTGCGCTAACCTGCTTGGTATTTTTATCAATAAGCGCTATTAACTCCTCGTCTAAGGTTATACTTTGCTTATTATCACCCTTAGGCGTATACTCTATTGTGGTTTTAAGGCTGGTTGACGTGCCGATTGTTATTTTATATCCTGTTATTTGTCCCTTTATGGGCTCGCCGTCGGAGGTGGGTCTGACGTCCATTTGGATGCTTTGACCTGCATAGCGGGTACCGTGACCTTCACCCAGCACAACCGCCGCCGGGAGAAGCTCAATCTCGCCGCCATCTGCCGTCTTGTACGATAATTTATTGGGCTCTGCAAGAGTAACGTTAAACTTTCTGTACATCGCCGCCACGCCGTAGACAAACAACTCGGTCTGCGGGGTCATATTGCTCTCTTTGTCAACAGCCATAACCTTAACCTTAGAGGCGCTCATCGTAGGCAATTTATTTTTATCCAGAAAAACAATATGCGGTGACGTCTGGCGGTTAAATTGTCCCGGCGCGTCCATCCTTATGCTTGCAACGGTGCTTGTTCCGTCCAGCATTATCGTCGAAAGCTGACCGCCGTATATGCTCTTGGTTTGCTCCCAATCCGCCGCTATGTATTGATACGACCGACTGTTATATTTGCCCGACGTTTCTTCAATTCCGGTTATCGGCAGACGCAAGGCAGACGATCCGTTCTTCCATGTACGCCAGTCATACCAAAACAGACGAGCCCTGTTATTCTCTCCTTCAAAATAGCTGCGTCTCCAGTAATCGGAGCCCGTGAATATACCATACTCTGCGTTTTTAGTAAAATAGTAGTCTCCCACTCTTACCTCAGGATTGTAATCGGTGTCATAAATACCGCCTATGGAATCGCCGTTTTTATATTTTACCGTATAGGTCTTATTGTCCAAATTTACAGAAAAGCTTTTACTGTCGCTGTCCTCGGCCAACTCGACCGTTTCATTCTCTTCGGCAAGGGTCGCCCCGCCGCCGGAGGGTATTTTAACAGTGGACTTTAAAAAATCTCCGCCCTCTGCGCCCTTAATGTCGCTCAGCTCCAATTCAAAAGCCAGCTCATTATCTCCGCCCCGAGTCGGTATTTCAAAGGTATATTCCGTTTCATAGGGCGAAAAGGCTATCTCTGCCTCCACCTTTGAAAAGTTTTGGCTCACCACCGCGCTGTTTTCAATTTGAACGGTCTTGACCACAGCGGTGCAGAACGAATATTCCGCTCCCGAACGCGTAACCGTGATTACCGCCTTGCTTCCGTCTGCGGTGTATTCCGCCTCCGAAAAGCCGAGCTTTGAATAAACCGTCGGCTCATCATCGGTTATCGTAATTGAGCAGTTAAGCCCCGCGCCGACAGAGTAACCTTCGCTTGCTTCCCCGAGCATCAAATCAAATACTTCATCGCCCTCGGATATATCATCCTCTATAATTTCCACCGTAACGTACTTCTCGGTCTCTCCCGGCAGAAATTCTATAGTTGTGGTGCTGCTTGTTTCTACATTGTCGCTCAGCTCTCCCAAAGCGCTTTCAAGCATCAGATTATGTATGGGAGTAAATTCGGTTTGCGAGGTCTCACGGGTGGGCTTGCCCGTCTGCGCCTCCTTCAGCTTTGCCAAATCGCTCTTGCCGTCGTCAACGCTTTCGGCTTCCGCCGCCTCAACGCCGCTCTCTGTTTCTGTCTCTGCCCCGGGGTTTCCACACTGTCCTTTTCATCGGAAACAATTCTTTCTGCCTTGGGCTTTATCTCCTCTTGTCCGCTCTCCTCCTCGGCAGGCAGAACGTTTAAATCATATTTCTCAGCTTCTTCCGATTTTTCCGTGCCGCCCTCTGCCGCTTCATCCTCTTGGGCGGGCGTCTCGTCCTCTATTCTTTCGCCAATCTCCTCCATAGCGTCCTCAAGCTCAGCATAAAGCTCGCTTTGCTTCTCTTGATCCGCCGATTGCTCAAACAGGGTTCCGCTCGTCTCGGAAGCGTCGGCTGCTTCCCCCGCCACGGATATTACGTAATCCTCCCCGTATGCAGCGGAAACGTCCACGGTTTTAAGCTCAACAGAAGCGGCGTCATCCGCTAAGCCGCTGCGCACCACGACCACCGTGTATTTTCCTCTTTCGTCAACCGCCGCGCTCTGAGTTGCTATAGAGAACATATTATCTCCGTCTTCGGGATATACATACTCAAGCATAACCGCTTCCTCGCTGCTTGAAGCAAATCCCAATACGGGCATACAGCTCACCAGCAAGGCCGCGCAAAGCACAAGGGCTGTAAAACGCATTCTTATTCTTGATTTTGCCGCCATTTAACTGCCTCCTATCTTAATAATATACCATTGTTCTCATTATATCATACTTGGGTAAAATAAGGACAAATAAATAGTCCCAAAATTAAACTTTTTATTTTGTTAATTCTAACCAAATCATTTTTCATGCCCTTTGTCAATGGTAACGGATAACAATATGTGATATAATAAATCATGAGAGAATTAAGCAAGGGAGATAATGTAATGAGAAAAGCTGTTTTATTTATCGCAATGAGCCGCGGCGGCAATGTTGCCAAAGCCTTTATCAAAATTTTGTTGGGGTTTGGGGCGTAGCCCCAATCGGTTTCTCCGAAGGGGAAAACCGACACCGCCCGGGTCTGGCTGTGCCCGTATGCAAACGAATGTGATTATTCAAATTTACGGGTTCAGATATAAATAGGCGCACAATTTGTAGGGGGCGGATTCCTATACGCCCCGCAGATAAACCAACATGAATATATAAAATAACAGGGATTATAATTTAAATAATAAAGTTTTAGTTATTACAGGCCCTATGCTTCAATAGTTTTAAGCAGCTTATAGGGCTCGATCTCTAAAGCGTTTGCAATATCAAAAAGCACCTCCAGAGAAAAGGGTCGTACTATTCCCGCCGCCTCGATTGCGCTGAGGTGCGACCTGCTTATCCCCGACTTCTCCGCAAGCTGATCCTGAGTGAGCCCCTTCCTCTTTCTGTAAAAGGAAATATTGAACCCAACCTCCACATATTTATCTATATTTTCAAAAGATATTCTCTTGGACTTTGACATTTTCTCACATCCCGTTAATATACTATAACAAAAATGCAAGAAATATAAATTATCTGTTAGGAATATATTGCTTTTTATTAAATAGCATAATATAATAGATAATATAACTGTTCGCCGAGCCCGGTTCCGCCCGCCAGGCCCGGGCGGTGTCGGTTTTCCCCTTCGGGGAAACCGATTGGGGCGTTGCCCCAAACCCCTGTACATGCAATTACACCACATTATAATTTTGATAAAGGCTTTGGCGACATTGCCGCCACGTCGTCGCACTATGCCTTCTTGCTCGCCGTGCCTACTCGGCACGGCTTCGCTTTTACAGGCATGTGCTCCTCATTTCCCAAAAATCTCTAATTTTTGGGAAGGAGGAGGGGCAAGGAAGCGGGCGAATGTTTTTCTTGCCAAAGAAAAACGGAGTTTAGCGAACTTTGCTCCGACGAGGGCTCGGCAATGGTTTCAAAGGCAAAGCCTTTATCAAAATGGGAAGGGTTTAAATATATAAAGTTTTAACGTTTACACGGTACTACGTGTTAAAGAGTTGAACACACATTAATCAATTTGCATTTGCAAAAATTGCCGATATAGTCAACAAACAGAGCAAAAAAAAAAACTCTCCGTTTTCTTAAAACATGGTGCGCCGAGGCGCTGAATTTTGACATAATTTAACATTTTATTTATTTTAATTTTATGATTATATGTTGTTTTATCCAAATCAAGAATTTATACTTCAAAAACAACTATATATTGTTAGTTTTTAAATTAACTCGTCCTTAGTTATTTCATAAATATTACAGCCCTACCGCTCCTAAAGGTTTTAAACGCCGAGTTTTCGGCAAAATCCTTAAGCTTCTCCTGTATTACAAAACAAAATTTGAATTTACATATACACTATTGTATTATATTTCCATAATACACAACTTAATTAGGAGAATATCAAATGGTTAAGCAAGACTTTCAAGACCAAAGAGACGAAATTATTTCTAAAGTCATCAAGTTCGATACTGAAGATAAGTGCGGCTCCTTGTATACGACCGAATGTCGTATTGAAGGGTTTCTGAAATGTTCTTATATTGCCCGCACCGATGATGACAAAACTTTTTACGTAGAATACCGCCTGACAGAAAACGAAAACAGTACGCGGCCTCTGGGTATCAAAACGATTATACTTGACGATCATCGAACCATCATGGACGAATATACCGTTGATAATAAGTTCTTCACATTGGACGAAAGCATAAAAGCCATGAAGCTTATGGCAAGGTATACCATCTTTCCATACACCGGCGAGGAACTGTTTCAGGAGTAACCTGAACTAATACTTCTTCTTTGTGTAAATATTAATAAACTCGGTTCTGAGTTTCGAATACATTATTTTTTGTCCGCTGTACAGCCCGTAGTAGCCCGACATCATATAGCTAACCGCCGCCACAACCGCAAACAAAACTATTCCGCTTGAGCCGAACAGTTCAACGCTCAGCAGTATTGACGCAATCGGGCAGTTAACCACACCGCAGAACATACCTACCATGCCGAGCTCAGCGGCAAAGCCCGGATTAAAGTTAAGCAGCTCTCCCAGAACGCAGCCTAAGGTTGCGCCGATAAACAGGGTGGGCACTATTTCACCGCCCTTAAAGCCCGAACCGATGGTTATGGCCGTGAACAGGATTTTAAGAGCAAAGGCATAGGGCACGGCCTTGCCCTCCAGTACAGCTTTATCGATTATATTCATGCCTGCGCCGTTATAGTCTGTGTTTCCAAGCAGGAAGGTCAGCGCCGCAATAATCACGCCGCCGGCAGCCACTCTTATATATGGGTTTTTAAGATATTTTTCCATAAGCCTGTCTGTTCCGAAAATGCTCACGCAGAAAACAATGCTTACCACAGCGCAGGCAATGCCTATAACTATAGTCTTAAAAAACGAGGGCATCGACAGCAGCGGCGTATACATTATGTGATAGGTCTCGGGAATAATTCCGAAAAGCAGCGATATTTTATATGATAAAACAGCGGACAGCAGACAAGGAATAAATGCCGAATAGTGCATAATTCCCACGCTTATGACCTCAAGGGCAAAGAACGTTGCCGTCAGAGGCGTTCCGAACAGAGCCGAAAACACGCTGCTCATGCCGCACATTCTCATGACGTGCATATCATTGTCATCAAGCCGCATTACGGACCCGGCCATTTCACCTATACTGCCCCCAAGCTGCAGGGCGGCTCCCTCTCTGCCTACGCTTCCTCCGAAAAGATGAGTCAGAACAGTTCCCGCAAAAATAAGCGGAGCCAAAAGAAAGGGAACCTTGCCCTCGTCTCTGACGGACTTTATAACGTTATTGGTTCCCGCCTTGTCAAGCTTGCAGCGGCGGTAGAGAAAAACGATTAAAAGCCCCGCCAAGGGCAGGAAAAATATGAGCCATGTGTTCTTATTTCTGAGATAAGTCACCCGCGTTATGCAGATATTAAACAGGGAGCCCACGACGCCTCCCACTCCGCCTGTTATTGTCGCCAAAAACATCCACTTTACAAAGGTTCTCACATATTCGTTGGCGGATCTAGTCTTTCTTTTCAGCTTATCAATCATACCCCTGCTTCCTCCCCATATTCAAAAAAGCGTCTGACACATGTCAGACGCTTTGTGGCTGCCTGACCAGGATTCGAACCCGGACAAAGTGAGTCAGAGTCACTCGTGCTACCCTTACACAATCAGGCAATAAATGGTGCGAGCAGTGGGACTTGAACCCACACGCCATAAGCACACGCCCCTCAAACGTGCCTGTCTGCCGGTTCCAGCATGCTCGCATGTCTCAACAGCTTGAAAAAATCAAGCAACTATGACATTATAATACCTTTCACATAATTTGTCAAGTCTTTTTTTAAAAAAAATTAAAAATTTTTTAAGCATACAGAATTGCTCTAAGAAATCGGGGCGTCTTATTATGTTTTAGTTATTTTGATGATTTTAAGAAACTTTTGCTTAAATCATTGACAAAACCGAACATTTCTGATAAAATTCTTCATGGTATAGTCTAATTTTTCGCCGAAGAGAAAGGGGTACGTCATTGGCAAGCATGACAGACAGCTTTAAGTTCATTGATATACACACCCATTTGCTCCCCGGCGTTGACGACGGCGCAAAGAATTTTTCCCAATCTGTTTCCCTAATAAAGGAACTTGAATTAATCGGGGTTACGGAAATTATTTTGACGCCCCATTACTCCCAACGTAAGAAATTCACGATTTCCCAAGATACAATAGACAGGGAATTCCTCTCCTTTGTTGAAAGATGCAAAACGGAAACAAACGTAGGCCTTCATCTCGGCAGGGAGATTGAGTTTTCCCAGGACGTGCCCGGGCTTCTTTCGGAAAACGGGCTTAGCGCCATGGCGAAATCAGGCTATGTGCTGATTGAATTTTCAGCCTCTGTCGGATACAGAGAGATTGCGGAGGCTGTCCGCCGGGTTTACAGCGCGGGCTTTAAACCCATAATCGCTCATATAGAACGGTACAGATGTATAGGCGATGATATTGACAAGGCTTTTGCGCTGAAGAAACTGGGAGCCGATATACAAATGAACCTGACTTCCTTTGCCTCGTCAAACAGAGCCCTTAAAAGACTGTGCAAAAAACTTATTAAGCTGCAAATCCCCGATTATATGGGTACCGATACCCACTGTAGAGTTCTGCCTCTCAAAGAGGCAAACAAGATAATCAAAAGAATTATAAAACTGACAAATGAGGAATACTCATATAAAATATTTTACGGCAACGCCCATAATTTACTGCTCGGAGAATAAAAGCTTGCCTAAAGGAGAAAATTGTATGGAAGATTCATATCAAATAGATTTAGTTGATATAGGTAGAATGCTGTGGAGGAACTGGCTTAAAATAGTAATTGCCGGTTTAATCGGTGCGATTGTAGCTGCAATCGTTACCGTTGCGGCAATCACCCCTATGTACCAGTCTACAGCAAAAATGGTAATCCTCAATAAGCAGCAGATTAACATCACATACAGCGATATTCAGACCTCAACGCAGCTTACCAACGACTGTGTTCAGGTTTTAAAAAGCGCGGACTTAATGGATAAGGTTATTGACGCACTTAATCTGGATATGACCGCAGGGCAGCTTCTTTCAAAGATCGCAGTTACCGCTCCCGAGGACACGAGAGTTTTGCAGGTTACGGTAACCGACAGCGACCCGGAGCGCGCACGCCAACTTGCCTATGAAATATACACCCAAGCAAGCGAGGTCTTCGTCAACACTCTTGACATAGACGCGGTTAACCTGTTTGAGGAACCCAAAACACCTTCATCACCTTCGTCCCCCAACAAATCCAAAAACATTATGATGGGCGGCATAGCGGGAGCGTTTCTTGTTGTTGCATTCCTGCTTGTGCAAAAGCTGACCAACAACAAGATATACACAGTTGAGGACGTTGAGAATAATCTCAGCCTGACCCTTCTTGCGGCTATTCCGGACAGCTCTGACGACAGCGCGCTAAAAAGAAAAAAGCGCAGAAGGTTCAGAAGATTGATGAGGTTTGGCAGGCCGTCAAAATCCAACAAGTCATCAAGAGGTAACGCCTAATGGAAAATAAGATTAATTTAACTTTAAGGAAAAATCAGTCTTTCGCTGAGACTGAGTCCTATAAGAAGCTGCGTTCCAACCTGCAGTTTCTGGGAAAGAACATTCGCGCCATATCATTTATCAGCGCAATTCAAAACGAAGGAAAGTCGGAGGTTTCCTTTAACCTGGCGGCGTCCATGGCGGAGCTGGGCAAAAAAGTTCTCTATATTGATACCGACCTTAGAAACTCCGTATTTAAAACCAGGTATAATTTAAAGCAGACGTCTCTGTTCGGCCTTGCTCACTACCTGATTGGAGAAAAGACCATGGAGGAAGTGGTATATGAAACCAATGTGGAAAACCTCTATCTTATTCCCATCGGCGCATATCCTCCAAACCCCAGCGAATTGTTGGCTCAGGAGAGCTTTTCCGAGCTGATCCGCAACGCGAAAAACCAGTACGACTATGTTATCGTGGACACCACGCCCTTGGCTCTTGTTATTGACGGAGCCATTGTTTCCAGCGTGACCGACGGCACGGTTTTGGTAATAGAGCAGGGCAGAATCAGCTTTAACTTTGCAAAGTCGATTATAGACCAGCTTAATAAATCCAACTGTAAAATTCTCGGAGCGGTGCTCAACAAGTGCAGCGCAGACGGAGACGATGAATACGGATATGGTTATGGATACGGTTACGGCTATGGTTATGGCTACGGTTACGGTTACGGCAACAAAAACAAAAAATAGAATAAATCAGTTCATCCCGGGAGCGTTGATTAAAACGCTCCTTTTTAGTTTATTTATTGTGAAAAACTTAACGTTTAGCTTGACATTTTTCAATTGTTAAGTTAATATATAAACAGTATTTAAAATATCACTTTCTATAGATTGGAGTTGATTTCAGTGGGACTGACACTTACAGAAAAGATTTTAAGAGACCACATCGTTGAAGGCGAACCTGTTAAAGGACAGGAAATAGGCATTCGTATCGACCAGACTCTTACTCAGGATGCTACGGGTACGATGGCCTATTTGGAATTTGAGGCTATGGGCGTTCCGAGAGTTAAGACCGAGAAGTCGGTGGCTTACATAGACCACAACACTCTCCAAAGCGGCTTTGAGAATGCGGACGACCACAGGTTTATCGGCAGCGTCTGCAAGAAGCACGGTATATACTTCTCCCGTCCCGGCAACGGAATCTGTCATCAGGTGCACCTGGAGCGTTTCGGTATTCCCGGAAAGACCCTGATCGGTTCCGACAGCCACACCCCCACAGGCGGCGGCATAGGCATGATTGCCATCGGCGCAGGCGGTATGGACGTTGCTGTTGCAATGGGCGGCGGAACCTACTACATCACCTATCCCAAAATTGTTAAGGTTGAGCTTACAGGGAAACTGAACCCTTGGGTTGCCGCAAAGGACGTTATTCTTGAGGTTCTGAGACGTTTGTCCGTTAAGGGCGGCGTGGGCAAGGTTATTGAATACTGCGGCGAGGGCGTTAAGACCCTGTCCGTTCCCGAGAGAGCTACCATTACCAACATGGGCGCAGAACTTGGAGCGACAACCTCCATATTCCCCTCGGACGAGACTACTCTGGAATTTCTCAAAGCCCAGGGCAGAGAGGGAGACTATACTCCTCTTTCGGCTGACCCGGATGCCGAGTATGACGAGATTGTTGAAATTAACCTGAGCGAGCTGGAGCCCATGGCTGCATGTCCTCACTCACCTGACAACGTTAAGAAAATTTCCGAGCTTGCCGGCATGAAGATTGACCAGGCTTGTATCGGCTCATGTACCAACTCCTCGCTCCTTGATATGCTCAAGGTTGCGTACATTCTGGACGGAAAAACGGTTCATCCCGACGTTTCTCTGGCAATCGCACCGGGCTCAAAGCAGGTGCTTAACATGATCGCCGAAAACGGAGCCCTGTCCAAAATGATTGACGCAGGTGCGAGAATACTGGAAAGCGCCTGCGGCCCCTGTATCGGAATGGGTCAGTCGCCCAACTCCGGCGGTATCTCCCTGAGAACCTTTAACAGGAACTTTGAGGGCAGAAGCGGCACAAAGGACGGTCAAATTTATCTGGTATCTCCCGAGGTTGCGGCCGTGTCCGCCCTGTACGGCGTTATGACCGACCCCAGAACTCTGGGAGATATGCCCGAGTTCAAGCTGCCCGAGGTGTTCACAATTAACGACAACATGGTTGTTCCCCCCATCGAGGAGGAAAAGATGGACACCGTTGAGGTTTTGAGAGGCCCCAACATTAAGCCTTTCCCCGTATCGGAGCCTATGCTTGACACAATTGACGCAAAGTGCAGCCTTAAGGTCGGCGATAATATCACCACAGACCACATTATGCCTGCGGGAGCAAAAATCCTCCCCCTGCGTTCCAATATTCCCAAAATTTCCGAGCACTGCTTTGCGGTATGTGACGAAGCATTCCCCAAGAGAGCTCTGGAGCTGGGCAAGAGCATCGTTGTAGGCGGAAGCAACTACGGTCAGGGTTCTTCAAGAGAGCACGCCGCATTGGCTCCCCTCTACCTGGGCGTTAAGGCGGTTCTGGTTAAATCCTTCGCCAGAATACACATGGCAAATCTGATTAATGCGGGAATTATTCCCATGACCTTTGCAGACGAGGCAGACTATGACAGGATTGACCAAATGGATGAACTGGTTATAGAAAGCGTCAGAGACCAAATCAAGAACAGCAGCGTTGTTAAAATCACAAACAAGACAAAGGGCTTTGATTTTGAAGCAAAAATCGACCTGTCCGAGCGTCAGAGAGAGATGCTTTTGGCAGGCGGCCTGCTGAACTACACAAAGAACAACGCCTAATTTCAGCAAATTTAACAGGGGAGTTTAAAACACTACTTTAGGAGGTATTCAGAAATGAACTACACAGCACAGATTGAAGAAGCAAAAAAGAAGTTTGAAGCCGTACTTACAGATCAGCTTGCAAGAGTTGAAAGAATGAAGTCTGAGAAAGACTTTATCGACTATGGGGCTCTGGATCAGATAGTTATCGGAGTTGTGGGCGGCGACGGAATAGGCCCCGCCATTACCGAGCAGGCGGAGAGAATTTTAAAGTTCCTGCTCAAGGACGAAATGGAGAGCGGCAAGGTTGCATTCAAGGAGATTACCGGCTGCACAATCGAGCACCGCGCAGAGGTAAACAAGGCTCTGCCCGACGACGTGCTTGAAGAACTGAAGCAATGCCACGTTATCCTCAAAGGCCCTACAACCACACCCAGACAGGGAGACCCCTGGCCGAATATTGAGAGCGCAAACGTTGCCATGCGTAAGGAGCTTGACCTCTTTGCAAACGTAAGACCCGTTAAGGTTCCTGAGGAGGGAATTGACTGGACATTCTACAGAGAGAACACCGAGGGCGGATACGCCGTTGGCTCAAAGGGCGTTGACGTTACAGACGACCTGGCTATCGACTTTGTTGTTCAGACCCACGAGGGCACTAAGAGAATTGCAAAGGCAGCCTTTGACTATGCAAAGAAAACCGGCAAGACAAGGGTTACCTGCGTTACCAAGGCAAACGTAATCAAGACCACAGACGGCAACTTCCTCAACGTGTGCAAAGAGGTTGCTAAGGACTATCCGGGAATCGAGCTTGACGACTGGTACATTGATATTATGACGGCAAAGCTGGTTGACCCCAAGAGAAGAACACAGTTCCAGGTTCTGGTTCTCCCCAACCTCTACGGCGACATTCTCACAGATGAGGCGGCAGAGTTCCAGGGCGGCGTGGGAACGGCGGGCAGCGCTAACATCGGTAAGCGTTACGCTATGTTCGAGGCTATCCACGGCAGCGCTCCCAGAATGGTTCAGGAGGGCAGGGACATTTACGCAGATCCCTGCAGCATTATCAGAGCTGCCGTAATGCTCCTTGAGCACATCGGATATGCGGACAAGGCAAAGGCTCTTGAGAACGCTCTTGACGAGTGCATGTACAAGGAAAAGAAGCTGCAAATCACAGGCCGCGACACAGGCGCAACCTCTGCGGAATTTGCGGATTACGTTATGTCCAAGCTGTCATAATTGATTTAAGGTAATTCTTGTAAGATAACAAGGTTTGGCATATTTTAATTTTATTTTACATAAACTTAATCTGTGCCAAACCTGTCCGTCATATATTAAGGAGAAATGGAAATGGGGAAGAAAATATCGGGTTCTGTTATCAATCGTTTGCCCAGATATTACAGGCACCTGACCGACCTTTATGAAAGCGGCACGGAACGGGTTTCCTCTAAGGAGCTCAGCGAGAGAATGGGGGTTACCGCCTCTCAGATAAGGCAGGATCTTAACTGCTTCGGCGGCTTCGGGCAGCAGGGATACGGATATAACGTTGAAATGCTCAGAACGGAGATCGCCAACATTCTCGGTCTGAATAGGGGCTACACCGCCGTTATGGTAGGCGCCGGTCATATGGGCAGAACCTTTGCCACCAATACAAAGTTTGAAAGCCGCGGCTTTAAGCTCATAGGCATTTTTGATAACTCCAAGGATGTGATAGGCACTGCCATAAACAATTTTGTGGTTAAGGATTATTCCGAAATTCGTGAGTTTATTTATGAAAACCACCCTAAAATGGCAATACTGACGGTTCCCAAAGAGGCCATGAAGACCGTGGCGGAGGATTTGATCGGTATGGGCATAAAGGCTTTCATGAACTTTTCCTATACAGAGCTTGAGGAAAAAGAGGGTATTATTGTGGAAAACGTCCATCTCAGCGACAGTCTCATGCGCCTGTCCTACAAAATATCCGTAGGCGAGGACAAAGACCCACAAAGCGAGGTATAGCATATGAAGGTATACGCACTTGTCGGAAGATCCGGCACAGGCAAGTCCCACCACAGCATGTGGGTTGCCCGTGAAAATAATATTGACTATATAATTGACGACGGGCTTCTCGTCTCCGACAATAAGATTATTGCGGGAAAGAGCGCAAAGCGCGAGCCGACAAAGGTTGCCTCTGTCCGCCGCGCCATATTTAACGACCCAAGTCACCAGGACGAGGTCAAGAAGGCAATTAAAGATAATAATATTACCTCCCTGCTCATAATAGGCACAAGCGACAGGATGGTAAACAAGATTGCTGAGGTTCTTGAGCTGGGTCCCATTCAGAAAATAATCCGAATTGAGGATGTGTCCACTCCGGAGGAAATGCAGATTGCCCACGAGATGCGAATGAAGCACGGAAAGCATGTTATTCCCGTTCCTACCTTTGAGGTGAAGAAGCAGTTTTCAGGGTATTTTGTGGATCCGATGGTTCAATTCTTTAAAAGGAAAAATCACACCATCGCAGAGGAAAAAACCGTTATGCGCCCCACCTACAGCTATTTGGGGGATTACAAGATTTCCCAGCGGGCAATAATCGATATATGCACTTACGAGGCTTCAAGGTTTGCCAGCATGTACAAGCTGCTCAGGGTAAAGAGCAGCACCACTAAGGGCAACAGAATCGTGCTTGACCTTGAGCTGTCCTTGAGGTATCCCTGCCGCATTGAGGCAGAGGCAAACAGAATAGCTGAAAGCATCAAAAATTCAATTGAAGAACACACCTCGATAAATGTGAAATACGTTAATATCTACGTGAAAACGCTCCATGTTTCGAGGATTTACATAAGGCAGATAGAGAAAAACAGAGATGATTTACTTAAAGCAGGACTTTGATCAAGTCCACACGTTTGAATGCGGCCAATGCTTCCGCTGGAACCCGGCGGAAAACGGCTACATAGGTATTGCGGGAGGAAAGGTTTGCAGAGTCTCCGGAGATACTGTGTACTGTCCCGATGGAGACAACGAGTTCTGGGCGCGCTACCTCTCGGCGGATACGGATTACTCCCAAATAAAGGGCAAGCTTGCAGAGCGCGATCCCTTGCTTGAAAAGTGTATAGAGTTCGGCGGCGGAATACGTATTCTCTGCCAAGACCCTTGGGAGACCATAGTATCCTTTATTATTTCCGCAAACAACAATATTCCCAGAATTAAAAAGATTATTGAAACTTTGTGCCGCAAGTTCGGCGACAAAATTCATATAGACAGCGAAAGCGCTGCCATGGGTATACCGGATGGTGAGTACTACTCCTTTCCCTCGGCGGAGCGCCTGAGCGGAATTGACATAAGCGAGCTGGCGGAGCTCAGAGCGGGGTACAGAGACAAATATATTATTCACGCCGCAGAAACCGTTGCCTCGGGGCAGGTTGACCTGTCGGCGGTACAGAATATGCCCACCCCCGACGCAAAGCGCGAGCTTATGAAGATCAAGGGCGTTGGCGGAAAGGTTGCAGACTGCATTCTTCTGTTTTCCATGAAGCGGTTTGAAACCTTCCCCAAGGACGTTTGGATAAAACGGATTTTAAATATGGTATACCAAGTTCCCGAAGCAGCCTCCGAGAAAGACCTAAACAGCTTTGTATGGGAAAAATACGGCAATCTGGCAGGCTTCGCGCAACAGTATATGTATTACTACTACCGTGAAAATAATATATAGAAATAAAAAACAGATATTTGGAGGTAAAGATTATGTTAGTTTCAGCAACAGAAATGCTGCAAAAGGCAGTTGCGGGCAAGTATGCCGTAGGTCAGTTCAACATTAACAATCTTGAATGGACGCGTTCCGTACTTGCAACGGCGGAAGAAAATAAATCCCCTGTTATTCTGGGCGTTTCCGAGGGCGCAGGAAAATATATGACAGGCTTTAAGACGGTTGCCGCAATGGTTAAGGCAATGATGGAGGAGATGAATATCACCGTTCCCGTTGCCCTCCACTTAGATCACGGCACATATGAGGGCTGCTACAAGTGTATAAAGGCAGGCTTTTCGTCGATTATGTTTGACGGCTCTCATTTCCCCATTGAGGAAAACGTTGAAAAAACCAAGGAATTGGTTAATGTTGCTCATGCAATGGGACTTTCAATCGAAGCGGAGGTTGGCTCAATCGGCGGCGAAGAGGACGGCGTTGTAGGCTCAGGTGAAATCGCCGACCCTGAGGAGTGCAAGAGAATTGCCGACCTGGGTGTTGACTTCCTGGCTGCAGGTATCGGAAATATTCACGGCAAGTACCCCGAAAACTGGGCAGGTCTTGACTTTGACGCTCTGGGCAAGACAAAGGCGCTTATCGGCGATCTTCCTCTTGTTCTGCACGGCGGAACAGGCATTCCCGAGGATATGATTAAAAAGGCTATCTCTCTGGGCGTTGCCAAGATAAACGTAAATACAGAGTGCCAGTTGTACTTCCAGGAGGCAACAAGAAAGTATATCGAGGAGGGCAAGGATCTTCAGGGCAAGGGCTATGACCCCAGAAAGCTCCTGGCTCCCGGCGCAGAGGCGATAAAGGTTATCGTAAAAGAAAAGATGGAGCTTTTCGGCTCTGTCGGCAAAGCGTAAAAATAACATCAAAAAGGTATACCTCGAGCGGTATGCCTTTTTCAATACCGCCGATAAGTTTTAGGTTAGGTTGTATTTTGATAAAGGCTTTGCCTTTGAAACCATTGCCGAGCCCTCGGGGAGATTGGGCTATGACTACCAAAACAATACCAACAGTTTTATGCTAACATAAAAGCATTGTAATATTTGTAAATGTTCACGTTGTAGGGGGCGGCTTCCCAGACGCCCCGCCCGTAATATTTACAGAAAACAACATATTATACGGATTTGGGAATTTACTTTAACTACAGTCCCTTTTGATTGACATAATTACATTGGTTTATATACGGGCGCAGCAATCAGCCCCGAGAAGATAAACATCAAAGTAGTTTATGAGTGTTATGAAAAACAGGAAGCAAAGTTTACGCCTTGCTTCCTGCATTAGCAACCATAATTGAAACGACACTTCATGAGTGGATTATATCATGGTTAGTATTAAATTTCAAGATATCTTTTACTATTTTGGCAAACTTTCAATTTGGCAATTGGGTAGTCTGGGATATATTACCAGTTCAAAGTTATCATGGTTCTTGCGTGTTCCCCTTTTATGCTTTGTGTACACGACTTTTTCAATGATTTCCTTTAACATCGCATTTTTCTTTTCCATATCTTCAATTTCATCATACATTGCCAATATTTTTTCAACTCTCGGATAAAAATCGCGATGTTCATCATCCATATTATTTGGTGACAAGGATTTTTCAATGAACTGCCTCTGCTCCTTAAGCGCATTACGTTTTTCAGCTATGATTTGTGAACGCTCAACAAATACATCCGGTGAATAAATTCCCTGTTCCAGTAAGTCATAGAGGCTGCTCATCTGTGTATCTAACTTATCCAATTCGCTTTCAATGTCGCTTAATTTTGATTTTACAATGCTTTTTTCTAAAGACTTATCATCTGGGGAATTTGATTGTAAGTTTAGCAAATATCTGTCAAGCCATTCTCTGAGAGTGTTCAAAATTCTACCCTCAACCAAATATAACATTGACCCAACATTTTTGCAGCCTGTTGTAACACAAATTAGTACGTCAGATGTATTACTCTGATACGCCCGCCTAACCATTCTATGTCCACATTCGGAACATATAATCAAACCCGCAAGAGGATTTACAATATGTTTTTCTTTGCCGATGGGAGTCATCTTATTACAATTAATATAATATTGGGCTTGATTAAAAACCTCCTCGCTTATAATAGGTGCATGTATACCGTCTATAATTGTGTAGTCTTTGCTTCTCGGCCTTGTTTTTACTTTTTGTCCGTTTATAATTGAATTAACGGTTTTTCTATAATTCCAGCGTACTTTGCCGACATAGACCGGGTTAGTTAGTATATCGCGAATTGTGGTGACAGACCATGTTTTTGAAATTCTCGGTTTTATTCCCATGCCTTGTAGTTTGTTGCATATTTTTGATACCCCTATGCGGTCGGATCCGTTATCGCCCTGAGTAAAGAGTTTAAATATCAGCTGTACAATTTGAGCTTCTGCACTGTTTTCTGCAAGAGTATAACCCTTAGCATTTTCTAACTTGACTATATCATATCCGTAGGGTGGTTTGTTCCCCACATATTTCCCCTCATTCACCGAAGCCATACGCCCCCGCTGCAAACGCCTGTTTATAATTTTGTACTCACGTCTTGACATAAACAGACCAAATTCAAAATATTCCTCGTCAAATTCGTTATTGGGGTTGTATGTCTTAACAGGTGTTATTATTTTCGTGTCGCTGTATTTGAAAGTCTGGCTTATAATACCCTGGTCTATAGTGTCACCTCTTGCCAGACGTTCTACTTCCATTACAAGCACGCCGTCCCAGCAGCCGCTTTCAACAGCACTAAGCATTTCTTGCACAACAGGGCGGCTTGCAATAGTGTCTCCCGACACGACTTCTCTGTATATTTTAGTGATATTCAAGTTCATCTTTCTGCCCAGCTCCAGCAGCGCATTTTCGTGTCTCCTCAAAACATCTTCTGTTGTCTGATTTTCAACACTGTCATCAGCTCGTGACTTTCTTAGATATATGCAATACTCACCGTTCATAATATCACCACCCTAATTTTAAGTATATAAACAACATAGTCTATATAATACTCAAAGTCAATATGATGTGATAATATATAACTCGGAGCGATATATTATATTGATTTGGGATATATTAAATCATTTGTGTTACATATATATTACAATATGCTATGATTTAAAACATAACATACTACGAAAGTGATTGTTAAACATGAGAAAATATGATGAAAGAATAAAAGAGAATAACAAAAATGCGACTGTTTCGGAAAAAGAATTGAACACGGAGTTATTAAGACTGTTTGGGACGCTGACACCTGCAGAAGCTGATAAGGTTTTGGAATACATACGTAAACTAAAAAATAAGCCACCGCTTTAAGCGGCGACTTATTCATCTTCCTATTATTTTACTAATTCTACTTCTTCTTTTATGTTTTTTGTCTATAAATTAATATCGTGTGAGACAAAACACCTACAATAATCGTTTTTACAATTTTTGAAAGGTGGATAATTAACGCCGATCACTGCACTTGAAATATCAAACTTTTTCCCAATAAAAGCAGCACAAAAATCACACACGGAATTATCTTTCATATTTTCAATAGTATATGTATATTTTAAATTAGTTTTTTTCAATCTAAAAAGTTCAGAATAAGACTGAATCCAGCGTACTGAATACCCAATATCAGAAATTGATACATTTTCACCAAGGTAATACAGCAACGATTTTTGAATAGTTTCAGTTCTCGCACCATCTAAGAATTTCAATACAATAATTATTTTAATTTCGTTTGATAAATTTGAATAATTGCAGTAAAACTCTTTGGTTGCGTCAATATCATTTTCGGTATATTTATTTTTCTTTAACTGTTCTGTTACAATATCGATGAAATGATCATCTTTTATTGAGACCATAAATTTATCAAAATCATCAACTATATAGCTGCTATTACACCGATTATCATATTCAAACTCTGATAAATTTTCGCTTAATATTTTTTTGGCTTTTTCAGTTATTACTACGTAGTGTTCTGTAAAAAGTTGTCTTAATTCTTCTTCAGATATATTTTTAAGTAGACGTTGTATCAAGACATACTTAGTTCCTGAGACCGACAATTGTTTAGATTGTAATGCTTGCTTTAATTCAGGAATTTTATAGTTTTTAAGCATGTCTCCTACAGGCATATCATCAATAAGCTCGTCACGCCTGAATTTTTGCATACAAGCACTTATATCTAAATTATATTGGTAATAAAAATACTTTGGATAACGATCTTCACTATCACTAAAACCGTCACAACATCGTAATAAAATTAATTCGCCTAATGAATATGGCACGTTGTCGTCTCTATATTTACGATAAATAGAACCGTTATACACTACACTTCCTCCCTCTTCTATCTAACAATTTTACTACTTAAACTTTTTCCTATTTTAACATTAGTTATACTTTCATTTTTTGCGAAATTCTATATTGTTCCGCTTCTGGAAAATCAACAAATTCCACAGTCTTATCAAAATTAGACTTTACGACCTCTTTTATTTCATCTAATGTAACATTAAAGAACTCGCGGCGCGGATTAACCATATTTACTTTCTTATTTTCAAATGCTTTATGTAGTGCGGTTTCGAGAGCAGGAGCATCATCAGAAAAAATAATAGCATGAACATCAAATTTAAACGGAACAGAAGCGTCGCCTAATTCATCAATTCTATCCATAGGTTCTAAACGCCTTGTCATACCGATTTTATACACATCTTTTCCGAATGAACCTATATTTGAAATTATGTAAACATATCCTGCTCGTTGATTAGCTTCTCTATAGTCTATATCCTTAATTGATTTATCTATCTCTGAAAGCTGACCCATTATTTCATCTTTTTTTGCCTGTAATTCAGTCAACTCATCAGAAGAAGCCTGTTCCATTTGCCGCTCTATGGTTTGAAGTGCGTTTTTGTAGTGCTGCTGTTCTTTTTGAATTTTTCTGCGCGCTTCTTCTATTTCTTTCTTTAGACGAGCTTCCTCTCTAAGTCTTGCACGTTCAGCCTTGGCCGCTTCTTTTTCACGTTCTTTCTTTATCCGATATTCTAACGCAAGGGAAAGCTCGGTTACTTTCAAATCAAAATAACTTGCAGAAATTGAAATTTCCATCATATTTCCAAGTTTTGAAATAGAATCACAGGTCTTGCGCATACGTTCAACATATGTTTCATAATTATTTACTTTTACTTTGTCAACCAGTACATCACACTCATCATTAAAAGCTCTTATAACAAGTTTCTGCACATCCTTTATCATACGTTTGCCCTGGGGATTGCTACCATTAAATGTGAAATTCATGTTGCCTGTAGCAGCGGTTCCATTTTTTATCATAGCCTTTTGGCTGTCTCGAATATTTTTTAATTGTACTTTATAAGTTTCAGAGTTTGCGAAATCAAACATAGGCTCATACAGCCCGAACTCTTGATACAGTATTTCATCGTTGCATTCAATTATTTTAGACTTTAAACTATTTAATTCATCTTCTTGTTTTGATATTTGCCTATTTAGGTTCTCAATTTTAGAATTTAAGGAAACTGCCTCTTTTTCGTTTGCAACTCTTAGTTCCTCGGCTTCATTTTGTAAAGACCGAATTTTTTCTCTTAAAGTAACAGCATCTTGCATTTCCGGAGTCATAACACTTTCAACATCAGCGAGTTTTACTTCAAGTTCTTTTATCCTATTAGCCTTTTTAAAAAACACTATTCTTCCTCCCTTTTGTGCTCCATGTGCCTCAAAAATTCTATATATTCTTTGACTTTTTCTTTTTCTTCAAAAGATAAATCATTTATTAACTTTATGAAATCATTTTGTTGTTCAGCTAATGGCGAATTTATAACATTCGTCTTACAAAGCAAATAATCTAAAGAAACATTAAATTCTTTAGCTAAGATTAATAACTCATCAGCTTTTGGTTTTGATTTGCCACTTTTCCAGTCACTAATATAGCTCGAATTTTTCCCCAATAGCTCACAAAGTTGTTTATTTGTATAACCGTGCTCGCCGGCAATGCTCAGAATATTCTTAATAAAATCCACAAAAATCACCAAATTAATTTGTATAGCTTTTACAAATATTAGAATATTCTTAACAAAGGGTTGACATTAAGAATATTCTAATATATAATACATTTGTAACAACACGGAACCTCCGTAAATGTTGCAGTAAGCACATATCCTTTCAGTATAATAGCCCATATGTGCACAACAACAAAGGCGGGACAGACTCCCCTATTTTTTACTGTCCCGCTTTCATTTTACTGCAAATTGTTACAAATGTCAATAAAAAATAAGAAAGGAGATGGAAAAAATGCGTAATATTAATGAGCTTTCCGATTGGGCAAAAGATTGCCGCAAAGCAATGATTGACCGTAACAATATGTCTGTTACGGAACTTGCCGAAGCACTCGGAATATCCCGCACTGTTATATCTGCTGTTATAAACTGCAGCAGACAAAGCGACGACGTAAGACAGCGTATATGCGACTATCTTAACGTGGACTCTCGTTTATAAAACGATTATACATGGAAGGAGTTGATTTTTCAATGGGAAAGGGTCGTAGTATGAAGGCTAACAACATCTACACAAGATGTAGACAAGCAGCCGCAGAATATGATGACAGGCTTAAAACAAGGGAGCGTGCGTCCGAGGAGCTCGGATGCAGCGTGAGCATGTTGGCGGATTATGAGCTGGACATACGGGCACCGCAGCCCGAAATGATACTGAAAATGGCAGACAGGTACGGCGCGCCTGAGCTGGTTCGCTACTATTGTTCGAGTGTTTGTCCGCTCGGCAGAAACAATCAAGTATTGCCTGAATTTTCAGATTTTGACAGGGTAGCTATTATGCTGGTCAGCGCTCTTAAAGACTCTGAATATATTTCAGATGTTATTTTAGAGATTGCGGCCGACGGCGAAATTTCGGATAAAGAGGTTCACAAGCTGGACATGGTGCGCCAAGCTATGAATAATATTTCCAAAGCCGCAGACTCCCTAAAATTATTTGTCGCTAAGCATGAAGCGAGTCAGAACCTTAACGGCAAGAAAAACGAAAAGTAAAGCGGAAAAGCCGAGCTGAATATAATATTGTGAGGTGATTTTAATGATTGTTAAGGAATTTAAGATAGGGAACACGTTAATCAAAATTGATGATAGCTATGTTACAGACAACCCGGAGCAGATTATCAAACGTCTTGAAGCTATTGTTTCCGCAGCTTTAAGAGAACAAGCGCAGCGGAAAGAGAAAGGCATAAACAACAGGAGGTAAACAATGCAATACTATACTTGCGAAAAATGCGGGGCAAGTCTTGACCCCGGAGAAAAATGTGACTGCACTGAGTTTGAAGAAAAATTGCAGGAAAACAAAGAGAGCGAGCCCCAAGACAATCAGACCCGCTCCACTGCAAAAGTTTCAAACTTTCACAACCCGAATAATTGTATCACACATTCGGGAACAAGTCAAGATGTTTTTTTGAAAATGGCAGTGTCAACCAGGACAGCATTTTGCCCGCTGTCATCGATAATGAAAAAGGAGGATTTATTAAATGTTTGAACCGGAAAGATTAAGAGCACTTTGTGTTTCCCATAATTGGTTTACGAGGGGAAGCTCTAGACATTATGAAAAATTGTTCTATGCAAATGAACATGGTTGCCCGATAGAAGAAATTGCGACAATTATTTGGTTGTGTTCTTCTGATGATTGGTGCAGGCGGGATATTCTTGCCATTCTGGAAGATGAAAGAAATAGCTACCTGGAAGAACTTCGTATTGCAGCGGACATAATGGAGGACGACCAATGGAATTAACAAAAGAAGAAGCTATAGCAAATCACCGCAAGATGTGGAACTGGATTGCTGAGGAGACGTTGAAGCAGGAACGTAAGGTTGAGAAATAGGATTATTTTAAGGCACATGGAATAACAGATATCCCCCTCTGCGAATGTTATTGCTGCGAATATGCAAGAGATGGATTGTTCGCAGATTGTTCTAGGTGTCCTATAGACTGGGGCGGAGAATTTAATATATGTCTGAATAGAGATAGTGACGGCGATGGTAAAGGATTATTCACTCTATGGTGTAAAGAACCCGACTACGTCAAGTCTGCCAAGCTGGCGAAAAAGATTGCGGAGCTGCCGGAAAGAGAATAAGGAGGTGAAACAGATGAAAAATTATAGCGGTGCTATTGAGTATATGCAGCAGGAAAAGTTAAAGCAGACAAAGCCGTTTCAAAAGTATTATGATGAGGCTATAAAGGCGATGGAACGGGTGAAACGTGCAAATGAAAAACCTAAGAAGAAGAAATTTAGAGTTACACAGGATTTAGACTACGTTGTAGGGCATTTGCGCTATGGGCATAAAGAAATGATTATAGAAGCCAACTCGTTAAAAGAAGTAAAAGAAATGTTTGCCGATGGAGATACAAGCATGATGGATATTATTGTTGACGATTATTCGATAGACGATTATAGCGGAAATGACAATCCTATCAAATTTGAAGAGGTGAAACAGGTTGACGGCTGAGAAGAAAGATGAGTTATACAACCTCATACAGTTTATAGGCATGGCATACAGGGATAAGGACATAAATGAGCAGTACAGGGACTACAAGGCAGAAGAAATGGCTCGCATGCGCCGAAGTGCAAAACGAGCCACAGACAAAATTATTTCTGTCTTAGTATAACCCACATTGCAAAATATGTCAATACCCAAATTATAAAAAAGGAGAAAAATTTTTATGAGTAATGAATTAAGAGAATTGTTTGACTTCCTTGATGAGGAAAACGAAAGCGAAAACAGCTGGTTTGTAATCGATAATGACAACAAAGCCGACTGGGCTCTTGAAAAGATTAGGCAGGAGCGTGAGGAACGGGACAGGCTTATTAACTTAGCCAAAGATAAAATCGACTACTACGAGCAAGAGATTTCGGGGATTGCTAACCGCTGCGAAAAAAACACGGCATATTTACAGTCCCAACTTGCCGCATACTTCGAGACAGTGAAGCATAAAAAGACCAAAACCAGAGAGAGTTACAAGCTGCTAAACGGAATCCTGGTAAAGAAATACGGCGGCTATGAATACCTCCATAACAGCGAAGCTCTTGTCGAGTACTTAAAAAACAACTATCCCCAATTGGTAACAGTTATAGAAAAGCCTCAATGGGGCGAGTTCAAGAAGATAACAGAATTGACGGCAGAGGGCGACATTATCAACACAGAGACCGGAGAAGTGTTAGGCTTTATCAAGGCGGCAAAGAAACCCGATGAGTTTCGGGTTATGACAGATTAGGGGGTGATTGCATGAATACTAATTTTAGATCGCTGACAAAAGACGAAATCGAAGTCAGAGTGAATAGCATAAATGAAAAAGGTTGTTCGCTTCTCCTATACAAAAACGCCCGTTGTGACATGAACATACTTGATGAAACGGTTGGAAAATTGAACTGGAAACGGGCGCATTTAAGAGACAACGCCAACTGTATTGTATCAATATATGACAGCGATAAAAAAGAGTGGATTTCCAAAGAGGACACGGGCACAGAGTCATACGCTGAAAAGGAAAAGGGGCTTGCCAGCGACAGCTTTAAAAGGGCCTGTACCAATTGGGGAATAGGCAGGGAACTTTACACTTCGCCGTTTATCTGGATCCCCGCCGAAAACGTAAAGATTGAGCCGGATAAAAGAAACGGCAAGTTGACTACCAAAGACAGGTTTAAGGTTAAGAGTGTGGAGATTGTGAACGGCGTAATATTAGAGCTGGCAATAGTCAACACAGGACAATACGGGGACAAAGAAGAAGTTGTGTTTACATACCCGAATAGGCTGTCTAAGCCCAAAACCGAGCCCGAACCTAAGCCAAATTCTGACGGACAAGTTTTGAGTGGAAAAGATATTGCCGCCTTAAGAAGTGCGCTTAAGAATTACAATGAATTTTTCGGTAAGAAAGTCACAGAAGAAGAATGCGCGGCAAAATACAAAAAGCAGAGCTTTAAGGAGTTTGGGCAAAAGCAATACGCAGATTTGATGAATCAGCTTTACGGTGCTATTGAAAAGGCTAAAAAGAAAGATGAGGCTACACAATGAAGCTGACGGGTAACATCAAGGACGTTAGCATGGGTTTTCTTGACGGCGAGTGTAAATTAACCCTTGCCGTCAATGAAAAAAACGACCTTAAAGCCGCTTATGATGAGCTGGCAGGCTGCAATCTGCTGGACATAGAAATAAAGAAGCACCGCAAAAAACGCAGCCTTTCCGCCAACGCCTATCTATGGGTATTATGCGGCAAGCTGGGGGACAAGCTGGGCTGCTCCAAAGAGACAATATACAGACAGCATATATTAAATGCCAATGTATACAGACCCGTTGAAATAAGTGAATACGCAGCCGACACTCTTATAAAGGGTTGGCAGAACAACGGGATTGGCTGGATAGCCGAACGGGTTGACACTAATAGGACAGCAGGCTTTGCTATAATTAATCTGTATTACGGAAGCAGCACATATAACACAAAACAAATGTCGCGGCTTCTGGACAGCGTTATAGAGGATTGCAAGGAACAGGGCATACAGACGGAGACCCCGGAGGAAATCGCCAAAATGCTTTCCCTATGGGAGGCGGAAAAGATTGAATAGTATTCTGCAATCCGACACAAGCCATTGTTATATATGCGGTATGTCGGCGGGGCTTGAACCGCTGGACAAACATCATATATTCGGCGGAGCCTATAGACAAAAATCGGAGGAATATGGGTTGTTTGTATACCTGCACCACTGTAAATGTCACATATTCGGAAGTAAGAGCGTACACCAAAACAGCGCATACGACCGCAAATTAAAAAGCATAGCCCAAAAGGCGGCAATGGACAAATGCGGGCTTAGCGTCAATGATTTTATAAAAATATTCGGACACAATTTTTTGGAGGAATGAAGATGAATTGCATTAATATTATGGGTCGCTTAACCAAAGACCCGATTATAAGGACAACGGGAACGGGGAGGTCCGTAACTGAATTTGCTATTGCCGTTGATGACGGTTACGGCGACAACAAAAAGACATACTTTTTTAAATGTGTGGCATGGCAGAAAACAGCCGAGTTTGTCAGCAAGTATTTCACAAAGGGGCAACAGATAGCCCTGACGGGCAAGCTGACACGCAAGCAATACGAAACGCAGCAAGGAGAAAACAAGACGGTGACCAAAATCGTCGTGCAGGATGTTAGTTTTTGCGGGGACAAGCCGCAGAATAGAGGCAACGCCGATGATAACACCCATGATTACCTTGATGATGTTTCCGATGATTTGCCGTTTTAATGTTTAACGGGTGGCATAAATGAACAGTAGCAAGAACTATCTGGCAGAAATTCTTAGATTCAATGATTTGTTGCTATCTAAACCGCTCTCGACCGGGCAAATTGCTTTATGGTATGGGTTGATGTACATAAACAATAAATGCAAGTGGGAAGAGTGGTTTGCGGCGCCAAATCGAAGTCTTGAATTGTGCACAGGCTTGTCAAGACCGGGAATAGTAAAAGCCCGAAACATTTTAAAACAAATCGGTTTAATAGATTTTAAGACAATCAAGGGAAAAGGAACTTTGTATAAGCTCTATACCCCGTCAAATAGTATACATGATAGTATACATGATAGTATACATGATAGTATACATGATAGTATACATGATAGTATACATGATGGTATACACGATAGTATACACGATAGTATACACCCTATATATAATAAACAAAACGAAATGAAACAAAATGAAACTATCAACGACGTAGTAGCAGGAGACAAAGCGGCGGGGATTTTTGAGCAGTACGAGAAATTGACGGGGAAAACTGTCAGCGGAACCATGCAGCAGGAGGTTGACAGCTTTCTCACTGAGGGCATGGAGCCCGACTTAATTCTCGCCGTGATAGACTACGCCCTTGACGCAGACAAAGGCAACTGGAACTACATGCGGGGAACTCTTAACAACCTGCTTTGCGAGGGTGTAAAGACACTTAGTGCGTTCAAGAAGCAGCGGGCGCAACATCAGGCACGAATGAACGGCAATCAGAGCAAGGGCAGACGCAGCAAGTTCAACAACTACGTCGATACCAATTCCCAAAAGAGCGATTATGCGGCGCTTGAGGAAATGCTTCTTGAGAAAATGTTAAACGACGGTGATGACGATGTTTAAATTCACAATCCCGTTGGAGCCCAAAACCAAAAAGAACAGCACTCAAATCCTGAGGAACCGCAAGACGGGTGCGCCTTTTGTTGCCCAAAGTTCCGCATACAGGGAGTATCAAGAGCAATGCGGCTGGTTTATCCCAAAGCTGCCAAAGCCCATTGACGGGAAAGTCAATATCAAAGCGATATACTACATGAGCACGCGGCGCAAGGTGGATATAACCAACCTACACAGCGCATTGCACGACGTGTTGACGCATTACGGAGTTATCAAAGACGACAGCGCAGATATAGTCCTTGCAACAGACGGCTCAAGAGTGAAATATGACAAGGACAGCCCGAGAACTGAGGTTGAAATAACCGCCCTGAATGAGCTGTCTTACAAGGAGAATAAGGAGGTAAAAAATGGCTAAAAGGAAGAATGAAGTTGAAATGTATGCAGTACATATTTTCTATGAAAGTCGGCGGGAAGTTATGACACAAAGAGCGGTTGACATGATAAAGAAATATAACGGGTATGTGGTATTTAAATCAAAAGACCCAATGTTGTTTTGCGCAAGCATTGCATTCCGCAAGCAGGAGCAGGCAAAGGCGTTCTTTGATGATTGCAGGGGCTTTTTAAATGCAGCTCTTGACCTTAGCACGTCATACATGAAAAGGAAATATTTACGGGAGGAAGACAGATGATTGAACCAATTACAGCACCGATTACGGCGGTTTTATGTTTTCTTGTGCCTGCATTAATCGGGGCATTATATTACGAGAACAAGCGGCGGAAGCGTATAGCACAACGCAACCACGAATTATTACTCATTAATCGTGACTTACAATACAGGCTTAACAGAGAGCGGCAGCGCAATTTTGCTCTCAGACAAAAGAATGCGGAGCTATGCGAGGAATGTTCCGACAATAGTCAAACGTTGCCAAGCAGAATACGTAAAATTGCTATATAGCAGGAGGCATAAAGATGACACACCCGGATATCTTGAAAATGGAGAAGTACGGAGAACTTTATTCGACCGCCGAAACAGTATACGAATATGAATGCGAGTTTTGCGGCGATATACTTCAAACAGGAGATACGGCATACGTTTGTGACGAACTTGACGAAGATAAAGTCTTTTGCTGTAAGGACTGCTTTGAAAGGTATCTTGGCGACTTGCAGACAGAAAAAATCAGATTGTAAGGGGGAAAATACAAATGATTATTATAACGCAAGACGGAGAGGGAATAGTTAACACAAAAAATATAATTGGATTTTATATCGGCGATTGCCGTATATATGCAGTCGTGATAGATAAATCTGAATGGCAACTTGGAACTTATAACAACAAGGTCGATACACACAAAGCCTTTGATTTATTGAAGATAGCCATGTCATCTAAAGAGAGGGTTTTTAATATGCCTTCGCGCGCTAAATTAGGAGAAAAATCAAAATGATACATGAAGATTGTTTTGCATATATGACCGCGAAAGGGCGGGCGCACTGCGTAGCTTTAAAAGAGCTGTACTGCAAAGAGGAAGATTGCAAATGGTACAAGCCAAAGGAGCAGCGGGAAGTCAAACAGGCAGTGGGGGACGCTAAACAACACCCTGTATTAAAGACATATAGAAACGAAGTGGACACTGAATACATAGACTGTCTGTTTAGGAATGAAGCAAAAGGCTATTACGAGCTTTACAAGGCAGTAGGTATAGGGCATGCAACTTACTATACAATGATGGAGGGCGGACAGGCTTCAAAGGCGACGCTGATAAAAATATCAAAGTATTTCAATGTGGAGCCTGAAACGCTGCTAAGAAAGGAGTAACAAATGGAAATAACAAAATCAGAAGCCATAGCGAACCATCGCAAGATGTGGAATTGGATTGCTGAGGAAACATTAAAGCAGAAATGCAAGGTTGAGGAATGGGAATATTTTAAGTCATATTGGCTTACAGATGTACCTCGCTTCGTTTGTTACTGTTGTGAATACGCCTTTAACGGAAACTATTCAGATTGCGAGAAGTGCCCTATAGAATGGGGTGGAAAACATGGCTCATGCACGGGTAGAGACAGCGTAGATGATATCAGAGGATTATATGCTTTATGGCTACAGGAACCCGACTACATCAAAGCCGCCAAGCTGGCTAAGAAGATTGCGGAGCTGCCGGAAAGGAAATAGTAATATAGAAAGGTTGAAAAAGAAATGATTAAATTAATTGATATTAATAAATTATATCCACATCCTCAAAATCCACGTTTGGATTTAGGCGACATTACAGAGCTTGCCGATAGTATAAAAGCGGTAGGTATACTGCAAAATCTCACGGTAGTAAAAGGACATAAGATAACCCACGATGAGTGGTCAGATTTATCAAGGCAATATGATGAGACACCGACTGAAGAACTGCGAAACAAAATGAATTCGCGCAAAAGCGAGGACGGTTATACTGTCATCATCGGGCACAGACGACTTGAAGCAGCAAAGCTTGCAGGTATTACAGAATTGCCTTGTGTAATTGCAGATATGGACGAAAAAACACAGGTAGGAATAATGCTGCTTGAAAATATCCAGCGTGATGATTTGACAATTTACGAACAGGCTCAGGGCTTTCAGATGATGATGGACCTCGGCGAAACTGTTGACAGTGTTGCTGAAAAGACAGGTTTTTCAAAAAGCACCATTAGGCGTAGATTGAAAATTGCTGCTCTTGATAAGGATATAATGCAGCAAGTCTCTACACGCCAAGTCAATTTATCGGATTATGATAGGCTTGATGAGATAGAGGATATTGAAAAACGTAATGAAGTGCTTGCGGACATAGGTACAGCAAATTTCAATAACAAATTGGAGAAAACTCTTCATGAGCAAAAAGAAGAGAAAACCAGACAACAGTGGTTGAAAATTTTCGCTGACTACTCTATGACCGAAATAAAAGCTAATGAGCTTTGGAGTAGCAAATATATGGATCTTGGTTGCTTGTCAGGTGAACCAAATGATGAAAAAATCAGTGACTATATAAAGCAGTACGATAATCTATATTATGCGTTTGCTTATGGGCACTCTCCATACATAAGAGCAGATAGGTCTGATAGTGAGGAACAGAGTGCTGAAGAAATAGAGCGTAAGCGTAAAAACGAAGAAGCTCAACGGCGTAGAGATGAGATGAGAGATTTATTCTCTCGTGCATTTAAACTTAGGTTGAATTTTATAAAAAACTATTCTTTTACCGATAGCAAAAAGAATGTTGATAAAATTGCGAACTGGGCGCATATACGTGAAATTGTGTCACTTATCAATAGGGGAATGCTTTTTTCAGGCGCTACAACAATGGATACAAACAGTAAAATGTTAAAGGAGCTTTATGGCATAAATGATAAGGAGGATTATTCTGTTGTTGCTGAATTCACGAAGAAACACCCCGAAAAGGCGTTGCTCATGACAGTTTATGCGCAGTGGTGTGATAGCGAATATAACGACTGTTATAATTGGGAAGGAAATTATAAGGAAAATCAGGCATTGAACGAGTTATACAGGGGTTTATGCGCTCTGGGTTATCAAATGTCCGACGAAGAAAAACAGATGCTTGACGGTTCCCATCCAATATATTCTAACCCAGACGATGGAGTTATTGATACAGCATATGATAAAATCGAAACTGAAACCGAAGATGAAATTTCAGATGATGAGTTTGACATAGACCTTGAAAAAAGACTTGCAGAATTAGCGAATCAAAAAATCAGGGAGGACTAATGAAATACGCAGAATTTTTGAATAAAAAAGCTGTTTCAATACCATGCTTTGGATTTGCATTTGATAAAAAAGATATGAATAAGGCTCTGTTTGACTGGCAGAAAGACGTTGTTTGCTGGGCGCTGAAAAAAGGACGAGCTGCTTTATTCGAGGATTGTGGGCTTGGTAAAACGATACAACAACTTGAATGGAGCAGAATTATATCTCTATATACCGATCAACCCGTTATGATAATTGCTCCACTTGCTGTAGCTAAACAAACGAAACGCGAGGGACAGAAATTTGGATACGAGGTTAATATATGCCGCTCCCAAAATGATATAAGTGCCGGCATTAATATAACCAACTATGAAATGCTCGGACGATTTGATTTATCCACATTCAGCGGTATTGTTCTTGATGAAAGTTCTATCCTTAAACAATATGCGGGCAAGTTCAGAAATCAGATAATAGAGAATTGCAGCAACATACCGTTCAAATTATCCTGCACAGCTACACCTGCACCTAATGACTATATGGAATTCGGAAATCAGGCGGAATTTTTAGGTGTAATGAAAAGAAACGAAATGCTTGCTGAGTTTTTTGTACATGACGGAAGTGACACAAGCAAGTGGCGTCTTAAGGGTCATGCGTATAATAATTTCTGGACGTGGCTAACGAGTTGGGCAGCGGTAATAACTACACCTGCTGATTTGGGATATGACAGCACAGGCTATGAGCTTCCAGAACTTAATATCAAATTTGTTACAGTAAAAAGTGATGGCGAAATTGCCTCTACATTGTCCGAACGACGTGAAGCAAGAAGAAAAAGTTTGTCAGAAAGATGTGCGGCAGCGCGACGAATTATTGATGCTGAACCCTTAGAACAATGGTTAATATGGTGCGATTTAAATGATGAGTCTGAGCACCTGAAAAAAATCATACCTAACAGTCGAGAAGTTAGAGGATCCTATGATATAAGACGCAAGGAAATACGCCTTGAAGCTTTTTCAGAAGGTCTTATAAGTAGAATGATAACAAAACCAAGTATAGCAGGTTTTGGCCTTAACTGGCAATCATGCCATAATATGATTTTCGTAGGATTATCAGATAGCTATGAACAGCTTTATCAAGCAATACGTCGCTGTTGGCGTTTTGGTCAGAAAAATGACGTAAATGTATATATAGTTACTTCCGAAGCAGAAAGTTCAGTCCGTGAAAACATAGAACGTAAAGACAAACAGTGTACGGAATTTATCAATGAAATGGTTACACATACAAAAGAAATTTTAGAAAAAGATATAAAAGCTACAGCTAGAATAACAGATGCATACGAGCCTAAGATTGAGATGTGGCTTCCACCGTGGGTGAAAAAAGGAGGATATACTGTATGAACGTACTTAATCAAGAGAAAGGTAAAAATTGGGTACTATATCATGGTGACTCGTGCGAGGTGCTTGCAGGAATGCCGACCGACAGTGTGCACTATAGCATAACATCAATACCATTTGCTTCACTTTATACATATTCAAATAGCGACAGAGACATGGGCAACAGCAGAAATTATGAAGAATTTGCTGAGCACTATAAGTTTCTCGGTGTAGAATGGTATCGTATAATGATGCCGGGACGGTTGGTGTCTATTCATTGTATGAATTTACCTTTGTCAAAACAAAATGACGGCTTCATAGGAATAAGAGATTTTAGGGGTGATGTGATCCGTTGGATGCAATCCCTCGGGTTTATATTTCACAGTGAAGTCTGTGTATGGAAAAATCCTGTAACGGCGATGCAACGTACAAAGGCTCTCGGTTTGCTGTGGAAACAGTTAAAAAAGGACTCTGCAATGAGTCGCATGGGAATACCTGATTATATTTGTACGTTTCGTAAGCCCGGCATAAATCCCGAACCTGTATCACATGCAGCGGAGGAATACCCGGTTGATAAGTGGCAAAAAGTAGCCTCGCCTATTTGGGACGAGTACCCTTCGCCTGTGTGGTGGGATATAAACCAAAGTGCTACACTGCAACGTAAAAGTGCAAGAGACAATAAAGACGAACGTCATATATGCCCATTACAACTACCTGTTATTGAACGATGTGTAGAACTCTGGAGTAAACCGGGTGAAATTGTCCTTGATCCATTTGACGGAATAGGTTCAACAGGCTATCAGGCTATAAAAATGGGGCGTAGGCATGTAGGAATTGAGCTTAAAGAGAGCTATTACTATCAAGCTGCTAAAAATCTTAAAGCGGCCGAAGCCGAGATATTAAAGTAAAGCATTAAAAACACAAACGAAATATATGTATATTTATCCTGCGCTAATAGGAGGTGTATTATGAAAATAGAAAATAACACATTGTATTGTGTATCAGACGATGATATAGAAAACGGAACGTTTATTGTTCCTAATGGTGTGACAGAAATAGATACTTGTGCTTTTTTGCGTTGCAAGTCTCTAACGGAAATAACAATCCCCGACAGTGTGACGGACATAGGACATTATGCTTTTAAACATTGTGTGTCACTAAAGGAAATAACAATCCCCGACAGTGTGACGGACATAGGACATTATGCTTTTAAACAT
>CATWQA010000004.1 GCA_958352815.1 uncultured Eubacteriales bacterium
TATACTATCAAGTATAAATAAAATTACATGGGTATAGTATAAAAGTAAAGTTTTAGTGTTTATGCGGTAGTATGGACAGATTTATCCGCCCAACAATACCAACATCTTTCATCAACTATGTAATGATTATATTTAATTTAAGCTACAATTCCTGTTAATTATATTCTCATATTGGTGTGGCTGTCGCCCACCCTGTTGCGCTCGCCCGACCTCCCCGAGCGCAGGGCGGGCGAACAAAAATAAAATTATGTTTTAAAATTGACTGAATACAAATTTTCCCGATTGGGTCAGGCTGTCGTATGTAATATTGTTTGGGTCTGTCCCCGGGACAAGGGCGGCGGAGCTCTCATTTTTGTCGCACCAGGACCAGTTCGCCCAGCTTATTCCCCGTATAGCCAAAAAGTTAAGCCACTCCGCTGCGCTGTCTGTGAATATTCCGCCGTTTCCGTCCGCCGCGCTTGTTCCCCATTCGCTGACAAAAATAGGTGCGCCTTTTGACAGGGCATAGTCTATTTTGTTTCTAAGGTCGCTGCCGTGGGTTCCCGCATAAAAGTGACAGGTGTACATTATATTGTTAAAGCTAAGAGGGTCGTCTGCCGCAATGTCCACGTCCTGACTCCATGTGGGAGAGCCCACCAAAATTATTCCGTCAGTATTTTGGCGGATAGCCGATATTACCGCCTCTGCATAGGGCTTGACGTTGCTTCCCCAGCTTATGTTCCCGTTAGGCTCGTTGCAAATCTCATAAATTACGTTTGGCGTATCTCTGTATTTATCTGAAATTTGAGCGAAAAACTCGATGGCCTCGTTTAGGTGCTTCATAGGGTCGCCGTCACTTAGAATATGCCAGTCGATTATAACATACATATCGTTTTTGACCGCGTTATCCACAGCGTTAAACACCGCCTGTTTGACGGTTTCACGTTGGGTTATATAGCCGCCCTCCTCTGTGTACATTGCTATGCGGAACAGGTTTGCGCCGCTGTCCGCCACAGTCTTTATTGCTTCATAGGAAGTAAATTGGGGGAACCACTGAATACCATGGCTACTCATGCCTCTGAGAACAATGGGTTCGCCCTTTTGGTTCACCAATTGAGTTCCCGCAACAGACAGTCTGCCGTTTTGGGAAACGCCGCCGCTGATGTAATTCTGCACAGGCGCGGAGGTAGGAGGGGCGGCAACAGAGCTGCCTTTTGCCCTCATTATGATGGCGCAGGCCTCCGCCCTTGTCAGAAATGCCGTGGGGTTAAAGCGATTGTTTTCATCGCCTGTGAGTATTCCGTTATTGTATGCCCGAACAACCAGGTATCCGTACCTGCCTGAAATCTCATTAAAGTCGGCAATGGACGTCATATATTTATAGTATGCGTTGTTTTCATGCTCGTTTTCGGGAATTTTAAATGCCAGGTCAATAATTTTGACCGCCATTTGCCGTGTTATGGGCAGGTCATAGTCTGTTTCATATATTTCGTCATAGTCGTACCAGCCCTGAATATAGGCAAAGCTCATTGTGCCCGAAGCCCAGTGCGCCCCTGTGGGGGAGCTGTTGTTTCCTGTGCAGCGGGCAACAATGCTGATAAACTCGGCGTATGTTATTGTGTCGTTTGGGCGGAAGCTGCCGTCCTCATAGCCTGTTATCAAGCCCATTTGGGTCATGGCGGCAATATTATCCGCATACCATTCATTTTCAGCCACGTCGGAAAATGCAAAGGCTGCCACGCTCGTAAAAATCAGGCAGACAGCCGTCAGAGCGGCCGTTAATCTTTTGTATCCTCTCATTATTGTTATCTTCCTTTCCCAAAGGGTCTTGAAATTTTTCTGAATATGCAGGGAAATTCTTTTTTAGTCTCCATACACGGCAGAGTTAAAATGAAGCTTAGGATATTTTCGGCGGCTCTTTGCAACTCGCCTAAAGTCAAGCTGCCCTCCGCCAGAGCCTTTAGAGTGTTGTCCCCGCCGCTGTTGTTTTCAGGGTCCTTTGATACCATGTAAATATCCGTGCCGCTGCGAAGCATTGCCGCTGTATTTTCTTTGGTGGGATTTTGAACGTCCGTATCGTTTAGCATCGCCCACCAGTCGGTCATAATAACCCCTTTAAATCCAAACTCATTCCGTATAATCTTCACCAGGTCGAAATTTGAGCCGCACCAGTTTCCGTTCAGAGGGTTATACGCCGTCATTATAGCGTTGGGCTCGGACAGCTCTGTTGCATATTCCAAAGCCCGCAGGTAAATTTCCCGAACAGCCCTTTCCGAGACAACCGAATTGACTGTTTTGCGGTTGGTTTCCTGATTGTTCGCCGCAAGATGCTTGAGAGTTCCGCTGACGCCCCTTGAGTTAAGTCCTCTGATTGCTGCGGCAGCCATTGCCCCGCTGATGTACGGATCCTCTGAGAAATACTCAAAGTTCCTGCCGCAAAGGGGATTTCTGTGTATGTTAAGCCCGGGGCCCAGCAGCAGGTCAACATCATTTTTCAGCATTTCATCGCCTATACAGCTGTAAATTTCCTGCACCAGCTCCTTGTTCCAGGTTGATGCCAGCATGGTTCCGATTGGCACAAGAGTTGCCTTGTCGCCGTTGTCGAAGCGGAGCCCCGAGGGGCCGTCGGTGCCTGCGGCGGTGGGTATTCCCAGCCTAATCAAGCTCTTGGAAATTCCGCCGAAAGCCGTTCCCGTGCCCGGGCGAACCCGCTTGCTGCGCATTCCCTCACCTCTGACAAGGCAGGCTAAATCCTCTTCGGAGAGCTGGGCTAAAAAGTCTTTCATGGTAACCTTGCCCGACTTCACATCTTTGAGCTTATACCCTCTGTCTCCCGTCTGCTCTATGGCCTTTGGGATTTGGTCTTTTATTCTTTTATTCAGGTCGTACTTCCTTGTGGGAGCCTTCTCCAAAGCGGGCTTCCCGTTTTTACCACACATTCGCTTAAAGCTTTCGGTTGGCGCAAGGGCAGACTCAAAGCTCCTGATAACAATAGTTTTATCAATATTAAAGCTGAACCTGCAAAAATCCTTATCGCGCACGTTTTTGCCGATCAGTATTTTATACATTCCCTTTTCCACGCAGCAGCAAAGTCTGCGGTCGTCATAGACCGAAAGGCGGGACATGGGTATTTTGAATGTCAGCTCCTGCGTATCTCCGGGAGCCAAAAGCTCGGTTTTTGCAAATTCCGCCAGCTGAATTTTGGGCTTGTTTATTTTCCCTGAGGGAGGGGAGAAGTATACCTGGACAACCTCTTTCCCCGGGGCGCCGCCCGTGTTTTTAACCGAAACCTTAAAGGTTATTTCTCTGCCGTCCGCCTTAAAATCAGACGCCTTAATTTTAAATTTTGTGTAGGACAGACCAAACCCGAAGGGGTACATTGCCTTGTCCTTATTAAAGGTTTCAAAATACCTATAACCTACGTAAATATCTTCCTCATATATGTTTTTTTCAGGATTGCCGAAGTTTTTAGAGGAGGGATAGTCGGAATAATTATATGCAACAGTGTCCGTCAGCCGTCCCGAGGGGCATTGGTCGCCGCACAGTATGCTTGCTGCACCTTTGCCGCCTTGCTGCCCTCCTTGCCATATGTATAAAAGTCCGTCAATCCCCAGCTCGTCAACCCATGCCGTTTCAATAACGGCAGGCACGTTGAGCAGAACAACAACCTTTTCAAAATGTTTTCTTATGGTTTTGAGCATGGACTTTTCGGAAGCCGTCAGCAGGTACCCGCCTTCTTGGTTTTTGCTGTCTTGCTCCTCGCCTGCGGTTCTGCCCATAATCACCACGGCAATAGGTGATTTTTTTGCAATCCTTTCCGCCAGCTTGTGGGTGACAGGCATTTCCTCCTGGAACAAGGGTCGAGACGCCCACTCGCCCTTGCCGGTTTCAATGGGATTTTTCTTGACCCACTTTCTGTAGATTTTGGCAAGCTCCTTGTTTACATTGATGCGGGGATTTTCCTCCAGACTGTCAAGAATGTTTAAAATATATTCGGTGTTGACGCTGCCGCCGGAGCCCGTACCTCCGGGGTTATAGTCAATCTGGCACCTGCCGAACACTGCGATTTTCGCATTCTTTGCAAGCGGGAGAACTCCGTTTTCGTTTTTAAGCAGAACTATGCCCTCTGTGGCAGCCTGTTCCGCCGCCAAGGCTGTTTTCTTCATTATGTTTTTTAAACTGTTCATAATAAACACCTTCTTTTTAAAATGAATATTTTGCCCTTCGACAGGGCGGTGCGCAAGCACGGTAGGCGGTCTGTGAGCCAACATCTTTGATGTTGGACAGAACTCATTTTTTCGATTCATATAAAGTGGGAAATGTCAATAACAGCCCTTAGTTGTCGCCGACAGGGCGCAACAGGGCGGGCGACAGCCGCACCACTGTTAGAATAATTATTATACGGGATAATTTGCAATGTATCCGCGCCTGCGCGCCTCACGTGTCGCCTGCGGCGACCTGCCGTGCTTGCTTGCCGCATTTTGCTAAATGTGGCATAAAATATTCCAATTTCATTATAAAACAGCGGCGCTTTTATGTCAATTTATTGTTGCGATATTTTTTGCGGTTTTATGACAAAAAATATAATTTATATAGATTTATAAGGGTGATGTATCAAAATAATATAAAATAATTCCTAAACGGTAATTTATACAATTTTTTTAGATATATCAAATCAATATTAGTAGAAATTAAGGTTGACATTTGGGAAAATCGGGAATATACTAATCACAAGAATTGAGGTTGTCAAGGATGAATAAGACTTCGGTTCAATTCTTACAATACAATAGACAAGGAAAATCAATGGTGATTTACGTTTGCCTATGATTTTTTTTGTTGCTTAAAATCAGCAGTAAAGGATGGTGAGGATAGTGGGTGACATTTCAAGCGAGCTGTACGCAATGCTAAACGAGACAAAAATCGCCTTTACCATACCGATTTTCGGCGGAGTTCCCGTTCCCCAGTCGGTGGTTATAACCTGGGGCATAATGGGAGTTCTGGTGCTGTTTTGCATAATTTTTGTCCGAGGGCTTAAGCTTGTTCCCGGGCGTATGCAGATGGTTCTGGAAATGTTTGTTGGCTTTGTGTATGACTTCTTCACGGACATCTTAGGGGAAAAGGGCAGGAAGTACATCCCGTATCTGGGGACGGTTCTGATATATATCGGCTGTTCCAACATTGTGGGGCTTTTCGGATTGACCCCGCCCACCAAGGACTTAAACGTAACCGCAGGGCTTGCTATAATGAGCATAATTCTGGTTGAGGCCGCCGGGATAAACGCCAAGGGCGTAGGCGGCTGGCTCAAGGGGTTTGCACAGCCTATGGCGTTTATAACGCCGCTGAATGTTATGGAGATTATCATAAAACCCTTGTCCCTGTGTATGCGTCTGTTCGGAAACGTGCTGGGTGCATTTGTTATCATGGAGCTCATAAAGATGGTTGTTCCGGCAGTTGTGCCCGTGGCGTTCAGCTTTTACTTTGATATATTCGACGGGCTTTTGCAGGCGTACGTGTTCGTATTTCTGACGGCGCTGTACATTCAGGAAGCTATAGAAGCGTAAAGTGAAAAAAATTCAACTACAATAATATAATTACTTAAAACCAAAGGAGATGTTTTTAATGGGAGCATTAATAGCGATAGGAGCAGGTATAGCAGCGCTTACAGGCGTGGGCGCAGGTATTGGTATAGGTATTGCAACCTCAAAGGCAACCGAGGCAATAGCAAGGCAGCCGGAGGCAAAGGGCGATATTAACAAGGCGCTTCTGCTGGGCTGTGCTCTTGCTGAGGCAACCGCTATTTACGGCTTCGTCATTGCCATTATGATTATCCTGTTCCTGGGATAGTTTTAAATATGACGGAGGTCGATACAGATGCTTAATTTAAACTGGAACATAATCTGGACCTTTGTAAATATAATTGTTCTGTTCGCGTTGCTTAAGATATTTTTGTTCAAGCCTGTTTCTCAAATGATAGAGAAGCGGCAAAAGGTGATTAAAAATTCGCTTGACAGAGCCGCCGTAGCAAAGAAGGAAGCGTCTGCGCTCCGCGCGGCGTATTCTCAAAAGCTGCAAGAGGCAGACAGAGACGCGGACAGTATTATAGAAAATGCAAAGTCTGAGGCAAGGGTTCAGCGTGAAAAAATAATAGACAAGGCAGTTCAAGAAGCGGACGAAATCGTTAAGGATGCGGAGAAGCAGATTGAAGTGGAAAAGCAGCGTACAATCGAGGACGCCCGCTTGGAAATTGCGGACGTTGCCCTTATGGCGGCAAAGAGAGCCATGGAAGAAGGAGATATTTCCGTGGGCGCTATGGAGAGCTTTGTAAGTCAGGTGGGTGACTCTGATGAATGAGGTTGTAACGAGATGCGCCCTTAACTATGGTGAGGCTCTGTTTTCGGTGTGCCCCGACATTAATAAGGCGGAGGCGGCATTTGAAGTCCTTTCGGTTTCGGAGCTGACCGACGCCCTGTCAAACCCCGCCGTCAGTCTTGAAGAAAAGTATAGTGTGGTTGACAGGCTGTTTGACAGCAGCGCGGCGGGAACCGTAAAGATGATATGCAAAAACTGCGACTATCAGGTTTTTGCAGCTTTGAGACCCGCCTATAGGGCCGTGTGGAATTATCACAATTCCGTGGTTGAGGGGCTGCTGGAATACGTAAAGGAGCCGAAGCCGGAGGAGCTTGACAGGCTGAAAAAGACCCTTGCGAAGAAGTACGGCGTGAACTCCGTTGAGCTGAGGCTTGCGGAAAAGAAAGAGCTTATAAAGGGCTACAGACTAAAGATAAACGACAGGATTTATGACAGCAGCGCCTTGTCTTTCCTGAACAGAATGTATGGCGCACTGGTTCGGAGGTGAGATAATGGGAAGCATAAAAACAAGTGATGTTATTTCGGTTCTGAAAGAGGAAATCAGCAATTTTGACTCTAAGATGCTTGTTGAGGATGTGGGAACCATAATCGCTATGGGTGACGGCATTGTAACGGTGTACGGCTTGAGCAACGCTATGTACGGCGAGATGGTTGAGTTTGAAACAGGGGTCAAGGGCATGGTTCAGGGACTTGAGGAGCAGACGGTAAGCTGCGTCCTGCTGGGCAGCGAGCATGGGCTTCATGAGGGCTCAAGGGTAAAGTGCACAGGCAAGCGGGCAGGCGTTCCCGTAGGCGAAAACCTGATTGGCAGGGTGGTTGACGCCATAGGCGCTCCCATAGACGGCATGGGCGAAATAGAGCCGGCGGACTTCTATCCCATTGAAAACCCGGCTCCGGGAGTGATTGAGAGGCAGCCCGTAAACGTGCCCATGGAGACCGGAATATTGGCGATAGACAGCATGTTCCCCATAGGTCGGGGACAGCGTGAGCTTATAATAGGGGACAGGCAGACGGGAAAGACCTCTATTGCCATTGACACAATAGTAAACCAAAAGGGAAAAGATGTTATATGTATATATGTGGCCATAGGTCAGAAGTCGTCCACTGTAGCTAAATTGGTGAACGACCTTAAAAAGTCGGGGGCTATGGATTACACAATAGTAGTTTCCGCCTTTGCGGGAGATATGGCGTCAATGCAGTATATAGCCCCGTATTCGGGAACGGCTATGGCAGAGTATTTTATGTATAAGGGCAAGGATGTTCTGATTGTGTATGACGACCTGTCAAAGCACGCCGTTGCCTACAGAGCAATGTCCCTGCTTCTGGAGAGACCTCCCGGCAGAGAGGCGTATCCCGGAGACGTTTTCTACCTTCATTCAAGACTGCTTGAGCGTTCAAGCCGCCTTGACGAGGCGCACGGCGGAGGCTCCATAACGGCGCTGCCCATAATCGAAACCCAGGCGGGAGACGTTTCGGCGTACATTCCCACAAACGTTATTTCCATAACCGACGGTCAGATTTTCTTGGAGAGCGATTTGTTCTTCTCGGGTAACCGCCCGGCTGTCAATGTGGGCTTGTCCGTATCCCGTGTGGGCGGAGCGGCTCAAACAAAGGCAATGAAAAAGGTTGCGGGAACCCTGCGTATTGATTTGGCGCAGTACCGCGAGATGGAGGTCTTTACCCAGTTCAGCGCGGAGCTTGACTCCGCAACAAAAGAACTGCTGGACACGGGCGACAGGATTATGGAGCTGCTGAAGCAGCCGCTGCTTAACCCTATGCCCCTGAGCACACAGGTAATTCTTCTGGTTGCCAGCAAGAACAAGCTGCTCCTTGATATTCCCACAGATGAGATTAAGAATTTTAAGAAAGAGCTCATTGAGTATATTGAGAAATATTCTCCGAGTATTATTCAGTCTATTGACGAGACAAAGGTTTTGAGCGATGACGCGGAGAAGCGCATTATCAGCCTGTGCAAGAGCATGAAGGACGAAAAATACAGAAAGACGGAGAATGAGGCGGAGCTCTCCGAGGAGTAGGTGGACTATGGCGAACATCAGTGAAATAAAGGGGAGAAAGAAAAGCGTTAATGATATAATGAAAATTACCAACGCTATGTATCTCATATCCTCTTCAAAGATGAAAAAGGCAAAAAAGCAGCTTGATGATACGGAGGACTACTTTCATACGCTGCAGCAGACCATTGCTCATATATTAAAGCACACTCCTCACACGAGCAACGCGTATTTTCACCGCAGAGAGAACATTCCTGCCGAAAAGCGTAAAAAGGGTTACCTGATTATCACCGGTGACAAGGGGCTTTGCGGAGCCTATAATCATAATGTGCTGAAGCTTGCGGAGGAGGAAATTTCAAAGGGCGGAGAGATAAAGCTGTTTATAATAGGTCAGGTGGGAAGAATGTATTTCTCTCGGAAAGGCATACCCTGCGAGGACTACTTTAGGTATACAGCTCAAAACCCCACCATGTACCGTTCCAGGGAAATTTCCGAAATACTGCTCCAAAAGTTTATAGATGAGGAGCTTGACGACCTTTATGTTATATATACGGATATGCCTACGGCAATGACCGAGGTTCCCAAGGTTTTACAGATACTCCCGGTTCGGCGGGAGAAATTCAGCAACCTGAAAAATTCCGGGCAAATGCACATTCACCATACGGCAACCTTTGACCCGTCGCCTATGGTGGTTATGGATCACCTTGTTCCCAACTATGTAAACGGCTTGCTGTACGGAGCTATGGTTGAGGCGTTTGCGGCGGAGCAGCACGCGAGAATGACGGCGATGGACTCTGCCACCAAAAGCGCAAAGGATATGCTGCACGACCTTGACCTTGCGTATAACAGGGCAAGGCAGGCGGGAATAACTCAGGAAATAACCGAGGTTGTCAGCGGCGCGAAAAACCGCACAAAACGCTGATAATCGGCATAACAGTCAGATTAGGAGGTAAATCCAATTATGAATACAGGTAAAATCGTGTCGGTTGCCGGTCCTGTTGTTGATGTTAGGTTTGACAGCACAGAGGCTCTGCCTGACATCAGAGACGCCTTGACGGTGGAGCTGAACGGTAAAAGGTGCGCCATGGAGGTGTCCAAGAACATGGGCAACTGCGTAGTGCGCTGCATTATGCTGGCGGCAAGCGACGGACTTAAGAAGGGTATGGAGGTCGTAAGCACAGGCAGCCCTATAACGGTGCCTGTGGGCGAGGAGACCCTGGGGCACATGTTTAATGTTCTGGGCGAGGTTATTGACGGCGGAGAGCAAATCCGCGGAAGCGAGCAATGGAGCATTCACAGAAACCCGCCGAGCTTTGAAAACCAGAGCCCCGTTGTGGAAATTCTGGAGACGGGCATTAAGGTAATAGACTTGCTTGCGCCCTACGCCAAGGGCGGAAAGATCGGTTTGTTCGGCGGCGCGGGCGTAGGTAAAACAGTGCTCATTCAGGAGCTTATTCATAACATAGCTACGGAGCAGGGCGGCTATTCGATTTTTACGGGAGTGGGAGAGCGTTCCCGTGAGGGTAACGACCTATGGCACGAGATGAAAGAGTCGGGAGTTATTGACAAGACCGCCCTCGTTTTCGGTCAGATGAACGAACCACCGGGTTCACGTATGAGAGTTGCCCAGACAGGTCTTACGATTGCCGAGTATTTCAGAGACGTGAAAAAGCAGAACGTACTGCTGTTTATAGATAATATTTTCAGATTTATTCAGGCGGGCTCCGAGGTCTCGGCGCTTCTCGGACGTATGCCCGGCGCCGTTGGCTATCAGCCCACCTTGGCAAACGAACTGGGCGAGCTTCAGGAGAGAATTGCCTCCACTAAGGACGGCTCAATCACCTCCGTGCAGGCGGTTTACGTGCCTGCCGACGACTTGACCGACCCTGCCCCTGCCAATACCTTTGCCCACCTTGACGCGACAACGGTTTTGTCAAGAAAGATTGTTGAGCAGGGTATATATCCGGCTGTCGATCCGCTGGAATCAAGCTCCAGAATTTTGGAGCCCGGAGTTGTAGGCGAGGAGCACTACTATGTTGCCAGAAAGACTCAGGAAATTCTCCAAAAGTATAAGGAGCTCCAGGATATTATTGCCATTCTGGGCATGGAGGAGCTTGATGAGAGCGACAAGCTGACGGTGTACAGAGCCAGAAAGGTTCAGAAGTTCTTGTCTCAGCCGTTCTCGGTGGCAGAGGTGTTCACGGGAATAAAGGGCAAGTATGTCCCCCTCAGCGAGACAATCAGAGGCTTTAAGGCAATAGTGGACGGCGAGATGGACGATTATCCAGAAAGCGCGTTCTTAAACGTGGGAACTATTGACGAGGTTAAGAAAAACAGCGAAGCTAAATAAGGCGGTGCTTAAAAATGGAAGAGAATATAAAAAAAACAAAGACCTTTACCCTTAATCTTTTGGCAAGCGATAAGCCCTTTTACAGCGGCCCCTGTGAAATGCTTGTGTTCCCCGCTCTTGACGGAGAACAGGGGGTTCTCCCTCATCATGAAGCAACGGTTACCTGCACCAGAGAGGGGGAGCTCAGATTCAAGGTGGACGGAGAGTGGCGTTATGCCGCCGTTGGCAGAGGTATAGTGGAAATTATGCCCGAATTTGTTACGCTTCTTGCGGATACTGTGGAAACGCCTGAGGAGATTGACATAAGACGGGCGGAGGAAGCAGAGGAAAGAGCCAGAGAGAGGCTGCGCCAGAAGCAGAGCATAAAGGAGTACTATCAGACTCAGGCAGCGCTGAATAGAGCGCTGTCCAGACTAAAGGTCTCCGGCAGAAAAATCAATTAACCGACTGCAATATTTTTGATAAAGGCTTTGGCGACATTGCCGCCGCGGCTTGGGTGTGACCCCGCTTCTTTGAAGTGGGACGGCTCATATTATTCCGGTTCGCACAAAGTATGCAATGTCAATAATAAAACTAAGTTGTTGCCGATGGGGGCGGAACTGGGTTCGGCAATGGTTTCAAAGGCAAAGCCTTTATCAAATATCAAATCAAATTTATGAATATAAAAATCCGACCGAATTAAACCTCGGTCGGATTTTTGCTATGTATTACTCAGTAATATTTGAAGTACAGTGAGGACACTTTGTAGCGTTTATGTCAATCTCACTAAAGCAGTAAGGGCACTTCTTGGTCGTGGGAACAGCTTCGTTTTCGGGAACGAACTTCTTGCCCAGAGACATAATCTGGTTTACGCCCTTCATAAACAGGAATACCACAACTGCCATAATCAGGAAGTTGATAACAGCGGTGATAAACGAGCCGTATTTTAATGTAACGTCTCCCATGCTCAAAACTCTGTCCGAAAAGTCAACGCCGCCGAAAGCGCCCAGGATAGGCGAGATAATGTCATTGGTCAGAGAATCAACGATTGTCTTAAACGCTCCGCCTATGAGAACACCGATAGCCAGATCCATAACGTTTCCGCGCATTATGAATTCTTTAAATTCAGATAACAGCTTTTTCATAAAATTTCTCCTTTCCTTTTTAATCATTTTACATTATAATACAAAATTTTCTATTTTGCAACAAAATTTGTCCGTAAAATTCACATTATTTTAATTTGTAAGTATGATGTAATAATAGAGGTCGTCAGAGTAAAGTTCGCTAAGCAATGTTTTTCTGTATAACGAAAAACATTCACTCGTTGCCGTGCTCCTCCTCTTCGCGAAAAATCTTCGATTTTTCACGAGTTGCACCTACGGTGCATTTTGATAAAGGCTTTGGCAACATTGCCGCCGCGGCTTGGAGTGGCGGAATATGGGCTCGGCAATGATTTAAAGGCAGAGCCTTTATCAAAACTTTTACTGCCTTTTGAATAAAAAGGCAATAAAAAATAATTGACAATTAAAAATTTTTGCTCTATAATAAATTACAGAAAATACTTAGAATAATATATTAATTTGTAATAATTTACAAACGATGAAGGGTTGTGATTATAATGAAAAGATTGTTTTCACTGTGCTTGTGCCTGTTTGTTTTGGCTGCCTCCTGCACTGTGGTGGCTGCTGCCGAAACAGAGGGTTCCTGCGGTGACGGTGTGAGCTGGAGCTATGACGCTCAGAGTGCAACGCTGTCAATTTCGGGAACGGGAGCAATCAGCGATTTTAAAGATGTTGCTTCTGTTCCGTGGAAGAGCTACTGTAAGGAAATCAGGAACATTTCCATTTCCGAGGGTATTACCGCAATCGGTAACTATGCTTTTAGCTGGTGTGAGAATGTTACTTCCGTTACGGTTCCGGCAACGGTTACGAAAATCGGGGCTGACGCTTTCGGCTGGTGCGCTGCTCTGGAGAGTGTTTCACTGCCGGAGGGGCTTCAAAGCATAGGAAGCGAGGCTTTTGTTGCCTGCACCTCTCTTAAAACTGTGGGAATCCCCGCTGGGGTTACCTCAATCGGCAATTCCCCCTTTATGTCCTGCTTTGCACTGACGGATATAAATGTCAATTCAGGCAACTCAAAATATAAGTCCTTTGACGGGGTTCTCTATGACCTGTCCGAGAGCTCATTGATTTGCTATCCCATGGGTAAGACTGCTGATGACGTTCAAGTCCCCTCCAATATAACAAAGATTGGGGACTCCGCCTTTACGGATAACGAGACTATCAGGTCGGTTAGTATGCCATCTGTTAAAGAGGTGGGAGCCATGGCATTCTTTGCCTGCCGAAACCTTTATAGCGTTGACGCAAGCAGCGTGGAAACTATCGGCGACATGGCATTTTATAAATGCGATAATATGGTTAGCATAAATCTTCCTGCGGCGGCAGCTGTGGGCAAGCAGGCGTTCAGAAACTGCATAAACCTGCAGCTGGCTATGTTCGGCAATAACTCGGTGCAGATTGGTGAGGACGTGTTTAAAGGCGATCCATACATAGCGATTGTAGCGAATAACGGCTCGGCGGCTCAGAATTACGCTTATGCAAACTCGATTACGTATAACGGATTTGTCAGCGTTTACTATGGAGGAGCAGAGGTAGAGTATGACCCGGCAGCGTTTATAGTGAACGACGCGACCACCCTTGTGCCCATGCGCCAGGTGTTTGAGATGCTGGGCGCTCAGGTTACCTGGGATGACGGCATCAACACCGCTATTGCGAAAAAGGACGGAATTGCCGTCTCGATCGCTATAGGCAGCCCATATCTTTACAAAAACGGTGAGGAAATTCCTTTGCCGGAGACAGGCAAGCTCATCGCCGACAGAACCTACGTTCCTCTGCGTGCGGTGACCGAGGCTTTCGGGAACACTGTTGAATGGGTTGACGCAACCAACACTGTCAATATATATTAAAGGGCATTGTTAAGATTTAGCAAAATTTTTATGTAAAAATATAAAAAATCTTTAAAATTTCTCTTGACAAGTAAATTATGGTATGATAGAATTTAACATGAGTTGAATATTGTTGTTGGTATTACTATTATACGGTATTTAACCTGTTTAGCTTGGAAGTGTGACATTTGAATATTTGGCAAAAGAAGCGAAAGCTTCTGACGCAAAGCTTAGAGTCTAACCTTTAGATTGATTTCGATTGGTTTAAAGTATGATAGTCTGGCTGCAATATTTGGTTTGACCTTTTTATTGCAGCCTTTTTCTGTTGAAGGATTGTTTTTTAACGGTCAAGATTTATTTATGAAAATTATAAAGAATGAATATAAAATTTTTAGATTGGAGAGAGTGAGAATGAAAAAAGTATTAAAGTTGATTTCAGTTGTCTGTGTTCTTGCGCTGGTTCTGTCGTGCACGGCTTTTGCTGCCGCTCCGTCCCTCTATGACGGTCAGAGCTACTCAGCTGCCGGATATTCGTCAGACGACCCGGACGGTGTTTTCAATCTTGCGGTAATCGCAAACAGCGATGTTAAGATTGTCGGAAACGCTATGTACATTCAGGGCAGCGTTTATTCAAACGGCAACATTTACGTAGGTGACGGTCAGGGTAATAAGATTGACGGTCTGTTTATTTCAGGAACAGAGGGTTCCTTAGATCCCGGTAACGGAAGTACGGATGATTGGCAGTGTGATGGATATATCCATGTTAACAGCTGGAATTATACGACCGATGGTATCACAGCATATTCAACAAAGCCTGAGTATGAGGGTGCTATCTATGATCCCAATACATCATTTGAGTGCTCATACAAGGCATTTGAAATTCCTCAGATTGCTAATGACCTCGGTGATGTTGCAATGAATGTATATTATAATGAAAGTTATGTTGATTGGGATCCGGTTAATAATGTTGCTATATACGAACCTGACGGAACTCAGCCTAAAACTATTGCGGAAGATACACACATTGGCACATTGACCATGAATGGTTCACAGGACAATTGGAGGAACATCAAGTACGCTTTGACTATTGACGCAACAAATAACGATGTAAACGTAGTTATTGACAATTTGTCAGCAGTAAATCCGAGCATTCAGGTTGTTGGTGATCACAGAGTTAATATCTATATCAACAATGTTTCGTACGTAAACAATTTGTCGTTGAACTATTATAAGGGCACTATGGAGGGAAGCACAGATAATACTTATCTTTACCTCACCGGTGATAATGTTACATTTGGTGCAAGTACTGTGGCAGCTAACAAGATTACGGTAAATGCCAACTCTTTGGAGGTATCGGGTTCATCTAAGGTTGTTTCGGATATTGACACTAATGCTTCTAACTTCACAATTACAGGCGGGCAGACAGAGGTAACAGGTACGGTTTGCGCACCTAACGCTGCTTCAAAGGTTGTTGACTCCGGTACTCTTTACGGTCAGCTGCACACAGATACATTGGTAAACAACGGCGCAGGAAGCATTATCTGGAAGGCAGACAGTGCGGTTGCAAAGATTGAGGCTGAGCCTACAGCAACTCCCGGAGAAGAAGTAGAGGAGCCTGTTGATGTTCCCGCAGGATATATTGTTCACTGGAATGTTGTAAACAATGTTTGGGAGCGCGGAACAATGGATACAAAGATGCACTCTCCCGCCCGTGGCGAAGGTGAGGCTGAAATCCCCGCTTATGAGGTTCTCAAAGAGGGTACCTTTAAGAAGACAGGCGCACAGTATATCTCTCCCGAGATTGAGGAGCATGTAACAGTAATCTACGAAGAGTCTGACAATGCTTTCAAGAAGCAGGAGAGAAAGGGTCAGGTTAGTGAGGAAACAGGTCTGACATATGTATTCCAGCCCGAGCGTTTCGGCAGAATAGACAGTAACGGTAAGGAAACGTCGCTTTCTATCACGCCTTACGCATGGTCGAAGATTGCCAATAAGATCGGCGATTACGGCATGTATCTCTGCTGGGGCGATAACGTGGACAGCGTAACCGATGTATGGTATGTTGTACCCGAGGATATGAGAGCTATCCCCGCAGGCTGGACAGGAGAAATCGTAGACTAAGATTTACTTCAATATTAAAAGAGAGCGGCTTTGTCAGCCGCTCTCTTTTGCATTCAGATATTGCCACCTAAAGTGCAATTTTGATAAAGGCTTTGGCGGACATTGCCGCCGCGGCTTGGCATGGCGGAATATGGGCTCGGCAATGGTTTCAAAGGCAAAGCCTTTATCAAAATATATCTATATACAACATTTGTTTTTATTCTAATCCCATATAACTTCGATTAAATCGAATAATTTGGCATATCGCCCGCCCCGTTGCGTTTTTATCGGCAATAACTTAGGTTTATTATTGACATTGCACAACTTGTATAAATCGAAATACTGTGAGCCGTCCAACTTCAAAGAAGTTGGGTCACACCCGACCTCCCCAAACGCCGGGACGGGCGGACAGTTTTTGCGCCTTTTTAAAAGGCGCCAAAAATTTTCAGGCAAAATAAAAATGCGGAGCAGCTCCGCATTTTTTAAATATCCATTTTTACTTGCTTGCTTCAAGGGCTTGATCCAGCCAAAACATTCCTATATCAAACGCCTTATAAAGTCCTTCCCGCTCTGCCTGGCGCACCAGCTTAGAGGCTTTTCCCTCATTGGTCTTGAGCTCGATAATTACCCTTTTTGAAACCGTTATGTCCTCAAGGGGCTGATTGTCCTCAAGCCTGAACGAAACTATATACGGGTCCTCGGCGTTTCCGTAATATATAACGTCTCCCACTCTGACCAGCTTCTTATCCTTGTAGTTCAGGTATTCATTCCCTGTTAGCTGCACCTTTTTCTTGGCAGCGGCTTTCTTTTTAGGCTTTGTTTCAGTTGTCTTTTTTTCTACCATAAACACAACCTACCTTTCTATATTCTGATCTCTGCCGGGGCCTACGCCGATAGAAGAAATCTTACAGCCGATTAGCTCCTCGACGCGGAGAATGTACTTCTTTGCAGCCTCGGGCAGCTTGTCAAATTCTTTAATATCGCTGATGTCCTCGCTCCAGCCGTCCATCTCCTCATAAACAGGCTTGCACTGCGCCAGCTCCTCGAGAGTGGGCGGGAAGTCTGTTGTTATCTCGCCGTTCTTGTTGTATGCAACGCACAGCTTAATCTTGTCAAGGCCGCCCAGAGGGTCGATCTTGTTAAACACAACAGATGTCAATGAGCTTGTGCGAACAGCGTACTTGGCAATAACGGCGTCAAACCAGCCTGTGCGGCGGGGACGGCCTGTGGTGGTGCCGAACTCAAAGCCCTTTTGGCGAATTGCCTCGCCGACTTCATCGTCAAGCTCTGTGGGGAACGGTCCGTTGCCCACTCTTGTGGTGTAGCCCTTCAAAATTCCGATACACTCGTCAATAGCTCTGGGGCCTATGCCGCTGCCCACGCAAACACCGCCGGAGATTGGGTGAGACGAAGTAACATACGGGTATGTTCCGATGTCTATATCAAGGAGTATACCCTGAGCGCCCTCAAATAATACCTCCTTGTCGTCCTCAATCGCCTTATACAGCATGGGAATAGTGTCGCAAACGTAGTCCTTAAGCCTCTCAGCGTACTTGCTGTATTCCTCGATAACGGCTTCGGGGTCAATAGGCGTTCCGCCGTAGACCAGCTCAATCATCTTGTTCTTTATCGCCAGGTTCTCTCTGACCTTATTTGGGAAAACGTTCGGGTCAACCAAATCGCACATGCGAATACCGCTGCGCTCCGCCTTGTCCATGTAGCAGGGGCCTATTCCCTTTTTTGTTGTTCCTATATCGCCCTTGCCTCTTGCCGCCTCGGAAAGACCGTCCAGGGCAATATGATAGGGCATGATAACATGTGCTCTTGAGTCGATTTTCAGGTTTTTGGTGCTTATTCCCTTTGACTCAAAGCCGTCAATCTCCTCCAGCATAACCTTAGGGTCCACAACAACGCCGCAGCCGATAATATTTACGGTATTGGGATAGAGAATACCGGAGGGCATAACGTGCAGCTTATATGTAACATCGTCAACCTTGAGGGTATGACCTGCGTTATTACCGCCCGATGTTCTGACAACAACGTCGGCTTTTCCCGCAAGAATATCAATAGTCTTTCCCTTACCCTCGTCGCCCCACTGGGCGCCTATAACAACTTTTGTTGGCATTTGTCTAATCACTCCTGTGCATATGATTTGCAGGTTCTCTCAATCGAGTCCAAACATACATAGATATAATATCAGAAAATAACAAGAATTGCAAGTTATATTTGCATTTTAACAATTATTTTTCCAGCAGCTTGTTTATCAGGGTGTGCCCCTGCTCCACAAACACGCCTGTTTTCTCGGCTTCCGCCTCGGTGTATGCGGTGCAGCCGCTGTCTGTCGGGTTCTTGCTGGAATACAAAATGTACGGTATGGGGGCGGATGAATGGGTTCTTGTGGCAAGAGGCGTGGGGTGGTCGGGCATAACCAGAATTGAATAGTCCTCGCCGCAGCACTTAAGGTATTCCACAACAGGAGCCACAATCTTGCTGTCAATCAGTTCAATTGCCTTAACCTTGTTGTCAATCTCGTGTCTGTGCCCTGCCTCGTCGGGGGCTTCAAGATGAATGTAAACAAAGTCGCTGCCGTTTTTGAGAGCGTTTACAGAAGCCTCCGCCTTACCCTCAAAGTTAGTGTGAACGTTTCCCGTAGCTCCATCAACGTCAATAACATCCAGCCCTGCACAGTAGCCTATTCCCTTAATCAGGTCAACTGCTGAAACAACTGCGCCCTTAATGCCAAACCGCTCGGCGTAGGTGTTAAGGTTGGGCTTGGTGCCGTTGCCCCAAATCCAAATTGAGTTGGCGGGATTGAGCCCTCTTTCCATACGCGCCTTGTTTACGGGGTGATCCTTGAGCAAGTCGTAGCTCTTTTTCATTAAGTTCAGTATGGTCTCATCCTTTGGCAGATATTCTCCGATGACCCTGTCAGAAATGTCATGAGGGGGAGTTAAGGAAAATTCGTTCTTCTTGTTGTGCCATACCATAAGGTGCCTGTAGCTGAATCCGCCGAAAAATTCGTATTCATCGGTACCCAGCTTCTCGTTGACGTACTTAATAAGCTCTCTCGCTTCCTCGGTGGAAATCTCATCGGAGCTGTAGTCAACCATGGTTTTATCTTCATAATTGGGCTCGTCTGACAGAGTGACGATATTCGTTCTGAAAGTTGTGTCCGTAAGCTCCAGGGGAACCTTCATGGAAACCGCTTCCAGGGGAGAGCGGCCTGTGTAGTACTTCTGCGGGTCGTATCCGAAAACAGCCAGGTTCGCCACATCGCTGCCGGGGGGAAGTCCCTCGGGAACGGTTTTTACCATACCCACCTCGCCGTGCCTTGCAAGCTCATCAATATTAGGCTTGTTTGCCGCCTCCAGAGGGGTCTTTCCGTTAAGCTCGGCAACGGGAGTGTCCGCCGCTCCGTCTGCCAAAACAACAACATATTTCATAGTTTATCACCTCAAAATTAAATTTGGCTTTATTCATACATAATAAATTATACCTCTTGCGGCTGCAAATGTCAAGGTTGGGGTTTGTGTTTGAGGGGTGTCTTCCTCCTGCACCCCGTTTATCATAATGGGATATATGTACCCTCCCATTCGTAGGGGGCGGCTTCCCAGACGCCCCGCCGCCCCGTTGGTAAAACGGGCAAGCAAGCACGGTAGGTCGTCGGAGCAAAGTTCGCTAAGCTACGTTTTTCTCTGTCAAGAAAAACATACGCCAGCTGCCTCGCTCATCCTCTTCGTGAAAAATCTAACGATTTTTCACGAGTTTGCGCCTACGGCGCATTTTAGGTGCCACGTGAGGCGCGCAGGCGTGGACTGTCGATAATTATTCCGATTAATTTATATTCTTACATTGGTGTGGCTATCGCCCGCCCCGTTGCGCTTGCCCGACCTCCCCAAGCGCCGGGGCAGGCTTTAAGCATGAAAACAGAATGTTCATAATAATAAATTATATAAAATAAATGGGGTTTGGGCAATGTCGCCAAAGCCTTTATCAAAATTGGATATATGTATTCTCACATTGGTTTGCATACGGGCGCAATAAATGGCGCCCCTACGAATATTTGATTTGCTTATAATGACTATTCCGGTTACATAAATATAGCCGTTCCGGCGCTTGGGGAGGTCGAGCAAAACAGATACAGGGCTCCCGAAAAATCGAAGATTTTTTGGGAATGAGGAGTACATGCCTTTTACGCTCGCCTTGCCGAACAGGCAAGGCGAGCGTAAAAGGTATAGTGCGACGTCGGGGCGTATAGGAAGCCGCACCCTACAACGTAAACGGTTAGGATACGGTTAAATATTTGAAGACAAAAGGTGCCGCAGGCTCCGACGTCTTTTCGGCGGCAAAAATTTTTGTGACATTTTTGTTAATTTTCTACAAATTGTGTTGCATTATTGAAAAATTTAAGTTATAATAACAATTGAGTAAAATTATCTATACAAATATATTATGCGAATTTGCAGGGGGTGTCTATTGTGCAGGGCAGAGTATTTCAAAACACGCTCGTACAGTTAAAAAGAGAGGTTCAAAGGACGTTGGGGGTTATTGACGACAGTGACACCATAATTGCGTGCAGCGATGAGGATAAAATCGGGAATACCGTTGATAATATTTTCACGGTCTTTTCGGCGACCGGTGAGGTTAAGACTGTGGCAGGCGCCTGCTACAAAAAGATTGAAACCTTCAGTAAGTGCGAGTACATCGTGTTCTGCGAGGGAGACGATGATATTGCGAGAAACGCTTGCTCTTTCCTTGCTATGAACTTCCTCACCATTAAGCAGTATTATGACGAGAAGTACGACAAGGCAAGCTTTATTAAAAACATTATTGTTGACAATGTTTTGCCCGGCGATGTTTTGTACAGAACTAAGGAGCTTCACATTAACATCGAAAGCCCGCGTATTGTGTACCTTATCAGAGTTTCGGAGGAGACGGATCAGGGCTATCTTGATATTCTGAACAACATGTTCCCCGACAAGGCTAACGACTATGTTCTCCGTATTGACGAGAGAGACGCCGTTGTGGTTAAGGAGTTCAGAGAGGAGCCTGACAAGGACGAAATCATGATGATTGCCCAGAATATTTTTGACACTCTGGGAGCCGAGGCAATGATTACGCCCTTGGTCGGTATATCAACTGTTGCCGAGAAAATTCAGGATTTGTCTCAGGCATACAGAGAGGCGAGAATTGCCCTTGAGGTGGGCAAGGTGTTTGACACCGAAAAGGATATAATAAGCTATGACAACCTGGGAATAGGCCGTCTGATTTATCAGCTGCCCACAACTCTTTGTGAGCTGTTCTTAAACGAGGTGTTTAAGAAGGAGTCTATTAACGTTTTGGACAGCGAGACTATATACACAATCCAGAAGTTCTTTGAGAACAACCTGAACGTGTCCGAGACATCGAGAAAGCTGTTCGTACACAGAAACACTCTTGTTTACAGACTGGACAAGATTAAGAAGCTCACCGGTCTTGACCTGAGGGAGTTTGACGACGCGATTATCTTTAAGGTTGCGATGATGGTTAATAAGTACCTGTCATCTCAGCCAACGAGACTGTAGTATTGATTAATTGAATTTTGCGGGCGGCAAGGCGACTGGTTTCGCCTGTCCGCCCTATGTTTTAGGAGGTATTTTTGTGAGCAAAAAGGCTGTTAAGGTTACGGCTATAGTCATTGCGGCAATTTTCTTTTTAGGAATTGCTTCCGGGCTTGCGACAATGTTTTTCGTTTAATTTTTATAGCCCATAATAATATTCCCGATTTAGGGGAATATTTTTATGTTACGGCTTATAGTATAATAACGGGGCAAATCCCCTTATTGAGGTTAAGGAGCAAGATATGTATATTAAGAAACGCACACTGGTTATTTGTTCAATAGTTCTGATTATTGCAACGGCGTTCTTGACGGTAGGGCTGGTAAACCCCTTTGGTTTTACCGACTATGCCGGGCTATTGAAGTTCTCGGCGGTTACAAAGGTCATTCGGAATATGTATTACGACGAGAATTCGGAGTCGGACTACGTAAACGGCGCCATATCGGGCTTTGCTCAAGGTACGGGCGACCCGTATACCGATTATATTTACGGCGACGAGGCGCGGGAATATTTAGACGACGTAAGCGGCAGCTTCGACGGGATCGGCGTTTACATCGAGAACAATACGGAGGATAACACGATCACTGTTATATCCCCTATAGCAGGGTCTCCCGCAGAGGAGGTTGGTCTGGTCAGCGGTGATAAAATAATAAAAATTTCAGGCGTGAGCTACACCGGTGAACAGATTAACGAGGCCGTCAGTAACATGAAGGGGCAGTCGGGAACCTATGTGGAGATCAGCGTTTTAAAGGCGGACACGGGAGAAATTGTTGATTTAAACGTTGAACGCAGACATGTAGACGTTGAAACCGTGACCTCGGAGATAGTCGAGGGTACAAATATCGGACGCATTAATATTTCTCAGTTTGGAGAAAAAACCGGATATGATTTTGACGTACAGCTTAAAGAGTTAATAGATAAGGGGGCGAAGTCCCTTATTATAGATCTGCGCAACAACCCGGGGGGTTATATAAACTCAGCCGTTGAGGTTGCGTCCAATTTCGTAAAGAGCGGAGACGAGATTGTATACACCTTGGATAAAAACGGCAACAGAGAGGACTATAACTCAAAGGGCAGTCAATATTACCTGCCGGTTGCGGTTCTCATAAATCAGGGTTCGGCATCTGCCAGCGAGATTGTGACCGGAGCACTTAAGGATTACGGTCTGGCTCATGTAATAGGCGAAAAGTCCTACGGCAAGGGCGTGGTTCAGTCTGTTCTTGAGCTGGGCGATGGCGTGCTCACAGTGACGATTGCCAGATATTTTACTCCTAACGGAACTTGTATTCACGGCGTCGGAATTGAGCCTGACGAAACCATACCCATGGAGCTCAGTCTGTACTCACAGCTGTCAAACCTGAGCCTTGAACAGGATGCGCAGCTGTCCGCAGCCGTTCACTATTTACAAAATAAATAACTTTGGAGGGATGAACTGATGTTGTTCAGACTCATCTCACAAAAGATAAAAAAACTTTGGCGGCGTATAAAGGCAAGGCTTTGGACAGTTCCTTGCGTAGACGGGGAAAACGTGAAAAGAATTTCAGAGGAAGCGCCCCGCCCCCAAAGGGCTGAAATAGACTGCCGCAATTTTATGACGGCGGCGGAGTTCCTGCTGAAAAAGGCAGGGGCGTCCGGATATGATTTGGGAATAGGAATAATCGCTTCGGACATATCGGCTCTTGACGGCATAAATACCCTTATGAATTACGTCTGCACCCGCTTTAAGTACGTGACCTTATATACGGATAATGCCCACCGGGCGGATATGCTGGCGGACTTGATTTTTTCAAAATACGGCCTGCCCATATTGGTTATGGGTACCGAGGAGGGTCGGCGGTGCCGATATAAAATTGTGGCGGACTTTGACGAGGGGAAGGTCAGGTGCGGCAGGGATATGTGCATAAGCGGCATAGCTCTTGATACCGGCGGCAGTGTTTCGGGAGTTTACATGGGAGAACGTGTATTGAGCCTTTAACTTAAAAAATGTATTGACATTTTATGCTTATTAAAGTATAATTTATTGGTTAATTAGTATTTAAAAAGTGTATCGGAGGTTACAGGAATGGATAACAAGACGGTTAAGCTGACGGAAAGCGGTCTCAAACAGCTTGAAGAAGAACTGGAATATTTAAAAACTAAAAAACGTAAAGAGGTTTCGGAAAAGATTAAGGTTGCCCTCGGCTTCGGAGACCTTTCGGAGAACTCGGAATACGATGAGGCAAAGAATGAGCAGGCTCAGGTTGAAGCGCGTATTGTTTCGGTTGAGAACATGCTGAAAAATGCTGTTGTTATTGATGAGAACGAGCGTGACACTTCAAAGGTTGAGCTGGGAGCTACCGTAAAGCTCCTTGATATAGAGTTTGACGAGGAAATTGAATATAAAATTGTGGGCTCAACAGAGGCGGATCCTGACGCGGGCAGACTTTCCGATGAGTCGCCCCTGGGCAAAGCGCTTATGGGCAAAGGCGAGGGTGTTATGGTTGATGTTGACGCCCCTGCGGGAATTATACAGTATAAGATTTTGCAAATCTCCTAATCGATTTGCCGTTTGTTAGGGAGGAAAAAATGAGCGAGAACAATCAGCAAAAGAACAGAGCTGTCGAAAAGGATATTAACGAGGTTTTAAGGGTTAGACGGGAAAAGCTCAGCAAGCTGCAAGCCGAAAACGCAAACCCCTTTGATATTACTTCTTACGACAGAGAGAATACGACAGAAGAAATTCGGTCAAATTATGATAATTTTGAGGGCAAAAATGTTTCCGTTGCCGGCAGACTTATGTCCAAGAGAGTCATGGGAAAGATGTCCTTTGCGGATCTTGCGGACAGGTCGGGCAAAATTCAGCTTTGCGTAAAGCGGGACGAGCTGGGCGACGAGGAATATAAAATTTATAAGAAGTATGACATCGGCGATATTGTGGGTGTTAAAGGCGAAGTGTTCACCACGCAGAAGGGCGAGATTTCTATCAGGGCAAAAGAGATTACCCTGCTTTCAAAATCCTTAAGACCTCTCCCCGAAAAGTATCATGGGCTTACAAATACCGACTTGAGGTACAGACAGCGTTATGTTGACTTGATAATGAACCCGGAGGTTCGCAGAACCTTTGAGCTGAGGAGCCGTATAATCAGCACTATCAGGAATTACCTTGATGAGAGGGGCTATATGGAAGTTGAAACTCCTATTCTTAACACAATCCCCGGCGGTGCGGCGGCGAGACCCTTTATAACTCACCACAATACCTTGGATATTGATATGTACATGAGGATTGCCCCCGAGCTTTACTTAAAGCGTCTCATTGTGGGCGGCTTTGAAAAGGTGTACGAAATGGGTAGGCTTTTCAGAAACGAGGGAATGGACGTAAAGCACAATCCCGAGTTTACCAGCATTGAGATTTATGAGGCGTACACAGACTACGTAGGCATGATGAACCTTACCGAAAATCTCATCAGGCATGTTGCCGAGACGGTTTTGGGAACAACCAAGATAACCTATCAGGGTGAAGAGGTTGATCTGGGAAGCCCCTGGGAGAGAATGACCATGCTGGAGTCGATTAAGAAGTACACCGGAGCGGACTTTGCCGCAACCAAGACGGCAGAGGAAGCAGAGGCTCTGGCTAAGTCCATAGGCATTGAGTTTGAGGAGGACGCGCCTAAGTTGTCAAGAGGCGAGATTATAAGCCTTGCCTTTGAGGAAAAGGTTGAGGAGCAGTTGGTTCAGCCCACCTTTATATATGAGTACCCCGTTGAGATTTCACCTCTTGCAAAACGTTATGCGGATAACCCGGATTTTACCGAGCGTTTTGAGATATTTATTACCCGCCGTGAATTCGGAAACGCTTTCTCTGAGCTTAACGACCCCATTGACCAAAAGGAGCGTTTTATTAAGCAGGTTGAAAAGAGGGAACAGGGCGACGACGAGGCGAACATGATGGACGAGGATTACGTAACAGCCCTTGAGTACGGACTCCCGCCCACAGGCGGTCTGGGAATAGGTATAGACAGACTGGTAATGCTGCTGACAGACAGTAGCTCAATCCGTGATGTCCTGCTCTTCCCCACAATGAAACCGCTGGATAAATAAATGGCATAAACAAACTATAAGCAGAGTAAAGTTAGCATCTTTACTCTGCTTTTTTGTATACAAATTTCAGAACAATCGGTGAAAATATTGATTAAAAATTATTGTGGTTAGTTGTAAATTGTGATATAATGAGTTTCAAGTATTTTGAAAATTAAGATGGAATTGCCAAAACGACACCAAATGCGTTTAAAATATTATGATTATTCGCAAAACGGATATTATTTTGCAACAATATGCGCAAAGGGTAGGGAATGTTTATTCGGTATAATTGATATGCCCCTACAAAAAATGAACCCATGTGGATGTCGTATACGATGTTATGCTGAAAAGGGAATGCCACATTGTCATACTTCCATGTTGCCGATACATGAGAAAGAGGATGGCAGTAGGAGTTTTAATGTGAGCCAGCACCAAAAAGGGAAAGATTGTTTTAGAGGATTTCAAGATAGATTTTATGGGTACATGAAAGAGCGTTATCCAGATAAGGAATTGGAACGTGTAGACCCTTAAAAAGAACATAGAAAGAAATTGTCTGTGTGAGGGTATAAGGAAAATCAAGATTTCAAGAAAGAAATTGAGCAGGAAAGACAGCGTTTATTGATTAAAAACGAAAAATTACAGGAAATACAAAAACAGCTTGATAGTGCATATCAAAAAGCAGAAAAAGCATATGAGCATAATTTGAGGATTGAAGAATATTGCAGAGAGCAGGGAATTACTTATACAGAATATGAAATAGAATGCTTTTATGCGGACAGGGGATATGGGGAATATCCAGAGCCAGAGCGAAACAATCCAGAAATAAGACGATAGCAGAGGAAAGTTCCACCGGCCATCCGTTGGATGTCCGATTGAACTTTCCTGCCCTATTTGTTATAATGTGTTGGAAAGACAAATTGGAATTTGAAAGGAAGTGTAAAAATGACAACTTCAAATATAAAAGAAAGTATTGATAGTGATATTCATAAGGTTTGGGAAACTGTTTTAGCGGTTGAAAAATATAGTCAATGGCGAAGTGATTTAAGCAAAACAGAAGTAATAAATGAAAAACAATTTATTGAATATACCAAAGACGGCTTTCCTACTACCTTTACTATCACTGTTGTAGAACCGTATAAGCGTTGGGAGTTTGATATGGAAAACAGTAATATAAAAGGACATTGGACTGGCATTTTTACTTCCAAAGGAAATAAAACTCAAATAGATTTTACAGAATGTGTAACAGTTAAAAAATGATTATGAAGCCCTTTGTAAAATCATATTTAAGAAAACAGCAATCACGATTTGTTATGGATTTAAAGAAAGCATTAGATGAATAAATCCCGGTTTGTAAGTCTTAATTAAGGTTAAAACGAAATGATATAGAAAGTTCAATCAATTAGTTGTGAAAAGTGTTAAAAGTAAAATAGTAAAAAATCAAATTAGTTAATTGAGTTTTTGTTTGTAAAATGAAAAAATGAGTGTTTGGAGAGTTTTTATTCTGGATTGATAGGGGAAACTATACAAACTAAGCCTAGAGAATTTGTATAAATTCGTATAAAAAGGAATGATAAAAGTTTAAAAATAGCGTATTTATAGGAAATTTGTGTTTTTATAATGTTCCCGACAATGAAACCGTTGGAGAAGTAAATGGCTTAAACAAACTATAAGCAGAGTGAAGTTTAACATCTTTGCTCTGCTTTTTTGTACACAAATTTCAGAACAATCGGTGAAAATATTGATTAAAAATTATTGTGGTTAGTTGTAGACGAGGAGTGAAAAACACTTGCAAAATTTTGAGCCGCGAAGTCGTTTTTTGATTTCCGTATTGACTTTTTTCTCAATTCGTGGTACAACTTTTGATATAGAAAATCAAAATTACGGGAGTTGTATTTATGGAGCTTCGCAGAGCAAATAAAAACGATTACAGGTTAATAAAGAAATTATATATATCCGCGTTTCCGAGAGATGAGCGCGCCCCGTTCTTTATGCTGAAAAAGCGGGCGTTTCAGGGTAAGGCGGAAATGCTGGCGGCTGAAGAAAACGGCGAATTTATAGGCTTTGCCTATGCCATCACATACAGGGATATGGTATACGTTTTTTATCTTGCCGTGGCTAAGGGTAAACGCGGCCAGGGATACGGCGGGAAGATACTCGGTCTGCTGAAAAAGCACTTTGAGGGAAAGGCTCTGTTTCTTGCAAGGGAGCAGCTTGACGATAAGGCGGAGAACATTCGGGAGAGGATTAACAGGCGTAATTTCTATCTTGCTAACGGATTTAAGGACTTGCCCTATCGAATCAGAGAGGCGACCGTTATATATGATCTGATGAGCACCGATGAAGAAATCAATATAAAAGACTATAACATTCTTATTAAGGATTGGGCGGGGCCCGTCCTGTCAAGACTTGTCAAACTGGAAGTCCTTGAAGGTTAATATAATAGGGACCCAAGCATGAAAGGGGAATGAAGTTATGGATAAAAAAGTCGGCCGGAAATGGTTTGATTTCCTATGCTACATAAGTATACCCGCCTCTATTTTAATATTCGGGCTTATAACGTTAGTGCTTTTAATGCAGGTAATCACAGATTTTAGCTTCGGAATATTATTCAGTTAAATGTTAATGCGATTGAAAATGTCCCCCGCATATCACATATTGAGCGGAGGACGTTTTGCGTTTAGTTATTTTTCGGCTGCGGCCTTGCCGAGGGCGTTGCAGCTTGCGGTTACCTCGTCGTCAGGCGTTTCGTTGGCAATAACGCTTTCGCATATTAAGGCTGCGCCGGCAGCGTTTACTCGTTCCTCCCAGGAACGCATCCACTCGCCGTCACCCCATCCGTATGAACCGAAAAGAGCAACGTTCTTGCCGGACAGCTTGCCCTCCAGCTCTGTAAAGAACGGTTCAAATTCACTTTCTTCAAGAACCTCAGCGCCCATGGCGGGGCAGCCCAGTATAAGCGTGTCATATTCCGCCGCCTCATCTGCCCTTATCTCGGAAACATTGAAAAGCTTTGTTTCGCTGTTCACTTCCTTTGCTCCGTCCAATACCGCCATAGCCATGGCTTCGGTATTTCCTGTGCCGCTCCAAAATACAATTGCTGTTTTACTCATTGTGTAAAAACCTCCTTAAAAATTTTATGTAAATTATTTATTTTTTGCGGTGATAATCTGTACGTGCGCGCCTGAATACTCGGCGGCGAAGCCGACTGCCGATACAGCAAGCATTACCGCCGCAACGCCTGCCGAAATGATTTTGTTTCCTTTCATGTGAAACCTCCTTGCTGATAGGTTAGTCCTAACTAACCTAAGCCGTAAAATATATTCCTTGCCTTTAGGGGGCTCCGATTTAAAGCAAGGAACAAGAAGGTTAGTCATAACTAACTCGAATTCAAAATAATAACGCCGTTACGGCTCAAGAACAAGTGTACACAAAAAAATATATGTTGTCAATATGTTTTTTAAAAATTTTCCAAAAAAGTTGTGGGTTAATAAGGTCACGATATCCGGTGCGGGTGCGTCCCGCCGCCCAAGAGGCGGGGGACGCGCGGCTTACTTTATAAATTCAATATTAATATCGCCGTTATTGTTGGAAACGTTCAGCGTTTTCTCTCCGCTGTCCTTGCGGGCGGGCAAATTGCTTTCGCCCTTTTTGACTTCCGAGGTGATTGAAAAATCGTCATAGCCGCCTGTGACGGTTCCGAAAATATCCCCGTTTTTGCCGTTTAGATGCAGGGCTTTTCCCACGTCTAATTTTTCAAAGCTTATGTCTCCGCCGTTTGAGGTAATGTTGACGCCGCCCGTCACAGTTAATGCCGCAAGATTAATATCTTCGTTTGTTGTGGAGAGGGTCAGATTGCATAGAAGCGCATTCGGTATCTGCACTGTAATTTTTCGGTTTTCAGCCGAGATCTTTCCGCCCACATAATCTGTCCATTCCTTGTCGCTTGCGCTTGTCATTGTAAGGGCGTTATCGTCTGAAACCTCAATGCTATAGCTTTCCTTGTCGCTTTCAAAATAGGTGATATGGATTTTGTTGTCCTCGGACAGAGACACCTCAATTTCCCTGTCGCGTACGTCAATGGATAAAGCTTTAATTTCCGCTATATCGGCTTCATATTCCTGTTGAGTAAAAGTTTGGCTGTTGTCGGAGCAGCCTGCCAAAACCAAGCTGCCCAGAACGAGACATAAAATCAGTGAGATTATTTTTTTCATAGTAATTCCTCCATAGTTTAGTAATTAAATTTAAATCAATGCTTTTAAGCAGTTCATTTGCTGCACCTATCAGTCGCTTCTCGGTTCCCTCCTTTTGCTTTTGACATAGTATTGAGTAATATTAAAATTTTGCTTTTATACTATACCCATGTAATTTTATTTATATTTGATAATATAGTCTATAGCCTAGCCCAGTTCCGCCCGCCAGACCCGGGCGGAGTCGGTTTTCCCCTTCGGGGAAACCGAATGGGGCGTTGCCCCAAACCCCTATATATACAATTTCGCTACCTTATAATTTTGATAAAGGCTTTGGCAACATTGCGCCCCATCGTTGCAATATGCCCTTGTTACGCGCCTTGTCTGTACTACAAGGCTGCGCTTTTACGGGCATTTGCTCCTTCTTCCCAAAAAATCTTCGATTTTTCGAGAGTCCTGCCCGTCCTGTGCGCTTGGGGAGGAGGGCGGCAAGCGCAACGGGGCGGGCGAATAGTTTCAAAGGCAAAGCCTTTATCAAAATAGACGAGTTCAGATATACAGAGTTTTAAGTATTACATAGTAATAGGTCTTGATTTCCCCAATTCCCTGTGCTAAAATATATTATAAACCTTTGTGTTACACAAAAGTCAAGGGGTGAAAATAAAAATGGAGAAATTTTTTTCGGTGGGGGAGGCGGCAAGGGCTGCCCAAACCACAAGCGAAACTCTGCGGCATTACGACCGTATCGGTTTGGTTAAGCCGAGCAAAAAGGATGAATGGACGAATTACCGCTACTATTCCGAGGCGGATATTGTGCGCCTGAACACGGTGCGGGCTTTGCAGCTTATGGGTTTGCCGCTGCGGGAAATAAAAGAGGTTCTGGAATATGACGACCTGGAAAAAATCGTGGAGTTTTTGGAGCGGGCAGAGAAAAAGGCAGATGAAAAAATTGCGGCTCTGAAATACGGCAAGTCAAAAATCCTGTTGGCTAAAGCCGACTATGAAAGAAAATTACAGATGCGCAGGAGCGCAGGCGGAACTGCGGTTAAGAATATTCCCGAGCGGGTTATATTGCTGTCCGACACACTGGAAGCCCCCACGGTTGACAATTTGTGGAACTATCTCAGTCATTTTTACGATAAAATACCTCCTGCCCTCAAGGAGCAGTTTTCCTTTGAGGACTTGGCGGGGATATACACCGAAAACGGGGCGTCAAAACTTTTTGCGGTCTGCACAAGCTACGGGGAGACAGAAGGACTGAAAATATTGCCCAAGGGGAAGTACTTGTGGGCAAGCTGCAACGAGGAAAACAGAGAAAGCGCTCTTAAGGACTTGATTTATAAGGCAAAAACCGAATACGGAGTTGAACCAAGGTTCGCGGTGCAGCTCGTCATTGTGTCGGGCATTCTCCAGTGGGATTATGAGATACAGATATATATCGGCGAATAAATTAATGTTAATAAGGGGTGAGTATTATGATCACGGTAACTGCAACAGAGCTCAAATATAATTTCGACAATTATCTGCAAATGGTGCAAGCGGGTGAAGAAATTATTATTTTGCGCGACGGCAAGGAAATGGCAAGACTTATTTCCCGTGATAAAAGCGTTTCTTTTTTGACAGATTCACTTTTGGACGTTCTGAAAAACGATTATGATGATAAGGCTGTACGCGCAGAAAGATCGGCAAAATATGAAATTTGACAAGCGTATCAGATGTGTGATATAGTGCTTGCGGAGGTGTGACAAATGAAGAAGTTTAGGATAATGATATTGTTTATGATTGCTGCTGTGATGTTGAGCGGGTGCGGAAGCGTTGGGACAAACGAGGCGGCAAAGGCTCCGGCAGAGACTGCAATCAGCCCTGCGGAGGAAGCATTGTCATCAATGAGCCTATACGAAAAGGTTTGGCAGATGTTTATGATAGCTCCGGAGGATATTGTGAGCACGGAGGCTGTTACAGCGGCGGACGAGGAGCTTAAAGCCGCCCTTGAGAAATACCCGGTCGGGGGAGTGATTTTGTTCAGCAAGAATATTGAGACGCGGGAGCAAACCATCAGTCTCATACGGGACATGCAGGAGCTTAGCCAAACACCTATGTTTATCGGCGTAGACGAGGAGGGCGGCCGTGTTTCAAGACTGGGCGGCGCAGATGTGGGTGTTACAAAATTCCCGCCTATGGGCGAGATTGGCGCAGGGGGAGACCCGAGCAAGGCGTTTGAGGTCGGAGAGACCCTGGGAAGGGAGCTGCGGCAAATGGGCTTTAACGTTGACTTTGCGCCTGTTGCCGACACTATAATCGTATCTGATAACGAGGACATCAGCGACCGCTCCTTCGGAACAGACCCAAACCTTGTGGCGGAAATGGTGGCGGCGGAGGTTTCGGGAATGGAAAGCCAAAATCTCTGCGCAACCCTAAAGCACTTTCCGGGCAACGGCAGCACTGTGACCAACACCCATGAGGCGGAGGGGATTTGCTCAAGAACCCTTGAGGAAATGCGGGCAACAGAGTTTATCCCCTTTAAGGCGGGAATAGACGCTGGAGCGGATATGGTTATGGTCGCTCATATGACCGTTCCCGATATTGTGGGGGACACTACGCCCTCAACCCTTTCTCCTATAATTATAACAGATTTGCTGCGGGGAGAGCTGGGCTTTGAAAAGGTTGTTGTTACAGACGCTCTGAATATGGGAGCAATAACCTCGAAGTATTCCCCGTTTGAAGCGGCGATTGGGGCAATCAACGCCGGGGCGGACGTTCTGCTCATGTCTCCGCAGGCAGCGTCTGTGGCGGAGGAAATTGTTCAAGCGGTTGAGAGTGGGGAAATCAGTGAGAGCAGGATTGATGAAAGCGTAAGAAGAATACTTTCTCTAAAGCAGGAGCGGGAAATACTGAACTAAAACTCGGCGCGGCAAATTTTTCTTGACCGTATTGGTTTGTTATGATAATATGTATGTATTGATAAAAAAATTATTGCGGCAGAGAAGCTATTTAACCGAACGGAGAATTATTATGAAAAAGATTATTGTTTCATTTGTTTTGGGAGCTGTGATTTTCGGCTCTGTGGGAGCTATGGCGGCGTACTATCAGGCAACCGATAACGTGTTTCCCATAAAGCTTGACGGCATTGATGTTAAGATGGAGGGCTATAACATTGACGGAAGAACCTACTTTAAGCTGCGTGATATGGCGGAGCTGCTCGGCGGCTTTTCCGTGGACTTTAAGGACGATACTATTTTGATTGCCAGAGATAAGACTGCCGAAACGGATAGCGGCAGCGGAATAAGCTTCAAGGTTCCCGAGGACTCGCCTCTTGCTGAGCAGGTTCAGGACAAGGCGTACGAGGACGCACTGTTTTACAACGAGTTTATTGCCATGCGCATTCGCAAAACCCAAAAGGGAGCGGAGGTTGACGCCTGCGACCGTGACGGCGTGCTGAAAACAGCCGTTATTAACACTATGGAGGACTACATCGCTCAGGTGGAGCGGGAGCACTACTTCCTTGAGGGTATGGACGGCGAGGGCTTTGTGTACTACAGGGGAGACGTGACCTCTGAGACCCACAGCGGCATTGACATGCGCCGTATGGAGTACCAAGAGTACAACATTGACGATGAGGGTGAGGAGCCCTCTGCCCAATACACAACTGTGTATTATCTGTTTGAGGCAGACGGCTGCTTTTATCAAATACGGTTTAATCAACAGGGAACCGAACTAACCGAGAGCACTAATCGGCTTATATCAACGGTTCTCAATTCGATAACCGTAAAACAGTGAAAATGAGGCTTGGGATTGAGTAAAAAGACTTTTATATTAGGGATATTTCTGCCGATAATCTGCGCTTTTGTCTTAGGGGGCTGCGACGGCAATTCGGCCGCAGAGCAAGCAAAAACCGTATACGCCATGGACACCGTTATGACCCTAAAGGCGTATGACGGAAACGCGGAAAAGGCTTTGGAAGAGGCTGAACAGGAGATAATGCGTCTTGACAATACGCTAAGGCGGGGAAGTTCGGGCAGTGAGATTTACGAACTCAACTCATCGGGGGAGGCTGAGGTTTCAGAGGAGACAGCCGAGCTGATTGGGGAGGCGCTCGGGGTGTGCCTTGATACAGGCGGAGCCTTTGATATTTCGGTGGCGCCCATTATGGATTTATGGGGATTTTATACCAAGGATTTCCGCGTGCCCGCCTCGGAGGAAATTGATGAGGCTCTGCAGGCTGTCGGCTTTGAAAATATTTCCGTCAGCGGTAACCGAGTTGTGTTAAGGGGCGGCGCTCAAATTGATTTGGGCGGAATTGCAAAGGGCTATGCCTCGGACAGAGTGGCGGAAATTTTTAAGGATAACGGAGTTACCTCCGGAATTGTTTCTCTCGGGGGAAACGTGCAGGCCATAGGTCAAAAAAAGGACGGAAGCAAGTGGCGCGTGGCTCTGCAAAGCCCGGACAGCGCCGCCGTTGCGGGGGAGATTGCCGCGGCGGATAAGGCGGTGGTAACCTCCGGCAGTTATCAGAGGTATTTTGAAAGCGGCGGGGTCAGATACCACCATATTATCGACCCAAAGACAGGCTATCCCGCAGGCAGCGGCGTTAAATCCGTCACGATTGTTTGTGACAGGGGAACTGTTGCCGACGGACTGTCAACCGCATTGTTCGTAATGGGGCTTGACAAGGGAGCGGAATACTGGAAAAACCATGAGGGCTTTGAGGTTATTTTCATCACCGATGATAATCAGATTTATATAACAGAGGGTCTTAAAGATGATTTTGAAAGCCCCTACGAATATAGTCTGATAACGAGATAAATTAATGTCATATTTTACTTGATTATGCGGTAATTTAGTGCTATAATACTGTTTACATGGTTGATTTTATCCATAGTAGTGTCTTGTGATGCTTAAAACCGTCTATTTTGATAAAGGCTTTGCCTTTGAAACCATTGCCGAGCCCATATTCCGCCATGCCAAGCCGCGGCGGCAATGTTGCCAAAGCCTTTATCAAAATTATAAGGTGGCGGAATTACGTAAACAGGGTTTGGGGCGAAGCCCCAATCGGTTTCCCCGAAGGGGAAAAACGACATCGCCCGGGTCTGGCGGGCGGAACTGGGCTCGGCGACAGATATGAAAATGTGATTGAAGAAACAGGAGTTGGTGCTATTTGAAACGGCAATTCACTTTGTTCGGATATAAAGATTTATTGGGGAAGGGGTTAAATCAGATCACGGAGGTATTCATATATGGACAGACAGGCAAAAGAAGCAAAGGAAATGACAAAAAATCTGCCATTTGCGGAGAGGTTGGTTAACTTCTGGTATTACAGAAAATGGGTTGTTGTCGGCGTTGTTGCGGCAGTTTTGGTAATATTGCTGACGATTTATGAAATAACAAATACTCCCCAATATGACTTGCTGGCGGGAATGTATTTGGAAAACGCCGTTGCGGACGAGACTGTGGACACGGTAACTCAGGAATTGACTCAGTATTCAAACGATGTTAATGAGGACGGCGATATTACTGTTTCGGTTACGCCCATGACTGCGAGCCGTCAGTACGACAATGAGGACGCAGTTGCGGTGCAGACAAGGATTATGGGTGAACTAAATTCGGGCGATACTATGCTGTATATAGCGGATCAGGCGTATTACGATTTCCTTATGGAAAGTGAATATTACGAGTGCTTCTCCCATGTGTATGACTTGAGCGGGAATGCCGAGTTCACTGAGAAGGTGGGATATAACGGCAATCTGTATCTCCTTGTAAAGGACTTATACCCAAGCGAGGAGGGTGACGCGAACAAGCGCGCGGCTCATAACAATGCGGTTGCCATATATATGGGAATTGCAGGTATTCAGGGATAAGCGTTTCGGCGGGGTGATATAATGGACGAAAAAAACGATTTTTGCAGCAGCGGGAATATGGACAAAACCGATGTTCTTGATGACAAGCTGATTGAGAGAACCGCTTCGTTTTTTAAGGTTCTCGGGGACGAGACAAGGGTTAGGATTTTGTACGCCTTGTCTCACAAGGAGATGTGCGTCTCGGATATATCGGCGCTTCTTGATGTTTCCCAGTCTGCCGTGTCCCACCAGCTGAAGCAGCTCAAGCTGGAGGGGCAGGTTAAGTCAAGGCGAGACGGCAAGAACATTTTCTACTCCCTTGACGATGAGCACGTGGTGGATATAATCAATAAAACTCTCTCCCATGTGGAGCATAAGATTAAAGACGGACAGATGTAATTGTTTGGAAGTATAAAAAAATCCTTTTTTACATATTACTTCTTTTTGGGTGCGGCTTATTCCGCAGATTTATATAATTACATTGGTTTGCCTGTCGCCCGCCCCGTTGCGCTCTGTCGTCAACAACTTAGGGCTGTTATTGACATTGCATACTTTATATTAATTGGAATAATGTGAGCCGTCCAACATCAAAGATGTTGGGTCACAGCCGCCTCCGCTGATGTAAATTAAAATGGGATTGGACACCCAAATTGTGTGCCAACCCCATTTATTTTATCGAAAACCGTCAGTTTACATTCGGGGCGTCTGGGAAGCCGCCCCCTACACCGTAATGATTTGCATATATTCAAACTTGTTACTTTTGATAAAGTTTTAGTGTCTCATACAGCCATACGGGCTGTTCTTTTTTTTGAAAAATTTAAAAAACCTATTGACAAATATGTTGTATGGTGATATTATATCAATATAACATATGAACAGATGTTCATATATAAAAATAATAGGAGGTGCTAAGGATGAAGGAGAAGCAAGAGCAGGTACTTAACAGTCATTCCCAAGGTCGGAGCAACAGGGGAATAACCAAAAAGTACACAATTGAAAATTTGGACTGCGCCCATTGCGGGGCTAAAATAGAAAAGTTGATTGGGGAGATGGACGGAATTGAGGACGTAAGCCTGTCTTATCCCTTAAAGCAGCTGCGGATTACGGCGGAGGCTCCCGACGCTGTTTTGCCAAAGGTAATAAGTCTGGCGCGCACGGTGGAGGACGGATTTGACCTAAAGGAAATCGGCGGAACCAAAAAACAGGAGGAAGAGGAGGAGAGCAACCATCTGTTTACTCTTATCGGCGGCGCCGTGCTGTATGCCGCCGCAGTAATATATAAGCTTGCTTCGGGAAGTCACGATACGGATTTAATTCAGATTGTACTGACGGTTTGCGCCTATCTGCTGCTGGGCGGCGGAGTTTTGTGGACGGCAGCCAAAAACATAAGCAAGGGCAAGGTGTTTGATGAAAACTTCCTTATGTCAATCGCCACACTGGGAGCCTTTGTAATAGGTGAATACTATGAAGCGGTAGGCGTAATGCTGTTTTTCAGAATAGGAGAGCTGTTTGAGGATGTTGCCGTTAAGCGCAGCAGAAGCCGAATTATGGAGGCTGTGGATCTGCGCCCCGAGACGGTAAACCTGGTTTCCGGTGACAGCGTTAAGGTAATCGGTGCGGAGGAAGCCATGGTAGGAGATGTGCTTCTGGTTCGCCCGGGGGAGCGCATTCCCCTTGACGGAACGGTTGTTGACGGCGAGAGCAGGATTGACACCTCTGCCGTGACGGGAGAGCCTGTTCCGGTGCGGGTTCAGCAGGGCGACAGGGTTATGTCGGGCTGCGTGAACAACACAGGCGCCATAAGGCTCAGGGTGGACAATGAGCTAAAGGACTCTATGGTGTCCCGTATTCTTGAGTCTGTGGAAAACGCGGCGGCGGGCAAGCCCAAAATAGATAATTTTATAACAAAGTTTGCCCGGATTTACACGCCTATAGTGGTGGCGGCAGCCCTGTTTACGGCGGTTGTAATCCCTCTTTTGACAGACGGAGACTTTTACAGATGGGTGTACACCGCCTTGAGCTTTTTGGTTATGAGCTGCCCCTGTGCGCTGGTGCTCAGCGTGCCTCTTGCATATTTCTGCGGCATTGGCTCAGCCTCGAAAAGCGGTATTTTGTTTAAGGGCGGAATAGTAATGGAAGCCTTGGCAAAAATCAAGGCTGTGGTTATGGACAAAACGGGAACCATTACGGTAGGCGATTTTTCGGTGCGCAAGGTATTTTGCAGCGGCGGCATGACGGAGGAGCAGGTTCTCAGCCTGTGCGGCTCCTGCGAGATTGCGTCAACACACCCCATAGGTCAAAGCATAGTGGCGGAGTGTGAAAAACGGGGCTTGAAGTTGGAGACGCCCGATAAAATTCAGGAAATTTCCGGAAAGGGAATAATAGCGGAGACAGGCGGCAGACAGTTGCTTGTGGGAAACAGAACCCTGATGGAAGAGAACGGTATCGACATAAGCGAGTGGGGAGCCGTAAATTCAGGCACGGAGGTTCTGCTTGCCGCAGACGGAGAGTATAAGGGAAGCATAATAATATCCGACACGGTAAAAAGCGGCGCGTTAGATGCTGTAAAGGAAATGAAGTCTCTGGGAATTAAAACGGCAATTCTGACAGGCGACGGGGAAGCGGCGGCGAAGTATGTTGCGGCGGAGGTCGGTATAGACGAGGCGTACGGCGGACTGCTGCCCGAGAACAAGGTTGAGAAGCTGAGAGAAATCCGCAGCAAGTACGGAGAGGTCATGTTTGTGGGCGACGGAATTAACGACGCTCCCGTCCTTGCCGGGGCAGATGTGGGAGCGGCAATGGGCAGCGGCGCCGACGCCGCCATTGAGGTGGCGGACGTGGTGTTTATGAACTCTGATTTGGGAGCTGTCACAAAGGCTGTGTCCGTTTCGGGAGCCACTGCCGCCATTGCAAAGGAAAACGTTATATTCGCTCTTGCCGTAAAGTTTATTGCCATATTATTGGGAATTACGGGTATATATACCAACATGTGGCTGGCGGTTTTCGCAGACACAGGGGTTGCCTTTTTGTGCATACTCAACTCTGTAAGACTGCTTTACAAAAAATAATTATTTAAAATCTATTGCTTTATATAACAAAATGTGGTAAAATAACAGAGATTTAAATTAAAACTGGAGGTAAGAGTTGTGTTACAAATGATTATTCAGGTAGTTATACTGGCCTTGTATTTGCTGCTGATGCTTCTCATCGGATTTGGCTTTTATAACACCAACAATTCTCTGAACGACTATTTTTTGGGCGACAGAGGTCTTAACAAGTGGGTTGCCGCAATGTCTGCTCAGGCGTCGGATATGAGCGGTTGGCTGCTGATGGGCTTGCCGGGAACTGCGTTTTTGGTGTTTGGAGGCACCACCGAGGCAATTTGGACGGCTGTCGGCTTGGCAATCGGTACATATCTTAACTGGCTGTTTGTTGCAAAGCGTCTCAGAAAGCAGACCGAGGCATCGAACAATTCCATTACGATACCTGTTTACTTTGAAAACAGGTTTGAGGATAAGAGCCATATTCTCAGGGTCGCTTCGTCTCTGTTTATCATGTTCTTCTTCCTGATTTACACTGCGGCTCAGTTCACCGCGGGAGCAAAGCTCCTTGAATCAACCTTGGGTATCCCTTATGTTATCGGTCTTATTATCGGCGGAGTTATTATAACGGGCTATACCTTTACGGGCGGCTTTAAGGCGGTTGCGTGGACAGACCTTATCCAGGGAATAATTATGTTCTTTGCGATTATTGCAATGCCGCTTATTATCGTCGGTCATTTCGGAGGAATTGAGGCAACGACAATCGAGTTCAAGGGTCTTGAGTCAACGGTGAACGAGGTGTTCTCCTGGATTCCCAAGACAACTGCGGGCAAGGTGAACGTTCTGCTCCTCGTATCGGCTTTGGGCTGGGGTCTGGGTTACTTCGGTCAGCCCCACATTCTGTCAAGATTTATGGCAATCAGAAGCCCCAAGGAGGTTCAGCCGGCAAGAATTATAGCTATGGTTTGGGTTATTATAACCCTGGCTGCCGCTGTTCTGATCGGAGCTCTCGGCAAGATATACGTGGAGGCGGGAATGGTTCCCGCTAACTATGTTGATATGGTAAACGGGGATAATGAGAAGATATTTATGGTTCTCGTTCAGACCATATTCGGAAGCTCCGGCAACATCTTTATGATAATTTTGAGCGGCGTGTTCCTGACTGCAATTCTCGCGGCGATAATGAGCACGGCGGACTCGCAGCTTCTGGTTACGGCTTCAACCTTCGGTGAGGATCTGTATCACCTGTTCTCCAAGAAGCAGCCCTCCAGCGATAAGCTGGTTAGGATAAGCCGTATTGCGGTTGTTGTTATAGCGCTTATTGCCATATTGATTTCTCTGGATCAGGACAGCTCGGTGTTTGATTTGGTGTCAATGGCGTGGGGCGGCTTCGGCGCAGCCTTCGGCCCCTGTATTCTGTTCTCGCTGTATTACAGAAAGATGACCGCTCCTGCGGCTATTGCAGGCGTGCTTACAGGCGGAATTGTGGATATCGTGTGGTACTTCATGAAGGGCGGAATTTTCGATGTTTACGAGTTGGTTCCCGCATTTGTGATTTCTTCACTGGTAATCATAATTGTGAGCTTGTTTACAAAGTGCCCCAAGTCTGTTACTGACCAGTATGACAGGGCGCAGACCTTGGAAATTGAATAAAGAATAAAAGAATAAGCGGCTGTGGTTTCAGCCGCTTATTCTTTTGCCCATGCCCTTTCAAGAGCCTTAACCGCAGACCTGATTTCGTCTGCGGTAAGGCCGCCGAAGCCCATGATAAACAGGTTTTTCGGCAGCAGCTCGTTGTATCTGAACATACATGCAGACAGGGGAATAATCTTAACCCCATGCTCCGCCGCAGAATTTCGGAGCTCATTTTCGGTCATTCCGTTTTCGACCCTTGCGATAACGTACGTGCCCGTCTCTGTTCCGTATAAACTGATATAAGGTTTAAGGCGGGATTTTTCAAGTTCGTCAATAAGAAAACGCCGTTTGCTGTTGTATATCTTTTTCAGATCCTCCGTATGCTTTCGGTATTTTCCGCTGTTGATATATTTGGCGATAACCTGCTGCTCTAAAGCAGAATTGAGACAAATATAATAGGGAAGCTTTTGGTTAAACCTTTCCACCAAGGTCTGGGGCAGAACGAGGAAGCCCGTTCTGATTGATGGGGCGACGGTTCTGAAAAATGTTCCCAGAAGAATTACGCTGCCCGACTTATCGGAGGCGAACAGAGGGGGGAGAGGCTCGTTTGAAAAGTCCAAATCAAAGTCCGCCTCGATAATATATCTGTCGGGGGACTTTTCCGCCCAGCTTAAAGCCTCGGCTCGTTTTTCGGCGGTCATTCTGCAGCCTGTGGGGAACTGGTGGTCGGGGGAGAGGCACATTACGTCTATCCCGCTTGCCGCCAACGCTCCTGAGGGAATACCGTCCATATTTATGTCGATCAGCTGTATTTCTCTCCCGCTGTTTTTGACGGGAATATAGTTGCGGGCAAAGCAGGGGTTTTCAAAGCCGAAAACAGTGCCGTCCTCAAAAATATGGGTTAGCTGTTCAATCAGGAACTCGGTGCCTGCGCCGACTATAATCTGCCCCGGGTTGCGGGATATGCCGTGCATTTCATGCAGGCTGTGGGCAATTGCCTTGCGCAGAGACTTTTCGCCGTACTTGTGCCCGAATTCAAACAGGTCGGGAGAGTCGTAGGAAATATCGCGGTACAGCTTGGAGACAGCGTCCCTCGGGACAGAGTCCGAGTCAATTCCGTTTTGGCTCATAATGTATGATATACCGGGATTGCTGTAGAAATCAGTTTCGGAAATATCGCTGTTTATGGGGCTGCTTTGCCTTGCAAAGTATCCGCTGCGGGAGCGGGATACTGCGTACCCGTCGTCCATAAGCTTCTGGTACGCAAGCTCAATAGTGCTTTTGCTCAGCTTGGCTTCCTTTTCAAGGGCGCGCCGTGACGGAAGTCTTTCGTCGTTGGCAATCTCCCCCGAGGTTATATTCTCCTTAAAATAGCTGTATAGCTGTATGTATAGCGGAGTGTCTGAATTTTTGTCAGGTTTAAAGTTGATGTTTTTCATAAATATTTTCCTTATTTTTCCCTGATCGGGACGGATTTTGTTTCGTAAAACGGGTTATATGTAACCCTTCCCATTCGTAGGGGCGCCATTCATTGCGCCCGTATAGGCACCAATGGTTTTGCTAAAATATGTGGTTTAGCCGTGCCGCTAAAGCGGCGACGCCTGCGCGCCTCACGTGTCGCCTACGGCGACCTGCCGTGCTTGCTTGCCGCATTTTTCAAATGCGGCACAATGCCCTGCCCGCCCCGGGCGGGGTCAGTTTTCCCCTTCGGGGAAACCGATTGGGGCTCCGCCCCAAACCCCTGTGTATTGCAACGCAGCAAAGCCTTTATCAAAATGTTGCAGGGGTCTTAGGGGACAACGTCCCCTAACTCGTTTCTCCCGGAGGGAGAACGATCTGCGCTCGGGGCGGAGGCGGCTGTGACCCCACTTCTTTGAAGTGGGACGGCTCATATTATTTCAGTTTGCACAAAGTATGCAATGTCAATAATAGACCTAAGTTGTTGCCGACAGAGCGCAATTGGGTGGGCGAATGGTTTCAAAGGCATACCTTTTTATCAAAATTGTATTACATATTTCAAGCTTTGTCAAGGGGAACCCTAAGGCGGGTTCCGCTTACTTTTTCAGTGGGAGATTGTAGCTCCCACTGAAACGTTGAATGACGGGGCAAACCCCCTTATTGAGCAGAGCGGGCTTATTTTGATTTGGGGTTAAAAAGCAGAGCCATGAGAAAGCCGAAGAATATGGCGGCGGAAATTCCGCCTGCGGCGGCCTTGGCTCCTCCCGTGATAATCCCTAAGGCTCCCGTTTCGTCAACGGCCTTTATTACTCCCTTTGCCAGCACGTTGCCGAACCCAATCAGAGGGACGGTTGCTCCGCCTCCCGCAAAGTCCACCAGCTTGTCGTATATTCCAAATCCGCCCAGAATTGCTCCCGCAACCACAAACAGAACCAGAATTTTAGCCGGGGTCAGGCTTGTTTTGTCAATCAATATCTGGGCTATGGCGCAGATAAGGCCGCCAACCCAAAAAGCATTAATATACGCCATTTTTTCCACCTCCCGGTGTGTTTGAAAGGGCGATTGCGTGGGCAATTCCCGGAACCGACTCCCCCTGAAGGGTGGCAGTCGGGCTGAGGAGAGCCCCCGTTCCCAGAATGAGCACCTCGTTGAGCTTCCCTCTTTTCATCATCTCGTACACATATCCGCAGAGGGTCACTGCGACACAGCCGCAGCCGCTGCCGCCCGAATGCACGTCCTGCTTTTCAAAATCGTATATCAGGCAGCCCGTGTCCCCGTAATTTGCAGATAGGTCATAGCCGCCTTTGCTCATCATGTCAATAACTATCTCCCTGCCGACCTTGCCCAAATCCCCCGTCAAAATCAGGTCGTAGCTTTTTGGGGAGCGTCCCGTGTCCTTGAAATGGGTGATAAGAGTATCGATTGCGGCGGGGGCCATGGCTCCGCCCATGTTGTTCTGATCAGTCACGCCGTAATCCACAACCTTTCCCGTGGTCACATGGGTTATATATGGGGCTCCGCCGTTTTTAGAGACTACGGCGGCTCCCGCTCCCGTAACCGTCCACTGCGCCGTGGGCGGCCTCTGCCCTCCGTATTCAAGAGGGTTTCTGTATTGGCGTTCCGCAGTGCAGAAATGGCTGGAGGCAACGGCTATAGTGTTGTCCGCCCCGCCTCCGTCAATTGTGACTGCGCTCAGGCTCAAGCCCTCAATCATGGTGGAGCAGGCTCCGTACAAGCCGTAGTAGGGAATTTCAAGCTCCCTTGCGCTGAAGCCCGAGCTTATGCACTGGTTGAGCAGGTCTCCCGCAAAGGCACAATGTATATGGTCGGAACTGAGCCCCGACTTCCGTATTGCCAGCTTTGCCGCCTCACGCTGCATTTTGGTTTCCGTCTTTTCCCAGGTGTCCTCTTTCCATTCCGCATCGTTCATGTGAACGTCAAAGTAGGGCGAAAGGGGGCCGTGGCTTTCCTTTGTCCCCACAATTGAGGCGGTTGCCGAAATCGATATACGGGAGGTAACCGCTATTGTCTGCTTTCCCAAACGCACAGCCATAATCTAACCTCCAATCAGTATCTTATATAAATAGTAGACAATCCCGACCACAACCGAGGCGGAAATTCCGTATACCAGAACAGGCCCCGCCACAACGAACATCTTAGCCGAGGTTCCCGTTATAAGTCCCTCCCGTTTAAACTCCATGGCGGGAGAGGCAACAGAGTTGGCAAAGCCCGTTATGGGAACAATGGTTCCCGCCCCTGCGTACTTGGCAAGCTTTGGATATATGTCAAGACCCGTGAGCAGCGCACCCAAAAAGACCATGGTTACGCTGACGGCAACCTTGGCGTTCTCGGAATCCATGTGGCAGAAATTGGTGTATATATCCCCTATTGCCTGCCCTATTGTGCAGATGGCGCCGCCGAACAGGAACGCCATAACCATGTCCTTGAGCAGAGGGCTTTTGGGCGCCTTTTCGTCTATATAATTCAGGTATTCTTGATTTTGATTTTGGCTCATAATACCACTCCTTTTAGTGCTTTGTGAATATTATGACCCGATTTGAATTATACTATGCAAAATTTAACCTGTAAGCCGATCCCGCATTTTTTGCAGCACTCTTTTCTCTATCCTCGAAACCTGAACCTGAGAAATCCCCAGCTTCTCCGCGATTTCTGTCTGGGTTTTCCTGCGAAAATACCGCATGTATATGATGAGCTTTTCCCGCTCGTTCATAACCCCGAATGCCTGCTCCAGCATTATTCTGTTTTCGATTTTTTCTTCGTAATTCTCATCTGAGCTGAGCTTTTCCAGAAGGGAGCGGTTTTCCGAGTTGCCGTCGTCAAGCCGGGCGTAGATTGAGTCGGGTTTGCGGGTTGCTTCAAGAGCCGCCGCCAGCTCCTGAGGTGTTATTCCCAGCTCCTTGGCGATTGCCGCAACGGAGGGCTCCTCCTTGTTTTCCGCCATCATTTTTTCTTTGATTGCCGCCGCCTTTCCCGCCGTTGTTTTAAGAGAGCGGCTGACCTTGATTATGCCGTCGTCCCTCATAAACCGCTTTATCTCGCCTATAATCATGGGGACGGCGTAGGTAGAGAAGGTAACGCCGAAGTCCGTGTTAAACTTGTTCGCCGCCTTTATCAACCCTATGCAGCCTACCTGGAACAGGTCCTCCGCCTCTTGTCCTCTGCCCAAAAACCTTTTGACTATAGAGTGAACAAGCCCCACGTTTTGCTCTATAAGCTGATTTTTGGCGTTTTCGTCACCCTCGGCGATACGCCTTAGCAATTCATCATTGGCTTCGGAATACTTAATCATAGGCGTTCTCGGCTCCGATGTATTTTACCATTCTGACCCGAGTGCCCTTTTGGGGCTCGGACTCAACCTCCAGCTCGTCCATAAAGCTTTGCATAACCGTAAAGCCCATGCCGCTGCGTTCGTCGCTGCTTGAGGTGGTATAGAGGGGCTGCATTGCCTTGTCAACATTTTCAATGCCCCTGCCCTTATCCCGTATAACAATTTCAAATTTGTACCTGTCGTCTTTAAGCTCCATGTTGCATTCAATGTCTATAACTCCGCAGCCGTGGCTGTACCCATGTATAATTGAATTTGTCACCGCCTCCGAAACGGAGGTCTTTATGTCGGAAAGCTCCTCAACGGTCATGTCCGCCTGAGCCGCAAAGGCTCCCACAGCCGCCCTTGCAAAAGCCTCGTTTGAGGTCTTTGACGGAATTGTCAGCTTCATATAGTTGTTCATGTTTTTCACTCCTTTATCCGCAGTTCTTTTCCAGTATTTTTTTAATTCCCGCCAGCTCCAAAACCTTATCCACATGGGGCTTTGGTCTGATCAGCCTGACCTGCCCTCCGCGAGCCGCCATGATCTTGTACCTGCCCATTATCAGCCCCAGCCCCGAGCTGTCCATAAGCTCCACTCCGCCCAGATCCATAATAAGAACGGCGGGATTTCTGAGGGAAATAAGTCTGTCAATATCGTTTCGGATTTCGCCCACGCAGTGCTGATCAATCTCGCCGTACAGCTTTACCACCAGCGAATTTCCAACCGGTTCAATTTCAAATCTCATTAGGTTTTCCTCCTTTAAGTTTTCTGCACTTAAATAAGTTAGACGCGAAAAAATTTCCGCCTTTATTTCCCAAGGAGTTTTGCACCAAAGATTTCGACAAATTTTAAAAATTTCTTCTGGCCCCATAGATTTTAACCCCATCTGGACCTGTTAATATGTTTTAAAATAGCTTATAATATTGTTAAAATAAATAAAACCTAAAAAAGGAGGAGCAGAAATGTTAAAAAGAATAGGTTCATTGGTGCTAAGCGCCGTAATGCTGGCGACGGGGTTTACCGGCGTTTATGCAGCCGCACCGGAACAGGAGGAGGACGGCGTGTCTATAGCAGCCTTTAAGGGCTTTGACCCTGAAACCACCCTGTGGACGGATAATCACATTGAGAACGTTCTCAAAGAGGGCGGAATTTACGAGACCATGAAGGACGTTGACCCCAACGCCAGTAAGGACGATAATACTACCAAGATTCAGAAGCCCTATGAAAAGAGCGGAGTAAACTTTACGGGCTGGGGCTACAGCGAGTATATCTGGACAAACGGATACCCCGTAGGCAACGGACGTATGGCGAGCATGGTTGCCGGAGGTATAGACAACGAGGTTATCCAGATAAACGAGGATACCTGCTGGGACGGCGGCCCTTACGGAACATTGGTTGACGAGGAGGGAAACACCCTTACAACCGTTGAGCAGACCAGAGACGCAGGTAAGATTTTCGGAACGAATATGACAAGCGGAAGCGTTAAGGACAACTGGAAGTTCTACAGAGGCGCCAATGAGGACGGAACCCCTGCCGAAATCGGTTCGGCGGACGCGATTGTGGGCGACGAGGAGTTCAGAACAAACTTCCCCGCCTTTAAAAACAAGAGCATTTCATATCAGGCGCTTAATATTAATAACGCAAAGTCAACCTCTGCCGTTCAGGACAGATGGAACCTTCACGGCATGGTTGAGACTCAGTTTTTGGGCAACCCCACAGGTCAGAGAGCTTACAAGTCCTTTGTTGAGCTGTATCTGGACTTTGGGCATAAGCATGACTATGCCACAAACTATACAAAGAGCCTTGACATGACAACGGGTATTGTCACTGTTGATTATGACTACATGGACATGAACGACAAGACCAAAAAGCACTTTACAAGAGAGACCTTTGCCAGCTATCCGGATCAGGCGGTTGTTACCCATGTAACCTCCGACAGTCCTCTTGACTTCACGGCGGAGCTTCATACATACCACAACCAGGACGGATATTATAAATTCGAAAAGGTAAGCGATAAGCAGGTAAAGGTAACCGCTTCGGTTTATAACGGAAACAAGAATAACAACATAGGCAGAATAAACGCCATCAGATTTGAGGCTGATATGCTGCTGGACGGCGACGGAACATTCTCGGTTTCCGAGGACAACACAACGGTCAGCGTTCAGGGCGGATATGAGGCGACAATCTACGTTGTGGGTGCGACAAACTATGTTGACTACAAGACCCTTGACAACTCAAAGCCCGCGGCGGACTGCGCAAAGTATATTGCAAACATTCAGAGCAAGACCTATGAGACTATTCTGATGAGACATATTGAGGACTTTACCGAGCAGTTCAGATCCTCAAGCCTCACTTTGGAAAACATCAACGGCGTTGATAACTATGACGTGCCCACAGAAAAGCGTGTCCGCAAGGACGTAAAGGGCAAGTCTGGCTATACGGTAGGCTCCGGCGCGAACCTGAGCAACGCCAACAGCGCAGGGGTTAAGACCACCTATCAGGACGGAGATAACCAGCTGGCAACACTTGAGTTTAACTACGGAAAGTACATGATGATTTCCGGCGCAAGAGACGAGAGAACAGCGGACGAGTGCCTCGAGGGAGACATTGAAATACCCATGAGCCAGCCTCTTAACCTGACTGGTAAGTGGAACGCTGCCATGTCGGCAGGCTGGAACGGCAAGTATACAATCAATATTAACACCGAGATGAACTACTGGGCTGCTCAGCCTCTCAATATCGGCGACAGCGAAAAGACACTTATCGACACCTTTGCCGATTTGGCGGCGAGCGGAAGCATAACCGCCGATTATCAATACGCTATAGGTGACAGCTCAACCTATCAGCCCGGAGACCCCTGGGTTATGCACCACAACTACGACCTGTGGAGAGGAACTCAGCCTATAGATAACGCAACGGCAGGTCTGTGGCCTACGGGCGGAGCATGGCTCTTAGACCACGCTTGGCAGTACTATAAGTTCAACCTTGATGAAGAATACCTGGCTGAAATATACCCCTACATGGTCGGCGCAGCAAAGTTCTTTACGGAATTTTTGGTTGTTGACCCCAAGACGGGATATTTGATTACGGCGGCTTCCTGCTCTCCCGAGCAGGGCGGAGTTCAGCCCGGCCCCGCAATGGACACACAGATTATAAGAAACCTGTACGACATGGTTCAGCAGGCGTCTGAAATCCTGGGCAAGACCGAGGAGAACGCAGACCTGCTGGCAAAGATTGCCGAGCAGATGCCCTCAACCTATTTGGCAGATGAAAAGGGTAAGGTGGCTCCCAATCTTATTGACTCAAGCGGATATATTAAGGAATGGGTTCGCGGCGACGTTAGCTTTGACTTCTCGGAGAAGTCGGACGGCAGCGGCAAGTATAAGATTGAAAATATCTTTAACCCAAGTGAAAAGACAGACAGCATAAGCGAGCATGAGGCGTCCAATACATCAGGTCACAGACATATGTCTCACCTGTGGGAGCTGTTCCCCGGAACACACCTGAGCGCCTACAGCGAGGACGCCAACGAGCAGAAGATTTATAAGGCGTTTACCGATACGCTGACAAAGACAAAGAGACTCGACGCAGACGGAAAGGGCTGGAGCCTTGCATGGAGAATGAACCTGCTGGCAAGAGCTCTGGACGGCGATAACGCTTCAAAGAAGCTTGAGCAGTTGTTCGTGTGCCGTACGGCTCCCAACCTGCTTGACGAGCACCCCGACTTCCAGATTGACGGAAACTACGGCGCAACATCGGGTATAACAGAGATGCTGCTCCAGAGCCATGACGGAAACATTAACATTCTTCCCGCTCTGCCGAGCAAGTGGAAGGCAGGTCAGTTTAACGACTTCCGCGCAAGAGGCGACGTGGGCGTTAGCGCAAAGTGGAGCAACGGAAAGCTTGAAAAGGCTGAATTGAAGCCCGAAAACAGCGGTGATATTAACCTTATCGTTTCGGATATAGCAAAGGCAAAGATAACGGACAGCAAGGGCAATGCCGTTACGGCAACGCTCAATTCCGCAGGCACAATACTGACCTTCAGCGCAGTGGGCGGCGAGACCTATACGGTTGCATACGGCACAGTTGCAGATGAGGACGAGTTTGAAATCGAGAGAGCGGAGTACGTAGACGGAGCTCTGTACGTACAGGTTAAGTACAGCGGCATGGAGTCTAACCCCTCTGCGGCTCTCAAGGCTGAAATCATGAACGAAAGCGGAGCGGTTTCTGAGACAAAGACCTATCCCGTTGCTGCATCAACCGTTGTAAGAACCGACATTGCAGCTCCCGCAGGCGGCTCGGTTAAGCTGACAATTGTCAGCACAGAGACAGGAGAAGCTCTCAGCGGGTCGGTAACGGCTCCCTATGCGGCGGAGGGCGCGGCAACAATGAAGCCCGACCCCACGGCGCAGCCCACAATCGACCCTGACGCAACACCTACGCCCAGCCCGTCACCCTCACCCACCCCGGTTCCCCTTCCGGATTACTGGAACTGCTCAAGCGCAGACGCAAGCAAGAAAGCAGGGGATGCGGTTATGAAGAACATGACCCTTATGTTTGACGTAACGGCAAGCGGCAGCGCAAAGGTGACTATTGACGGCAAGAGCTTTACCAATTATATTTCCCATAAAACCGATAACGGAAGCTGGTCAAACGGAGTGGGCTCCGGCGCAGCCTTTAAGTATGTAGCGGACAGATACGGCAAGCTGACGGTTTACGTATGCGACCTGGGCGGCGCAACGTACGAAGGTGACCAGATTATTAAAGAGGGTAAGGAGCTTTGTATAACTAAGGAGGGCGTTTCGAATCATAAGCAGAATGTTCCGGGAGAATCTGCATATTATAGAAACAACGCAAATGGCTCTATTGATACCTCTATCAGCCTTGACGTAGCTCCCGGAGAGACCTACTACGCATATGTTGCAGGCTCAAAGGGCAGATTTGTGGGCGCTGCATTCGAAGCCTCCGCAGACCAGCCCACCGCAACACCGAGCTCAGACTACGATTATCAAATCAACAGCGCATATTTTGACAATGACGGCAAGCTCAACGTTGACTATACCTACACAGGAGCAGAGGCAGAGCCCAAGGCGGTTCTGATTGCGGCAGCCTATGATGCTGAGGAGGCTCTCGTATCCTCTCAGACCTATGACATAAGCGGCACGGATAAGGCGGTTCTTGACGGCTTTGCTAAGCCCGAGGACGGAAATACGGTTGTTTATATTTGGGACAGCATGTCCTCAATGCAGCCCCTCAGCGCAAAGACGGCGGTTTCAGACCAAGCTCCGGCAGAGCCTACCCCGACGTCCACTGCTGCGCCTACTCAAACTCCTGTGCCCACAGCACCTGCGGACAGCGGTGTGTATATAGGCGATACCAAGTATGCCACGGTGATGGAGGCGGTAAACGCAGCGGCAGCGATTAATCCCTCAAGCGAGGAGAACAGAGTATATATTGACGTTATGCCCGGAACCTATCGGGAGCAGGTCGTTGTAAAAACGCCCTACGTAACCATCAGGAAGATGCCCGGAACAGAGGGAGAAGCAAAGCTGACATGGTACTACGGCTTAGGCTCACTTTATGACAGCTGTAACTCAAGCGGTTACTATGACCCAAGCGTAATAGGCGACGGCGAGGCGTACGGCCCCAAGGATTGGGGCCCTGCCCTCAAGGTCGATAAGAGCGCAACGGCGTTTACGGCGGAAAATCTGAAAATAGAGAACTCTTATAATGCATACTACACTCAGGAGGAATTGACGGATATTATGGGAGTTGACCCTGATACGAATAACAGTAACTTCCACCGTCTTGACTGGATAAAGGAGCAGATTGCAGCAGGAAAGAGCGACAGCGAAATAAACACTTACCTGCAAAGCCGCCAAGATATAACCTATATGGGCGTGAAAGCAAGCCCCAGAGAGCGTTGTGCCGCTCTCCACTGCTCGGCGGATAAGGCGCAGTTTATAGGCTGCGAGATTATGTCAACTCAGGATACTATCGGCATAAACACGGGCAGAATGTACTTTAAGGATTGTAAATTGGGCGGAACAACCGACTATATCTGCGGCAGCGCCACGGCGGTGTTTGACAGCTGCGAGCTGTTTGTTAACGCAGGAGGCGGCGGCGACTCCGCAACAATCACGGCTCCCAGCAACCCTGCCGAGTCCGATGGCTACCTGTTCTATAACTGCCATGTTACGGGCACAAGCCTGGCGCAGGCGGGCAACCTCGGCAGACCCTGGAGCGGCGTTAATGCCGGCGCAAGCTATATTAACACTAAGATTGACTACCTCAGCGGAAGCACGTCAAGCCTGCTGATTTCAAACAAAGGCTGGACAGATATGGGCGGTGTTAAGCCTGAGGAAGCCCGCTTCCGTGAGTATGGAAGCGTAAAGGCCGACGGCAGCGCGGTAGATACCTCAGGCCGTCCCAAGGGAACTCTCCTTGACCAATGGACAATGCTCAGATATAATCCGCTGGTATTCACTCAGGGTACAGACGGCTGGGACCCTGCGGGATTGACTTCGGTATATGAGGGCGTTAACAGTGTCATAAACGCAACAAATATTGACACAAGCGACGGCACGGTTAACGAAATCAGCCTGCCTCAGGCTCCGAGCGGATATGAATTCAAGTGGGAAAGCGACAGCGAGTTCGCAACCGTAAACGGGGATAAGCTCACCCTTATTCGCCCGGCGTACGGAGAAAGCCCCATAAAGGCAAGCGTTAAGCTGTACGTAAGACAGAATGACAATGCCGAAATCGGCGGTGAGAAGTCGATTGTCTTTGAAATCCAGCCCACTCAGGATACGGAGAATGTGTTCACCGTAAACGGAACCGTTACCCTGTCATCGGCAAGCGATGAGGCGCAGACGGTTAAGGTTGAGTTTAAGAAGGGCGAAGCGGTAATCAAGACGGTTAACGTTGAAATCCCCGCAGGTCAGACCTCTCAGGCGTATACCGCTGAATATATTCCCGTGGGAACCTATACGGCGGTGGCTTCAACCCTGAACGCAAGCTATAACATCGAGAGCCCCACTGCAGAAATATCAGGCGCAAAGGGCGACGCAAAGACCTTCGATGTCAGCGTTAAAAAGATGCGGAGCATAGTGGTGGAAAGCCCCGACTTTGACGGAGCGGGCTACACCCCCTCAATCACATCTGCATCAGGCTTCTCGGCAGAAGTTTATACAGCAACAGGCAGCGAGACCGCAAACCTGGGCGCAGGCAATAAGGTCTACAAGCTGACAAAGGCTGAGGGCTCAAAGGTTGCGGCAAAGACAGGCGTAAGCTTTAACTTAAAGTCAATGATGCCGAGCGGCACAAGCCTTGCCAATACAAAGACAATACGCATGAGCTTTGACTTCCTTATGGAGTCAACGGACCTCTATCCTTCGGAGTATTCATACTTTGATTTGGCAACAAGCACCTCAAACGCAGGCAAGAACGATAAGGATATGACCAGATTTGTTCGCTGGGGAGTTCATCAGGGCTGGGGACAGTTTAATATGTTCACCGCTGCCAATAACAGAGTAAACGGTGACAAGACCCAGTTCGATAAGAACAACAACATGGCAAACCGCTGGTACAGAATTGTGGCGGATATAGATTTGGAGACAAACACCATAACCTCAACCCTGTATGACAGGGATAAGGATATGGAAATCCTCAACGGCAAGCCCTTTACCATAGCGGCTCCCGATGATGAGGGAAGCAACCCCAACTATCCCACGAATATAGACCTGAATAATTTGTACTTCAATATCTATATGGATAAGAATGCAAATACCACCAACAAGATGGAATATTATATTGATAATATCACCCTTGAGTATCAGGACTATGAATAAATTTTAAATCTAAAATTTATAGATTTCTTCCCAAAACGAAAAGACGGGTAACCCCCGTCTTTTTGTGTCTTTCTAAGTTTAACATGAATAATATAAATGCCCAAAAAGAGTTTATGCTTGCAGAAATCCCGTCGGACGCAGATAATGTATGCATAAAAGGAGTTAATGTTGACGAAAACTCAATTAATGATGACAGTAATCCCCAAAGTAAAGTAAAGGAAAGTAAAGTAAATAAAAGTAAAGAAAATGAAAATACAGTAAATGAAAATACAGTAAATGAAAATAAAGAAAATAATATTAAAATAAATAATAATAGAGAAGAAGAGATTAAAGAAAATAATATTACAGAAGATAAAAGTATAGAAAAGAATGGTACCCCTATAAGTACCAATGAGGGTACTTATAAGGATACCTATCCTAAACCTCAATCAGAAAAATAAAAAGTAATAATTCTTTATCAAAGCAGACGAACTCAGATATATGCAGCCATATAATTTGTAGGGGGCGGATTCCTATACGCCCCGCCAAGTACCCAACGGGTTTAACCATGTAACCGGAATAGTCATTCAATAAGCAAATCAAATATTCGTAGGGCGCCATTTATTGCGCCCGTCGTATAAAGTGACGGTCAACGCTGTATTGTACGGATTTCGGACTTATTTAAATTATAATCCCTGTTAATTTATATACTCACATTGGTGTGTCTGTCGCCCGCCCTGTTGCGCTCTGTCAGCAACAACTTAGGTCTATTATTGACATTGCATACTTTGTGCAAACTGAAATAATATGAGCCGTCCCACTTCAAAGAAGTGGGGTCACAGCCGCCCTCCTCCCCAAACGCACAGTGCGGGCTATTAATTGCAAAGTCTTTTGAAAAGATAATAAAAAATTCCAATAAGCTTACTGTTTTTTTGCAGGGGTCTTAGGGGATAACGTCCCCTAACTCGTTTCTCCCGGAGGGAGAACGATCTGCGCTCGGGGCGGAGGCGGCGAGCGCAACTGGGTGGGCGAATGGTTTCAAAGGCAAAGCCTTTATCAAAATTATAAGATCACATTTTATCAAATCATTTCGGCAAATTTAAAAGCCGGCGGGGTGCCGGCTTTTGATATTTATGAGATTAACCGATATATTCCGTAATCTTATCGCCCATTTCCTTTGTGCCAAGGAGCTTTCCGCCCTCGTCCATTATATCGGCGGTTCTGTAGCCCTCATTCAGAACTCTCGTAACAGCGTCCTCAATCACCTTTGCCTCGGTCAGAAGTCCGAAGCTGTCACGGAGCATCATCGCAACGGACAGGATTGTGGCGATGGGATTTGCCTTGTTCTGCCCTGCAATGTCGGGTGCGCTGCCGTGGATAGGCTCATACATTCCAAGAGAGCTGTCGCCCAGAGAGGAGGAGGGGAGCATTCCGATAGAGCCTGTTGTCATGCTTGCCTCATCGGACAAAATGTCGCCGAACATGTTCTCGGTTACTATAACGTCAAACTGGGCAGGGTTTCTCACAAGCTGCATTGCGCAGTTGTCAACCAGCATGTCCGAATATTCCACCTCGGGATATTCCTCTGCCAGCTTATGCATTGTCTCTCTCCACAGACGGGAGGTTTCGATAACGTTTGCCTTGTCAACGCTGGTTACCTTTTTCCTGTCCCGCTTCATGGCAAGCTCAAAGGCAACGCGGCCTATTCTCTCAATTTCCTTTTCGGAATACTTTAGCTCGTCATAGGCTTCCTCGCCGTTGTCGCCGCCGCTTCTCCTGCCTCTGTCGCCGAAGTACAGGCCGCCTGTAAGCTCGCGGACGATTACCAGGTCAAGACCGTCCTTTGAGATCTCGGGCTTTAGGGGGCATGCGTCCGCCAGAGCGTCATGGAGCTTTGCGGGTCTGATATTGGCAAACAGACCAAGCTCGGATCTGAGACCCAGAAGAGCCTTTTCCGGTCTCAGGTGACCGGGAAGAGTGTCCCACTTGGGGCCGCCTACTGCGCCCAGCAAAACCGAGTCGGACGCCTTTGCTATCTTAACAGACTCCTCCGGCAGGGGAACGCCTGTCTCGTCAATGGCGCAGCCGCCTGCGAGAATGTCTGTATACTCAAAGGTGTGCCCATACTTCTCGCCGATTTTATCCAAAACCTTTTCCGCTTCCGTAACAATTTCGGGGCCTATTCCGTCGCCCTTTACCACTGCTAATTTAATATCCATCTTTATCCTCCGTATTTTACTTTAATGAGTTGAGCAAGCCGTTTTTGTTGATAATTTCCTTTATAAACTCGGGGAACGGCTCCGCCTTAAATTCCTTGCCTGTGGTTATATCCTTGATGATACCCGTGTCAAAATCAACCTCAACCTCATCGCCTGCGTTAATATTTTCCGCCGCCTCTCTGCACTCCATAATGGGCAGACCGATATTTATGGCGTTGCGGTAGAAAATCCTGGCGAAGGTTGCGGCAATAACGCAGCCGATACCCGAAGCCTTAATGGCAATCGGGGCGTGCTCACGGGAGGAGCCGCAGCCAAAGTTGTTGTGGGCAACCATAATATCACCCTGTTTAACATTATTAACAAAATCGGCGTCAATATCCTCCATGCAGTGAGCAGCAAGCTCCTTCGGGTCGGAGGAGTTCAGATACCTTGCCGGAATAATTACGTCTGTATCAACATTGTCCAAATACTTATGGACAGTTCCCATTGCTTTCATAGTTGTTTCATTGCCTTTCTGCCCACATACTGATTAAACCCTGCGCATTCTTACCGTGGGCGGATAAGGCGCGGTGTGACGGTGTTTCATGCTTAAATATCATCTGGGCCGCAGATATATCCCTTAATAGCGGAAGCCGCCGCAACAACAGGGCTTGCCAGATATACCTCGGACTTGGGGTGACCCATACGGCCGACGAAGTTTCTGTTGGAGGTTGAGATTGCTCTCTCGCCCTCTGCCAGAATACCCATGTGTCCGCCAAGGCAGGGGCCGCAGGTAGGCGTTGAAATAATGCAGCCTGCGTCCATAAATATGTCAAACAGACCCTCCTTCATTGCCTGACGGTAAATCGTCTGGGTTGCGGGGATAATTATGGCTCTCATGTTCTTTGCCACATGCTTGCCCTTGAATACCTGAGCCGCCTTCTGCAGATCCTCAAGTCTGCCGTTTGTGCAGGAACCGATTACGCACTGGTCCAGCTTAACCTCTCCCACCTCGTCAATAGTCTTGGTGTTCTCGGGCAGGTGGGGGAACGCAACCGTGGGCTTGAGGGCTGACAGGTCAATATCGTACACCTGCTCATACTCCGCGTCATCGTCGGCGGTGTATACTGTATATTCACGGTCAACTCTCTCGTCAAGATAAGCCTTTGTGATTTCGTCAACCTCAAAAATGCCGTTCTTTCCTCCTGCCTCAATTGCCATGTTCGCCATGGTGAGACGGTCGTCAATAGAAAGGTATTTAAGGCCGTCGCCTGTGAACTCCATAGACTTGTAGAGGGCTCCGTCAACGCCTATCATACCGATTATGTGCAATATAACATCCTTACCTGAAATCCACTTCGCGGGCTTTCCCGTCAGGTTAAACTTAAGAGCGGAGGGAACCTTAAACCATGCCTCGCCCGTTGCCATTCCCGCAGCCATATCGGTGGAGCCTACGCCTGTTGAAAAAGCGCCGACCGCACCGTATGTACAGGTGTGAGAGTCCGCACCTATAATAACCTCTCCGGGAGCAACCAAGCCCTTTTCGGGGAGCAGAGCGTGCTCAACGCCCATCTCGCCTACGTCATAGAAATTGGTAACGTCCTTTTCACCTGCAAATTCACGGCACATCTTACAGTGCTCTGCGGACTTAATGTCCTTGTTGGGAGTGAAGTGGTCAAGGACAATAGATACCTTATCCTTATCAAAAACCTTGTCAAAGCCTGCCGCCTTAAACTCCTTAATGGCAACAGGAGTGGTAACATCATTTCCCAAAACCATATCCAGCTTCGCGCGGATTAACTGACCGGGCTTAACACTGTCCAATCCTGCGTGAGCTGCCAATATTTTTTGAGTCATTGTCATACCCATGTTTTTCAGTCCTTTCTTGTTTTAAATATCTCTTTAACTTACATTATACTATTTCTTTACCCGTTTGTAAAGAATTTTAATTAACTTACAGTTGAATTATATCATATGATGTGTTATAATACAAATATATATAATTTATAATATGCATAAAATTTAGTTATAGGTGAAGAATATGGTTAATATAGGGAACTTAAACCGTTATGAGGTTTTTATTTGCGCAGCGGAGTGCGGCAGTATTTCAGGGGCGGCGGAGAAGCTGTTTATATCCCAGCCTGCCGTCAGCTCCTGCATAAAAAAGCTGGAGGAGAGCCTGGGGTGCAGCCTGTTTATCAGAAAGTCCAAGGGGGTCGAGCTTACAGAGAGCGGACGCTTGCTCTACGAGGGAGCCCACATTGCCCTTGCCTCTCTCTATGAGACCGAGAACAACCTAAGGCATCACATGGAGCGAAGCCGAATAAGAATAGCTGCCAGTAACGTGCTGTGCAAGTACATGCTTATGGGGTACTTAAAGAGGTTTACGGAAAATAATCCCGACACGGACGTTTCTATAATATGCACCTCCTCAGCCCAGGCGGAAAAGCTCCTTGCCGAGTGTAAAATTGACGTTGCACTTATGGCAAAGCCTGAGGAGCACGCATTTGAGTATTATCCCATAGGGAAGATTGAGGATATTTTTGTGTGCACTCCCTCATATTTGGAGAAGCTGGGAGGCGGAAATATTTTTGAAAGGGGCAACATAATGCTCCTTAACAAGGAGAACGTTTCCAGAATGCACGTTGACGGCTATTTTGCCGATACCGGCATAGTTCCCCGCCATGTGTTGGAGGTAAACGAAATGGATTTGCTCATTGAGTTTGCAAAAATAGGTATAGGGGTGTCCTGCGTGGTGAAGCAGTTTGTGGAAAAGGAGCTGCGGAGCGGGGAGCTGGTCGAGGTTGAACTGAGCGTCCCTGTTCCCCCCAGGGAAGCGGGCTTTTTGTATAATAAGAATATTATGCCGGTGAATGAAAATGTACTGAAGCTGATTTCAAGGCTGTAAAATTGTTTTACAACCTCGGAACTTTTGATAAAGGCTTTGCCTTTGAAACCATTGCCGAGCCCATATTCCGCCATACCAAGCCGCGGCGGCAATGTTGTCAAAGCCTTTATCAAAATATTGCCACTGGGACGGGCAGGTTTTATAAAAAGCCCCTCATGGGGTTTGGGGCGGAGCCCCAATCGGTTTCCCCGAAGGGGAAAACCGACCCCGCCCGGGTCTGGCGGGCGGAACCGGGCTAGGCTTTGGTTTTAAAGGCGAAGCCTTTTTAAATGCCTTCTTTCATAAGCTTATACACAACAGACTCTACAAGGGCTTTCCAGGAGGCGTCAATAACGTCTGTGGAAACGCCCACCGTTGTCCAGCTTCCCGTTTCGTCCGAGCTCTCAATCAAAACCCGAACCTTTGCGCCAGTTGCCTTTTGGGGCTCCAGCACACGAACCTTATAGTCGGTCAGGTGAACATCGCTGAGTACCGGGTAAAAGCCCTCCAGAACACGGCGCAGGGCGTTATCGAGAGCGTGGACAGGTCCGTCTCCCTCGGCGGCGGTGATTTCTGTTCTGTCGCCCACACTGATTTTAATAATAGCGGAGGAGCTGAACTTATCATGGCTGGGCTCGTCAACTATTGTCTTGAAGTAGTTTAAAGTGAAGTACTCTTTCTTTTGTCCCAGAATTTCCTTGACCAAAAGCTCAAAGCTCGCCTCTGCTGCCTCAAAGGAGTACCCCTCATATTCAAGCTGCTTAACCCTGTCGCATATCTCTGCGATTTCGGGAGAGTCCTTGGTGAGAGAGGGCGCTATTTTATGGATCTTCTTCAGCACCGTTCCCCGTCCCGCAACCTCGCTCATCAAAAATCTGCGCTCATTGCCCACGCTTTTGGGAGAGATATGCTCAAAGGAGGAGGAGTCCTTTGCCACAGCGTCAATGTGCATACCCGCCTTGTGAGAAAAGGCAGAGCCGCCTACGTATGGCATACCTTGATAGAGGGATTGGTTGGCAATCTCCGCAATCCAGCGGGCAGTTCTCGTGAAGCGTTCCAAATTCTTCGGAGGAACGCAGGAATAATTCATCTTAATTTGCAGGTTGGGGATAATGGTTGATAAATTCGCATTGCCGCACCGCTCGCCGTAGCCCAAATATGTTCCCTGGACGTGCCTTGCTCCTGCGGCCACGGCGGCAATGCTGTTTGCCACGGCGCAGCCGCTGTCGTTATGGCTGTGTATACCTATAACGGTGCTCGGAAATTCGCGGCAGGTCTTTTCGGTTATTTCCCTAACCTCATGGGGCAGGCAGCCGCCGTTTGTCTCGCACAGGACTATCCTGTCCGCCCCGGCAGAAACTGCGGCTCTCACAGCCGAGAGGGCGTAGTCGGGGCTGCGCTTAAAGCCGTCAAAATAATGCTCCGCGTCAAATATTACCTCTTTGCCCTTTTCCTTAAAAAATCTGATTGTGTCTGCAATCATGTTCAGATTTTCCTCAAGGGTGGTCTTGATTATATCGGTGACGTGCATATCCCACGCCTTTCCGAAAACCGCCACGGCATCCGTGCCTGCACTTAGCAGAGAGGTGCAGTTTTCGTCCTCCTGAGCCGATATGTTTTTCCTGCGTGTTGAGCCAAAGGCCACAAGTTTTGCGTGGTACAGCCCCTTACTCTTAATCTTGTTGAAAAACTCCAAGTCCTTTGGGTTAGAGCCCGGGTTTCCCGCTTCAATATAGTCAACCCCCACATAGTCAAGAGCCTTAACTATGTTCAGCTTATCTTCTATGGAAAAGGTAATCCCCTCTCCCTGGGAACCGTCCCGCAGAGTTGAGTCAAATATCTCTACAGGGTTTGTTTCAGCATTTGATTGGTCGAAAAACAAGGTAACACCTCCGTAAATATTGTCGTTTATTCAAAGAGGGTTTTACAGCCCCGGCCGTAAACCCCTCTTTTGATTATTAAAATTTTAATTGACGAATTATTTCTCGTCGTTCCAAGAATACAGCTTTCTGATTTCTCTGCCCACGTGCTCAAGCTGGTGATCAGCCTTAATTCTTCTTGTAGCGTTAAAGTGGGGACGGTTTACAGCGTTCTCTGTAATCCAGCTCTTTGCAAAGGTACCGTCCTGAATTTCAGCCAGAACCTTCTTCATTTCCTTCTTTGTATCCTCTGTGATAATTCTCTTGCCGATCTCGTAGTCGCCGTACTCGGCTGTGTCGGAGATAGAAGCTCTCATCTCGCTGAAGCCGCCGTGATAGATAAGGTCAACAATCAGCTTCATCTCGTGGATACACTCAAAGTATGCGTTCTGGGGGTCGTAGCCTGCTTCAACCAGAGTCTCAAAGCCTGCTTCCATCAGGGCTGTAACACCGCCGCAGAGAACTGCCTGCTCGCCGAACAGGTCTGTTTCCGTCTCCATCTTGAATGTTGTTTCAAGAACGCCTGCTCTTGCGCCGCCGATACCTGCCGCGTATGCAAGACCGATGTCCATAGCGTTACCTGTAGCGTCCTGAGCAACAGCAACCAGACAGGGAACGCCTTTGCCTGCAACGTACTCGCTGCGTACTGTGTGACCGGGTCCCTTGGGGGCGATCATGATTACGTCAACATCCTTGGGAGGCGTAATAAGCTTAAAGTGAATATTGAAGCCGTGAGCGAACGCCAGAACCTTTCCGGGCTCCAGGTTGGGCTCGATGCTCTCCTTATAGAGAGCTGCCTGCTTCTCATCATTGATGAGTATCATAATGATGTCAGCCTTCTTTGCGGCTTCAGCGGCAACATAAACCTCAAAGCCTGCTTCTTCGGCGATTTTCCATGATTTGCTGCCCTCGTAAAGACCGATAATAACGTTAACGCCGCTCTCCTTAAGGTTAAGCGCGTGAGCGTGACCCTGGCTTCCGTAACCGATTACAGCAACGGTCTTGTTGCCCAATAATCCCAAATTACAGTCGCTTTCGTGATATAACTTTGCCATTTTAAATTCCTCCAATATGTTATATAAAGTTTAATTATTTTTCAATATGTTCGGCTCTTTCAGCCTCGGTTGCCGTGCCCCTCTTGAGACCCGTAACGCCTGTGCGAACCAGACCCTCAATCTTAAACTGCTCCATAAGATTGATAAAGGCGTTGATCTTGCTGGGACCGCCTGTGAGCTCCAGGGTGAGAATTTCTCTGGAAACGTCCACAACGTTGGCTCTGAAAATCTGGCACATCTGCATGATTGCGTCAGAGTCCTTCCTGTCCTTGGAATTAACCTTAATCAGAACATGCTCACGCAGCACGGCGGTTTCCTTGTGCAGTTCGCATATGTGCTTTACGTCCTCAAGCTTTGCCAGCTGGTTCTGTATCTGATGGAAGGTGTTTTCATCAGCATGGGTAACAATCGTCATACGTGAGATTTTGGGGTCCTCGGTTTCGCCCACCGAGAGACTGTCAATGTTGTACATACGTCTGGTGAACAGACCGGAGATACGGCTCAGAACACCTGCGTGGTTCTCAACATAGATTGAAAGAACGTGCATTTCCTTTTTGTCACTCATTTACTTACCCTCCTTGTCATCGTCATCGTCTATTTTGATTTCGAGGATAGGCTTCTCAATGGATTGACCGCCGGGAACCATGGGAAGAACCAAATCGTCCTGATGGATAAGGCAGTTGATAACCGTTGGCTTGTTCCGTGAGCTCTTTGCCGTCTCCAGGGCGTTCTTGAGCTCGTCAATAGTAGAAACGGTAATGCCGTTTGCTCCCAGACCCTCTGCAACCTTGTTATAATCGGTGAGCTTGTCAAGAGTGGTGTTTGAAAATCTCTTTTCGTAAAACAGCCTCTGCCACTGGCGAACCATGCCCAGAACGTTGTTGTTCATAATAACTTCAATAACGGGCAAGCCCTGCTTTGCGGCGGTTGACAGCTCCTGCAGGTTCATGTGGAAGCAGCCGTCTCCCGTAACGTTTACAACGTAATTATCGGGGTGGGCAACCTGGGTGCCTATAGCCGCACCCAAGCCGAAGCCCATGGTGCCGAGACCCAGTGAAGATACAAAGTGACGGGGCTTTTCAACGCCGAAATACTGCGCTGCCCACATCTGGTGCTGACCAACGTCTGTAACCAAATATGCGTCGGAGCCTACGGCACTCTTGATTTCTTCTATAATCGCCATAGGGGAGAAGCCCTCCTTGTCGCTGTGGATAGAGGGATATTCCTCCTTCCACTTGACAATCTGAGCCATCCATTCCTTGTGCTCAACGGGGGACAGACGCTTGTTAAGCTCATCAAGAACAGCCGCCGCGTCGCCGATAATATGGGCGTCGGTTCTGATGTTCTTGTTTATTTCCGCCTTGTCCACATCTATGTGTACGATCTTTGCGTTTCTGGCAAAGGTGTTCGGGTCGCATATAACGCGGTCGGAAAACCTTGCGCCCACAGCAATAACCAAATCGCAGTTCTTAACCGCAAGAGAGGTGGTCTTTGTGCCGTGCATACCGATCATGCCGGTGAAAGCGTCCTCATCGGGAGAAAAGGCGCCGATGCCCATGGTCGTCAGAGTGACGGGGCTGTCAATCATTTTCTGGAACTTGTGCAGCGCATCGGAAGCTCCTGAGGTAATAACGCCGCCGCCTGCATATATGAGGGGGCGCTTTGAATTATGTATCAGCTCCGCAACCTTGTCAAAATCGTCGCTCTCGCTTTCGATTACGTAGTTGTTAATCTTCTCGGGGATTTTCTTTTCATACTCGGCGGTTTGAGCCGTCGCGTCCTTGGTTATATCTATGAGAACCGGCCCCGGACGTCCGGAAGCGGCAATCTTAAACGCCTTTCTGAAGGTGGGAGCAATATCCTCAGCCTTTTTCACAAGGAAGTTGTGCTTCGTAATCGGCATTGTCACGCCCACAATATCTATCTCCTGAAAAGAGTCCTTACCCAAAAGGTTGGTGACAACGTTACACGTAACGGCAACCATGGGGATCGAGTCCATATAAGCGGTTGCTATACCGGTAACAAGGTTTGTGGCTCCGGGACCTGAGGTGGCAAAGCACACGCCGACTTTTCCCGTGCTCCTGGCATATCCGTCGGCAGCGTGAGCCGCACCCTGTTCGTGGGCTGTCAAAATGTGCTTAATCTTGTCCGAATACTTATAAAAGGAATCATATACGTTCAAGATAGAGCCGCCGGGATATCCGAAAACCGTGTCAACACCTTGCTCAAGCAAACATTCCAAGATAATATCGGCACCGTTTTTTATCATAGCAAACACATCTCCTTTATCGTTATTTTTAAGTTAAAATCTTATAGTACTGTGTAATAACTAAAACTTTATTTTTATACTATACCCATATAATTTTGTTTATATTTGGTAAAATAATCTGTCGCCTAGCCCTTTTTGAGAGTTTAAGTCGCCTTTGTGAAAGGCGGATAGCAAGCACGGCAGGCTGCCGAAGGCAGCACGTGAGGCGCGCAGTCCCCGCCGCTTTAGCGGCATATTATACTAAAGCCTTTATCAAAATAGGCGGATTAATGTACAAAGTCTTAGCATTTACATTGTAATAGGGATACCAAACAACATACCCGCTTTAAGGCTATTTCATTATTATACAACTCGGAAATAATCTTGTCAATACGTGGGAGGTCAAAAAATTGCCAAATTTGATGGTTTTCAAACAATAATTTTGTGTATTTACAGGCAATGAAAAATATGGTAATATAGGCAGTGGCATTTTGTAAATAATAGGCTATGTAAAGGAGGATGGTTTTTTGTCAGAGCTTATTACAATGTTTTTAACCTTTGCCAAGGTGGGGGTTATGACCTTTGGCGGCGGCTACGCCATGCTGCCCATTCTGGAGCGGGAGGTTGTCCAGAACAAAAAGTGGGCGACAAGCGAGGAGCTGCTTAATTACTTTGCTGTGGGGCAGTGCACCCCGGGCGTTATTGCGGTGAACACAGCTACCTTTATAGGCTATAAAAGGAAAGGAATAGCGGGGGCGATTTTTGCCACTGCGGGAGTTGTTTTTCCGTCTCTGGTAATCATAACGGTTTTGGCGGCGTTTCTGCAAAACTTTGCCGAGATTGAGGCCGTGCAGAAGGCGTTTGGCGGAATACGCGCCGTGGTTGCCGCTCTTATTATCAATGCGGTTATAAAATTCTTTAAGTCCGGCGTTAAGGATGTTACGGGAGTTGTCGTATTTGTTCTTGCCTTTATTGTGGCGGGGCTTTTGGGGATTTCTCCGGTATACGTTATAATCGGCGCCCTGATAGTCGGTTTGGTTGCGGGAAAGCTGGGGAGGTGTAAGGTATAATGACATATTTACTGCTGTTTTACGAATTTTTCAAAACAGGGCTGTTTGCCGTCGGCGGAGGTCTTGCGACTCTGCCCTTTATCTATGAGATGTCAAGCAGGTATCCGAATTGGATAACGGTAGACGATATATCAGACATGGTTGCGGTTTCCGAGTCCACTCCGGGCCCCTTGGGAATTAATATGGCGACCTATACGGGCTTCACCGTGGAGGGACTTCTCGGAGCCTTGATATCAACCGTGGGACTGGTTCTGCCCTCCCTCATAGTAATCATAGTCATAGCCCACTTTCTCGAGAAGTTTCAGGAGAGCAACCCGGTAAAGTACGCCTTTTACGGTCTGCGCCCCGCCGTTGCGGGATTGATTGCCGCAGCTGCCTTTCAGGTTATAAAGGTGTCGGTGCTGAATATTGACCTGTTTAAGGAGACGGGCAGGCTTATAGACATAATTGATATAAAGGCTTTTATTATATGCGTGGCGGTGCTGATCCTGCTCAACATTAAAAAGCTGAAAAAGATACACCCCATAGTTTATATACTGTGCGGTGCGGTACTGGGAATTTTGATATTTTAACAAAAATGGACTGCCGAGTTATGCGGCAGTCCGTCTTTATTTTGATTTGCGTTTTAGTTTCTTTCTGTTTATTTTCGCTTCGTGTTTTTTCTCGTTTTCCTCTTTGCGGGCTTTGAGCATTTCTTCTGTTTCTCTGATTTCCTCCTTGGTTTTCAGTTTGGGAATAAAGCTTGAAACAACTCTGCCCTTGCCTCGATTGCTGATATAGAAAAATCCGAAAATTGAGAACACGACGGCGCCTACGCAGTTTACTATCATATCCTTCATGGTGTCCACAATTCCGACGTCAAGGTACGCCCCGTTTATAACCCAATCCTGCTCCACTCCGTCAATAGTGCCTGTTATGACCGTTTTTGTCACGTCTCTGATAACGATGGGGTCGTTAAGACCGCTGGGGTTCAGCAGAACCGAGGATACATCCTTCATCAGCCAGTCCTTTTGCATATCGGTCAGGAAAAACTGATCCATAAGGTACTCGAAAAATTCCCAAATTACGCCGATTGTCATGGAAAAGCAGAACGCTATAAACGCCACGAATATAGGAGATAGGTTCATGTGGAAGTTGGGCGACTGGTTGAGAATATCAATCATGGCAAAGCCGATTGCCGCCATCATAAATCCGTTTATGGTGTGCAGGAGAGTATCCCAAAATGGTATAATCGTGTAAAAGCTCTGAATTTCGCCAAGGATTTCCGCCGAGAATATAAAGAACATTATCAGCGCCTCCAGGACTATCGGCAGCTTGATATTTAAGGTTCTGTCCGCCACCGTGGGGATTGTAAACAGCACAATTGTCAGCAGGCAGGTGAAAACGTTTGAGTAGTTGCCCATGAAAAATTGTCTGAACATAACGATTATAACAAGAACGGACAAAACCGTGTGAATAATATTGCGCTTGTCCCGCTGCTTTTTGGTAGCGTCATCAATCTTGATATTTTTAGCCAAATAAACTCCTCCTACTGAAACAATTAGAATAATTATACCAATAAAATATTAATATGTCAAATCTGCTTCGGGTTCATACGCTTGAGGAGTTGATTTGATTACACAAATTAAAATACTTGCCAATATGTAGAGGTTTGTGTTATAATATTGTAAACGGTTTATAACCGTTCGCCCACCCGGTTGCGCTCGCCGCCTCCGCCCCGAGCGCTGTCGGTTTTCCCCTTCGGGGAAACCGATTGGGGCTTCGCCCCAAACCCCGGCAGAATTTTGATAAAGGCTTTGGCGACATTGCCGCCGCGGCTTGGCATGGCGGAATATGGGCTCGGCATTGGTTTAAAAGGCAAAGCCTTTATCAAAATTAAAAGGTTTACCAACAGCCTGTACCCGCAACGGGGACAATATAAAAACATGTTTTATTGGGGAGCGGGAGCGATTATATCATTTATGTCTGAAATCGGTTTAGTGCTCCCGTCCTTTGAGATGTCGGATATATCTGCAGCGACTATTTGGGAGTCATGTACGAATATATTGGCTCTGATTTTGCCGCCGTCGGAGCGGCTGTGGTTTAGAATCCGATAGGAGTATCGGGTAAGGCTCTCGCCGCAGTAGTCAGTTAGAGATGTATTATTGACGGCGGATATGCCTGCATAGGTTAGGTAAATTCCGTTTGGCTCCCTGGGGACGGTTATATGTGAAATGTCGGCAGGGGAGCTGTCAACCTCCCAGCCGTAGGAGGATATAAACTCCAGGTTCTTGGAGTTTGTGGCGCTGTCCACAGAGAACAGGGCGAATACCACAGCAATTATAACCGAGGCAAACAGTATAAATATTATTTTGTACTTATAGCTTTTGATAAAATTTTTCATGGCCGCCTCCTGTATATTTGGATTACGTATAATTATATGAGGAAATCGGCGATTTATGAGAGGTAAATATGAGACTGGACAAATTTTTGGCTGCGGGCTTGGGGCTGGGCTCCAGAGCGGACGTAAAGAAGCTGATAAAGGCGGGCAGAGTTCAGGTGGAGGGGACGGAAAAACTCAGACCCGAAACCAATATTGACCCTAAGACCGCCTGCGTCTATGTGGACGGCGTTTTGCAGAGGTACAGGGAGTTCGTGTACCTGATGCTGAACAAGCCCGAGGGGTACATTTCCGCAACGAGAGATGCAAGGCTCCCCGTTGTGACCGAGTTCGTGCCGCCCGAGTTTAAGCATCTTGACCTGTTCCCGGTGGGCAGGCTTGATATTGACGCCGAGGGACTGTGCATTTTGACAAATGACGGGGACTTGGCTCATAGGCTGCTGAGCCCTAAAAAGCACGTTCCCAAAACCTATGAGGTTAAGCTGGAGCGCAGCGTAACCCGTGAGGATATTCTCCGCTTTAAGCAGGGCATAGCTTTGGAGGACGGCTTTCTCTGCGCCCCTGCTTCCCTTGAAGCTATTGGAGAAAAAGCAGGTCGGGTTGTGATACACGAGGGAAAGTTCCACCAGGTCAAGCGTATGTTTGAGGCGGTGGGCAATAAGGTTCTTTATCTTAAGCGCACTGCCATGAACGGGCTTGAGCTTGACGGCACTCTCGGCACGGGAGAAATACGGGAGCTTACGGAGGCAGAGCTTGCCTTGCTGAATAAACAGCAGGATTAAATCAGGAGATGATATGTGATGGAAAAGATATATAATCCTATACCTAAGGTGTGTGCGGTTCATGATATGTCGGGGTTCGGAAAGGTGTCCTTAACCGAGGTTATCCCAACTATGTCCGCCATGGGAATTGAGGTGTGCCCTCTGCCAACGGCCGTGCTGTCCACACACACCTATGAGTTCACCGACTACACTTTCTGCGACCTGACCGAGGAAATGCCCAAAATAATTGAGCACTGGAAAAAGCTGGGTCTTGAATTTGACGGGGTTTACAGCGGATATATAGGGAGCCCCGGGCAGCTTGAAATACTGAAGGACTTTATGATTGAGGCAAAGGAGAAAGGCGCCCTCATAGTGGTTGACCCGGTTATGGGGGACAATGACCTTGTAAGTCGAGATTACTACTCGGATAAAATCAATGGTATGCTGGGCGGTATGCGGGAGCTGTGCGGAATAGCGGATATTATAACGCCCAACGTGACCGAAACCTGTCTGCTTATCGGTGAAAAATACAGCGGAAAGCCTGTAAGCAACGCGAAGATAAAAAGATATTTAAAGAAGCTGTCTCAGCTGGGCGCGAGACATGTTGTTATAACCAGTGTTATGGATTCGGAAAATTCAATGTGCGTTGCGGTGTATGACGGCGACGAGGATAGGTATTACAAGGTGAACTGCGGATTTGTGAACAGACCGTTTCACGGAACGGGGGATGTGTACACCTCTGTTCTGACAGGAGCAATTCTAAAGGGCAGCAGCATAACCGAGGCGGCAAACATAGCCGCAGGATTTGTATACAAGGCGATTTTGGAGACCGTCCGCCACCCGAAAATAAAAGTCAGAGAGGGCGTGCTGTTTGAGCCTATTCTTTCATCTTATTTTAACAAACAGGAATACGAGAAGCGGTACGTGGAAATATAGGGTAAAATAAGGAGTAGGGATTTTTATGATAACAAAGATTAACGGCTGCGGACTACAGGGGATTGACGGATACATTGTGGGAGTTGAAACAAATGTCAGCGGGGGATTTCCCTCGTGGGAGATTGTGGGGCTGCCCGACGCTCCCGTCCGCGAATCCAAGGAGCGTATAAGGAGCGCCCTGTCAGGCTCGGGATATATCATTCCGGGAAAGCGAATAGTTATAAATCTTGCTCCCGCCGACGTTAAAAAGGAGGGCGCGGGGCTTGATTTGCCCACCGCCATGGGCTTGCTCACCGCGTCGGAGCAGATTTATATCGACGACTGCGAGAGCAAGGCGTTTATCGGCGAGCTGTCTCTGGACGGGGCGGTGAGACGCGTGAACGGAGTTCTGCCTATGGTAATTAAGGCGTACCAGTCGGGAATAAAAGAGGTGTTCGTTCCCGTTGAAAACGCGGAGGAAGCGGCGGTGGTCGAGGGCGTTAAGGTGTACGGCGTTAAGAGCCTTATGGAGCTGATGGAGCATTTAAGCGGGCAAAAGCCCATAAAGCCAACCTACGTTGATTTGAGAGAGCTTTTCGGCAGAGCTGCCGAGTTCAGCCTGGACTTTTCGGAGGTAAAGGGGCAGGAAAACGTAAAGAGAGCCATGGAGGTGGCCGCGGCAGGCGGGCATAACATACTGCTTATAGGGCCTCCCGGCTCGGGAAAGACTATGCTTGCGCGGCGGCTGCCGTCTATACTTCCTGACCTGACCTTTGAGGAGGCTTTAGAGGCAACAAAGATTTACAGCATTGCGGGAAAGTTGCCGAGCAACATGCCTATGATTCTGCAAAGACCCTTCAGAAATCCCCACCATACGGTTTCGGCAATAGGTCTTTCGGGAGGCGGGGCAAACCCCAGACCGGGAGAGATCAGCCTGTCCCACAACGGAGTGTTGTTTTTGGACGAGCTTCCCGAGTTCAGAAAGGACGCTTTGGAAATCCTGCGCCAGCCCTTGGAGGACGGGTCTGTTACCATAACCCGCGTAAACGGAACCTATTCCTACCCCTGCAATATTATGCTGGTGGCTTCCATGAACCCGTGCCCCTGCGGCTACTTCGGGGATAAGAAGCACGACTGCACCTGCAGCGGCAAGAAGATAAGCAGGTATCTAAGCAAGGTCAGCGGCCCTCTCCTTGACAGAATTGATTTACATATTGAGGTGCCCGCCGTGGAGTACAGCGATTTGGAAGTTCATGGTAAGTCGGAGAGCTCTGCCGAGATGAAAAAGAGGGTTGACAGAGCCAGAAAAATCCAGACTGAGCGGTACGAGGGGACGGGAATACATTCAAACAGCCGTCTGACCCAAGGCTTGATAGAGAAATACTGTCATCTTGATTACGCCGCTAACGAAATGCTGAAAAATGCCTTTGAAAGCCTGGGGATGAGCGCAAGAGCCTATAACAGAATTTTAAAGGTTGCCAGAACAATAGCGGATCTTGACGGCAGTGAAAATATAGAGGATTATCATATTGCGGAGGCAATTCAGTACAGATCCCTTGACCGCAAGTTCTGGTCATAGATTTACAGAACAGGAGATGTTACAGCTTGAAAATAAACGTGGTATTGGTTGAGCCCGAAATCCCATCCAACACAGGGAATATTTCCAGAACCTGCAGCGTGACGGGAGCGGCTCTGCACCTGGTGCACCCCCTGGGCTTTGATATAAGCGAGAAGCAGGTGCGCCGTGCGGGACTGGATTATTGGTCGGAGCTTGACCTCAGTGAGTACCAATCCTTTGAGGAGGTGCGTGAAAAGCACCCGAGCGGCAGGTTTTTCTACTGCACAACCAAGGGGCGGCATGTGTATTCCGATGTGGATTATGCTGCGGCTATAGAGGAGGGCAGGGATATATTTCTGGTGTTCGGAAAGGAGACCAAGGGCTTGCCTGAAGAACTGCTTCATGAAAATTATGACGACTGCATAAGAATACCCATGCTTGAAAAAATGCGCTCACTGAACCTTTCAAACTCGGTGGCGATAATAGTTTATGAGGTGTTGAGGCAGCTGGGGTTTTCGGGAATGCAAAACGAGGGTCACTTAACACAATTTTAATCGTATAGGAGGTACCTAAATGATAAAGTTTATGGTTGACAGAGCGGCGGATATTGAGCCGGAGGTTGCGGAAAGGTATGATATCAGGGTTCTGCCCTTTATGATTATGCTGGACGGAGAGAGCATAGTCGCAGGCAAGGATTTTGACGTGCAGGAGTTTTACGAAAAGGTTCGCAAAAGCGAGAGCGTTCCCACCACCAGCCAGATGTCCCCTGAGGACGTGGAGCAAATGTTCCGCGAGATAGGCAAGGAAAATCAGATAATATATGTGTCTATTTCCGCCAACGGAAGCGGAATTAACAATACAGCCAACATGGTAGCCAATCAACTCATAGAGGAGGAGGGCTTTGACATTACGGTTATTAATTCCGAAATGTACACAATGGTTATCGGTTATCCCGTTATTGTCGCTGCGGAAATGGCAAAGAGCGGCGCGGGCAAGCAGGAGATAATAGATTACCTGAACGAAGTGTATAAGAGAGATACGGCGTATTTTGTCGTGGACGACCTGACCTTTTTGAAAAAGGGCGGCAGAATAAAGGCGACCACCATGGCGATAAGCGCTCTGCTTGACATAAAGCCCATACTGATGATAAGAGACGGTCTTGTTGAGGCGTACAAAAAGGTGCGCGGGCTGAAAAAGGCAATGTCAATCCTTGTGGGGTACGTGGAGGAGCGCATGGAAAACCCCGAGGAAAACGAGGTTATGATACTGGACACAGACGCTCCCGATAAGGTTGCGATTGTGGAGCAGATGCTGAAAGAAAGGGTTAAGCCGGGGAAGATAACATACTGCCATATCGGACCGGTTATAACCGCCCATGCGGGAGTCGGGCTTATCGGGGTGTACTTTAAACATAAAAAGCCCTATACGGAATATGAGAAATAACTTTGGAGAGATTTGCGGATGTTTTTGGAAAAGGATGAAATGAAGTTTGCCATTCTATATACCCTAAAGGTATACAGCTATCCTTTGTCTGTGGAAAAGCTGGCGGAGGTGCTCACCTGGGATGAGGAGGTAATGAGCTATTTTGATTTGACAATTATGCTCAGCGAGCTTATAGAGGACGAGTTTATCGAAAGGCTGTTTTACAGAAGCGAGGAATGCGTTAGGCTGACCCATAGGGGGGAGGACGCCAACCAATTCTTCTCTGAGCGTATTCCCGCCGCAATTCGGGAAAGACTAAAGGAGTTTGCCCGAAAGGACAGCTTTGACGAGAGAACAAACCCCAACGGAGTTATAACCGACATTGAGCCCGTGGGGAACAACAGGTATATGGCGTCCCTGATTATGCTGGATACAGGTTCTCCGATTTTGGAGCTTAAAATTGACGTGGGGCGAAAGTCTCAGGCGAACAGGGCAAAGTCGATTTTGAAAAATAAAGCGGAGGAAATATATAAGTATCTTTGCAAAACTCTTGACGAGGATAAATAAAATTGTTATAATTTAGGTTGCGGGTTTTTGTAAACAAAAACTGTGGAAAATATGTATTAAGCTTTTGATAAAGGCTTTGCCTTTGAAACCATTGCCGAGCCCTCGTCGGAGCAAAGTTCGCTAAGCTATGTTTTTCTTGTCAAAGAAAAACATTCGCCCGCTTCCTTGCCCCTCCTCCTTCCCGAAAATCAGAGATTTTTGGGAAATGAGGAGCACATGCCTATAAAAGCGAAGCCTAGCCGAGCAGGCACGGCGAGCGGAAAAGGCATAGTGCGACGATGCGGCGGCAATGTTGCCAAAGCCTTTATCAAAACAAATAGGATTGGATATGCGTACGTTGACAGGTTGTAGGGGGCGGCTTCCCAGACGCCCCGTATCCCATTTAGCAAATGGGGCATGCAAGCACGGTAGGCGGTCGTAAGACCGCACGTGAGGCGCGCAGACACGTCAGGACGGACTTCACTACGTTCTGATTTTTGTAAAAACAAAAATCAATCACACCGTTGCGTCGTCCTTCCTTTTCCCAAAAAGTCTTTCGACTTTTCGGGAGCCCTGCCCGCCCCGGCGCTTGGGGAGGAGGGCGGCAAGCGCAACGGGGCGGGCGAATGGCTTTAAAGGCAAAGCCTTTATCAAAGGTTTTAATATGTGTATGCCGCTAAGTTGTTGACGACAGAGCGCAATCGGGTGGGCGAACAATTTTAACAATTTTAATTATAAAAGAATAATAAATAATGAGGTAGTGTTATGCAGAAATTAGGTTTAAATGAGATAAGAGAAAAGTTTCTGACCTTTTTTGAATCAAAGGGTTGTTTGAGGCTGGACAGCTTTCCCCTTGTGCCGAAGAATGACGCGAGTCTGCTTCTGATTAATTCGGGTATGGCTCCCATGAAGCCATGGTTCCAAAACCCCGAAACGGCTCCAAAAAGACGGGTTACCACCTGCCAGAAGTGCATCAGAACAGGCGATATTGAAAACGTGGGAAAAACAGCGCGTCACGGCACATTTTTCGAGATGCTCGGCAACTTTTCTTTCGGAGATTATTTTAAGAAGGAGGCAACAGCCTGGGCTTGGGAGTTCTTCACAAAGGTTATGGAAATTCCCGAGGATCGTCTTTGGGTGTCGGTGTACGAGGAGGACGACGAGGCAAAGGATATATGGATAAACGAGGTTGGCGTTGACCCCTCAAGAGTTGTTAAGCTGGGCAAGGAAGATAACTTCTGGGAGCACGGAACAGGCCCCTGCGGACCCTGCAGCGAGATTTACTTTGACCGAGGCGAGGAGTACGGTTGCGGCAGTCCCGACTGCGGCGTGGGCTGTGAGTGCGACCGTTTCATGGAGGTTTGGAACCTGGTGTTCACCCAGTTCGACAAGGACGAGGACGGCAACTATAACCCCCTGCCCAATCCTAATATAGACACGGGTATGGGTCTTGAAAGGCTTGCGGTTGTTATGCAGGGAGTGGACAACCTGTTTGAGGTTGACACTGTCCAGGACGTAATGAAGCACATTTGCAGCATTGCAAACATTGAGTATAACCAAGATGAGAAGAAGGACGTTTCTCTCCGCGTTATCACCGACCATATCAGAAGTACGGTTATGATGGTGTCCGACGGGGTTATTCCCTCAAACGAGGGCAGGGGTTACGTTCTGCGCCGCCTGCTCAGACGCGCCGCAAGACACGGAAAGCTTCTTGATATAAACAGGCAGTTCCTGTTCGAGGTTGCGGACACGGTTATTGACTGCTCAAAGGACGCATATCCCGAGCTTGACGAAAAGAGAGAGTACATCAGAAAGATTATCAGAAAAGAGGAAGAACGCTTTGACGCAACGATAGATAACGGTCTTGTTGTGCTCAACAAGTATATTGAGGACGCAAAGGCGGAGAGCAGAGCAAGCCTCACGGGTGAGGAGGCGTTTAAGCTTCACGATACCTACGGCTTTCCTCTGGACTTGACGGTGGAAATGGCAGAGGAGCAGGGGCTCAGCGTTGACGTTGAGGGCTTTAACGCCGAAATGAAGAAGCAGAAGGAGACCGCCAGAAACGCCAGAGACGACAGCTCCAGCTGGGACGGCGACGAGGTGTACGAGTTTGAAATGGTGAACGAGCCTACAGAGTTTGTGGGCTATACCTCCATGGAAGCAGAGAGTGCGGTTGCGGGCATTGTTGCGGAAAACGAGGTGTCCGCGGTAATCTCCGAGGGAGAGACGGGCATAATCGTGACCTATAAGACCCCGTTCTATGCTGAAATGGGCGGTCAGTCGGGCGATAAGGGAGTGATTTACAGCGATACCGCAAGGGCGGAGGTTCTGTATACAAGAAAGACCGATGAGGGCATATACCTCCACGATGTTAAGGTTGAAAGCGGAAGCTTTAATCTTGCGGATAAGGTTACTCTTGAGGTTGACAGAGCAAACAGAATGTCAATCGCCAGAAACCACAGCGCAACCCACCTTTTGCACAAGGCGCTTAAAGACGAGCTGGGTTCTCACGTGGCTCAGGCAGGTTCTCTCGTTACCTCTGACAGGCTGCGTTTTGACTTCTCTCACTTTGAGGCAATGACAAAGGAGCAGCTTGAGAGAGTTGAGGCAAAGGTCAACCAGGTTATTCTGGCGGCTATGCCCATAAATGTTCAGGAGCTGCCCATTGATGAGGCAAAGGAGCTGGGGGCAACGGCGCAGTTCGGCGAGAAGTACGGCGATGTGGTCAGGGTTGTCTCCATGAGCGACTACAGCATCGAGTTCTGCGGCGGAACCCATTTAAGTAATACAGCCCAGTGCGGATTGTTTAAGATTGTGTCGGAAAACGGTGTTGCGGCAGGCGTAAGGCGTATTGAGGCAGTGACAGGAAAGGGCGTTCTTGAATACATCAAGAGCAGGGATATTCTTATTGAGGCAACGGCGTCGGCTCTTAAAACAAACCTCATTCATGAGATTGACAAAAAGGCGGAGAGCCTTATGCTCCAGAGCCGTGAGCTTGAGAAGCAGGTTGAGAGCTTTGCCGAGAAGATGGCGGCAATGAGAACCAAGAATATGCTGGCGTCCATTAAGCATTTGCCCGAGGTTAATTTGCTTACAGCTCAGGTTGACGGCGCAACTGCAGGCGAGATGAAAACAATGGCGGACACCGCAAAGAATAACATGACAGACGGCGTTATAGTTTTGGCGTCCAACACAGACGGAAAGATTACATTTGTGGCTATGGCGATGAAAGAGGCTGTTGCCAAGGGTGTTCACTGCGGAAAGATTATTAAGGCGGTGACCGAGGTCTGCGGAGGAAAAGGCGGCGGCAAGCCCGACATGGCTCAGGGCGGCGGCAAGGACCCTCTGAAGATTGACGACGCTCTTGCAATGGTTGACGAAATCGTTGCTGAGCAGACAAAGCAAGGCTAATACAGGATTGGAGGGATAATAATGGATTGCTTGTTCTGTAAAATAATAAAGGGAGAAGTGCCTTCAACAAAGGTATATGAGGACGATAACGTGTACGCGTTTTTGGACATCGACCCGCAGGCTCCGGAGCACATCATCTTTGTTCCGAAGAAGCATATAGGCTCGGCGAATGAGCTAAACGAGGAAAACTCAGCAGTTGTTGCAAAGATTTTTGAGGCGATTGCCAAGGTCGCAAAGGAAAAGGGCTTTGCGGAAAAGGGTTACAGAGTAGTAAATAACTGCGGCGAGGACGGCGGACAGACGGTGGGACATATCCACTTCCACCTGCTGGCGGGCAGGTCGCTGCAGTGGCCTCCGGGCTAAGAAGCTTTAAATGGGCTGTCATATTAAGATAGCCCATTTTTTGATAAAGACTTTGTCTACATTGTCAACGAGGCTTGGTATGGCTCCCGAAAAATCGAAGATTTTTTGGGAAAGAGGAGGAGCAAGGCAGTAGGCGAATGTTTTTCTTGTCAAAGAAAAACGTAGCTTAGCGAACTTTGCTCCGACGAGGGTGGGCGAATAGCTTCAAGCCTTACAGATTTATCGACAGCCCTTTTAACATCATAAAAAGGAGAAGAAAATGAAACCTTTAATTTTATTTTATAATACGGACGAGGGAAAAATCAATAAAATGAAGCCCGTCCTGGCGCTTATGGGCATAGGTATTAAAATAGTGGGAGAGGAGCAGCTTTTTAATTCTGTTGGCTTTACGGCCTACCCGGAGGAGTATGAAAATAAGCCCGAAGCTCCCTATGACGTTCCTAGGCCTGACTTTGAGTTTATGCTCCTTTGCGGCATGGATCAGAAGAATATGAATTTGGTGCTGGACTTTATGAAAAAGAATAAGCATAACATAGCCGTCAAGGCAATGCTCACCGACACCAATAAGGATTGGAGCTTTATCAGGCTTTTAAACGAAATTAACGCCGAGCGCAAAATGATGGCGCAGCAAATTAAGTCAAAAAAGTAAAAGCGTTTGCTTTGATATGCACCTCCATTTTGGAGGTGCACAGACTGTCGAAAAAGTGTATTTTTGATAAAGGCTTTGCCTTTGAAACCATTGCTGAGCCCATATTCCGCCATGCCAAGCCGCGGCGGCAATGTGGCCAAAGCCTTTATCAAAATTATAAGGTTGCGTAATTGTATATACAGGGGTTTGGGGCGTTGCCCCTCGTCGCAATATGCCTTTTCGCTCGCCCATGCCTATTCGGCAAGGCTTCGCTTTTACGGGCATGTGCTCCTCATTCTCAAAAAATCTTCGATTTTTCGGGAGCCTTACCCGTCTCGGCGGCTTTATTTATGTAATCGGGATAGTCACCACAGTAAATTAATATTTCGTAGGGGGCGGCTTCCCAGACGCCCCGTTGCTAAATTGTTTGTATATATAACTAAAAGTAAGATGTCCCCCGCCTCTGAGTCGAAACAGACTTCGTTACGTTCTGATTTTATCTACATAAAATTAATCACACCGCTGCGTCGTTTCTTCTCTATCCCCCAAAATCATCGATTTTTGAGGAACCCTAAGGCGGGTTCCACTTACTTTTTTCAGTGGGAGCTACAATCTCCCACTGAAACGTTGAATGACGGGGCAAAGCCCCTTATTGAATCAAAACCGTTTAATGCGAATACTATATCTCCCATTCTTGGCCGGCAGCCTGCAGCTTTACCATATGGGGATAGATTTTGCCTGTGTTCATCAGTTCTTCCGGTGTACCCTGCTCGGAAACAACCCCCTCTGAGAGTACAACCACCTTATCAGCTCCGCTTACGGTGCGCATACGGTGGGCAATAACGAGGACGGTTTTATCCTTTATCAGCTTTGACAAAGCGGACTGAATTAAGGTTTCGTTTTCCACATCGAGGCTCGCCGTTGCCTCATCCAGCAGAATAATGGGGGCGTTTTTCAAAAATGCCCGCGCGATTGAAATGCGCTGCCTTTCGCCGCCTGACAGTTCACAGCCGTTTTCGCCGATCATGCTGTGATAGCCGTCGGGCAGCTTTAGGGCAAATTCCTCACAATTTGCCAATTTCGCTGCGGCGATTACCTCTTCATCGGTAGCGTCCTTTCTGCCTATTCTGATATTTTCCATAATCGTATTATTAAACAGAGTTACGTCCTGGAATACAATAGAATACAGGGACAGAAGTGTTTCAGGCTCTACCTTTGATATATCCATACCGCCGACGGTAATTTTTCCTTTGTTAATATCCCAGAATCTTGCCGCAAGGCGAGATACTGTTGTTTTTCCGCCGCCGGAGGGACCAACCAACGCCGTGACTTCCCCCTGCCTTGCCGTAAATGATACATCCTTTAATACGGTTTCCTCTGAGTTATAGGCAAAGCCCACTCGGTCAAATATAATATCATAGCCGTTGTTGGTTAACTCATTTCTGCCGGTTTGCACAGGGTGATCAAGAATTTCATTCATGCGGTTTATATTCGTTCCGGTGGAAATTACCGCCGCAAGGTTTTGCAGCGCGCCCTCAAGCGGGGAATATAGCCTTGAAGCAACCAGTAAAAACATAAAGAACAGAGGAATATTTATTTCTCCGCGAATGAGCAAAATCGAGCCGACAAGTGCAACCGTGGCAATTCCAAACTTTAATATAAGCGTTGATGAAACAACGAACAGGGCTGTTCCCAGCTCTGAAATAATGTGCCGCTTTTCTACATAATCAATTTTATCATTAAGCCCCTCTAAATAGCGGTTTTCTCCGTTGTTTGATTTCAAATCCTGTAGGCTTTCAATGCACTCCTGAACGCCGCTTTCAAGAGCAACGTTTGCGGCTACGGATTTACGGTTGAAATACTCCTGTATACGCGCAGAAAAGAATGTGATTGCAAAGGCGATCGGCAAAACCCAAACAGCTGCAAGAGCCATACGCCAATCGTAGAAAAACAGAGAAGCTCCCACTAATGTTGCTAAAACAACAGAACCGATTAAATCGGGTACAAAATGAGAAAAAGCAGTTTCGAGAGTTGCGCAGTCCCCCATAATGGAATTTGTTAAATCCGCAAGATCTTTCTTTCCGAAATAGGACAGGGGAATTTTACGGAGCTGCTCAGCCAGGGAAATACGCCTAACCCCGCTCTCCACATAAGTCGCCAAATAGGCGGTGTTATATTGGAACCAAGTTGCGATATATATGAGCGCAAGACAAATTATTGTACCAATCACATAGAAGGCGGTGCGGCTTCCGCTTACGCCGCCGTTCATCATATCAATAACAAAGAAGTACAAAAGACCCACAGGGAACATAAAGGTTAATCCCTGCGCGGCAAATGCGATACACGCTTTTATTAAATCAACCGCGCCCTGTTTTGATAATGCAAAGCGTTTTTGTAATTTCTTAATCATGCTTTTACCTCCTTTGCAAGCTTCCATGCTGCCGCCCGGGAATAGTTATTCCACATGCGGGCAAAGATACCGTTTCGCTCTACCAATTGGCTGTGAGTGCCGCTTTCGGCAATTCTGCCGTTTTGCATAACATAAATGCAATCGGCGTTTGTGATTGATGACAGCCTGTGGGCAATCATAATAACCGTCTTTCCCTTTGAAAGAGCCGATAAGGCCTGTTGAACGCGCACCTCGTTGTCAGGATCGGCGAATGCGGTGGCCTCGTCAAGGATCAGGAGCGGTGCATTTTTTATAATTGCGCGGGCGATTGCAATGCGCTGCTGTTCGCCGCCTGACAGGTATACGCCGTTCGCGCCGATAACCGTATCGATACCGTCGGGCAATTTCTCGATTATGTCAAGGCACTGTGCGGCTTCCAATGCGCGAATAACCTCGTCGCGTGTTGCGTCGGGCTTTGCCATGCGCACGTTTTCCAATATAGACGCCTTAATAAGTCGGCTGTTTTGAAAAACAAAGGATATCTTGTTCATCAGCACTTCTTTTGGTATATTGCATATGTCGATATTTCCGATTAAGACGCGCCCTTCCTGCGGATCAAAAAATCTCGTAATAATATTGGCAAGAGTGGTTTTTCCGCCGCCGGATGGGCCGACCAACGCAACTGTCTGTCCGGATTTAATGGTTAGTGACACATCGTCCAGCGCATTTTTCTTCCCGTCGTAGCTGTAACTGATATGCTCCAGTGTAATCGTATTGTCGCTTGGCACGTGCTTTTCTCCCGCTGCGGGCAGGGGTTTTTCATTCAGCACCTCGTCTATTCTGCTGATTGCATCGCCCACTATCATTGAGTCCTCGCTCATAAACATAATCTTTGTCAGTGTCGTACCTATAACGGGAGTAATCACAATGTAGAAAATAAGATTTAGCAGCAGCTCATTTGTTACGCCGCCTTTACTGAATATTATGCCGCCGGCAATCAAAAAGGCGAATACTGCGTTGATTGCCGTTGTGTAGCACATCATGGGAAGTCTGAGAGCCTTTGTGTACGCAATCACCCATTTTTCGTAATTGTCAATTGAGCCCTTGAAGCGTTTGAAGGAAAAGATTGTCTGTCCGAAGGTTTTTACTACAGGTATACCACGAACATATTCAACAGCTTCGTTTGCCATATCGGAAAGAGCGTTTTGATATTCCGTCATTTTCTTTTCCATTCCTGCGCCCGTCATTTTCATCATAATTAAAAAGCCGAGGGCAACGGGGATAAGACTTAAAAGCCCCAAACGCCAATCAAATACAAGCAGCAGTACGATTAAGCCTATAGGAGTGGCAATCGCTCCCGCCTTGTCGGGCAGCCTGTGGGCAAGATAGGTTTCGGTGGCGGCGCTTGAGGTGTTTACAATCCGTCTTAAATTGCCGCTTCCGTATTTTTCTGTTATGCCAAGGGGCAGAGCTGTAATGTGCCGCATGAGAGCCTTGCGTATGTTTGAGGCTACTCTGAATGCGCTTAAATGCGAGCACATCAGAGCGGCTATGTAAATAACAACGGATAATGCCGCAAACAATACGGCAAGCCAACCGTACTGCGTAAGATTTTTTGCTTCATCGAAATTGGGTGCGGTATTTAGGACGTCTCTGATTATCCGCCATATATAAATAAACGGCACAAGCGCAAGAAGCGCACTGATAACAGACAATATCCACGAAGCATATGTCAGATATTTATGACCTCCCGCATAAGCCATAAGCCTCGATAAATTACTTTTGTTTTTCACTTTAATACCTCCTTATTGTGGTTAGTTTAAACTAACTCTATATTAAAATTAAATGGGCTAATGTCTCGAAAAGCACTAAAAGCCCATAATTTTTTGCCAGCCGGCAGTGTAAAATGCGCGTAAATCTTTGAGATTTTCTACCGCTTCGGAATAGGGCATATCGTGAATTATCATTTCAAAATACGCAGATAGCATTCCGCTTATCAGCATATGCTCCAGTCGTGGATTGAGAAGCTTGGAATGCATGCCTAGGCCCTTCAGCACATCATTAAATTTGTGCGTTGCGTCAACCTCAATCTCAACCATTTCGTGTACATAGTTTTCGTACCTTGTACCCTCCGCACAGCATAGAATAAGCTTAAATTCATCGGGATATTTATACATATATTCAAGTATGGTTTCCATACAATTCCCCGATACTTCACCCATGCTCCGAGCCTGCTCCTCGTGGGACAGCCTTGTGAAGTCAGTCTGTGCTTTTTTATAAACAGACATAACGTAGTCAGCCTGCTTTGCCACAAGGGCGTCAAAGAGTTCCTCTTTGCTTTTGTAATAGCCGTAGAACGCACCCGTCGTCACGTTTGCGGTCTTGACTATATTCCGAAGCGATGCGCTCCGAAACCCTTTTTCGAGAAATTCCTTTTTCGCTGCCGACAAAATATTGTCGAGTGTTTTCGTCTCCTCTATGCTCAAACATTCACCGCCTTTTATTCTATATAACGCCGTTATATAACACTGTTATTATAACAGTGTTATTATAACAGTGTTATATAGGCTTGTCAAGAGCTAAAATAGAAAAATTTTTCTTTCTGCAAACGCGATGCAGTCTAAATCCTTTTTTGTACTCAAATTTTTCCAATACAAATCCCGAGTGCTATATCGTCTTTATTATACACGCATACATCGCCTTTGTATTTCATCATTGTCTTTTTCTCCTATTTCACACACCTAAAACAAGCCATTATAACACGGTTTACAAGCGAGCCTAAAAAGGTGGCACTTGTTATCATTCCGTCATAAAAGTTGTTTTTACCTAATTTTTTATATGCTGATTTTATATTAGCCATTTCGCACCCCCGTCAAGGAATTTATTATACAATACATAAACCCCTTTTATTTTATCCGTAAATTTTTCCAATTAAGTTAGCTTAGACTAACTTAATTATACACTAAGACACAGCTATTGTCAAGGTATCACAATATTTATGCTTTAAAAAGCAAAGTCTTTAACAAAATTATAAGATGGCGGAATTGCATATACAGAGGTTTGGGGCGTAGCCCCCAATCGGTTTCCCCGAAGGGGAAAAACCGACACCGCCCGGGTCCGACAGAGCGCAACGGGGCGGGCGAATGATTTCAATTTTTTATCTACAGCATTATATCCTCAAGGGAGCGTTTGGGGACGTTTATAACGCCGTTTTCGTCCTCGTAGTATTTAATGCTGCCGTCCTTTATATCGGTGACCTTGCTCTCCTGAGCGGGATAACCCACGGCAAGCAGATACAGCACGGGATAGTCTGTGTTCAGCATTTCTCTGAGCTTTTCCTTATCGATAGCCCCCAGCCAGCAGGTGGCAAGCCCCAGCTCCTCCGCGGTCAGCATCATATTCGTAACGGCGGCTCCTGCGTCGGCTCCGAACTCCTTTCTCAGGCCGGTGTCGCCCAAAACGGCAATGTACGCAAGAGGTCTTTCGTCCTCAGCCGGATTCCAGTCGGGCAGATAGCCTGCCCAGCGGGTCAGAGGATAAACCTCATCGGCGTTTTCCATTATGGCAAACTTGAGGGGCTGCATATTGGCTCCGTATGCGGCGTATCTTGCGCTGTCTATAATCGTCAGCAAGTCCTCATGCTTAACGGGGATTTGCTTAAACTTCCTTATGGATCTTCTTTTCTTAATAGCTTCCGTAACGTTCATGCTTGTGTCTCCTTTTCTGAATACTAACCTAATTATACCATATAATGTATACAAGTCAATACGGGAATAATATTTTTGTTTTGGATTTGTATTGCAGTGTTAACAAAGTTGTAATATTATCTGTCGAACTTTGTAGTATAATTAAAGCAGTACAAATTTTAAAGGGTGATTGTGTGGCTGAGAAGACATATGAGGTTATAAAGCGCACCGAGTACGAAAATCGTGGGGGCGCTCCCGTATACATAGACACTGGAGAGGTTCTGCGGGAGAGCGGGAGCAAAAACAAGGTGATGAAGGTTAAGCTGTTTAATAACTGCGCAAAGACCGTGCGGTCGGTATATCTCAACGCAGGCTGCTTTGATAAGGACTTGAACCTGTGCGTACAGCTTAAAAATATTCCGTTCATAAACGAAAACGCAAAGCCCAACACGGTCTTTGGAAATTCACAGGTGGTTGAGGTTCCGGAGATAACGCAGTCGGTGTTTGCAGAGGTGTCAAAGATACTGTTTGAGGACGGCAGCTCCTGGACAAACCCAAACCAAGGGCTTTCCGAGGATATAGTGTCCGAGGAGGCTTTGGGTGAGGAATGGGTAAGGCTGCGGCGCACCAAGGAGATTAAGGACAGGCAGAGCGAGACGGAGGTAAAGCCCGTTCGGCGGCGCATGCCCGCAAACAAGAAAATCTTGATTTGGGCGGCGTGTATTGTATGTTGTGTTTTGGCGGGATTTGGAATATTCTCGGTGCAGCAGTATTTCTCCGAAAGGCAGACGGCGTACAAAAACGCTATGAACTATTACGTAAACCGTGACTTTGAAAATGCGGCTCCGGCACTTGCAGAGCTTGACGGCAGATACATGTACAGGGGGGACGAAGCCCGCGAAATACAGTATTCCGCGGCAATGTCCTATATGAACGTTAAGGACTACAGAAATGCTCTGACATATTTTCATAAGTGCGGCAACTATAAAAAGAGCGTTGACAACATGCGCAGTATTATAAACGCATACCAAAGACTGATCGGCGCGGGCTACAGCCACAGTGCGGTTGTTCATAAGGACGGCAGCGTTACGGCCGTGGGCGACAACAGCTATGGTCAGTGCGATACGGGGGATTGGTCGGGCATAATCGGATTAGCGGCAGGCGGCAACCATACCATAGGCATGACCTACGACGGATTTTTGGTTGCAATCGGTAATAATGAGTACGGTCAGTGTGATGTTTCGGGCTGGACGGATATTGTGTCCGTGGCAACGGGAGACGGGCATACTGTTGCCCTGAAAGCCAACGGCAGAGTTATTGCCCGAGGTAATAACGAGTACGGCCAGTGCGACGTGCAGGAATGGTCGGACATTGTTCAGATTGCCGTCTCCGCAAACCACACCATAGGGCTTAAAAGGGACGGAACGGTTCTGGCGGTGGGCTGGAATGACTATGGTCAGTGCAGCGTTGAAGGGGAGACCGATGTTTTGTATATAGCAACGGGAGAGCGCAATACGGTTCTCGTTAAGTATGACGGCAGCGTTACGGCTGTGGGCGATAACAGCTATGACCAGTGCGATACGGCGGAGCTTGCAGACGTGGTGACCGCCGCTGTGGGCTCGAGATATATTGTCTATGTTGACGCATGGGGAAAGGTTAAGTCAAAGGGTTTAAACGATAAAAACCAGGGCTCTGTATCACTGTGGTCAGACGTTATGGCAGTTTCCTGCGGCAGCGCCCACACCTTGGGTCTCAGCTACGGCGGAGGAATATACGGCGTGGGCACCGAGTCGGACGGCAGGCTTAAGCTCTCAAATCTTGCCAATATCGGAGCGGAAAATATTCCCTTTTCGGAATAGAATGATATGTGATTGACATAGGTATATTAGTTTGGTAGAATTATTATAGGAACAGGAGAGATTGCATGGATATTTTTATTGAACAGCTTGTGAAGAAGAACAGGGAAGCAAAGGATTACCTGGTTATTGTAGGCGGAATTATTGCCGCGCTGCTGGTTGTATATATTCTCGGCAGCCTTATGCTTGCAGTGCCATATGTAGGATTTGTGATTTTTATTGTGGTCTGCGGGCTTATATATCTGCTGTATAACCTTATTACCTCTGTTAATATGGAATACGAATACGCCTTTACCAACGGGGATTTTGACGTTGACGCTATAATAAACCTAAAAAAGAGGAAGCGTCTGACCGAGCTTAACGCAAGGGAAATAGAGCTTATGGGATCCCGTTCAAACACCAATTTTGAAAGATATTTGAACAATCCCGCATATAAAAAGGTTTACGCTTGTATAGATAAAAACAGAGAGGATTTGTGCTTTGTGATTTATAACGAGGGCGGCGCGGGAAAGATGCTGTTGTTCAGCCCCAACGAGGAAATCCGAAACGGGTTTAAGAAGTACAATCCTCAGAAAGTTGAACTTGATTAAGGTTTAAGATAGGAAAGATAGCTTATGATTGGTATTGATGTAGTTGAAATATCTCGCTTTCGGGATATGAAAAACCTGGAAATGTTTATACACAGGGTATTCACGAAGAACGAGGCGGAGTACTTTGCCACCAAGACTGCGGCTAAAAATTTTTATGAGACGGTGGCGGGGCATTATGCCGCCAAGGAGGCATTTTCAAAGGCGTTGGGAACAGGCGTGAGAGGCTTTAACCTGAACAATATTGAGGTTTGCCATGACGAAATGTCAATGCCCTATATTAGGTTCGGCGGGGCTCGGGTCAATGCTTCCCTGAGCATTTCTCATTCGGGGACTGTGGCGGTGGCGGTTGTGTATATAGCGGAGAATGTTCCGGAAACGGGGCTTCCCGTGTATGCAGGGCTTGATTTGTACGCCCGCCTGCTCCCTGTTCGCAGTGACGATTGCCACAAGGGCGACTGCGGCAGAGTTTTTGTGGTAGGCGGAAGCCGAGGCATGATTGGAGCCCCCTGCCTTGCGGCAACAGGCGCAATGAGAACGGGCAGCGGCCTTGTTACGGTGGGAACCCCCGAGTCTCAGCAACCTATTGCTGTGGTTAAGCTGACGGAAGCGATGACGGTACCCCTGCCTGAGACTGAAAACGGAACTTTGAGCCTTGAAGCTCTGGGAATGATAAAAAGCGGCGTGAGCAAAAGCGATGTCTGTGTGTTTGGCCCCGGGCTTTCTCAAAATGAGGACATTCCCAAATTGATAGACTCCCTTATAAGCGGAAGCACTGATTTTGTAATTGACGCAGACGGGCTTAATGCAATAGCCGAAAACATGGATATTTTAAGGAAGCACAAAAATCGCCTGTCCTGCAATATTGTGGTAACTCCCCACCCGGGGGAGATGAGCCGACTGTGCAGAACCTCTGTTGAAGCCGTGGAGAACGACAGGACGGGCGCGGCTGTTGAGTTCGCCGAGGAGTACGGAGTTGTTACCGTTTTAAAGGGCAAGGACACTGTGATTGCCGCCCCTGACGGCAGGGTTCATGTAAATAATTCAGGGAACTCTGCAATGGCAACAGGCGGCATGGGAGACGTTCTCTCCGGGGTTATAGGCAGCTTTATGGGGCAGGGGCTTGATACATACAGAGCCGCCGTGCTGGGCGTGTTTGTTCACGGGGTTGCGGGAGACCTGGCAAGAAAAGAGATAGGCGACCGCGGAATACTGGCGTCTGATTTAGCGGACAGAATACCAAAGGCAATACGCCTTGTGAAAAATGCGGAATAATTTTAAAGATTAATCGGAGGAGAATAACTATGGTAACCGAAAAACGCGCGTGGGCAGACATTGATCTTGACGCGCTGATTAATAACATAAGCGAAATACGCAGACACGTAGGCGAGCATACCAAAATAATGGGCATTGTTAAGGCGGACGGCTACGGTCACGGTTATCTTGAGGTTGCAAAAACCTTAATCGCCAACGGGGCGGACGCATTGGGCGTTGCCTTTATGGATGAGGCTATACAGATAAGAAAATGCGGTATAGATACGCCCATTTTAATTCTGGGCTACACCCATCCCGACTATGCGGAGGAGCTTATAGAGAAGGATATAATGCCCAACTGCTACACAAGGGATATGGCGGAGGCAATGTCAAGAGCGGGGCAAAAGCTGGGTAAAACAGGAAAGATACATATAAAGATCGATACGGGTATGGGTCGTGTCGGCTACCGCTATTCGGAGGACGAAGAACTCAACAGAGCCACAGTTGAAGAGATCATTGAAATTTCTAAGCTTCCAAACCTGGAAATTGACGGGCTGTTCACCCACTTTGCGGTGGCGGATGACGATGACGACGAGTACACCAAAATGCAGTACCGCCGTTTCAGCGAACTCTGCGACAGGGTGAAGGCAGCAGGGGTCAAGGTAAATTTGCGCCACTGCTGCAACAGTGCGGGGCTTATGCGGTTCCCTGAATTTCACATGGACATGGTGCGCCCGGGGATTATTCTGTACGGACTTATGCCCAGTGATTTTGTTGATAAAAGCATTTTAAACCTGAAGCCCGCAATGGCTCTTAAAGCGAAAATAACAAATATAAAAACCGTGGAAAAGGGAACCTCTGTCAGCTATGGCAGAAAGTATCAATCGGAAAGCCCCGAGACGAAAATCGCCACCGTGTCCATAGGCTATGCGGACGGCTATTCCAGAATACTCTCCGGCAAGGCGGAAATAATAGCGGGCGGAAAAAAGTGCAGGCAAATCGGAAATATTTGCATGGATCAATGTATGATTGACGTCACTAATGTCAATAATATCAATATCGGTGATGAAGCCATATTGTTCGGCAAAAGCTCTGACGGGGTCGAGATACCTATTGAGGATATTGCCGACATTATGGGGACAATAAATTATGAAATCCTTTGTGTCGTTGGTAAAAGAGTGCCCAGGGTTTATTTAAAGGACGGCAAGATTGCAGACGTGCATAACTACCTCCTTGATAATCCTGTGAAAAGCTAATCTGTACATAAGCAGCCGTTCATTACCGCAAGTTGTCCGGCTGCAGCAGAACAAAAACAGGTCGGCTGCATAAAATATTACCAAAGATAAAAACGGGAATTTTACTTGCGGAGCGTGAATGAAGTTGGTAGTAAAAAGAGGAGATATATATTATGCAGATTTAAGTCCCGTAGTCGGCTCGGAGCAGGGCGGCGTTCGCCCGGTGCTGATAATCCAGAACGACGTGGGAAATAAGTATAGTCCGACGGTTATAGCCACCGCCATAACTTCTCAGATGAACAAGGCAAAAATGCCTACCCATATTGAACTGGACGCAGGGGGATACGGGCTGTCTAAGGATTCGGTGGTGCTGGCGGAGCAAATCAGAACGATTGATAAAAAACGGTTGAAAGAGAAAATCGGTCATCTGGACGACAGCCTTATGACGCGGGTCAATAAGGCAATAAGCATCAGCTTCGGTCTTGATGATTAAGTTAAAATTACAAAAGAGGTGGTATAAAGTGAAAAGCAGATTGATAAAGGCGTTGATTGCAGCAGTCGCCATACTTGCGGTAATCGGCGGTACTATAGTCCTTGCAGAGCCGGGAGATACAGACGACCCTGTGGTAACAAAGAGCTATATTGTGGACGTTGTGGTTCCCCAGCTCAAGGCATATGTTGAGCAGAAAATGTCCGGCGGAAGCTCAGACTCTTATTCCGAGAAATTTTCGGTTGTAAACGTAAACTCCGGTCAGACGGTGGTGTTTGACGCGGGAGCTGAATTTATATTGAGAAAGGGAAGCGGAACGGTAATAGGTTCCGACCAGGGCGGCCTTGCGGATACCACTGTGGGCTATGACCTGGGCGACGGATCTGCTCTGCCCGCAAATCACCTGCTTATAGTCCCCAGGGACGACGGCAGAGGCTTCTCCGCCACAAGTGATGTGATAGTAATGATAAAAGGCGGATATTCTTTTAGATAGAAATTAAGTATCGGGATTTGGGGCTACACCTCAAATCCCTTTGTATATAATTGCGTTACCCTATAATTTTGATAAAGGCTTTGCCTTTAAAACCAATGCCGAGCCCATATTCCGCCATGCCAAGCCGCGGCGGCAATGTCGCCAAAGCCTTTATCAAAATTTTGTTGGGGTTTGGGGCTACGCCCCTCGTTGCACTATGCCTTTAACGGTCAACTTGCCTATTCGGCAAGTCTCCGCTTTTACAGGCATGTGTTCCTCTTTCCCAAAAAATCTTCGATTTTTCGGGAGCCCTGCCTGCCCCGGCGCTTGGGGAGGTCGGGTGTGACCCCACTTTTTTGAAGTGGGACGGCTCACATTGTTCCGATTTGCACAAAGTATGCAATGTCAATAATAAACCTAAGTTTTTGCCGACGGAGCGCAACGGGGCGGGCGACAGGATCACTAATGTGAGAATATAAATTATACGGGATAAGTATCCCATAACATCATTATAATATCAAAATAAACTTTATTTTATCAGCAGTGAAAAGTTATGATCTCGATGCTTTGCCGTGATTGCATGTCCCGTTTCGCCAAACGGGCGAATAAAAATATTGTTTAAAAAGTTCAAACCCCCGAGGGACAAATTCCTCGGGGGTGATTTTTACTCTGCTATCTTTGCAACAGTCTCAAATTGGGATTTTAAGCCCTGATAAATTCCCCTGTAAACAGGGAAGTATTTCTTATAGGTGTCAACATTGTCTTGGATGGGCTTCATTGTATCTTTAACACTGATGGTTGCCTCGCAGGCTTCGGGAACGCTGTTATAAATTCCTGCGCCAACTGCCGCCAAAAGCGCAACGCCCAGAGCGGGACCCTCTGAAACATTAATCGTGTTAATGTCGCAGTCAAAAATGTCCGCCTGCATCTGTCTCCAGAGCTTGCTCTTGCCGCCGCCGCCTGAAGCGCGAACCTCCGATGTGTCAATTCCCATTTCCTTAATAATGTCAAGGCAGTCATAAAGGCTGTATGCAACGCCCTCCATAACGGCACGGAGCATGTCGTACTTGGTGTGTTTTGCGGACAGACCGAAGAAAACACCCTTTGCGTGAGGATCGTTAATAGGACTTCTCTCACCCATCATATAGGGCAGATAGATAAGACCCTCGCAGCCCGGAGTAATCTTGGCCGCTTGCTGATCCATAAGATAGTAGGGGTCAACGCCCATACCGTCGGCTGCGTCCATCTCCGCATGGCAGAAGTTGTCTCTGTACCATTTAAGGGAAAGACCTGCGCCCTGTGTGCAGCCCATAACGTGCCACTTCCCGGGAACAGCGTGGCAGAGGGTGTGAATTCTGCCGCCCTTATCAATCTGCAGGTCGTCCATGTGAGCAAAAACAACGCCTGAGGTGCCGATAGTGGAAGAAATTATTCCGGACTTAACTATTCCGTTTCCGACAGCGCCTGCCGCCTGGTCTCCGGCTCCGCCCACAACGATTGTGCCCTCGGCAAGACCGCTGAGCTTTGCGGCTTCACTGTGCACCGCGCCCGTAACCTGGCATGACTCGTACATCTTGCCCAAAAGGCTCTTGTCTATGTTGAGCTTTTCCAGAATTTCATCAGACCAGCAACGCTCCTTGATGTCCATAAGCTGCATACCGCTGGCGTCGGAAACCTCGGTTGCGTATTCGCCGGTGAGCTTGTATCTTATGTAGTCCTTAGGCAAGAGTATCTTTGCCGTTTTGGCGTAAAGCTCAGGCTCATTTTTCTGAACCCATAAAATCTTTGCCGCGGTAAATCCCGTGATAGCAGGATTACCCGTAATTTCAATAAGGCGGTCACGTCCGATTTTCCCAGTAAGCTCGTCCGCCTCAGCAGTTGTCCTCTGGTCGCACCAGATTATGGACTTTCTCAAAACATTGCCGTCCTTGTCCAGCATAACAAGACCGTGCATCTGACCGGAAAGACCAACGCCCTTAATGTCCTCAGGGCTGACTCCCGACTTCTCGATAACAGCTTTAATGCTGGTATGGGTAGCGTTCCACCAGTCCTCGGGATCCTGCTCAGCCCAGCCGATTTTAGGCTGATACAGAGGATATTCAACAAGGTAGCTGGCAACAGCGTTTCCTTTCTCGTCAAACAAAACGGTTTTTGTACCGCTGGTGCCTATATCAACACCGATAACATATCTCATTTCAAACACTCCTTATGTAAGTCTTATATAACATAATATAACATATACACCACGAAAATGCAATAATTCTTTTCGAGTTTTTGTTAAATTTCTTAAAAAATTCATAGCCTTGCTTGCAGCATAATGCCCTTGCATAAATGTTCGGAGTTGAAACCGCTTTTGGTTTGTGGTATAAAATATGAGAAAATATACAAAGGAGGAATAGAAAATGGATTGTTTTTCCCGACCCTTGCGTGTGGCAGCATACGTAAGGGTTTCATCGGATAACGATAATCAGGAGGACTCATATGAGCTTCAGAATAAGTATTTTGCCAATTTGCTAAACAGCAATCCCGATTGGATTTCGGCAGGGGTGTATTCGGATTATGCGGCCACAGGTACGGAACATGTTCATCGCAGAGGCTTTAACTTGCTGCTTCGCCATTGTGAGGAGGGGAAAATTGACCGAATTGTATGCAAGTCCGTATCCAGATTTGCCAGGAACACAGCTGACTTTTTAACTGCAATTAATTTTTTGCAAAATAAAAATGTCAGCATTTTCTTTGAAAAGGAAAATTTGGACACGGCGGATCCCGCTAACGAATTTGTTTTAACAATGCTGGGGGCAATTGCTCAGGAGGAAAGCCGTTCAACCTCAGAGAATATCAGACAGGGTAACAAAATGAGATTTCCCAAAGGGGAGGTTCCCAATATTGAGATTTACGGCTATCGCTTTAAAAAAGGGGAGGATGAATATAAAACAATATCGGGAGGTTACCGTTTAAGGCAGCTTGAGAAAAATACAGAGGAGGCGGAGATTGTAGCCCGCATATTTGAAGAATATGTTCAGGGAAGCGGCATGAGCGCCATTGCAAGCAGACTTAACCGCGAGGGTATTCCCGCGCCCAAGCTGTCCGTTCAGGGTGCGCACGTGCTTGAAAGAGAGGCGAAGCTGTCGGGAGTATTACGGAAAACAAGGGGATGGACAGGCGCTAAAATAGGAGATATTATAGAGCAGCAGCGATATACGGGAGACGTTCTGGTGCAGAAAACCTTTGTGGAAAGTTACCTTACTCACCGCAGCGTGAAAAACAGCGGACAGCTCCCCAAGTACCTCGTGAAAAATCATCATCCTGCTATTATAGAGCGGGAAGTTTTCGAGGCGGCGCAAGCACGCCGAAACAGCAATCTAAGTCGGGGAGTAAGCCGACCCCATGTAACAAGACCGTTTACAAAACTGCTGATGTGCGGCAATTGCGGCAGGGTCTTAAACGTACGCAACCCCAAACGCCCCATTTGGTTTTGCCCCAGCTCCACCGGGTATCACGGAATAAAAAGCTGCTGTGCGGAACGGGTGTATGAGGAGCAGATCATACGAATGCTTCAAGCGGCGGCTGTCAAAAGGTTTTCCCTGTATGAAGGAAATTTTAGGGACGAGGCGGTCACTGCGGATATTCTAAAAGGAAAAATCAAATGGCAAAACGGCGGGTGCGGTTTTCATGAAGAAAAAGAAAGAATTTCTGAATTTCTCAGGTGCTTCAGGTCGGAGGAGGTAAAGAAATTTGTTTACGGAATTACGGTATACAGTCCACTGAAATTCAAGGTCAGATGGTACGACAATTCCGAAACAGACGGGGAGCTTTTGAGCAATGTGGATGAGGGTATCGGATTAAAAAAGCAGTATGTACAGTAAGGAGAGAATTATGGCATATTACAGAAGTGAATATGAGGCGGATGTTTTGCTAATTCCCGCAGCGGAAAAACTTACAGATACGGGAGGTCGCCTGAAAAGTAAGAACAAGCTGCGTGTGGCGGCGTATTGCAGGGTTTCAACAGGCGACCAAAGCCAGCAGACCTCGTATACCAAGCAGAAAGCCTATTATGAGGAGTTTATATCCCGCCGCGACAATTGGACGCTGGCAGGGATTTTTGCAGATGAGGGTATTTCCGGAACTTCAACAAAAGGAAGAAAAGAATTTATGAGGATGATGGACGCCGCCTTAAGCGGCGGAATGGACTATATTGTGACGAAGTCAATCTCCAGGTTTGCCCGCAACACGGTTGATACCCTGAGCTGTGTAAGGCGGCTTAGGGGAATGGAGCCGCCGGTGGGAGTGTTCTTTGAAAAGGAAAATATTGATACCTTAGACGCCAAGGGTGAGCTGATTTTAACAATCCTATCGGCGCTGGCACAGGAGGAAAGCCGCTCTATTTCCGACAATATCAAGTGGAGCATAAGAAAAAACTTTGAAAACGGAGTAGCCCATCTCAGCCCGGACAGAATTTTGGGATACAAAAAGGGATTAAACCGCGATTGGGTGATTGAGGAGGAACAGGCGGAAATTATACGTTTCATATTTGATAATTATGTTGGAGGCAAGTCTGCAACAAAAATCGCTGACATGTTAAATGAAAATAATGTTCTGACGGGAAAGGGCGGTATGTGGAGGGCGGACGCCGTTCTGTATATTCTCAGAAATGAAAAATATGTGGGAGACTGCGAAATGCAGAAATATGTTACCGAAAACTATTTGACACACAAATCGGTTGTTAATACAGGTCAGGCGCCTAAAATTTACATAACCAACCACCACCCCGGGATTATTGACAGAAACACCTGGGAGCGGGCGCGCCGCAGACTGGAGCTTAGGAAAAAACGGACAGACAGCCGTAAAAAGTATTCCGAAAAGCAAGAGTGTACCTTTTCGGTCTTTGAAAATCTAAGGTGCGGGGACTGCGGAGGGAGGTTTATTGAAACCGTTTATCGCGCCAAGGCAGTGGAGAAGAATACGGAGTTTTACTACAGTTATGTCGTGGGAAAATGCGAAAGCAGAATGAAGGGCGTTGAAGCAGGAAAGGAAGAGCACAACGGAATAATTTACGAAGTTACCGTTCAGCAGTGCTTTATGGAGTTGCTGTATAGACTAAAGAGAGATTATGAGAGGAATGGGAATAACTCTGAAATTGTGAAGAGGTTCGCGGATGTTTTGAAAAGAGAGTTGAAACGGAATACAAAATATTTGTATTCCTTTGAACAGAGCAAGATTATAAAGGAAGAAATCGAATTTTTATCAGAAAAACGTCTGGAAATAATCGAAAACCGTGCAAGCAGTCAAGACGTACAATGCTATTTTGCCGTTCCGGAGCATGAGGGTTTCTATGAGGAACGTGAAGCGGATGCATGGGATTCAGACTTGATGGATTTGGAGAGAGCTATTAAAGAGAAGCAGATAAGGCTAAAAGAGCTGGAATATCGCAACAGGAGAATTACTTCCCTGAGAAAAAATTTTGAGCTGTTTATCGGCTGTTTGGAGGATTTGCCCGATACCAACCCTGCGGGAATGAGGCTGAACGTAAACACAATAGACAGAATGGGCACAGATTTGGTGACAATTGACGGGGTCTCGACCGGAAAAAGAAAATGCGGTATAAACAGCGGTCGGTTTGCAGCTAAATCGGAGCGTATAGCCAAAGCCCCGGATTTTTTGATCTTTGAGCCGCGTGTATATATGGCATTTGTTGAGAGCGGGGTTATTCATGACGATGTAATCACCTTTAAGACGGTGTTCGGGGCAGAGCTCTCCGCAAGCTATGTTAAACGAAGGCCGCGGGCTTATATGGGCTACCGTAAATGCTGTGAAAACGGAAAAGTTGAATGTGTAACAAAACGACATCAAGCCATCGCCCTGCCTCAAAATGATTTAGAAAAAGAATAAATATTACTATCACTATAAAAAGCTGAGCAATTTTGCTGCTCGGCTTTTTTGTTTTCAAAGGAAATACAAATGTGTACCCTACAAAACAATAGTTTAAGCAGTAAAAATAAGAAACGGAGAAAGCCATGAATAAGAAATTTAAGATTGCGGTAGCCGGCACAGGATATGTGGGGCTGTCGATTGCAACTCTTTTGGCGCAGCATAACAAGGTCACGGCCGTTGACATTGTTCCCGAAAAGGTTGAGATGATTAACAATCGAATTTCTCCTATTCAGGATGAATACATAGAAAAATTTTTGAATGAAGACAAAATCGGTGTGCGAAAGCTGGACTTAACCGCGACCCTGGACGCAAAAGCGGCGTACAGCGATGCGGACTTTGTTGTAATAGCGGCGCCGACTAATTATGACAGCTCAACTCAGCGCTTTGATACTTCGGCAGTTGAGGCTGTGATCAAGCTGGTAACAGAGTATAACCCCACTGCGGTTATGGTAATAAAGTCCACTGTTCCCGTAGGATATACGGTGTCGGTGAGAAAGAAATTCGGCTCGGATAAGATAATATTCAGTCCCGAGTTTCTCAGAGAATCCAAGGCGCTGTATGATAATCTTTATCCCAGCCGCATTATAGTGGGCACGGATGCGGAGGACGAGAGCCTGGTTGAAGCGGCGCATACCTTTGCGGAGCTGCTCTGCGAGGGAGCAGAGAAGGAGAATATAGATACGCTGTTTATGGGCTTTACGGAAGCGGAAGCGGTAAAGCTGTTTGCCAATACATATCTTGCGCTGAGAGTTTCGTATTTTAATGAGCTTGATACCTATGCGGAGATGAAGGGCTTAAATACGCAGCAGATAATAGAGGGAGTGTGCTTGGATCCGAGAATAGGAACACACTATAATAATCCGTCCTTTGGTTACGGCGGCTATTGTCTGCCTAAGGACACGAAGCAGCTGCTGGCAAACTATGCAGATATACCGGAAAACTTGATTGAAGCGATAGTTGAGAGTAACAGAACCAGGAAAGACTTTATAGCCGACAGGGTGCTGAAAAAGGCGGGCTACTATGGCTATTATGAGGATAACCGCTATAACAAGAGTAAGGAAAAGCCAACGGTGATCGGAGTGTATCGCCTGACCATGAAGAGTAACAGCGATAATTTTCGCCAGAGCTCAATCCAGGGAGTTATGAAACGTATTAAGGCAAAGGGAGCCACGGTGATAATCTATGAGCCGACCCTAGAGGACGGAGAAACGTTCTTCGGCAGCTTGGTGGTAAACGACCTTGAGAAGTTTAAAGAAATGTCTCAGGCGATTATCGCCAATAGATATGATAGCTGCTTGGATAACGTGAAAGACAAAGTATATACACGGGATTTATTCAGACGTGATTAAGGAAATGGAGTTTTACAATGACTGAAGAAAAGTAAAAGAAAAAACTTTTGATATATGCACATTACTATGTACCCGACACAGCTTCCACGGGTCAGATACTCAGGGAGCTGGCCGAGGGAATGTCGGATACTTTTGATATTACTGTGATTTGCGTAGTGCCCAGCTATCTCGGAACTATTGAGGATAAGTATAAAACACGGAAATACTACTTTGAAAATATTAACGGAATAAATGTTCTGAGAATTAGGGTACCTGAGTTTAGCAAGACTGATAAGGTCAGCCGCGTGAAGAATATTTTGGGATACTTTTTCGGCGCAATGGCGGCAACTTTTAAAGTGGGGAAGCAGGACTATGTGTTCTCAATCTCGCAGCCCCCAATTCTGGGCGGTTTGCTGGGCGTCTGGGGTAAGTGGATAAAGCACGCTAAGTATATATACAATATTCAGGATTTTAACCCGGAGCAAATAATGGCTGTGGGATATAGCAAGAATAAGGCAATTCTTAAACTGATGATGGCGCTGGACAAGTTCAGCTGTAAGAGAAGCGACCTTGTGATTACGGTTGGAAGGGATCTGGTTGAAACTGCAAAGAATAGGTTTAAAAAGAACCCGCCAAACGTTGTGATGATTAATAACTGGATTGATGAGAAGGAAATCTATCCCCTGCCCGCTGACCATGAGAAGGTTGTGGCGTTTAAGAAGAAGTACGGATTAGACGAAAAGTTCGTTTTTATGTATTCCGGAAATATAGGATTGTATTATGACCTGGAAAACATAATCAAGGTGATAGGTGAGTTTAAGCCCGGCTTGAAAGCGGCGGATGGCAGAGAGGTTGTGTTTGCATTTGTTGGGGCAGGCTCAGTGCTTGATAAGCTGGTTCTTTATACAAGGGAACATAAGATGAGCAATGTCGTGTTTATTCCGTATCAAGATAAAGAGGATTTGAATTATAGTTTAAATGCAGGTGATGTTCACTGGTGTGTGAACGCCAAAGGCATTAAGGGAGTGAGCTGCCCGAGTAAGTACTATGGACTGGCGGCAGCCGGTAAACCGATTATCGGAGTGCTGGAGGAAGGCTCGGAAATCCGCTGTTTGATTGAGGAAACCTGTGGCGGATATTGTTCCGAACCGGGAGACTTTGAGCATATGTTAAGACATATCCAGTGGTTCGTGGAGCATGCCGGCAGCAAAGAAGTTGAAGCTATGGGACGACGCAGTCATGAAAATTTAATGAGGAATTTGACTAGAGAGAACTCGGTAAAGAAGTACGGACAGGAAATTTTAGGGTGTTGACGGGAGAGCATTATGAACAGTAATTTGTTCAAGATAATGATGAAAGCAACAAGGGTTGAATACGGAAAAAACTTGTTGCTGAAAGGCGTTCCGGTTATTTTTAATAAAGGCGGAGCTAAGCTTAAGATTGGCAATAATGTTACGGTTAAGAGCAGCTTTCTCTCAAATCTTGTAGGTCTTTACAGCCGCACTATTATTGTTACCCGAGCCCCCGGAGCAGTTATTGAAATTGGCGACAATGTTGGCATTTCGGGAGCGACAATCTATGCGCGAAAAGGCATTTATATAGGCGATAACACCTGTATTGGCGGCAACTGCAAGATACTGGATAATGACTTTCATCCCGTTGACGCAGAGGATAGACTGAAGCTGCTTCAGGACACACATGGAGGAGATAGTGAGCTGGTGCCGAGCAGGGAAATACATATCGGTAAAAACTGTTTTATTGGCTGTAATAGCATTATTTTGAAGGGCTCTGTTCTTGGTGACGGTTGCGTAGTCGGAGCCGGAGCTGTAGTCAGCGGAAAGTTTGAAGATAACTCTGTGATAGCAGGGAACCCTGCGAGGGTAATCAGGAGGTTGTGAGGTAGGATGAGCAAAAAGAAAATATGCTTTATAGCGCAATTTCCGCCTCCGATGCATGGATTGTCAAAGGCTGTTGAGACGCTTTACAATTCGGAACTCAGTAATGAGTTTGATTTTGAAAAGGTTGATATTACAAATAACAAAAATTTTCTAAAAAATTTAGTTCTTATTCGTAGAAGTGAGGCCGAATTGTTCTACTTTACGATTAGCCAGACTAAAGGCGGAAATCTTCGTGATTTGATTATCTTTAAGTTGCTTCGTATGCAGCATAAGAAGTGTTTAATTCATCTTCATGGAGGATATTATCGTCAGCTTGTGGACAACGAACTGCCACGGTGGCAGAGGAAGATGAATTACAAAGCGATTAATCGTGTCAATGGTGCAATTGTTTTAGGCGAATCTTTAAAACCGATTTTTCAAGGAATGGTTGATGAGAGAAAAATATTTGTTGTGCCGAACTGTGTGGACGATGAGTACCTCATGAGTGATGAGGAATTTGAAGAAAAGATTTCTTCACTTGATAAGAGGCACATTAAACACGTGCTCTACTTAAGCAATTTTATTCGTTCCAAGGGTTATCCTGAAGTGCTGAAAATGGCAAAACTTGAAAAGGAGCGAGTAGAAGCCGGAGAAGAGAGAAGCTTTCATTTTGATTTTGCAGGAAAGTTTTTTGAGGATAGCGAGAGACGTTTTTTCTTTGATTATATAGAAGAACATCAGCTTAATGAATATGTTACATATCATGGTATTGTGAGCGGTGATGAAAAGCGAGCATTGCTGAAAAAATGTGACATCTTTGTCTTGCTTACACGTTATCCAAATGAGGGTCAGCCAATCAGTATATTGGAGGCGATGGGTAACGGAATGATTATTTTGACCACAGATCATGCCGGAATACCGGATGTGGTGAGAGGCGGCGTGAATGTTTTTTTGATTGATGGGGGTGGAACGAGCCTATGGTGTGTTGAGTGGCAGTTGTGCATCTGACTTTGAAATAATATCCTATGCCTTTAAACAAATAAAAGAGAGGTTCCGAGCGAATATGTATATTAAAAAATTGAGAATATTTTCGGGGGGATTACCAACCTTAGTAAATACCGTAATAAATGCTGGATTATCTTATTGTATCAAATACAAATCTATGCTTTGGATGGGAGCTGTTTGATATGGTGAGATATGATGATTTAGTAAAATACAGTGCAATATTTGAAGAAAGTGAAGTTGTTGCATTTGATGTATTTGATACAATTCTTTATAGGAAAGTATCCCCCATGCATGTGCATAGAATATGGGCAAAATCACTAATAGAAAAGCTAGGTTTGAAACTGACAGTTGATGAACTAGTGAAATTGAAATTTGAATGTGGAAGACTTGCGAAGCTAAAAAATATCATCTATGGAAATGATAGAGAATACAGATATAAGCAGATGAGTAATCTGCTCAAAAGAAAACTAATGTTGAACATGGATAATAATGTGTTCTATAGTATTTGTGTTGAATTTGAGTTAAACGCCGAAAAGCAGGTTTCTTATATTCCTGATGAAGTCAAAAAGACAATCGAAAGGATAAAAGTAGAAAAACAGGTGATTTGTATTTCTGATTACTATTTACCTGGAAATATATTAAAACAGATTCTTCATTCAAAGGGTGTAGAAATCGATTTAGTATTTGTTTCATCTGATTACTTACTTCAAAAGAGAACATCGCGCTTATATGATGTGGTTGTCCAGAGAATGAAAATTGAGCCAGGTAAAATACTGATGGTAGGTGATACTAAAAGTAGTGATTATGACCAAGCATTGAAAGCAGGATTAAGAGCGATTTATGTTGAAAACAGCGAACGCAAAGAATACTATGACAGATTTGAGAAGACGTTACAAATGTCTAAAGAAGAGTATGGAGAGTACATGAGATCTGAGAAGGTTCGCATGAGGACTTTGCCATTCTCACATGTTTCATTCTTAATGTATATTTTTATCAGTCGTTTGTATAAAGAACTTATAAACGATGGATGCTCTGATGTGTTGTTCATGTCAAGGGAGGGGGAATTATTTAAAAAACTTTTTGATGAATACCAGATAATTGTAGCTTCAGAGAAAGAGCGTATTAGGACGCATTATTTCTATGTTTCAAGAAAGGCAACAATAATTCCTTCGATTCATGTTGTTGACAAAGAGGCTTTTAGAGAAATATTCAAAAACTATCCTGCAATGAGCCTACGCACTTTTTTAAAAAATCTTGGTTTGGACTCTAATAAACATGTTTTGGATTCGTTGGCTGATTTTGATTTAGATATAGAAGTCGAAAATTTTCAGAACAGTAGAGAGTTTGAATATCTACTTAATAATAGTAAATTTGTAGATGAATGCTTAAAAAAAGCATATATACAGAGAAATTTGCTTGAGAAATATCTAGACGATATGAAAATAAATTATAGAGAGAATGGATTATTTCTCGTTGATGTAGGATATAGTGGGACTAGTCAAAATAATATTTTTAGAGCATTTAAGGGAAATATATCTATTTTTGGATATTATATGATCTCTTATGCAGAAAAAGAGAGTATATGTAAGAATAACAAAAAGAAAGGAATTATCTTTGATACATTAGCATCTGATAAAAAGGACATTTTGACATATAACTCAGCTGTTATTGAAATGCTATCATTAGCTTCACATTGTGGAGTTGATAGTTACAAATTAGTTGGAACAGAAGTCAGACCAGTATTTCATGATAATGAAAAGGAGCTTATTTGTTATAGAGAGATTATATCGCCTTTACAAGCTACAATAATAGAGGAATTTAAGAAAATATCCACACTTATCAACGATGCTTACTTGGATGAGAATTTCTACTACAAAAAGTTTAGACACCAGTATAAGCGTTTTATATATAATCCAACAAAAGAAGAAATGGATAGGTACCTAACTATTCCGTTTGTAGATAATTTTGCGGCTTATAGGGAATACATACCAGAGACGAAAATATACAATCATAAATGGTTTAGTATTAATGGTCTTCGATTGCTTATTTCTACGAAAGGAAGATGTTTGAAGGAACAAAATACGCACTGGATTGCTGCAGCTTTATACAAGATTGATATGCGCATTATAAACCCGTGCTTTTATGTTTTTTCTAAAATTGCAATGAATATGTTTGATATAATGGTAAAAATTACAAAAAAGCAAAAAGGGTTATAGAGAATGGATTAACGAGGTGGAATAGTGAAAATAGTACATATTTGCTTATGCGGAGCGGTTACTGATGGCTTTTCATATCAAGATAATCTTTTATCTAAGTATCATAAGAAAATGGGATATGATGTTTCGTTTATTACATCAAGATGGATATATAATAAAGATGGACACATAACTAGATTCGAAAAAAGTCATTATTGGAATGGTGATGGCGTATTTATGATTCGTTTGCCGAATCGTTTAGGGGAAACTTACGAGCAAAAATTCAAACATTTTGATGGATTGACTTCTGAGTTAGAAAAAGAACAACCTGATATTATGTTTATACACGGACCGCAATTTCTTGAAATGAAAGAGATTGTGAAATATGTTCGTAACAAAAACATAAGAATATATGTTGATAACCATGCAGATTTCTCGAATAGTGGACGGAAATTTTTATCAAAATATATTCTTCAAGGTATTGTGTGGAAGCACATGGCTCATATTATTGAGCCATATACATCTAAATTCTATGGTGTTTTACCTGCAAGAGTTGAATGGCTGAAAAATGTGTATAAACTTCCTCCTTCAAAATGTGAGCTTTTAGTTATGGGGGCAGATGATGACATGGTTGAGGAGGCATCCTGTCCGGATATACGCACTAACCTTCGTTATACACTTGGTATTGGCGATGATGATTTTCTAATCGTGACAGGTGGGAAAATTGATCCATGGAAAAAGCAGACTCTTATGCTTATGGATGCGGTTGCGAAGATTGATGATCCAAAAATTAAGCTGCTTTTGTTTGGTTCGGTAACAGATGATTTGAAGGAAGAATTTGAAAAAAGGTGTACTGAAGGGAAAATAATATATGTCGGATGGCTTGAAACTGATGTTACTTATTCGTATGTGGCAGCATCAGATCTGGTTGTGTTCCCCGGTAGGCACTCTGTGTTTTGGGAGCAGGTCTGCGGGCAGGGTAAGCCGATGATTGTCAAACATTGGGAAGGTACTACTCATGTTGATTTGGGTGGAAATGTGGAATTTCTGTATAAGGACAGTGTGGATGAGATATACGAAAAGATTATGGAGATAGTTGATAACCCTACAAAGTATGAGATGATGAAGTCCGTAGCTGAGAGTAAGGGGATGGAGATGTTCTCTTATAAAAAAATTGCGGAGAGGGCAGTGGAGGGGGAGTTGAAAAAATGATTACATGTTATGTCCCTTTTGTAGTTAATAATCCTTATGCATTGAATGTAAGAAGACTTCTGAATGAAAGAGGTATGGAAACTTTGCCTATAAAAAAGGTCATGGCAAATCCTGCTTTGTTTGTGAAATGCAAAGTGTTTAATTTTAACTGGTTTGAAAAAGTTGACACAAAAAAGGAATATTATTTTAAATGTGCACTTTTGGCAGCATTAAAATTATGTGGAAAGAAAGTCATATATACGTTGCATAATAAGCAACCGCACGATGCCAACTCTGATGACTTGTCATTAAAAATGATGAGTGTGCTTGCCAAAAAATCTGATATCATTCTAGGAATGTGTCCGGAGACCGTGGAGGTGGTAAATAAAATTGCGCCCAACTGTGTAGTGAAATTGAGACATGTTCTTCATCCCAATTATATATATAATTATCCGACTACAAAACTGGTTCATTACAGGGAAAAGTTTGGTATTACGGATGAGGATATGGTATTTTTGTTTTTAGGATTTGTCTCTCCCTACAAAAATATCGAATTGCTGATTGATACTTTTAAAGGTATCAATAACTCCAGAATCAAATTAATTATTGCAGGGAATCCGTGTTCACAGGAGTACGAAGATGATTTGATAAAGCGTATCGGTACTGCAACGAATATTCATTACGATTTCAGATATATTCCCGATGAGGAGGTGCCGTGCTATTATAATACTTGCGATATCGTGATACTTCCATATCATAAAGAAAGTTCGCTAAATTCTGGGGCGGTATATTTAAGCTTTTCGCTGAGAAAAACTGTTATTTGTCCGAATATTGGAACAATAAGTGCTTTAACCGACAAAGATTTCGTTTATGACTATGATTATGTTTCCGAAGAAGAACATCCGTTTCAATTGAAAGAGGCAATAGAAAGAGCGTGTGGCGACTTTGAACGTGACAATAAATTGATTAGAAGTAAAGGTGAAGCTGCTTACGAATATGTAAAGAAAGTTCACAGTGACAAGAAAATTGCAGATATGTATGAGGAAATATATATGAACCTGATTAATCATTGAGTGTTGTGTGATTGATTAGAAGTGCTTTGGTAGAGGTGAAAACATGTATAGAGCTATGAGACTTCGTCTGAATAGTATAATTTTGTCGCTTATAAATATCACTTGTATTTGGTCGAAATCCTTACCCGTAATTTCATTTGAAGATGGAATCTCCAGACCATATGGAAGTGCTATATCGATCGGTGTACCTTTGGTTCTAACATTATTACTTGTTTTTTTTAATCTCAGTAAGCCTTATAAAAAGATGCGGAGTATCAGAACCCCCTTTTGTCAGCATTGCTTATTCGCAATATTTAGCGGAATTTTTCTCCTGTTTAATGAAGGCAGTATATGTAATTATATTGTTGCATTTTTTGAATACATAACGTATTTGATATTGTTCTGTGCTGTTTACAACTTCATGTCAAAGGAAGATGTAATTACTGCTGTGGATCGTGGCTTTAGGGCAAGTCTGATTATTCAGACAGCTATTGGTTGGCTGTATGTGTTTTTTGGAATATTGGTTCCATATATCTCAAATTATTCAAACAGTGTAAGAAATGGATTTTCGAGAATGACAGGTTCTGCGGGTCACCCGGGGGACTTCAGCTTATACATAGCAATTTTATTTGTATATTTTATTTCTGTATATCTTTTTAAGAAAGAAAAGAAATATGCGGTGTATGCAATTATTGCCTTCGTTGATATATTTTTATCTGGGGCGAGAACTATGTTAGTGGTTTCATGCTTAGTTGGTTTTTTTATTCTTATAAGGAAGTACCGTAGAAACTTTTTTGTTATATCTGCGATTGTAGTTGTGACAGTTATTTTTGTCGCATGGTTTTTGAAAAGCGATGTATATCAGGATATGTTTGTAAAAAACAGTTTAAGCGACATGTTTATTGCACGTTTTGTTCATTGGATTATGGGCTTTCGTATTACTTTCGGTGACCTGCAAAGTTTTCTGGTTGGTGTTGGACTGAATTCGCATGTTGATTACATTGATGCCCATTACAGTGCGTATGCAACACTGGTAGCGACTGCAAGTAGCGTGCTGGACAGCGATTTTGTTAGGGGTATGCCAATACATAATTCATACTTGATAATGAGTAGTGAAATGGGTATTGTAGGATTTATTATGTATGTTAGGATGTATATAATTGGAATCAGGAAGTCCATTTTAAATATTAGGAAAGAAGATGGAAGCAAGTATATTTGGGTGTTTGCGCTTGCCGCATTTGCTGTTTTTGCGTTTTATTGTATTCAGGGCTGGGCCATGATGAAAAGAATGTCATGGATTCTCCTAATAATAGTGAATGCAATAATATATGTACCTTATTCTGGAAAAAACTGACGAACAATGATTATATCTATATTGCATAAGGAAGGCTTATATAAATGCAGAGAGAAAAAAATTTAATCAAGAATACTGTGGTTTTAGGTTTCGGGAAGATTTTTCCGCAATTGGCAGCCTTAATCACGTTACCTATATATACGGGGATGCTGTCAACTGCTGAGTATGGCACATATGATTTGATAAACGTATTGGTTTACATATTGGATGTGGTTGTAGTACTACAAATCCATCAGGCAGTGTTCAGATTTCTGATAGATGTTAGGGGAACAAAGAAGGAAGAATTATATATTTCTAATACTGCTATCTTTTCTGTATTTCCAGCATTGATAGCTTCCATAATTTTGGGATTATGTTGTATCAGTCAACCTCCTTTAATAAGAGTCCTTATTGGAATTTATCTTTTTTTTAATATTGAATACAGTGTATGCGGTCAGATTGCGCGTGGTTTGGGTGATAATAAAAGATATACAATAGCCTCAATAATTAGTTCTGGGCTGAATATGATCTTGGTTATAGCTCTAATCTCAGGACTAAAATGGGGTTTTATCGGATTATTTACATCCCTTGATTTAGCTTATGCGGTTGCTACTTTATATATGTTTTTTGGATGTGGACAACATAAAAAAATTCAGATTCAACTGTTCGATTGGAAGATCATCAAGGAGATGCTTGTTTATTCATGGCCTATGATTCCAAATACTCTGTCGGTTTGGGTTGTGCAGACAGCAGATAAGTTTATTATCCGCTTATTCCTTGGTGTAGAAAAGAATGGTATTTTTGCTGTGGCACAAAAAATACCGAATATCTTTTCGTTGGCATATAGCACTTTTAATATGGCATGGCAGGAATCTGCTTCAATTAGTGAAAAGGACGCCGACTCAAGCAAATACTACAATGAAATATTTGGTGCATTGTTTGATTTTCTGGTGGGTTGTATGCTTGTCCTAATTTCGTTTACGCCGATATTGTTTGCGATTCTTGTTAGAGGTTCTTATGAAGAATCATACAATCAAATACCTTTGATATATATAGGCGTCTTCTTTTCGAGTATCTCGTCGTTTTTTGGTAGTATATATATTGCAAAAAAAGCTACAGTGGAGGTTGGAGTTTCATCCATTATAGCCGCTGTAGTAAATTGTGTGATTAATTTTACATTGATTAAATGGATTGGCTTATATGCAGCTTCAATTTCGACGATTGTTGCGTATCTTATACTGGCTTTATACCGAGGGTTTGACATTAACAGAAGGGGATATGCAAAAATAAATTACAGGAAAGGTCATGCTACTGCATGCGTTATTTTAATTAGCATTTCATGCGTTTTATGCTACCAACAGAAATTAGTTTGTAACATAGTTAATGCCGTGATTGGAATTATCGGCTTTATCGTACTAAATCGGAAAATGTTAGTGGCGGTTTGCTCAGGAATCTTTAAGAAATTTAGAGAGGGAAAATAGTATATTTGAGTTCTGTTCATGGGATTTTTGGAAAGAGAAATATTGGTGATGATCTGAAGCTTGATGCGTTTATTGAGCATTATGCAAAGGATATGTATACATAGTTTGTTTTAGTGCTCTTTTAGGTAGTGTTGAATAGTTTAATGGTGCGAATAATATAAGAATCATGGATTTAATCAAGCTGAAACGTGTGGAACATTTTGTGTTTAAAAATATTCATAGTATAGAATGCGATGTTCTGTTTTGGATTGGTGCACTTGTTTTGCTGAAAATACTGGAGACGGTGCATATTATTACATGTAAGTGTTTCAGAGAAGAGGTAATCTTGCGGATTATATTGACATAGAAATTGGGGAGGTATTAATGAATATAAAACTAAGAAGTATTAGAAGATTATGAAAAATGCAACTTTTGTGACATTTTGTGACAAGCCGTCACATGATGCCGCCTTGAAATAGATGTCAAATGGTAATATCTATTTATGTAATGATTTGATTATCTTTAAGACTACGCTTATGGATTAGCGTAACTCGAAAGTGATGAAAGCTTTGTGATAGGCGAAGATGCTTATTTTTCACAAAAAGAGTGTCATGAACATGCTATGTCGATTTATGGGTAAGTACTGTCGCTTATACTCAAAGGTTATTCTTTGTTGAGTTAAGTAATATAAACATGTCTGCGCTTGGTTACAATATTGAAATCGAAAGATCCATAAAATCGAATAACTCTGAAAGTGACCTGATATGTATAAATCGGCTTACAGTTGAAAGATTGCATGGTGCGTCGGTCAATATCAAAATTCAAAGCAAATAAAATAGAAAGAAGCAAGAAAATATGATGAAAAATATCCTTATAGTCAAAGAAATCATTCAGGAGAGGATTATATCTCCTTTCATCGTTGTGAATAACTATAGAGGGGTTGTGTAGCATGAGTAAAAGAGTGGGAATTATAACTTTGTTTAATAATAATCTAAATTCCGGAGCTATACTGCAGGCATACGCTCTTGAAGAAGCGGTTAAAAAATTGGGATGCTATTGTGATGTGATAAACTACAAGAGAAAGTCTATTGACTTGCTAAACAAGCCAATGGGTGTATCTGAGAGAATTATCCACAAACTTACCAGCTTACGATCCAAAGGAGATTTAATTAATCTTGTAACTGTACCATTCCAAAAGTATATTGCGAACAAATATAAACCTCTTTTGAGTGATAGGAGCTTGAACTTTGAGGAATTTATTAAGAAATATATGACCATATCAAGGTTGTATGACTCCTCAAATATCCAGTTTTCTAATTCGGATTATGATTGTTTCATATGTGGGAGTGACCAGATTTGGAGGCCAAGTTCATTTGACGCAAATTATTATCTAAATTTTGTGACTTCAGGGAAGATTAAGTTCTCTTATGCAGCAAGTTTAGGGGTTTCCGGTTTGTCAGAGAAAGAAAAAGAATATATGCGTCCGCTTATTGAGGAACTGGATGGGATATCGGTACGAGAGGAAAGTTCTGTCCCTACGATTGCGGAGATGAGTTCGAAAGAAGTTATTTCAGTTCTTGATCCTACGCTATTGTTTGATTCCTCATTCTGGACGAATCTCGTAAAGACAGATGATTCGTTTGGATGTAGAGAGTATGCTTTTTCGTATATGATAGGTGATAACAATTCCAACAGGGATATTGCGCGTCATATTGCTAAAATATATGAACTGAAATTAGTTGCCATGCCTGCAGTTTCCAGAATATTACCATATGATTTGATGTACGCTGATGAAAATATTATTGATGCGGCGCCGGATGATTTTTTGACTCTGATTTATAATTCAAAAGTTGTAATTACTGATTCATTCCATGCCTGTGTATTTTCTATTTTGTTTGGCAAGCCATTTTATGTAGTAGAGAGATTTACTAATAATGTAAGAGGATCAATGAACAGTAGGATTTATGATCTCCTTTCACTCTTTAATCTTAACGACAGACTTATTAATACTTATGAGTGCATTGAAGATGAGATTGGAGAGCTTAATATTAGTTGCAAAAGATGGAAACAGAAGCAGGAATTCTCTTGGGCTTATTTGAAGAAATATCTGGATATCAATAAACCAGATAATGTTTCTAATATAATTTAACCGGAGGTTACACTACATCATATGTAGAATTCTATGGGGCTTTGCAATAGGATGTGGGCAGCGGCGTCTACGTTCGTGATGTCTTGTATATGTGGAAATAGATTAATAGTTATTAAAAAGAGAGAGCGGCGTGAACTGTCATTTTGATGATTTATTTGTTAAGAAATCTGTTCGTGATACAATGGAACTGCCAAAGCACAGTCTTACTGAGTCATATGTTTCGGCTTGCTTGCGATAAACGGAAATTTATTTTACTGATTTGCCAACAGACGAAAAATGCTTTTGGATATATGTGGGGAAAGTGTTATTGTTCAGGACGCCAAGAGATTAAGCAGAAACTCGAAAGACGGAGTTCGCATTGCAGTTGTTGATCATAGATGCCTAAGCAGATGCGATAGAATATACGGAAGTTATTGGAGTTCATTTTCTCAAACTGCAAAAAACTTAAACGGAGATGAGAAGTTGATTATATATTGTTTTTATTCATTGAACATAGTATTTTATGAGGTGTAGGTGTCGTTTTGTCTATTCTAGTTTATGCAGCATATTCGCTAAATCAATCTGAGCGGCTTGCCAGCTCCTCTGGCGGCATTTTCTCGTTGTTTGCGAAGGAAATACTGTCAGATGGAGGAGTTGTATACGGTGTTGCTATGTCCAAAGACTGTAAAAGTGCAGAATATATCAGGGTTACTGACGAAACAGGGATTGACAGACTTCGCACCTCAAAATATCTGCAAGCTTACATCGGCATGACTTTTAGGTTGGTGAAGCAAGATTTAGACAAAGGCTTGTCAGTACTATTTACAGGTACGGGATGTCAGATTAACGGTCTAATTGGTTTTCTTGGCGCTGGTAAGGGTAAAAGTTTTGTTAATGAAAAATATCCTAATCTGTATTGCGTCGATGTTATTTGCCATGGTGTTCCGTCTCCGGCTCTCTGGAGGGTATATGTCTCATATATGGAAGAACGATGCGGTGCAAAACTCGTAGCTGTTAACTTTCGATGCAAGGATTACAGTTGGATGGATTTTGGTGTTAAGCAAATTAACGATCAGCATAAAGAAGTATATATCTCCAAGGACAAAGATCCGTTTATGTTGATGTTTTTGCAAAACTATTGTCTTAGACCAACATGTTATGAATGTAAAGCGAAAGAGATTAAACTATCGGATATCACACTCGCAGATTTTTGGGGAATTCAAAAAGTAGCTCCGGAAATGACTGATGGAAAAGGAACATCCCTTGTTTTGCTCCGAACAGATAAGGGAAAAAGGTTATTTTCCAGGATTGAAAATAAAGTGAAAACAAAGGAAGTCAGTTATGAAGATGGCGTTGCAGGGAATAGAGCAGAATATCAATCTGCTATGAGACCAATTCAGCGAGATACATTTTTTGACGATTTTAGCAAGATGTCTTTTGAAGAGTTGAAAGTTAAATACGGAATGCCACAGCCCATTTCCTTGAAAAGGAGATTTAAGTACTGTGTAAAAAAAATTCTAATAAAATGCGGAATTGGGGGGGGTAATGTCTATTACGGATTACAAATTGTGTTTCGAATTAACGGTACGAAACAGTAGTTATCCGATTGAATATAAGGATAAAAATGATATGTGAAATATTCCCATAAACAATGATAGAAAAACGGGTGAATCATAATGCTGCATATAGAAAAGGAATTACCGATATTGTATAAACGAAAAGAAGAATGCTGTGGCTGTACGGCGTGCTATGCTATCTGCCCGAAAGATGCCATATCAATGGCAGAGGATGAAGAGGGCTTCGAGTATCCACGGATAGACGGAGAGAAGTGTGTGAGATGCTATTTGTGTCTAAAAGTATGTCCATTTAAGATGTTATAACCTTATATTGACAATTTCTCCACATTTGTGCTAATTATTCTTAGGACAAATTTCTCTGCTGTTATTTTTGTATATTTATCTTTTGGTGTTACTCTGCCACCAACGGTTGCTATCAATGGTATGGGAGGAGTGCTGAATCGTTTGATGAAAAATTGGATATAATCGTAAACTACAATAATATGGTTGAAGTGTTGAAATATTTAAGAATTCAGAATTTCAGGTAAAGAATATTGTATGGTGGAAGACAGGTAGTTAGGTCAGAATAACGGATTTAAAGAGTCTTTTTCAGATATTGTGTAAACCCTCCAAATGGTGTAGAATAGAAATATA